>JAQYAY010000038.1 GCA_029338735.1 Lachnospiraceae bacterium | reverse complement strand
CACAACAACTGCAATCACAAGCGCTATTGCAAAAGATATGAGTGTCAGCGGAATTGTCATCAGAAGTCCGCGCGATAATAGCTGTGGGAATGAATCAACCACAACCTGCCATACATTATTCATGATAATCTTCTCCTTATCTTAAATAAGGATATTATATAATAGATTGTGTACAATGTAAAATTAAATCTGTATGAAAAAGGAGCCACCATCTGGTGACTCCTGAAAAAAGTCCTGACTGTATTCAGGCCTCTGTCTTTGCTGACTGCGTGGTCTTGTCTTTAGAAGCGGTATCTGTGGAAGTGGTTTCTTTTCCGTTCTTCCATTTGTTCATCTTGTCCATGACGGCGTCATATGTCTTCTGGGAGATATCCGGAAGAGTCTTGCCCCATGACTTTGTTGCCTCTTTAAAGCCTTTCTGGAAGGCCTCGATCATCTTGTCAGCCTTGTCTGAATCTCCGCCGCTGAGTGCCTTTGCGAAGTCGACGATGCGGTCTGAAGTCTGGCTGACACCCCAGTATCCGTCATCTGCGATATCTTTCTGCGCCTGAGCCCTGGTAGCTGCATCAACTGTGAAATTGCCGCTTGCGAGGAACTTCCACATGTCATCTGCATTGCTGATGGCATTGCCCTGTCCCTGGATCGTCTTGTTGACGATATCCATGAGGCTCTGCTGTCTTGACTCGAGGTCTGCCTTCATCTGACTGATAAATGCAGTTCTCTGTTCCTCGGAAGTAAATACTCTTGAATTGTACGTCTTGCCAGTCACCCGGGACTTCTCATAAGTGGCAGCTGTATCAGAAAATCCTGCCTTCGAAGTATCCTCGGTGGCTTTTGCATCAGTATCAGCATCCGTGCTCTTAGCTGCTGTGGCGGCCTGGGTATAGGCGCTGCCGCTACCAACGGCAGTGATCTGTGTTGAATCCATAAAAACCTCCTTGACATTCTTTCACTAATTAACATCCTTGTTATAATAATTATCGTACCGAAACCCATTTTCGTAAAGCTTTTTATGAAAAAAATCATACAGCCGTGATCTCAATTCTGTTCTCTGAGACTATTTCACCGTTATTATAAAGCTGGTAACGCATAATAAGTGAAAGTGACGGTGATTCATCAAGAATCAGACTGATCTCATCAGTGCGTAGCATGAATCCAAGAGTTCCTATTGGGGTTGAATAAAGAAATGGAGTCGGTGTATCAGCATCGAACTCCATTTTTGTATTAGCGGTTCCTTTTCGAATGACGGTGATGTGCTCACCATCAGTTGATTTGACAGAAGTAGAAGTCACACCGCCGTTTTCGTCAGTTGTATCAAAACGCAGCAGGAATCTGTTGCCGGAAGATACAGACAGCCGTCCATCTGTATCGGTGTGATTGATATCCGCCATATTGTCAGCCTTCTGAACCGACTTGAGGTGCACCTTTACATCGAAAGCCATCAGTTCATGTCCTCGTTCTGCTCGCGGATGACTTTCTTGACAGAATTCACCTGATTCTGCAGGTGCTCATGCATCACGGACTTCACGTATTCCACATCTTTTCTCCTGAGACCGTCAATGATCTTCGTGTGGTCGGAGATGAGATCGGAATAATCCTTGTCCTGCTTCACGTACTCGTATCTGTAGCGGTACATCTGCTCCTTGAGATTCCTGGTGATCTGCTGCAGTTTCGGATTATTTGTGGCTTCGTATATGAGATTGTGAAAATCCTCATCGGCAGTCACAATAGCTCTGACGTCTTTTGTCTTTGTGACTTCTATGAAGCTCTTCACTGACTCTTCGAGTTCTCTGAAGTGCTCATCTGTCATACGTTCGCAGGCGTCTGCGACAGCCAGCTGGTCGAGAGCGTCACGGATCTCAAGCACATCCAGCAGGTCTTTTTCGGTCATTCGGGCAACCTGGGCACCTTTTCTTGGAATCGTGACAGCCAGACCTTCCTGCTCGAGCATTCTGATGGCCTCACGGATAGGAGTCCTCGATACACCGAGCTTATTGGCCAGATGTATCTCCATCAGCCTCTCGCCAGGTTTCAGCTCGCCCATGAGTATTGCGTCACGCAGAGCATTGAAAACATTGTCGCGTAGCGGCATATCAGAATTTGCGTCCATTTTGAGTTCCATAAAAATTTCCCTTTCTATTCCCGTTCTGCTGTATAGTCGGGCCTTACTGCCTCCACTGAAAAAATATCCGCACACAGCTCACTTTTCCTGAGAGCGGCAGCAGCCCTGCTCCTGTCATCCTCTGAATCAAAGATTCCGAAGACGGTAGGACCGCTTCCTGTGACTCTTGAAAAAACGGCATTGTTTTCATCCATGACATCCTCAATACGGGAAATCTCAGGGACGAAATGCTTTGCAGCATTTTCAAGGTCATTGTGGATATTTTTTCCTATCTTTTCATTATCATTCTTTTTAATAGCGTCAATTACAGCACTTATGTCGCCATGCAGAGGATTGGGATGCTCATCTGACCATTTGTATGCGGATGGGGTAGAGACGCCCTCAGGTGGCTTGGCAAGGAGTATATGAGCATTCCAGTCAGCATTTACAGGCGTCAGCTTCTCACCGATCCCTTCACACAGACACAGGCCTCCGTCAATACAGTACGGGACATCGGCACCGAGTGTCAGGGCCATGTCACAGAGCTCATTCTTTGAAAAATAATCACCTTCTAAGGCATTGATACCGCGAAGCACAGCGGCAGCATCAGAGCTCCCGCCGGCCATTCCGGCAGCGACAGGAATATTCTTGACCAGATGGATGTAGTATCCATGACTCTCAGGGAGCCTGCTGCAGATAAGCCTTGCAGCCTTCACACAGAGATTGTCATCTCCACAGGTCATGTCTTCCTCAGGATGTGATCCGCCATAATCCATATCCATGGAGATCTCATCGTCTTCATTAGTCCTGTAGATGCCAATCCTGTCATACAGACTCACGGTCTGCATCACCATTGAGAGCAGGTGATAACCATCGTCACGCCTGCCTGTGATATGAAGGCCGACATTTATTTTTGCATAAGCCTTTTCAATGACCTGATTCAAATGGTTCCTTTCACTGTTCCTAAAATAGACCAATCTGTAATTGTTTTTTCTTCGGTGCTGTATACAATGAGCATTATAACTGATGTGCCATATAAAATCAAGTAGGATGAGCTAACAAAAAAAGAGCGGCCAAAGCCGCTCCATTAAAATGCATATTATTTGGTATCCTGCGCTTCCCTGATCTTTCTTCTTGCCCAGGATGAAAGACTTCTTTTTTTCTTGACCGGTGGAGTGATATGGGTTCCATGGGTTCCCTGAACCTTGCTGATGTAAAGGCCTGAAACAGTTGCCTTTACCTCCTTGCGGACAGGAATCATATCAAAAACCTCAGGATCACAGATGAATGTCATTACCTTTGGCCCGACCTTGGCCTTGACTACAGGAGCCTTGGCACGTCTTGAATACCATGGTGTATTGGCAGTGACGGAAGCAGGAAGACCAGCCTCGGTCAGTTTCATCTTTTTCTTGTCGATTATCAGCATTGTGTAGGTCTGTGCAACTGCATCAATCTGTTCCTGCTGCTCGGCCTGTCTCTTCTGGGCCTTGCGTCCGAGAATGGCGAGCAGGATAGTGACAACTACGAGGATTGCGGCAATGACTATCAGAGTAATCGCAAGCGGGCCGATAGCCAGAAATACCGGAGCTACAGTAAAACTATACATAAAAAATTCTCCTTTAAATTTTGTTCAGAACATTTCAATTCTAACATTTCAGATACCGAATATCAAGCCATAGTTGAAAGAATAGATGTTTTATGGTAAAATTTCTGCTGTTTGAAAAGGAGATATTTACTTATGAATAAGAAAGTGATTGCAGTACTAATTGCAGGTTCATTTGTGCTTGCAGCAGGCTGCGGGAACCAGACAAAGACATCATCAGGCAATGCTTCAAAGGCTGAGTCAGTAGCTGGTTATAATGCTTCAGACTATGTGACCCTTGGCAATTATAAGGGTGTCACTGTGACTCTGACGAAGACCTACAAGGAAGATGATGCAGCTGTAAAGGATTACGAGGAGACACTCATTACGAATGCCGGCGGCTATACGAAGGATGACAGCCAGACGACTGTCAGGAAGGATTCCATAGTCAATGTGGACTATAAGGGTATGAAGGATGGAGTTGCATTCGATAATGGCTCGGCAGAAGATGTGACAATTGATGTCGCCAACAATCAGGATGCCTCAAGTGGAACAAGCTATATAGACGGATTTACAGACGGACTTGTAGGAGCTAAGGTCGGAGACACAGTTGATTCAAAAGTCACCTTCCCTGATGACTATCAGTCAACCGATCTGGCCGGCCAGGAGGTTACGTTTGAGTTTAAAGTGAACTACATCTGCAAAAAAGCCAGTCTTGACTCAGTTGATACAGACTTCCTCAAAAAGAATTTCAATGTTGACTCAAAGGACGCCTTCTTTGACTATGCTAAAAAGAAGCTTAAGGAGAGCAATGAGTCAGACAAGGAATCAGAAGCCAGACAGCTGGTGATGGATGCTGTTGAGAAGAACAGCAAGGTGAAAAAGTTCCCAAAGGGTCTTATTAATGAGAGAATGGAAAATCTGAAGGATCAGTACATGTCTCAGAATGGTATCACAAAGGAACAGTGGAGCGCCTTCCTGAAGCAGTACGGTACAACAGAAGAGAAGTTCAATAAGAGTATCAGATCGGCTGTTGAGAAGAATGTGACAACAGAGCTTGTCTTCACAGCCATAGCCGATAAGGAAAACATAAAGTTTGACGAGAGCGGTTTTGACAGTTATATCAAGACACTGACTCCGTCCGGATCAACAGCTGACGATGTATATGAGAGCTACGGCAGCAGCAAGGCATCGGGCAGGAAATATCTGCAGATGATATACAGAGTCAATAAGGCCCTTGATTTCTGCGTCGATAATGCGACAGTCAATGAGAAATAAAACACTTCCATTTTTTCGGGAGTTGTGTTATAGTTTTACAGTATGTTTTAACGAAGAATCTTTATAAGAAAGGATATTATTATGAAACACATCAAGACATTAAATGAAAAGAGACTTCAGAACACAATGCAGCACGGCGGATGCGGTGAGTGCCAGACTTCATGCCAGTCAGCATGCAAGACCAGCTGCACAGTAGGAAATCAGCACTGCGAGAATCCTGCACAGAAATAAAAAGAAAAGTATATAGAGGTTTTTACTTTGATTCACCAGTATAAGAATAATGGGTACGACATCGTCCTGGATGTGAATTCAGGGGCTATTCATGTAGTTGATGATCCCACTTATGATATGATCAGTGAATACGAGGAGAAGCCGAGAGAAAAAGTCATTTCTGAAATAGTGGAGAAGTATCCTGGCGAATCACAGCAGGATATTGAGGAAGCATACGATGAGATCACGGAGCTGAAGAATCAGAATGCTCTTTTTACTGTAGATCCATATGAGAATCGTGTGATTGACTATACGAAGAGACCTACAGTCGTGAAGGCCATGTGCTTAAATGTCGCACATGCGTGCAATCTGAGCTGCCGGTACTGCTTTGCAGACGAAGGTCTGTATTTTGGTAAGAAGGCAGAGCTCATGAGCTATGAGACAGGAAAGGCGGCACTTGATTTTCTGATAGCGAATTCGGGTCACAGAAAGAATCTGGAAGTGGATTTTTTTGGTGGTGAGCCGACGCTTAATTTTGATGTCGTAAAGAAGCTCGTAGCATATGGAAGAAGCCGTGAGAAAGAGTGTGACAAGAATTTCCGTTTCACATTCACTACCAATGGAATTCTCTTAAATGACGAGATCATGGATTTTGCCAATCAGGAGATGGACAATGTCGTAATGTCCATTGATGGCCGTAAGGAGGTCCATGACCACATGAGACCATTCCATAATGGCGATACTACATGGGATATCATCGTTCCGAAGTATCAGAAGTTCGCAGCAATGCGCGAGAAGCTTGGCAAGCAGTATTATGTCAGGGGCACATATACGAGATACAATCTCGATTTTGCAAAAGATATTCTCGCAATGGCTGATCTCGGTTTCAGACAGATAAGCATCGAGCCTGTTGTGGCTCCACCAGAAGCAGACTATTCACTGAGACCTGAGGATATTCCGGTACTTGAAGAGCAGTACGATATCCTGGCCAGGGAAATGGTTGAACGTCATGGAACTGACAGAGAGTTCAATTTCTTCCATTTCATGATCGATCTCGAAGGCGGACCTTGTGTTTATAAGAGGCTTTCAGGCTGTGGCTCAGGCACAGAGTATGTGTCGGTGACCCCGGATGGAAGCATTTTTCCGTGTCATCAGTTTGTCGGAAAACCGGATTTCAAGATCGGAAATGTATGGGATGGCATCAGCCGTCAGGACATCGTGACCGAGTTCAAGGGCTGCAATGTATATTCAAGGCCTAAATGCAGGAAGTGCTTTGCGAAGTTCTACTGCAGCGGCGGATGCACTGCGAATGCATACAATTTCACGGGCAATCTCCGTGATGTATATGAGATTGGCTGTGCACTCGAGAAGAAGAGAATCGAGTGCGCAATCATGATAAAAGCTGCGTGTGCCGAAAAGGATGCGAAGCTTCAGGAGAGTAAAGAAAAAACTGTATAATGTAACAAGGAGTGTAAATTAAAAATGAAACCAAAGAAGGGAAAATCAGTCGCATTTTTATGCGCCTTCCTTGCAGCGGTAGTATTCTTAGGATGGTTTTCAATCACCGTCCTTCACGACACCCTGCGAAATGGAAAGAACAGCTTAAAGCTCGGTCTTGACCTTGCTGGTGGTGCATCTATCACCTACCAGATCCAGGGGAAGGCTACCAAGACTCAGATCAACGATACAATCTACAAACTGCAGAAGCGTATCGAAAATGATCTCGGAAGTGAGTCCAATACAACAGAAGCTAATGTATACCAGATGGGCGATGACAGAATCGCAGTCGAGATTCCTGGTGTAAAGGACGCCAACAGCATCCTTGAACAGCTCGGAACTCCTGGTGATCTGTATTTCATCAAGCATAAGAGTTCATCAGGATCTGAGAACTATACACTTGATAAGACCACTGGTCAGTACAAGCTTGCTGACGGAGTCACGATCGAGAGTCTTCAGAAGGACGGATCAATTGTCCTTGACGGTTCCCAGGTAAAGAGTGCTCAGGCTACATATCAGCAGAAGAGCTCTACAGGAAACCGTGAGCCGGTTGTTTCTATTTCCCTTAAGAGTAAAGGTGCTGAGGCATTTGCAGAAGCTGCCAAAGAGGCTGCTGCAGACAATAATGATACAATTGGTATCTATTATGATGGCAATTTCGTTTCAGTTCCTACTGTTAAAGAAGAGATTGCAGATGGTAACTGTGTCATCGAAGGAATGAGAGATATTGAAGAGGCTCAGAACCTTGCATCATACATCCGTATCGGCGGACTCGATATCAAGCTCAAGGAGATCCAGTCAGAGATCGTAGGAGCACAGCTCGGTTCAAATGCCTTGAAGACTTCTCTTCTTGCAGCAGGCATCGGTCTTCTGCTCGTAATGGTATTCATGTGCATTGCCTATCTGTTCCCGGGTGCAATGGCATCTCTTGCCCTTATTCTTTATACAGAGCTTATAATAAGCATCCTTCAGGTTTTCGATATCACGCTGACCCTTCCGGGTATTGCAGGTATTATCCTTAGTATCGGTATGGCCGTGGATGCGAACGTCATTATTTTCTCCCGAATCAAGGAGGAGATCGCTGCCGGACGTACTGTACGTGCTGCTATTGATACAGGATTCAGAAGAGCGCTCTCAGCCATCCTCGATGGTAATATCACGACCCTTATCGTGGCATTTGTGCTCGGAGTCATCGGAACCGGTACTGTAAAGGGATTCGCTATTACCCTTGGACTTGGTACCTGCCTGTCGATGTTTACAGCACTCTTCGTTACAAGAGGTCTGATGAATTCGTTCTACAGCTTCGGCTGCCAGAACGCAAAGATTTATGGTCATCTGTGGAATATCAAGACACTCCCGCTGATCCAGAAGAAAGCTATTTTCTTCGGTATTTCAATCTGTGTGATAGCAGCTGGTATCATCGGAATGATCGGATACAAAGCTACTACAGGAAAGGCCCTGAACTATTCACTTGAGTTCTCAGGTGGTACTTCAACGACTGTTAATTTCAGCAAGAATTATACTATAGAGCAGATCGATGAGCAGATAGTTCCTGTAATTGAAAAAGTAACCAAGGATGCAAACGTACAGAGCCAGAAGGTAACCGGAGGCAATCAGGTCATCTTCAAGACACGTACTCTTGATCTTGATGAAAGAGAAGACCTGAACAAGCGTCTCGAAAAGAGTTTTGGTGTCAAGGAGTCAGATGTACAGACTCAGAACATCAGTGGTACAATCTCGGGTGAGATGAGACGTACTTCTATCATAGCAGTAATCGTTTCAGTAATCTGCATCCTGATCTACATCTGGTTCAGATTCCGTGATATAAGATTCGCTACATCTGCTGTACTTGCTCTCTGCCACGATGTACTTGTAACACTCGGTGTATATGCAGTATTCAGACTTTCAGTCGGTTCTGCATTCGTTGCATGTATCCTGACGATCATCGGTTATTCAATCAACGATACTATAGTCGTATTTGACCGTATACGTGAGAATCTCCGCAACACAAGCAAGCAGAAGACACCGGCAGTTCTTTCTGAGATTTCAGACAGATCTGTTACTGAGACTCTTACCAGATCTCTGAGTACTTCATTCACGACGGCTCTTACGATCATCATGCTCCTGATCCTCGGAGTATCTTCGATCAGGGAATTCGCATTCCCACTTCTCGTCGGAGTTGTCTGCGGTACTTATTCATCAATCTTTATCGCTACACCGCTCTGGTACATTGCTCGTGCACACATTGGCCATCAGGCTGAGGAAGATACGAAGCAGGGACCTAATGCACGTAAGAAAAAAAAGAAGCCGGTTACAAAGCCGAACAAGTATAATAACGGTGCTATAGTATAAGTTTGAGGCCGGGCCAATCCCGGCCTTTTTTAAAAGGAGAAATGTTATGTACACTATTGACGACATCAGGAATGAAGACCCGGAAGTTGCACAGGCTATCTGTGAGGAATATGACAGGCAGGCCAGCCACATTGAGCTGATCGCATCTGAGAACTGGGTGAGTCCAGCTGTAATGAGTGCGATGGGAAGCATTCTCACAAATAAGTATGCTGAGGGCTATCCAGGTCACAGGTATTATGGTGGATGCGAGAAAGTCGATATCATCGAGGATCTTGCCAGAGACCGTGCGAAGAAGCTCTTCGGTGCCGAGTATGCCAATGTCCAGCCGCATTCTGGTGCTCAGGCTAATATGGCTGTTGAGTACGCAGTATGTGAGCCTGGAGATACGATCATGGGTATGAGCCTTGATCACGGCGGTCATCTGACTCATGGTTCACCGGCCAATTTCTCAGGACATTATTTCCATATTGTTCCTTATGGAGTCAATGATCAGGGATTCATCGATTATGACAAGGTAGAGGCTATTGCAAAAGAGTGCAAGCCGAAGATGATCATTGCCGGTGCATCTGCATATGCAAGAGCAATTGATTTCAAGAGGTTCGCTGAGATTGCACATGAGGTCGGAGCTGTTCTCATGGTTGATATGGCTCATATCGCTGGTCTTGTGGCAACAGGATATCATCAGTCACCAGTTCCATACGCGGACATTGTGACGACTACTACGCACAAGACTCTTCGTGGACCAAGAGGCGGACTCATCCTTGCTACAGAGGAAGCCAGCAAGAAGTACAAGCTCAATAAGGCTGTATTCCCTGGAATCCAGGGAGGCCCTCTGATGCATGTCATCGCAGCCAAGGCAGTGTGCTTCAAGGAAGCCATGACTCCTGAATTCAAGGAATATGCGCATCAGATCATTCTGAATGCACAGTCTCTTTCAAAGGGACTAATGAGCAGAGGAGTGGATATCGTATCCGGCGGTACTGACAACCATCTGATGCTCGTAGATCTGATCAATAAGGATCTGACTGGTAAAGAGGTTGAGACATGGCTTGATGAGGCTCATATCACAGCCAATAAGAACACAGTTCCGAACGATCCGAAGAGCCCGTTTGTGACCTCAGGAATCCGTCTCGGTACTCCGGCAGCAACGACCAGAGGCCTTAAGGAAGATGACTTCGACCAGGTAGCTGAAGCCATTGCTACAGTTATCAACCAGAAGGAAGATGGAATCCCGGCTGCAAGAGCAATAATACAGACGCTGACAGATAAGTATCCACTTTCAGCTAAATTCTTTTAAGCAGGTGCATATACGAGATGAGGGTGTGCCATGAGTCGCGAGAGGTAATAGCGTGACGCCGGCGCTTGGCGGCTGTTCTTCAAGCCGCCTATGCGTCCGTTGCGTCTAAGCATTAGCGAAAGCGTGCCTCGAGCGGCTCAATGGCACAACATCATCGAGAATAGGAGTTATTAATAAAATGATAGACATTAAATTTCTAAGAGAAAATCCGGACGCTGTCCGTGAGAACATCAAGAAGAAGTTCCAGGACAAGAAGCTTCCGTTAGTAGACGAAGTACTCAAGTATGACAAGCTCTCCCGTGAGGCAAAAGGCGAGGCCGACAATCTCCGTGCCGAGAGAAATAAGCTCTCGAAACAGATCGGTGTCCTGATGAAGGAAGGTAAAAAGGACGAAGCCGAGAAGGTCAAGGCACAGGTCACTGCACAGGCTGACAAGCTCGCTGAGCTTGAGGAAAAGGAGAAAGAGTACTCAGAGAAGGTTCACGATGATATGATGGTGATCCCGAATATCATTGATCCTACAGTCCCGATCGGTCCTGATGATTCATACAATCAGGAGATCGAGAGATTTGGTGATCCGGTAGTTCCTGATTTTCCTATCCCATATCATACGGATATCATGGAGAGTTTCGATGGAATCGATCTTGATGCCGCTGGAAAGGTAGCTGGAAACGGATTCTATTACCTGCTCGGAGATATTGCAAGACTTCATTCAGCAGTCCTTGCATACGCAAGAGACTTCATGATCAATAAAGGATTTACATACTGTATTCCTCCTTACATGATCCATTCAGCAGTCGTTGACGGTGTCATGAGCTTCGAGGAAATGGATGCCATGATGTATAAGATCGAGGGCGAGGACCTTTATCTTATTGGTACTTCAGAGCATTCAATGATCGGCCGTTATAAGGATACCCTCAATAATGAGGAAGACCTTCCATATACAATGACATCATATTCACCTTGTTTCAGAAAAGAGAAGGGTGCTCATGGTATTGAGGAGCGTGGTGTATACCGTATCCATCAGTTCGAGAAGCAGGAGATGATAGTAGTCTGCAAGCCGGAAGAGGCCTGGGACTGGTACAACAAGCTCTGGAGCTATACTGTAGAACTCTTCAGAAGCATGGATATCCCTGTACGTACTCTTGAGTGCTGCTCAGGAGATCTCGCAGACCTCAAGGTAAAGAGCTGCGATGTAGAGGCGTGGAGCCCTAGACAGCAGAAGTATTTCGAGGTAGGCAGCTGCTCAAATCTCGGAGATGCTCAGGCTCGTAGACTTGGAATCAGGGTAAAAGCTGCAGATGGCACGAAGTATTTTGCAAATACGCTTAATAATACTGTAGTTGCACCACCTCGTATGCTTATTGCATTCCTTGAAAACAATCTGAATGCCGATGGTACAGTCAGCATCCCGAAGGTTATTCAGCCATACATGGGTGGAACTGAGAAGCTTATACCAAAGCATCCTGTCAAGAACAGTTAATAGAGATCATAAGGATCTGGCAGTTTAGAAGAAGCTGTCAAATCCTTCTATATATGGTTTTAGTTTATCAGAATTGATGATGTAGCTTCCATGGTCTTCGCCAGGGATGATGTGCATGTCACTTTTCGGGATTGAAGAATATATCTTCCTGGTATCAGATTCTTTGACAGCATCATTCTGTCCGGCAAGCACCAGGACAGGAACTGAGATATGTGAAAGAGCTATATCTGAGATGTCCGGTTCTGTGAGCATCAGCTTTTCAAGAGTACCTGTCTCGGCGTAGATTTCACTTGATATGGTATCGAGAGTCTTTTCAAAAGTTTTCTTTGAAGAGATTTTCTTTTTATAAGCTTTTTTGATCTGTGAGCGTTCACTGAGTGTGATGCCTTTCGGAGTCGTATTGGCCCCACAGGAGATGATCCCACTTGCCATATCGGAATGAATCGTGGCAAAAAGCAATGCCGTAATGGCTCCATCGGAGAAGCCGACGATTAATGGTCTGTCTATGGATAGTTCTATTATGAAATGCATGAGGTCGTCTGCCATATCAGAATAGTGCAGCTCTTCAGGACAGGCTGACATCCCATGACCACGGGTATCAGGTGCGTAGATTTCATATTCATCACCCAGTGCATCCATGAGCGTATCAAAAATATGGTGATCCTCACCATTTCCATGCAGCAGTATCAGTGGCTTTGCACCGTCCCTGCCAGCCTTATGCTCATAATATATGACCTGTGAACCAAGAACTATAACCATTTATGTAATCCTTTCCGAAGAGAGCTGACACAGCAATCCATTCGAGACACGCTCTCGCTAATGTTTAGACGCAGCGGTGCATAAGCAGGTAAAGGACACCTGCTTATGCACCGGCGTCTCAAAAGGTCTCTCATGGATTCTGTGTCATCTCTCTTCTGATATATTTTAACATAGATTAGCATAGATATGGATAAAAATGACAGAAAAATATTAGTATATAAGATATTGTGCTTGACTCTTAGTATAGCTGCACTGCTTCTCAGCTGCCTGAGATGGTACTTAGGACTTGCGTCAGCTGTTGCATCTGTAGTGTTCGCTTTTCTTCATGGCAAGAACAGTGAAAAAAATGACAGACTTGTGATCTGTGGCCTGGTGATCGCAGTATGCTATATATTCGTATATATTCTGGTATTTATAGTTGGTGCATCTTACTTTTCGAGCCTTAATATAAGCCCGTTTAAGGCACCAAAGAATTAAGAAATTTTAATCAGGAGAAAACATTATGGATAATAACGATTTTTTCAATAATGATGGGAATAACGATCAGAACGATAAAGATGTTCTGGACGATGATATCTTTGCAGAAGAGACTGTCGAAGATTCTGATGATAATGAAAATGCAGGGCAGCAGGCCGTGGGTCACGATCAGAATGATAATGCCAACAATAATCAACAGCAGTCGCAGCATCAGAATCAGTGGAATCAGAGCCGCGTGAATCCTGATCAGTGGCAGGCATACAGGAATGGTCAGCAGTCTGGCGGAGAAAATTCATACAACAGTCAGTACAGACAGAACAGTCAATATCAGCAGAATCCGTACCAGAATTACGGATACAACGGATACTACCAGCCGGACAATTCGAGAGGATTCGGTATTGCTTCAATGGTACTTGGTATCATTTCGTTGCTATGTTTCTGCTCATTCCTGAATATTCTTCCGGCTGTTCTTGCAATAATTTTTGGTGCAGTCTCTTTATCCAGGAGAAAAGGCAATGCATTTGCCATTGCAGGAATTGTGTGCGGAATCATATCTCTTGCGCTTCTTGTGATAACTGTGATTCTTTTTGCAAGAAATCTGGATCTGATGAATGCATTTCAGGATTATATGAATCATTATGGCAATGGATTCAATTATTATTTTGGAAATTAAGAAAAAAGTTCTTGCATTGATGAGCGCTTTGTGATATTATAGACAAGTCGCGGATATGAGCGACTTGCGTATGGCTCCGTGGTCAAGCGGTTAAGACATCGCCCTTTCACGGCGGTAACACGGGTTCAATTCCCGTCGGAGTCAGTTAATCGGGTCTTTGCTACCCGTCCGGATCCTTAGCTCAGTTGGTTAGAGCAACCGGCTCATAACCGGTCGGTCCTGGGTTCGAGTCCCCGAGGATCCACTTATCCGTAATTTACGGAGTGAGGCCTGGTGGCTCAGTTGGTTAGAGCGCCGCCCTGTCACGGCGGAGGTCGAGGGTTCGAACCCCTCTCAGGTCGGCGGAGTGTCCAGTACCCCACGAAGCCTGCTTCGTGGGGAGAGGAGACGCAGTGGAGCGAATTTTGCGTCTGTCTGCTTTTCAAGACAGACGCGAGGAAGCAGAACTTGCGTCAACGAGCCGGCGTGGCGGAACTGGCAGACGCGCAGGACTTAAAATCCTGTGGTGGTGACATCGTACCGGTTCGATCCCGGTCGCCGGCATTTGCATAGTCTTTTCGATTGTGCTATAATAATAGAAGTTGCGTAAGGCCATTACCGGTCATTTAGTGTGTGCTCGTAGCTCAGCTGGATAGAGCACTTGGCTACGGACCAAGGTGTCGGGGGTTCGAATCCTCTCGGGCACGCTATATTATCCCAGAAGCGTTGTTGCTTCTGGGATCTTTTTTTACTTTATTTCTTCCTTTACCTGTTCGAGTATTATTTTCATGAGCCTCTGTCTGGCCTCTGTTGAAGCCCAGCCAATATGCGGAGTGATGAGGATGCGGTCCTTATTTTTCATGCGAAGGAAAGGACTGTCAGCTGCCATTGGCTCTCTGGAAAGCGTATCAAGCGCAGCTGCACCAATTGTGCCATCGTCGAGAGCATCGGCGAGATCCTGCTCATTTACGATCTGACCCCTGGCCACGTTTACAAGGAGAGCATCAGATTTCATTTTTTCAAAAGCAGCTGTATTGAACAGTCCCTCAGTATGGCTGTTCAGCGGAGAATGAATAGAGATAATGTCTGATGTCTCAAGGAATTCGTCCCAGTCGAGACGAGGATACTTCTCATGACGCTCAACTCCGGAAGTAGAATAGTATACGACGTTGCAGCCAAGCACAGATGCAATTTCTGCGACTCTGTGACCAATGGCCCCGAGACCGACGATACCCCACTGCTTGCCCGTGAGTTCATGGAAGGTCTTTGCAAAATGCGTAAAGAGCGTGTCAGAAGCATATTTTCCTGTTCTGGTATAATCGTCGTAGTACGGCAGGTGCTCGTACATATAAAGAGCGATGGCAATAGTATGCTGTGCAACTGAATCAGTTGAATATCCGGCCACATTGTGCCAGCCTATGCCACGGCTCTCAAGATAAGGGATGTCTATATTGTTTACGCCTGTTGCGGTCACACAGACAGCCCTGAGATGAGTGGCAGTGCCTATGGTCTGCTCATTGACCAGAGTCTTGTTGACGATCAGGATGTCAGCATCCTTAGCCCTTTCAGGGATATCAGCGGTCTCAGTAAATCCGTATTCAGTTACATTGCCGAGTTTTTTGAACTCTGAGAGATCGAGGTCGTCACCTAATGATTTTCTGTCCAGAAAAACTATATTCATATTGTATTCCTTTCTTTTTCCGCTATTCTATCACAAAATCAGAAGGCCTGCATCTTGACAAAAATGATGCAATTATTTATATTACATGAATAGGATTCCTGATGGAATGAAAATGTTTTTAAAGGAGTATTTTTTAATGCAGATTTCTACAAAGTTTACAATAGCAATTCATCTTCTTGCGGCTGTAGATTATTTTAGCGGAGAATATAAGGTTACAAGTGACTTTCTGGCATCAAGTATAGGCAGCAATCCTGTGATCATCAGGAATATAATGTCTGACCTGCAGAGCGCAGGCATCATTTCGACGAAGCGCGGACCTGGCGGGATCCAGATCGAGAAGTCGCTGGATCAGATCACATTCTACGATGTGTATGAGGCAGTCGAGAAAAATAAGGACCATCTGTTCAATTTTCATGACAATCCGAATCCGAACTGCCCTGTTGGCAGAAATATCCATGCGGCCCTTGACAGCAGGCTTGCTGACGCACAGAGAAATTTCGAGAATGATCTGAAGAAATATACAATTGCAGATGTTCTGAAGGATATAAGAAAAGAAGTAAAAGATCAGGAATCAGCATCGTAAATCATCACTAAAAATCCAGAGCAGAATCGCAGATAAATCTCCTGTTGAAAAGCAGGCCATGATTCAGTATAATAGAAAAGATGATTCTTATGGTACGGAATCACTAGTATTATAAAAGGAGTTAGTGTTCATGAGTCAGGCAAAGGTAGAAGAGCATAAGGAAGAGAAGCTTCACAGGAAGCAGATAGTGAAGAAACAGAAGAGAAACAGATTTCTGATAGGACTGGCATCAGTTGCGATATGCGCCGCTCTTGCAGTCTGGATCGGATGGTCCGTATATGGAAAAGTAAGGACAGCCAGCCAGCAGGCAGCTGCCAGCAAGGAAAAGGTTGTCACACCTATTGACCTTTCTGCAATTGACAATTATACCAGCAGTCTGACATCATCGAGTAACGACTAATGAAGAATAACAGATTTATTAAAGCGATCAGGGCAGTTCCCGCTGGACTGCTGGTCGCTTTTTTGATAATTGCATCAGCAGCAGGCACGGGAGCTGACCTGAGTGGGCAGCAGATTACAAATGCAGTAGTTGACGCAGAAGCCAACCCAGTCCCGAAGGGCTTTTCATATAGCGAAGATGTCCCTGAATGGAATGGAAAGAAGGCATATGTAAAGGTCAACCACAACAAGCCATATTTCACATCGGAGCAGCTGAAGAGCAGTCGGTCATATGAGAAGTATGGAAGTCTTGACAGCCGTGGCAGATGTACGACTACAATTGCGAATATTGGTACAGATCTGATGCCTGATAAGGCAAGGGGTGCTATCGGGATGATCCGCCCGAGTGGCTGGCACACGGTGAAGTATGCCGGAATTGACGGGAATTACCTCTACAACAGGTGCCATCTGATAGGATATCAGCTCACCGGTGAGAATGCGAATGAAGAGAATCTCATTACCGGCACGAGATACCTGAATATTGAGGGCATGCTGCCGTTTGAGGACGAGGTGGCAGATTACCTGCATAGCAATCCGGATGATCATGTTCTGTATCGTGTTACTCCTGTTTTCAAGGGAAAGGAACTGCTTGCCCGCGGAGTCCTGATGGAAGCGGAGAGTATAGAGGATAAGGGCCGCGGAGTGAGGTTCTGCGCCTTCTGCTACAATGTCCAGCCAGGAGTGACTATTAATTACAAGGATGGATCGAGCAAGGGACCTGAGTATACGGGATCTACTCCGAGTACGAAGCAGAAGACCCAGAACAGCAGAAGCCGCCAGAATGACAGCGGCAAGCACACTTATGTGCTGAATACGAACACGAAAAAGTTTCACAAGCCATCATGTTCATCAGTCAGACAGATGGCAGATCACAATAAGAAAACTGTTAAGGAAAAGAGGAAAACGCTGATCAGCGAGGGTTACAGCCCGTGCAAGAGGTGCAATCCATAAATTCTCTTTTTTACAAAAAATCACTTGATATGAGTCGTCGTATGTGGTAAAGTATGAAGCGTAGCCGGTGCGGCGGCTTATATTTTTTGTTAAAGATTGTTAAATTTTTAACAGACTTGGTATTTTTCAGGAAACAAATTGAAACAGGAAACCGCATTTTCCATGGAAAGCAAAGTGCGCGAAAGCGCCAGAAAAGGAGACGTGACATGGCAGGAAGAATTGTTCTGGCAGGAGCATGCCGTACAGCAATCGGTAAGATGGGCGGAGAGCTCTCTACCGTATCAGCAGTAGATATGGGAGCTACAGTTGTTAAGGAAGCTCTCAAGCGTGCCAATGTGCCGGGAGATCAGGTAGACGAGGTTAAGTTCGGATGCGTTATCCAGGCCGGACTTGGACAGAACGTAGCAAGACAGGTATCAATCAAGGCAGGACTTCCTGTTGAGGTACCAGCAGTTACACTGAATGCAGTCTGTGGATCAGGACTTAAGTGCGTCAATGAAGCTGCAAACATGATCATGGCCGGACAGGCTGATATCGTAGTTGCAGGTGGTACAGAGTCCATGTCACGTGCACCGTTCGCTCTTGACAAGGCACGTTTCGGATATCGTATGAATAACGGCGTACTTGTAGATACAATGATCAATGATGCACTCTGGGATGCATTCAACCAGTATCATATGATGGTTACTGCAGAGAACGTTGCAAAGCAGTGGAAGCTCACTCGTGAGGAGCTCGACGAGTTCGCAGCTAATTCACAGCAGAAGTGTCAGAAGGCTATCGCTGATGGCAAGTTTAAGGATGAGATCGTACCTATCACAATTCATGACCGCAAGAAGGGTGATATCGTAATCGATAAGGATGAGGGACCTCGTGCAGGAATCACAGCAGAGGGTCTTGCCAAGCTTCGCTGCGCATCAGGTGTTGAAGGCGGAGTAGTAACAGCCGGAAACGCATCAGGAATCAATGATGGTGCAGCAGCAGTCGTACTCATGACAGAGGAGAAGGCTAAAGAGCTTGGTGTCAAGCCAATGGCATACTTCGTTGGCGGCGCTATGGGCGGCGTAGATCCGAAGATCATGGGTGTTGGCCCTGTAGCAGCTGTTAAGAACGTTATGAAGAGAACAGGCCTTTCAGTTGATGATATGGATCTCATCGAGGCTAACGAGGCATTTGCAGCTCAGTCAGTTGCAGTAGCCAAGGAGCTCAAGTTCGATATGAGCAAGGTCAATGTAAACGGTGGAGCAATCGCTCTTGGACATCCAGTAGGAGCTTCAGGCTGCCGTATTCTTGTTACACTTCTTCACGAGATGGAGAAGAGAGATGCCAAGAAGGGTCTTGCAACACTCTGTATCGGTGGCGGCATGGGATGTGCTACTATCGTTGAGCGTGACTGATTAGGATATAGGGTTTAGGATATAGGGGATAGGATGGATAGTTACAGGGATTTAATTGTCTGGCAGAAGAGCATTATGCTTGTGGAAGAAGTTTATAATATTGTAAAATCTCTTCCAAAAGAAGAACTATATGCACTTTCTGATCAGATGAGAAGATCAGTGGTATCAATACCTTCAAATATAGCAGAAGGCTATGAAAGAAATACTACCAGAGAATATTTAAGGTTTTTATCAATTGCACAAGGTTCCAGAGCAGAGTTAGAAACACAATTGGAAATTTGTGTTAGGCTTGCCTATCTTTCTGCGGAACAGGTTAATCTGGCACTTTCATTATGCAATGAAGTCGGTAAAATGCTTGGTGCAATTATTCGGAAACTGGGAAATACTCGCTACTCTAACCCCTACCCCCTGACTCCTATTCCCTAACTAACAATACTTACATTTAGGAGGAAAACACATGAAGGTTGCAGGTATCGGCGCCGGAACTATGGGCTCAGGAATTGCCCAGACATTCGCACAGTGCGATGAAGTAGAGACAGTATATCTCTGCGACATCAAAGAGGAGTTCGCTGAGGGCGGACTCGGCAAGGTAAAGAAGAATCTTGACAAGCTCGTAAGCAAGGGCAAGATGGATCAGGCCAAGGCTGACGCTATCGTTGGCAAGTTCAAGACAGGTCTCAATACAATCGCTACAGATCCTGATCTCGTAGTAGAGGCTGCTCTTGAGGTTATGGACATCAAGAAGAATTGCTTCAAAGATCTTGAAGAGAATATCGTCAAGAATCCTGACTGCATTTTCGCATCAAATACATCATCACTTTCAATCACAGAGATCGGTGCAGGCTTAAAGACTCCTGTGATCGGAATGCACTTTTTCAACCCGGCACCTGTTATGAAGCTCATCGAGGTCATCAAGGGCGCTAACACACCTGACGAGACAGTAGAGAAGGTTGAGGAGATCGCAAGAAAGCTTGGAAAGACGCCTGTACGTGTTCAGGAGTCAGCAGGCTTCGTTGCAAACCGTATCCTCATCCCGATGATCAACGAAGGAATCTTCGTATATTCAGAGGGTGTTGCAGATATCGAGGGTGTTGATAATGCCATGAAGCTCGGATGCAATCACCCAATGGGACCACTTGAGCTCGGCGACTACATCGGACTTGATATCGTACTTGCGATCATGAACGTACTCTATACAGAGACAGCAGATTCCAAGTATCGTCCGGCTCCGCTTCTTAAGAAGATGGTTCGTGCAGGACATCTCGGTGTCAAGAGTGGAAGAGGCTTCTATGATTATTCACAGGGCTTCAAGAATAAGGTTCCGGTTGACAAGCAGTAAAGAGGATAGGATATAGGGGATAGGGTTTTTGGTAAACCAATCCCTGGCCCCTGACTCCTAACCCCTAATAATGGAGGAAAATTAATCCATGGATTTTATTATAGATAAAAAGCATGAGATGGCTCGTTCCCTCTTCGCTGATTTCGCTCAGAAAGAGGTAAAGCCGCTCGCACAGGAAATCGATGAGACAGAGGAGTTCCCGAGAGCAACTGTTGAGAAAATGGCAAAGTACGGCTTTATGGGAATTGCTATTCCAAAGGAGTACGGCGGACAGGGCTGTGATCCGCTTACATACGTTATGTGTGTAGAGGAGCTCGCAAAGGTCTGTGGTACAACAGCCGTTATCGTTTCAGCTCATTCATCACTCTGCTGTGACCCTATTCTTAACTACGGTACAGAAGAGCAGAAGCAGAAGTACCTTGTACCTCTTGCAAAGGGCGAGAAGCTCGGAGCCTTCGCTCTTACTGAGCCAGGAGCAGGTACAGACGCTCAGGGAGCACAGACCAAGGCTGTTCTCGATGAGAAGACAAATGAGTGGGTACTCAACGGATCAAAGTGCTTCATCACCAATGGTAAGGAAGCAGATATCTATGTCATCATCGCAGTAACAGATATTACTACAGATAAGAAGGGCCGTCCAAAGAAGAATTTCTCAGCATTCATCGTTGAGAAGGGAACTCCTGGATTCTCATTCGGAACCAAGGAGAAGAAGATGGGTATCCGTGCTTCATCTACATACGAGCTTATTTTCCAGGATTGCCGTATCCCGGCTGAGAACCTTCTCGGCGTAAGAGGCAAGGGCTTCCAGGAAGCAATGCATACTCTTGATGGTGGACGTATCGGAATCGCAGCTCAGGCTCTTGGACTTGGCGAGGGCGCTATAGACCGTACTGTTGAGTTCGTTAAGGAGAGAAAGCAGTTCGGACGCACTATCGGAGCATTCCAGAATACCCAGTTCCAGCTCGCTGATATGGCTACACGCATGCAGGCAGCTCAGTACCTTGTATATGCAGCAGCAGAGGCAAAGAAGAACAAGCCTAGATTCTCAGTAGAGGCAGCAGAGGCAAAGCTTTTCGCAGCAGAAGCAGCAATGGCGGTTACTACAAAGGCTGTACAGCTTCACGGTGGTTATGGATATACACGTGAGTACGATGTAGAGCGTATGATGCGTGATGCCAAGATCACAGAGATCTACGAAGGTACATCAGAAGTTCAGAGAATGGTTATTTCAGGAAACTTACTTAAGTAAGTTCAAAGTTCAAAGTTCTGAGTTCAAAGTTCTGAGTTCAAAGTAAGTATTCTGATGATATAAACTCATAACTTAGAACTAATAACTAATAACTTAGAACTAATAACTAAGAACTATCAAATAAAGGAGCAAACGATACATGAAAATTGTAGTATGTATTAAACAGGTTCCGGATACCAAGGGTGGCGTAGTATTCAACCCGGACGGAACCCTTAACCGTGCAGCAATGCTTACGATCATGAACCCTGATGACAAGGCTGGTCTTGAGGCTGCACTTCGTATAAAGGAAGCACATCCAGGCACAACTGTCACAGTTCTTACAATGGGTCTTCCAAAGGCAGAGGACGTTCTGCTCGAGGCTATGGCTATGGGAGCTGATGATGGTATCCTCGTTACTGACCGTGTACTCGGTGGTGCTGATACCTGGGCTACTTCGACCACTATCGCAGGAGCACTCAGAAATATCGATTATGACCTGATCATCACAGGACGTCAGGCTATCGATGGTGATACAGCACAGGTCGGACCACAGATCGCAGAGCATCTCGGAATCCCTGTTATCTCTTATGCAGAGGATATCAAGGTAGATGAGGCTGCAAAGACTGTTGAAGTAAAGAGACAGTATGATGACAGATATCATATCCTGAAGGCTCAGATGCCATGCCTTATCACTGCTCTTGCAGAGCTTAGCAAGGAGCCAATGTACATGACACCGGGCGGAATCTTTGATGCAATCGACCAGAAGGACGAGAGGATTACCGTATGGGGCCGTAAGGACCTTAAGGATGTTGATGACAAGGATCTCGGACTCAAGGGTTCACCTACGAAGATTGCCAAGGCTTCTGATAAGGTTCGTAAGGGAGCTGGAGAAAAGGTTACTCTTGACCCACAGGAATCTGTTGATTACATCATGGGCAAGCTCAATGAGAAGCACCTCATTTAACGAAGATATAACTCTTTTGAGAGAAAGGTAAAATAATGGCTTTAGAAGATTATAAAGGAGTATTTACCTATGCTCAGCAGGTAGACGGAGAGCTTTCTTCTATCTCTCTTGAGCTTATTGGTAAAGGAAAAGAATTAGCAGACACATTAGGAGAGCAGGTAACTGCAGTCCTTATCGGATCAAAGGTTGAGGGTCTCGCTGACAGACTTGGTGAGTATGGTGCTGACCGTGTCATCATCGTAGATGATCCTCTCCTCGAGACATATCGTACAGAGCAGTATGCACAGGCACTTGCAGGTGTTATCAATGAGTATAAGCCTGAGATCATGCTTGTAGGCGCTACAGCAATCGGACGTGACCTTGGACCTACAGTATCAGCTCGTGTAGCTACAGGTCTTACCGCAGACTGCACCAAGCTCGATATCGGAGACTTCCCGCTTGAGGCTAAGCCGGGAGTAGAGCAGAAGCACAATCAGCTGCTCATGACACGTCCTGCATTCGGTGGTAATACAATTGCTACCATCGCCTGCCCGAATAACCGTCCTCAGATGGCTACAGTTCGTCCAGGAGTTATGCAGAAGCTCGAGCCAGTAGCTGGCAGAAAGCCAGAAGTCATCAAGGCTGACATACAGATCTCCGAGAACAACAAGTCTGTAACTATCGAGAAGGTAGTAAAGGACGTAGCAAAGGTTGCTAACATCATGGACGCCAAGATCCTTGTATCTGGTGGACGTGGAGTCGGCTCAGCAGAGAACTTCAAGCTTCTTGATGACCTTGCAGACGCACTCGGTAAGGGAGCTATGGTATCATGCTCACGTGCCGTTGTTGATAATGGCTGGAAGCCAAAGGATCTCCAGGTTGGTCAGACAGGAAAGACCGTTCGTCCGAATATCTATTTCGCAATCGGTATCTCAGGTGCCATCCAGCACGTAGCAGGTATGGAGGAGTCAGATGTGATCATCGCCATCAATAAGGACGAGGGAGCACCTATCTTCGACGTAGCTGACTATGGTCTGGTAGGAGATCTGAATAAGATCGTTCCTCTTCTTACTGAGGCTATCAAGGCTCAGAAGGCTAAGGAAGGAGAAGCTTAAGGAAAGTTGAACGTTTTCTTAAACGTTTCTTGAAAAATAAGGGACATCCGGGATTTTTATCCCGGGTGTCTTTTAGTTTCAGGATGTGTCCAAAAATCGGCTATTTTGTGTTTTTTTGGTGAAAATAACTAAAAAAAGCACTAAAATTTGTTCAATTTTTTACAAAAAAGATGTGACATTTCGGTTTCGTTGTGGTATTATATCTATTGTCAAATTGTTGATAGAAGGATTGGGAATTCGCTGGTTCTCAGTCCTTCTTTCATATTATGAAAAAACGCAGTGTTTGACGGAGCAGCTATCACATGCAGCTGTTCATGACTCGCTCTCGCTCTCTTTCGACGCAGCGGTGCATAAGGCCGCAAAGAAATAATATATAAACAAAAAAGAAGGTCTGGGAATCAGACTTATAGCAGGAGGTTGACGTGGCTAAGGAAAAGAATCAGGAAGAAATAGATAAAGAAGTGGAGCAGTTCCGCAAGGATCTGGGGATAAAGGGTGAGCCGCAGAAGCAGGCACAGCCTGATTTTCATGAGGATCTGAATAAGTATTCGAGCATTAAGCACGTGATCGGTGTTGTAAGCGGCAAAGGCGGTGTCGGAAAGAGTTTCGTGACCGGACAGCTGGCTGCAATGATGGTGTGTGACGGATATAAGGTAGGAATCCTCGATGCCGATATCACGGGTCCTTCGATACCGAAGATGTATGGAGTTCACGGGCCTGCGTATGGTGATGACAAGGGCTCATATCCTATTGAGGCCGCAGATGGCACTAAGATCATGTCGATAAATCTCCTTCTTGATGATGAGGAGGCTCCGGTCATTTGGAGAGGGCCGGTAATCGCTAATGTTGTAAAGCAGTTCTGGACTGATGTTGTCTGGGGAGATCTGGACTATCTTTTCGTGGATATGCCGCCAGGAACAGGCGATGTGCCTCTTACAGTATTCCAGTCACTTCCTGTAGATGGTGTGGTGATAGTTACGAGCCCTCAGGATCTCGTCAGCATGATAGTGAAGAAGGCCTACAACATGGCTTCCATGATGAATGTGCCAGTGCTTGGAATAGTTGAGAACTACAGCTATATGAAGTGCCCTCACTGTGGTGAGAAGATTTCTGTATTCGGTGAGAGCCATATAGATGAGGTAGCTCAGTCGCTCGGTCTTCCTGTACTTGGGAAGCTTCCTATTGATCCTGAGTATGCAGCGAAGGAAGACGAAGGAAAGTCTTATGAGATAGAGGCTCCTTTTGAACCGATAACAGAGAGAATGCTCACAGCTTTAGGATAAAATTTCTGCTTTTAATGATATTTGAATAAATTATAAATAAGACTTGAAGTCTTTTTAACTAACAGAGGACGACACTTAGTGCCGTCCTTTTTTGTACCCTAATTCTAAACAATTTCTAAACAAATTATAAACTCGAGTTTATAAAACTTTAATCGTTTGTTAATTGATTTCCATTTTAAAAGAGTATATCCTTTACGCAAGGAGTTAAGAAAACGAAATGAGGGAGAGCTCACCATATCTTTTCAGGATTTTTATCTCCATAGATGCGCATTAAGAAAACTTAGTAACGTATTAGTATAATATTTTATATTGAAGGGAGAACAAATATTCTATGCAAGATATTCTGAAAGAATATGGACCGGCATTAATTACCGTTGTAGCTATTTTAGCACTCATAGCACTTGTGACATTCCTTATCGGAAAGGATGGAGGCAGTGTTGTAGGCAAGGCATTTTCAAATCTTATTACTGATTTTTTCAGTAAGGCCACTGGTGCTGCATCATCTGGCACCACAGTTACCAAACCGACTACTACACCACAGGGGATCATTATGCTGATGGGAGGATTCTGATATGGCGGAGGAGACCACGAAGGTCGTGATCACGCCTGAATTCTTCGGACCTCTGTACCAGTATATAGAGGATGATTCGATTACAGACATAGACTTTGACGGGAGACGGCTGTGGCTGTCGAATACCTCAAATGAGAGGTATTCGCCGGAGACTGAGCTGCCGGAAGATTTTGTGGCTGCTTTTACGAAAAGAGTTGCCAACTGTGTCAGCAAGCAGTTTCATAAGCAGTCGCCTGTCCTGGAGGCAGAGACAGATACGCTTCGCATCACCATAGTTCATGAATCGGCAGCCATTTCTGGCAGAGCCATCTGCATCAGGAAGTCAATGCCATTTACGAGGCTCACCCGGGAGGGCATGACCCGTGACGGTTATCTGACTGATGAGATGATCAATCTTCTGATCAACTGTGTACGTGCGAAGATGAATATGGTGTTCTGTGGAGAGCCCGGGGTCGGCAAGACCGAGTGTGCGAAGTTCTTTTCACAGTATATACCGAAGTCAGAACGTGTCATCACTATTGAGGACAACCCGGAATGGCATTATGCAGCACTGAATCCGGGAAGCGACAGTGTGGAGCTTCGGATCAATCCTGTCATGGATTACACCAAGGCTATTAAGACCTGTCTCAGACTCAATCCCAAGTGGATGATGCTGTCGGAAGCCAGATCCAAGGAAGTAGTGTACCTGATGGAAGGTTTTTCTACAGGAGTACGCGGCATGACCACGCTTCATACAGACGATGTGAGGAAGGTTCCTGACAGAATGCTCAATATGGCTGGGAATCTGCGATCTGAAGGAAGGCTTGAGAACGATATTTACAGTTTTATAGATGTAGCTGTCCTTATCAGAAAGAAGCTTGTGACACGAAGTGATGGAAGCTGTGGCCTGATGAGATATGTGGATCAGGTAGGTTTTTTTTACCGCAGAGGCAGAGACAATAAGTGCCTTCTGATACTTGATGGAGGTGAACTGACCGACGCTTGTTTCCCGGATGAGGTGAAGAAGAAATTCGAAGAAGCAAACATCGATGATCCGTATGTATATACTGAGCCAGATCAGGAGCAGATCAGGAAATTTACCTCTTATCATGCACCTTCCATGCCTGCAGCATCCGGCATGGTTGCTGAGAAGAAGGCAGTCAGCTATGGCAGGGAATGCAATGATATGGACAGGAAATTTCAGGAGAAAATGCGAAGGGGAATGACATTTATAGGAAAAGCAGGAAGCAGGGGGTGATTTTCTGAAAAGAGTTTCAAAAAAATCGAAAGCAAAGACGAAGACAAAGAACAGGCTGTCAGACGAACTGTCAGCTTACGGCTATGTATTTTCGCCTAAGAAAGCTGTTGTCAGATACAGTATCGTTATAGTTGCACTTTTTATACTTGGGAGGTTCTTCGGTCTGCATGTGATACCACAGATTGTATTATTTGTGGCAGGAATGATAGTACTTCCGTTGCTCATCAGGAATACATACAGGAACAGGTATTACCAGCAGAAGTTTTCAGATCTCAATATTTACATGGAACAGTTCCTGTATTCTTTTATGAAGAGCAGAAAGGTACTGACGACGCTCGAGGATACCTATGATCTATTCGAACCGGGTGAGATGAAAAAGACCATAGGTGCAGCAATTGATCACATTCGTAATACATACAATGAATCTGATTTCGAGGAAAAGGCCCTTAAGATAATAGAGAAGCGATATCCATATCAGGGACTGACAGTGATGCACAGATTTGCCCTGAGGACAGAGGCGCTTGGCGGAGAATATGGTGAGTCGGTGGAGCTCCTTCTTGAATCCAGACGAATGTGGGCAGACAGAGTATATGCTCTTCAGCAGGAGAAAAAGGTGAAGAGAAGAGAAATAGTTCTTTCCATCATTACTTCACTTCTGTTATGCTCCATGGTTTACTATATGGCAGGACGTATGAATCTGGATGTGTCTGCAAATACGTTTGCTCAGGTGATCACAGTTGTGGTTCTGGTGCTTGATCTGTTTATATACTACAAGGCGGATTCGAAGCTCACAGCAGGATATTTCGCTGACGATACCGACAGGGAAAGAGAATATGTGAAGCAGTACGAGAGATTTGAGAATTACGGGAATGGTTTCTTTGATCAGCTGGGTAAGAAGGCGGCAAAAAAGAAGCTCACAGAGTATATCAAGGCATGCTTTCCGGAATGGCTGATGCAGTTATCACTTCTGATGCAGTCAGAAAATGTGCAGATGGCGGTTTTCAAATCCTACGATGACGCACCCGAGATCATAAAGCCTGAGCTGAAGAAAATGATAGGGCGACTGAGGCTTAATCCAAATGATAAAAATGCGTATACAGATTTTCTCTCAGAGTTTACTCTTCCTGCAGTCAGATCAACCATGAAGATGCTGTATTCAATCTCAGAAGGAAAAGGCGGAGAAGCCAGGGGACAGATAGCTGATATCATCAGACGCAATCAGGAGATGAGTGATAAAGCAAAGCGGGCAGCTGACTCGGATTCACTTGCAGGTATGTACGCATTGTTCCTTGCACCGCAGCTGACAGGAGGACTCAAGCTGGTCTGTGATATGATGCTTCTGTTTGTGGTATATATGGGAAGCATGGCTAGGGGCGTCGTGTAGGAGGTGACAGATGGAAACAGTAATCAAGAGTTTTATGGGGATATTTTTTCTGATAGTGCTTACCTGTATGGGAGTCAGCATAATTGGTTCATCAATCAGATCTACAAAGGCAGATGAGGCACTTCTGTCATACGTCAGCAGAATAGAAAATTCCAATTACTCACAGGAAGTCATAGATTCATGTAAGGCTGATGCAAGACAGCAGTTTGGGGAAGAAAGCACAGACGCACTGGAAGTGGTTTCGGTGTCACAGAAAGGGCACTCGTATCCTTCATATGGCAGGGCTACACTCAATTACACATACAGAATACCACTGATAGGATATAATGCCAGACACAGCATATCTTCAGTGCTCTGACAGGAGGTTATATGAAAATACTGATTTCAGATTTTGGAATGGCAATACTTTATTGTGCAGCAGGTATAGCTTTGACAGGCTTTTTTGCCATGGTACTTAATGCGGTGACATCATTCTGATATTTTAAAAGAAAGGGGGATGCAGATGCAGACAGTAATCAAGGAATATGGGGAATCAATACTGGCGGCGGTTGTGACGGTCCTGGTCATTGGACTGATTTTTGGCGGACTATCGCTAATAGGAAAGCTGGGTGTGATCACCGGTAAGATAGATACTTCACTTGTACAGGAGTCTTTTGCTTCATCAGAGATAGCACTTAAGAAGCATATGGATATTCCGGCAGCAAATATGGATATGTCCGGAGAAGAACTGGTCATTTGTGGAAGACAGGTTAGTATTCCAGCTCTTATTAAGGTCAATGGAGGAAGGGCAGATAAGATTCATATCAGTCATGTCTATCTGCTTGAGGGAGGAGATTTTGACAATGAGGGATATGAGGTGACAGACCAGGTTCTTTCGAGAACAGATCAGGTACTCACGTTTGATACACCGGGCAGTTACAGACTTGTGGTGAATGTGATAGACAGCAATCATGTAGTATCAGATTATCAGGTATTTGTCACGGCTGTTGAGAGGAGGAATGCATGAAGCAGCTGGTATTTTCACTGGCAGGAGCGGTATCGGTTATTCTTATTATAATGATACTATTAAGCCTTCACTCACGGGATATCAGGAAGGCTGAACTGGAACGTTCCCTTGATTCAGCAGCTAGGCAGTCTCTGAATAAGGCCTGTATCACAGGAACAGATGAGATTGGAGACAATGATGCTCTGATTGATGATTTTATCAGCAATTTTCTGGGCAAGATGAAGTCCGATGGAAAGGATATAGAGATAGAGGTAAAGGCAGCAGATATCTATAAGGGGATTCTGTCAGCTCATGTGACGGAAAAATATACCTTTCCAAATGGGAAAAAGGGGACAGTAGAGGCGCAGACGACATCAATTGTGGAAAGAGAAAGCAGGAGACCTACTGTCTGTATGAATTATTACATTCCATGGGAGATAGCGAGAGACTCAGGATTTGACTATAGTGAGGGAGAAAATTTTCTGTACTATGTGAGAAGAGCGTCAAAGGGATATGAAAAAATTGAGAATGTCAAGGCACCAGAGGTGGAAGACAGGACATTTGTCAGGTGGAAACAGTTATCTGTTGATGCAAATGGTGGTATGAGCTGCCTTGCAGTATATCAGTGAGGGGGATTAATTGAAAAAAGTAATTAAAAGAATCATATCAGTAATTCTGGCAGGTACATTCATGATTGGCAGTATCAGTTCTATGCCTGTATCTGAAGTGATGGCTGAAGAGACGGAGGGGTCTGGGAAGGATGTATCTGATCAGGGTATACAGTCAGAACAGGCAGTCGTTGTGGCACGTGAAGATCTGACTCAGCAGGTACGGCATAGAAATATAAAGGTCACTGCTGTTGATGCGGGTAGTGGTGAATTCAGCAAGACAATGACATTTTCTGTACCAAGAAGGAGTTCAGGCTCATATTCTGATACTGTGAGCTGGACTATGAGTCCTGTTAAATCAACAGGGGCCGGGAGAAGCAGATCTGGTAGTGAACAGATCACGCTGAATTCTTATGGCAACAGTGCTGAAGTAAGACTTGATCATCTGCTGGACTATGAAGAATATCAGGTAACTGTAAAATATTCGCAGACATACTACTGGGATGAATCACATTCATGGACATATAAGGATGAAAAGGGAGAAGAGCATACTGAGTATTACACTACCATGGAGTCTGCAACCACTTCTGGTACATTGAATGAATCATACACTACTCCTAAAGACAGATATATAAGAGATGCATCAGACCTTTCCGAGAAGGTGCACAAGTATCCAGATCTGTCATTGACACGAAGTATCGACAGTAATGGAGCACAGTGTATCGTAGATGGGAAGAACAGGCGTGAATGGCTGTCAGAAAGCGACATTTCAACAGTTCATATAAATGGAAATGGCAGAAGAGTAAAAAGAAGCGGGGAGGGAACGCTGTTTCTGGTAATAGAAGGAGCATCTCTGTCACTTGAAAATATATATGTGGATGCATATTCCGGTGATATCATAAGTACACCAACCGATGGAGGAGAATACATTACAGAGAATGCTTCTGGAGGTACTGAAGGAGTAGGAATACTTGTAGGATTTGATGAGACCTATGATGGACGAAGTACGACATCCGGGACACTTTCTCTTATAAATTCTGAGGTCAGTGCTGGGAGAAGCGCTTTAGTCATGCGTTATGGGAGATGCGCTATAGCGTCCAGTACACTGTATGGAATGGGGGATAAAGATGTATACAGGCTGACGGGTACCGATGGATATTATGGTACAGGATTAGGACTCATAAATTCTTATGCAGGACATGCGGCCAGTGCATCTGTGAGTGCAGACAGCAGTATATATGGCAGGTTCAATGGCGTTTATATTCAGGGCAATGCTTCTCTTGATATATCAGAGAGTCTGATAAGAGGTGACTGTGGGGACGCATTTGACTTCAGGGGCAGTGGCAGTCTGGATATTTCAGAATGCATTATAGAAGGCGTCAAGGGAATTGATGTATTTCATGATGCAGCATATCATGGCATTTATGAGGCACTTGATACGACCAGTGGGAGATTTAATAGCAGTATATTCAGAAAGCATGTGCTTCCAGACAGGAAGAATGGTGAGAATAATGGCCGGACGAAGGGTACTGTCAATGTGAGGAGTTCCAGTATCAATGTCCTGACAGGACCATTTTCCGGAATGGCTGGCACGAGAGGGGCTGGTATCCAGAATCATGGCGACATCAGCATTGGAAAGGATGTCACTATCTGTGTGAGACATTCGGGCGCATGGCAATCACAGCCTGCTGGCAGCAGGGCAGTTGCATGTGGTCTATGGAATTCCAAGAAGATAGTACTCCCGGATGATATTGTGATATATTCAGATGACACTGGCATAGATTGTACCAGAGATATGGATACATTGAGACAGGCAATGAATTACTATCATGATATGGGGGATGAAGAAATCGATGCCATAGAAAGGCAGGCTGTTTCTGATGAGAGAATATTTGATGATATTGACGATGGAATCAAATCATCGCTGACTGTGACAGGAGGTATCATAAACGGAGCAGATTCAGGAATAGTCTGTACTTATGGTCATCTTATGATAGAGCCGGAGACGGCTGTAAACATATACGGGGGCAATACTGGAGTTTCTGCAGGCAAGAATAAGACTGACAATATATATGGTGATGATGCAATGCATGTGCCATTCCAGATAAATGGCAAGGGAACTACCAGCATAAAGTCTTCACTGCAGGGAACTGGGATAATAATCAAAAGATCTGCGCGTGGTGAATTTTATTCAGACCTTGATATTTCAGGCATTAGCGGGAAATGTGGCTGTGGAATAATGAATTACGGCCTATCACAGATGAAAAATGCTGTGATCAGTGCCTGTGAGTACGGAATCAGGAACTGCCTTGGTGGCAATCTGACAATGGGAGATGAGCTCACTGAAGAAAATGATCTGATTGAGATAGATGGTGCAATACACGGGATTTATAACAGTGGAAAGCTGATCTATTACAGGAATGTAGCTATAAAAGATTCGAAGAAGGATGCTGTTTTTCAGAACGGACTCTTTTATATGCTTGCAGGTTCAGTGGTAGAGCCTGATGCGACGGGCCATAATGTCATATATTTAAATCCGGGTCATACTGTACGTTTCTTTTATGATGAATCTGAAGAAAGCCTTATAGGATCAACAAAAGGAACTTTTCTTACAAGAGAGACTGACAGAGATCCAGGACGGGTGATGGCAGAACTATACTCTCCATGGGGAGCAGGAGGAGGTATTGACTATTCGCAGGAGACATATGATGGGCTAAACGATGAAGAGAAGATATCAATTACTGAGCAGATGAGCGGATTTGAACTTGCGTTTGATAAGGTTTATGGACATACAGCAGGTCTCAGATCAGGACTGGGTAAATATAAGGATGAGGATACTAATGGCAGAACAGGTACCCTGGTTTTATCTTGTCTTCTGGAAGCCTCATATGAAGCTGATCTGCCAGTAAAGAACGATCACTTCAGTTCAGAAGATCCGGAAAAGACATTATATTACTGGAGAGAACCGACTGAATTCACGGTAGCATCTGATCTGTATGAGACTGACAGATCAAGAATCTTTTATGATGGCAGGGATGTCACAGCAGGACTGAAGCAGACAGGATGGAGGGATAGGAATGCTGATGGAGGATATGGAGACGAAAGATACTCAGGTGAGAGAATTACAAGAATCTATGGGGATGATCACACATTCTGTGGCGTGTGGGACAGCAGATTTACATTCCTTTTTGATGGAAATGGTCAGACAAATGGAGCGAAGAACTATCAGGAAAGAAATATTGTCATGGCGTACACTTTTCCAGGAAACACCGGACCGGAAAAGAATCAGAAGGATTATTTCAGGAAAAGCGTAAAGAAAAATAATCTGCTTCATCCAGTGGCATATGAAGGATGGAGCCTGGATGACAAGGCAGTATACAGTGATAATGGAATCTTCCGTGAAGGCCATGCCCTGAGGGATTCAATTGGCCTGTATGCAAAGGCGCTTGATATGGGGAATGTGTCATTTAAAGATGATGAGGCCGTTGTCAGGATATATGCTGTCTGGGATGAATATCCGATAATCACAGCGTATGACAGCTATTTCTACGCAGATGAGCTATCAGATCCGGATGATATAAGAAGGCGGCTGTTAAATCCAGATACAGTAAATGTAACTGATCTCTGTGATGGAGACATACCTAATGAGCAGATAGGAGTATATACAGATCCGTCTGAGAGTACTTTTGATATTGAGGTCATGAAGAATCTGGGTGATGTCGGAAGTGTAAATGTGTATTATAGGGCCTCTGATAATAATGGCCATACTTCAGTCTGTACGGCAAGGGCACATATCATGTCAGAAGATGCAGAAGATACAACAGATGATATATCTCATGATGGAAAACGTGGATTAAGCGGTTCATCAGCGGATACACTGAAAAGTGCACCTGTATATGTGAGGAATATCGACTCTCACAATAAGAAAAGTCTGATAGCAGGCTCTGTGTGGAGAGAAGATGAATATGATGCAGCGCTTGACAAGGCTTTCGGTGATTCTCCTGTAGAGAAATGGAAGTTTAATGATGATGACATCAAAGCGACAAGGCAGATGCTCTATGATGATCGCTCTGATCTAAGAAAATGGAGACAGAGATTCCTGTCCAATCGTACTGCAGGAAATATAGTAGAAAATGATGATCATAACAAGCCTTTATTTGTCGAGACAGGTCTTTCATCTCTTCGTGTGATGTGGGATTTAAAGTCAGAGACAGACAGGATAGAACTGACAGTGACCGCAGCTGATGGCAGCAGGGTGAATGTTCCTGCTATTATCAGAACTGCTGGTAAAAGAATGCAGTCATCTGTTGTTATTGATTCCCTTAAACCCGGTATGAGTTATGACATAGCGGCAGATTTTTACTATAAGGGTAAATATGTGCGTACTCTTTCACAGACTGCAAGGACAGAATCTCTGGAAAAGCCAGAGACAGAGTTTTCATGCGAAGATACAGGAGACTCTCTCAAGGTAAAGATTGCCATACGCTCTGACAGGAACGCCTCAGGATATATAGTTGAAAGACGTGAAGTATGTGAGGGTATGGCCGTATGGGTAGAAGCAGGAAAGGTAAAAAATACCGGTGATGACCTCCTGATATTCAACGAGACCCTTAAGCGGCAGAGCGTATACAAATACCGTGTAAAGAGTGAAGGATCACAGATAGGAAAGACAGATCTTTCTGAGACTTCTGACTACTCAGACTACATTGAAACAGCATTCATAAGAAGACCTGTAATAAAAGATACAGCCAAGGGATGCAGATCACTGGGAGTGACATTCGATGAGGAGTCACCAGCTGATTATATCAGAGTATTCTATAGGGCAGATAATGGTGCATTAATGCATACGGATTATCATGATGCTGAAAACATAGTCATATCAGATGCAAGACTGCTTGATGGAAGGCAGTATGAGCTCAGTGCTCATGCATGTATCAGATCTGTTGAGAGCGGCAGGCTCTATAAGAGTCTCATGTCTGAAACAAAGACAGAATCAACATATGACCTTAAGGCACCTGTAATAAAGAAGACTGCACAGAAAGATATCTATTCTACCAGCGGAAATAGTCTGGAGTATGAAACAGATGAGCATGCATCAGGATACAGGACAATGATCAGAAGATTATTTCCTGATGAGAGTGAAAAGCGACTTGATGACATAGATGGCAGCGGGTATTATATTCACACTCCTGATCGTACAGGATTGTACGAATACATCATAAGAGCAGATTTTAAGACACTTGATGGCAAAGAGTTTTACATTGATTCAGAAAAGGTTCAGGCAGCGTATATCAGACCTCAGCAGGCGATTTCAAGAACTGTGGATGAAGGAACTTCGGAAGTGGTTTACTTTGACAGTGATCCGGATGCCAGCGGATATATGATAAGGGCTGAAATGGCTGATGGTTCGTTGAAGAAGATATATGTACCTGGAGATGCCAGCAGAATCATAATTCATGCTACAGAAAAAATGAAAATAATAGAAAGGAGAGCAGTATTATTTTATGAGGGAAAAGAATATACAGGATGCTTCCTTTTGAAATAGGCATGGATTGTGATATACTTATAGGAACTATAATACATTTGGCAGGTGGATCAGACAATGGTAGTTTTTCAGTTAGTTATACTTATAGTTCTTATAGCGTTGTCAGGCTTTTTCTCTTCATCAGAGACAGCTCTTACAACGGTCAGCAAGTTCAAAATCCGTACAATGGCTGATGCAGGTGACAAAAGGGCCAGAATGGTTCAGAAGGTCACCGGCAAGGCAGGCAAGATGCTATCGGCAATCCTGATCGGCAATAATATCGTCAATATCTCAGCATCATCTCTTGCAACAGTAGTATTTATGAAGATGTTTGGAAGTGCAGGAGCAGGTATAGCAACAGGTATCATGACTCTTCTGGTACTGATCTTTGGAGAAGTGACACCGAAGAATCTGGCATCAAGAAGAGCGCTTTCGATGTCACTTCAGGTAGCTGGCATCATTCATGTACTGATGGTTGTTCTTACACCGATCATCTTCATAATGAATCATATAGTCAGTGGCATACTCTATATAGTCGGGGCCAACAAGCCAGAAAAGAACTCCATGACAGAGGAGGAATTCAGGACAATAGTAGACGTCGGCAATGAGAGTGGCGCCATAGAGAATGATGAGAAGGACTATATCAATAATCTCTTTGATTTCTCGGATACCGAAGTCAGAGAGCTCATGATCCCTAGAATAGATGTCACGATGATCAATGTGAACTGGTCATATGCGCAGATCAGAAGTGTATTCATGCAGGACAAGTATACGAGATTCCCGGTATATGAGCAGGACACCGATCATGTGATAGGAATCCTCAATATGAAGGATCTGCTGACCCGTGATGAGAAAGAAGGATTCTCTATCAGAAAGCATATCAGAGAACCATTCTTTACCTATGAGTTCAAGAATGCTGATGATCTCTTCGATGAAATGCGGAAGAAGAGGATCCATATGGCAATAGTCCTTGATGAGTATGGTTCGGTTTCAGGAATCGTGACACTTGAAGATCTGCTCGAGGAACTCGTTGGAGACATCAGGGATGAGTTTGACGAGACAGAAGAGGATGATATCGTAGAGAACGGTCCTGGAGAGTACACAGTCCTTGGCAGCATGAATCTTGATGACCTGTGCGATGAGCTGGACCTCCCGTTTAAGTCGGATGATTACGATACAATCGGTGGATATCTGCTGGGACTGTTCGATCATCTCCCTCGTGTCGGAGAGAGTTATGTGACCAAGGAAGGCGTGATACTGACCGCAGCAGTAGTCAGAAGGAAGCGTATCTTAAAGGTCAAGATCCGCCTCCCTCAGAACGATGAAAAAGTACAGTCTGACAATGAATAATGATAAACAAGCCCTTTTATTCGGGGCTTGTTTTTGTTATAATTAAATCACTATGAGAAAATTCAGGACATCAAAAATAATATCCATGGCACTCATCGCTGCAATGGCTGTAAGTGTGTCTTCCTGCGGCAATCAGAAGAAGCAGGATGAATACAAGCGTACAGGCATTGAACAGATGGATGACGGACAGTATGACAAGGCTCTTAAGAGTTTCAATAAGGCTCTTGCGCTCTCGTCAACTGTTGGCAGAGATGAGAAGGATATAGCTTTATACAAGGCATCAGCCCAGCATGAACTCGGAAAGAATGGCGATGCGATCAATACGCTGAATGGCCTTATGAAGTTCGATGCAGATGACTACAAGGCAGTGTTTCTAAGAGGCTGTATATATGCTGATATCAACAGGCCCCAGAAGGCGGTTGCTGATCTGAAAAAGGCCTGTAGTCTGTCAAAGCGTACATCCCTGTATGAGAGCGCATATCAGACTCTGATATCGGTCGGAATGGATGATTGTGCAGAGGATTTCTATGATGATATGCCGAAGGAAGCCAGAGCTTCTAAGAAGGTACTGAAGCTTCGTGTCATCGGATTTGAGAAGAAGGCAGATTTTGCAAGCGCACTTGACAGTGCTGATAGCTATCTGACACAGTTTCCTGATGATGAGGATATGAAGAAGGAAGAGGCATTCCTGAAGCTACAGACAGGCAGCTGACATAGGTAATTATCTGGATGCATGTGATGAGAAATGGAGAATAGGATGAATATACTAATAAAGAATGGACGTATCATCAATCCTGCGGATCGTCTTGACAGCATCTGTGATCTTCTGATCGAGGATGGCAGAGTAGCAAGAATTGCAACAGACATCATTGCTGAAGAGGCAGACCGCCTAGTAGATGCTTCAGGATGCTGGGTGATGCCAGGATTCATAGATATGCATGTACATCTCAGGGATCCGGGACAGACACAGAAGGAGACTATAGAGACTGGATCAGACGCGGCAGCAGCAGGTGGATTTACTACGATTGTTGCAATGGCCAATACATCTCCTGTAGTAGACAATACAGATACCTGGAAGTATGTCACGGACAAGGCGGATGCATATGGCAAGGTGAAGGTACTTCAGGCCGGATCCATTACGAAAGGACTCGAAGGCAGAGAACTGTCGGATCTTGAAGGCTTAATAGAAGCCGGATGTCGTGTGTTCAGCGAAGACGGAAAGAGTGTCATGGACTCTTCTCTGATGAGAAGGGCTATGAGGATCATACATGCAGCAGGCGGAGTAGTGCTCGATCACTGTGAGGACAAGCCGCTGGTCGAGGGCGGAGTCGTAAATATGTCCGAGGCTTCAAGGCTCGGTCTTAAGGGCATATCAAATGCGGTAGAGGATATCATAGCTACAAGAGACATTATGCTTGCGAAGGAGACAGGATGCAGACTGCATCTGTGTCACTGTTCTACAGAGGGAGCAGAAGAGTATCTGTACAGAGCAAAGCAGATGGGAATCCGGGTGACCGGAGAAGTGTGTCCGCATCATTTCACACTCAGCTGTGAGGATATACCTGATAAGAATGATACGAATTACAAGATGAATCCTCCTCTCAGGACAGCAGCAGATGTTGCAGCGTTAAGAGACGGCCTTGCAAAAGGTATCTTTGACTGCATCAGTACAGACCATGCTCCTCATACCGAGGAGGAGAAGGCCGGAGATTTTTCAAAGGCTCCATTCGGAATCGCAGGTCTCGAGACTTCGGCAGCACTTACGAATACGGTTCTGGTAAATGGCAGATATCTGACACCTATGGGTATGGCCGAGAGGATGAGCTACAATCCGTCACGCATACTTGGAATAGACAGGGGAGATATCAGTACAGGCAGAACAGCAGATATAGTGATCTTTGATCCGAAGAAGAAATGGACAGTTGATCCTGCACAGTTTAAGAGCAAGGGAAGGAATACACCGTTTGCGGGCAGAACGCTCACAGGTGAAGTGATAATGACCATAAGAGGCGGCATTATAACCTCAGAAAGGTAATCAGATGGTAGGAAAACTCATAGAAGAAATCAAGAAAAAAGATGCTCCGATAGTTGTAGGGCTCGACCCTAATCTCGCATTCATTCCACAGTATCTGCAGAAGCAGGCAATCAATGAATGTGGTGAGACACTCGAGGCAGCAGCAGGGGCAGTCCTTGCTTTTAATGAAGCGATCATTGATGCAGTATATGATCTCGTTCCGGCAGTGAAACCGCAGATAGCCATGTATGAGCAGTTCGGGATTCCGGGGCTCATCGCATATCAGAAGACAATAGACTACGCTCATGAGAGAGGTCTCATCGTCATTGCAGATGTGAAGCGCGGAGACATAGGATCTACTTCTGAATCATATGCAAAGGCTCATCTCGGCACAATGACAGTCGGGAGCAGGACACTTCCGGTCTTCGATGCAGATTTTGCTACAGTGAATCCATATCTCGGAACAGATGGTGTGAAACCATTTGTCGATGTTTGCAAGGCTAATGATAAGGGTATCTTCGTACTTGTGAAGACTTCGAATCCATCGAGCGGAGAATTTCAGGATCAGAAGATCGGCGGGGATACACTGTATGAGAAAGTGGCAGACAAGGTTGAAGAATGGGGTGAGCCGTTAAGAGACGTACAGTATTCGGATGTCGGGGCTGTAGTAGGAGCCACATATCCTGAGATGGGAGCAGAACTCAGAAAGCGTATGCCTCATACATTTATCCTGGTTCCGGGATACGGAGCACAGGGTGCTAAGGGCGCTGATCTCAAAGGCTTTTTCGATAATAATGGAGAGGGAGCCATTGTGAATTCTTCAAGAGGAATCATAGCTGCCTACACAAAAAAGGGCTATGAGAAGTACGGTGAGGAGCATTTTGCTGATGCAGCAAGAGCCGCAGTTCTTGATATGAGATATGACATCAAGAGTGCACTTGAATCATAAGAGTACTGAGAGGAAAAGTAATGTCTGGAGAATCAAAGAAAAAAGAAAAAGCTGTGATCATCAGGCAGGAAGAGGTGTCGGAAGGTATCTACAGCATGTGGATCAAAACCCCGTCGGCAAGGGAGGCCAGAGCCGGTCAGTTTGTCAATCTCTTCTGTGACGATGAGAGCAGGCTGATGCCGAGACCGATTTCAATCTGTGAGATTGACATGGAGAGAAGTTCACTGAGACTCGTATACCGTGTCTCAGGAGAGGGTACAAGGGAATTCTCAAAGTACACCTCAGGTCATGAGATTGAGATGATCGGACCTCTTGGAAACGGATTTCCGATAGATATCCCTGAGAAGGATGTCATGATCATAGGCGGGGGCATAGGTATCCCGCCAATGCTTCAGCTGGCAAAGAAATTTCCTAAGAGCTGCAAGATAGTTCTCGGATATCAGAATTTTCCTTTCCTGATGAAGGAATTCGAGAAGACAGGATCGAAGGTCTATGTGGCTACAGAGAGCGGTAAATATGGTTTCAAGGGCAATGTGATCGGAGCCATCATGCAGAATTACCTTACAGCAGGAGTCATCTATGCATGCGGACCAGCAGGAATGCTTCGCGCGGTCAAGAAGTTTGCAGAGGTAAAGAAAGTCCCATGCTATGTCTCCATGGAAGAGAGAATGGCCTGTGGAATAGGAGCCTGCCTTGGATGTACGGTTGATACAATAGATATCAATGATCATCTGAATGTAAAGAAGGCAAGGGTCTGCAAGGACGGACCTGTATTCAATGCACAGGAGGTGATCATCTGATGAATCCGGATATGACAGCAGATCTGGGCTTTGCCAAGCTCAAGAATCCTGTAATGACAGCAAGCGGTACTTTTGGAAGCGGAGAAGAATATTCTGATTTCATGGATATCTCTAAGCTCGGAGCTGTAGTGACCAAGGGTGTCTCAGATGTACCATGGGAAGGTAATCCGTCGCCACGTATAGCAGAGACACCTTCAGGAATGCTCAATGCAATTGGCCTTGAGAATCCCGGAGTAGACAGATTCCTCGCTAATGACCTGCCTTTTTTAAAGAAATCAGGAGCCACAATTGGTGTCAATGTCTGCGGGCACACAGAAGAGGAATACTTAAATGTCGTAAGAAAGCTTACAGACGATGCCATTTCTTTTCTTGAGATCAATATCAGCTGTCCTAATGTAAAGCAGGGTGCTCTTGCATTTGGTACTGATCCGCATATGGTAGAGAAGATCACAAAAGAGATAAAAGAGGCGACAGACAAGCCTGTAGTCATGAAGCTCACTCCGAATGTGACAGATATTAAGGAGATAGCTAAGGCAGCTGAGGCTGGCGGAGCAGACGGTATCTCTCTTATAAATACTATCACCGGAATGAAGATAGACATCAACAGGCAGAAGTTCGTCCTGGCAAATAAGACTGGCGGACTCAGTGGTCCGGCCATCCATCCCGTAGCAGTCAGAATGGTATATGAGGCTGCAAATACAGTGCAGATACCGGTTATCGGAATGGGCGGCGTTCAGACATGGCAGGATGCAGTAGAGATGATGCTTGCAGGAGCCAGTGCAGTAGCAGTCGGAGCGGCTAATTTTTACAATCCGACAGCAACACTTGAGATAATAGACGGTATAGAACAGTATCTTAACGACCAGGGAATAGATTCAGTCAGTGAGATCATTGGAGCAGTAAAGTAAGGAGACACAATGGAACAGTACAAGGAAGACTTCATCCATTTCATGATAGACTGCAAGGTCCTGAAATTCGGTGACTTTGTGACAAAGAGCGGAAGAAAGACACCATTCTTCGTAAATACAGGATTTTACAGAACAGGTTCACAGCTCAAAAAGCTCGGTGAATATTATGCAAGAGCAATCGTAGACAGCTTTGGGAAGGATTTTGATATCCTGTTTGGACCTGCATACAAGGGCATCCCGCTGTCTGTAGCATCTTCTATTGCACTTAGCGAGAATCATGGAATTGATGTCGGATACTGTGCAAACCGCAAGGAAGCCAAGGATCACGGTGAGAAAGGAATTCTCCTTGGATCGCCGATCAATGATGGCGACAGAGTAGTGATCATAGAGGATGTGACGACGGCCGGTACATCTATCAGAGAGACCTATCCTATCATCAAGGCTCAGGCAGATGCGGAGGTTAAGGGACTTGTGGTATCTGTTGACCGCATGGAGAGAGGCACTGGCGAGAAGGGCGCTCTCGATGAGATAGCGGATGAATTCGGTATGAAGACTACTTCCATCGTTACAATGGCAGAGGTGGTAGAATGTCTCTACAACAAGCCATACAATGGAACAGTGATCATAGATGATGCCATGAAGGCACGTATTGACGACTATTACAAGGAGTACGGCACTTCGAAATGAGCAGTGGAAAACACGACGGACTTAAAAAATTCATAGGTATCGTGCTTTTCATAATATATCTGATAGCAATGTGCTACATTCTGTTTTTCATGGACTGGAGGAGCAGAAACTCGGGTGGAGCGCTGAAGTACAATGCAGTACCGTTCCGCGAGATCAGAAGATATATCGGTCTGATATGGTCTATGCCTGCTATAGCTCTTATGAATCTGCTGGGAAATATTATGATCTTTATCCCGTTCGGAGCTCTGGTGACTTTTTTCTGCAGAGAAAAAAGATGCGTGGTGCTCAATGTGACACTGATCGGATTTGTCTTTTCATGTGGCGTTGAGATCACACAGCTGTTCACAAGGGTCGGGAGCTGTGATGTAGATGACATAATTCTGAATACGATAGGTGGATTTATAGGCAGCCTCATCTACTATATTCATTATCATTGGAGGAAAAAGAGATGAGCCGTGTTCAGCTGAAGCGGAGAAAGAGAAGAGAAAAAGGCAGTGTATCCGTAAAGTCCATTATATGTGCGGCAATCGGAGCAGCGGCCCTTGTGGTTCTTGCTGCAGGAATATATACAGCAGTATCAGGAAAACCGGACAGAACTGTTACAGGAGCAATGATGATCTTTTTCTTTGCGAGTCTTTGCAGCATGTGCTTCGGTATCAGGTTTTCAAAGCGCGAAGGATTCACACCGGCATCGAGGTTCTGGGGAGTATTTCTCCCAGTGGCGGCGTTTGTCGGATTTCTGTTATTATATATAATCGGGTTACTAAAAGTGTTGTAAATAGAAAGGATTATTGACATGGCACAGGTTTCAATAGTTATGGGAAGCGATTCAGATCTTCCTATCATGGCAAAGGCAGCTGATATCCTTGATCAGCTCGGTATCACATATGAGATGAATGTGATCAGTGCTCACAGAGAGCCGGACGAGTTCTTCGAATATGCAAAGACTGCAGAGGAGAGAGGAATCAAGGTAATCATCGCAGGAGCCGGAAAAGCAGCTCATCTTCCGGGAATGTGTGCAGCACTTTTCCCAATGCCTGTTATCGGAATTCCGATGAAGACATCAGATCTCGGAGGAGTTGATTCACTCTATTCAATCGTTCAGATGCCTACAGGAATTCCTGTGGCAACAGTTGCTATCAATGGAGCAGCAAATGCAGGAATCCTCGCAGCAAAGATCCTTGCAGTATCGGATCCTGAACTGCTGAAAAGACTCAAGGCATATGTGAATGATCTGAAAGAGGATGTTAAGGCAAAGGATGCAAAGCTTAAAGAAGTAGGCTATAAGGAGTATTTAAGTTCTAAGTAATAAGTTTAAAGTTACAAGTTCCAAGTTCAGAGTAAAAAGCCTGGAACTAAGAACTTATAACTTCATTAAAGAAAGGAATCAGATGGATTATAAAAATTCCGGAGTGGATATCGAGGCCGGCTACAAGTCAGTCGAGCTCATGAAAAAGTATGTAAAAGAGACTGTGAGACCGGAGGTACTTGGCGGCATCGGAGGTTTCTCGGGTGCATTTGATCTCGCAAAGATAAAGGAGATGGATGATCCGGTACTCCTTTCAGGCACTGATGGATGCGGAACCAAGGTAAAGCTTGCATTCCTTATGGATAAGCACGACACGATAGGTATTGATGCAGTTGCAATGTGCGTAAATGATGTAGCCTGTGCAGGCGGAGAGCCTTTATTTTTCCTTGACTATATAGCCTGTGGCAAGAATTATCCTGAGAAGATAGCCCAGATAGTAAAGGGAGTAGCAGACGGCTGCAAGCAGTCTGACTGTGCTCTGATCGGTGGTGAGACAGCAGAGCATCCTGGTCTCATGCCTGAGGATGAATACGATCTCGCAGGTTTTTCAGTCGGAATCGCTGACAGGAAAGACCTGATTACAGGAGAAAATATAAAGGACGGAGACATACTTGTAGGACTCGCTTCTACCGGAATCCATTCGAATGGTTTCTCACTTGTCAGAAAGGTATTCGAGATGACAAAAGAGTCACTCGACACTACATATGACGAGCTCGGTGGTAAAAAATTAGGAGATGTCCTCATAGCTCCTACGAGAATATACGTACACGCACTGAAGGCCATCAAGGCAGCAGGCGCTTATGTACACGGTGTGAGCCATATCACCGGAGGCGGATTCTATGAGAACGTACCTCGTATGCTTCATGACGGAGTGAAGGCAGTCATTGAGAAGGATTCATATCCAATGCAGCCTATCTTCCCGCTGATGCAGAAGAAGGGTGATATTGACGAGCATGTGATGTACAACACCTTCAATATGGGTATCGGAATGGTACTTGCAGTAGACAAGGCCGATGTGGACAAGGTGATGGAAGCAGCTAAGAGCACCGGAGATACACCGTACGTTATCGGACATATCGAGTCAGGAGAAAAAGGAGTAGAGCTATGCTGAGATTAGCAGTTCTTGTCTCCGGAGGCGGAACGAATCTTCAGGCTATTATAGATGCAATAGACAGAGGCAATCTCGGTGAATGGGGCCTGTCAAAGCTCCTTCAGGAGGATACTGATCTTACAGCTTCTGAGATCTGTGGTCAGATGGAAGAGGCTGCAATTAATGATGCAGAGATCGGAATAGTTATCAGCAACAATCCGCTCGCTTATGCACTTGAGAGAGCAAAAGAGCATGATATCAAGGCAGAGTGCATCTCACCAAAGGATTTTGCAGGCAGGGCAGAGTACAACAGGACTCTCCTCGAAAAGCTTCAGGAAGAGAAGATAGACCTTGTAGTCCTTGCAGGATTTCTCGTAGTGATCCCGCCTGAGATCGTAAAGGCTTTCCCAAACAGGATTATCAATATCCATCCATCTCTGATTCCATCATTCTGTGGAAAAGGATTCTACGGCCTTCATGTACACGAAGGTGTACTCGCCAAGGGTGCAAAGGTGAGCGGAGCCACGGTACACTTCGTAGATGCAGGTACGGATACAGGTCCGATCATCATGCAGAAGGCAGTATATGTCCGTGATGATGACACACCAGAGACACTTCAGAGAAGGATCATGGAGCAGGCAGAGTGGAAACTCCTGCCGGGAGCAATCGACCTGATCGCACACGATATGATATCGGTCGAAGACGGGATTGTCAGTATAGTTAAGTAAGGAGCAGAACCATGAAAATACTTGTAATCGGCAGCGGCGGAAGAGAGCATGCCATCTGCGCTGCAGTAGCCAAAAGCCCTAAGGCAGATAAGATATACTGTGCGCCAGGAAATGCAGGAATAGCATCAGTAGCAGAGTGTGTTCCGATAGGTGCAATGGAATTCGACAAGCTCGTAGCATTCGCAAAAGAAAAAGAAATCGATTTTACAATAGTAGGAATGGATGATCCGCTCGTAGGCGGAGTCGTAGATGAGTTCGAAAAAGCCGGATTAAAGGTATTCGGACCACGCAAGAACGCAGCGATCCTTGAAGGCAGCAAAGCTTTTTCAAAGGATCTGATGAAGAAGTATGACATCCCTACAGCAGCCTATGAGACATTTACAGATCCGGAGGCAGCACTTGAGTATCTGAAGACTGCAAAGATCCCTATCGTTTTAAAGGCCAGCGGACTCGCACTCGGTAAAGGAGTGCTGATCTGTGAGACAAGAGAAGAAGCCTATGAGGGTGTCAGGACCCTGATGGAAGACAAGAAGTTCGGCGAAGCCGGAGATACCATAGTCATCGAGGAATTCATGACAGGCCCGGAGGTATCAGTCCTTTCATATACAGATGGCAAGACGATCCAGCTCATGAGCTCAGCAATGGATCATAAGAGAGCCGGAGATCATGATACAGGTCTCAATACAGGCGGCATGGGAAACATATCTCCATCACCGTACTACACGAAGGAAGTAGATGAGTTCTGCAAGGAGCATATCTATCAGAAGACAGTGGATGCAATGGCAGCCGAGGGAAGACCATTCGTAGGAGTCATCTTCTTCGGACTCATGCTTACCCCTGATGGCCCGAAGGTGCTCGAGTACAATTGCCGTTTCGGAGATCCAGAGGCACAGGTCGTTCTTCCAAGGCAGAAGACAGATATCATAGATGTCATGGAGCACTGCGTGGATGGTAGGCTCGATCAGATCAAGGTGGAGTTCGAAGACGATGCAGCATGCTGCGTAATCCTCGCAAGCGAAGGCTATCCGGTGAAGTATGACAAGGGATTCCCGATCACAGGACTAGATGACCCACGTTTCGACAATAAGGAGTATTACTGTTTCCATTCAGGCACGAAGTTTGCAGATGATGGAAAGACAATTCTCACAAACGGAGGCCGTGTCCTCGGTATCACAGCAGTCGGCAAGGATTTAAAAGAGGCCCGTAAGAAGGCGTATGCTGCTACAGAATGGGTGGACTTCAGGAATAAATATATGCGTCATGATATCGGACACGCAATAGATGAGGTGTGACATGGATTTACCACACGACCCGGCCATGCTCCTCTCAATCGTGAACATGCAGCTGCGGGACAAGGAACCAGATCTCGCGATGCTGGCAGGAAAGTTCGAGACGACAGAGGATGAGATAAAGAAGAGGCTTGCCACAATAGGCTATGAGTATGATCCGAAAGTGAACCAGTTTGTCTGAAGGATAGAAAATGGCAGTAATAGACGATATCAAAGAGCAGTGGGACAAGCAGAAAGGCACATCGGTAAAGCACAGAATAGCATATTTCATGCACTATTATCTGATCTGGGTAATAGTCATAGCTGCAATAGTAATATTTGCTGCAGCGCTTATACATTCACAGCTTACGAAGAAGCCGACGGTGTATATAGCAGAATTTATCAATACCGGTGCTGAATCGGATGATGCATCAGAAGATCTGGCGGAGCAGACTGCAAAGGCAGCAGGCATAGATACGAAGAAGGACAATGTCGAGATTCTGACTTCGAGGACACTGACGCCAGGCGGAATGCAGGATCAGTCAGATGTGGGCAATAATACAGCCATAGGTGCAGAGATGATGAATGCTTCGCTTGATTCAATGGTCTGTGACGCCTGGAATTTCTATTACTATGTGGAGACAGCCAGTTTTCAGGATCTGAGAGATGTGCTGTCGAAGGAAGAACTCAAAAAATATAAGGATGATCTGTACTACGTGGATCTGACAGAGATCAGGAAGATCCAGAAGGAGACACAGGATCCTGACTATGATGGTTCAGCTCTTGAGGAACAGCAAGCAAAGGCAAGAGCATCGGAGACGTATGAGAATTTCAGAAAGCCGGATCCATCCACTATGGATGATCCGGTACCGGTCGGTATCATTCTTTCTGACAGCAGATATCTGAAGGAAAATAAACTGTACAGGGATGCAGTGCCGGTATTTGGCTTCGTGAATAACAGCAAGCATATGGATACTTCAAAGAAGCTGCTTGTGATACTCACGAAGTAGGGTGGGAGTATAGAAGGAGGAGAATTATGCTTGATTTACTGTATACACCAGGCAAGTATAATCTGAATTTCAATATAGCTGCCAGTCTGATGGATACGCTTATTCTTGTGTTCTTTCTGAGCAGAAAGAAAGCAAGGAATTACCGTTCGAAGCTGTTTGTTTTACTACTCATAAATCTGACCATTGCAGCAATAGCCGAGGACGCCGATGGACTGATGAGAAATGGGCTGCTGGACTGCTCCAACAATCTCAAGACTTTTATCACTGTTGTAGCGCATTACTTCCATGAATCAATAGCGTTCCTTCTGACACTGTATCTCCTTGAGATACTGGTGAGTTTCAGGGAGGTAAGGCATTCCGAAGTCTGGCTGATATCAATCCCGCAGATTCTTCTGACAGTATTTGAACTGGTTCCGCCGCTCAGACACCTGTTGTTTTACTATGACAAGGCAGGCTTTTACAACCGTGGACAACTGTATGCAGTCATCTATTATGGAATCATAATAGCATATCTGCTGATCGGTGTTCTGATAATGGTGAGGAACTGGAATACATTTGCACAGAAAGACCTGCGTTATGTCGTTTTTGTGACGATAGGATTTATCGTTTCCATGATGTTTGAATGGATCGATGAGTATCTTCGTGTCACAGTCTTCCTTCAGTCACTGTGCATGCTTGGTGTATATGTATATATCGAGAATGACAGGGAGACATTTGAAGAGGGCACATCTCTCATGAATAAAAATGCCCTCATGAGAGAGACAAATATCCTTTTTGAAGGCACAGATTATACTTCATATGTCATTTCGGTCCGTATAAGAAGGAATGAAATGTATGAGGTGACGCTTGGAGAGGAAATAGCCAGCGGGCTCCTGAGAAAAATAAATGTATGGATGTCACAGCTCACAAGAGAGAGGATCCATGTGTATCATATCTCGCCACTCACATATGCTGTGATGCTGTTCAACGATACTGAGGAAAATGCAGTAGCAATGGCTGATATGATCATGAACCGTTTCAGCCGTGAATGGGAATATAATTACACACCAGCAATGTATTCGGCTCAGGTTCTCATAGGTTCTGTTCCGTATGATATCTCGCAGTCAGAACAGATGCTGGTATTCACAGACAGAGGATACGATGCGAATCTGCCAACTGACAGAATCCTTTATGCAGAGGACGTGATGAAGGCTGATGCGAGACGTGCGATGGTAGAGGTCGCACTGAACCGTGCACTCGATGGGAATACCTTTGAAGTATTCTATCAGCCGATATATGATACCATGACAAATCGTATCCATTCCTGTGAAGCGCTTGTCAGGATGAATGACAGGGATATGGGATATGTATCGCCTGAGGAATTCATCAAGGTGGCAGAACATACCGGAATGGTAGGAAAGATCGGAGAGATAGTATTCGAGAAAGTCTGTCGCTTTATCTCAGAAAAGAATCCAAAGCAGTATGGGATAGACTTTATAGAAGTGAATCTGTCTACGATCCAGTGCATGGATACTGATCTGCCTGACCGTTTTGCGGAGATCATGAAGAAATACGGAGTTACATCTGACGAGATAAATCTTGAGATCACTGAATCAGCAGTGGTTGGCAGTGAATCCACGATGCAGGATGTGCTTCACAGGCTGCATGATATGGGATTGGCCTTTGCTCTTGATGACTTTGGCACAGGCAATGCCAACTATTCGTATATCATGAACTATCCTTTCCGCATTATCAAAGTGGATAAGAGTTTCCTGTGGAATTCATTCAAGAGTCATGACAATGAGGTCATTTTTGACAATATGATCAGTCTGATACGTGGACTCAGAAGAGAAGCTGTTGTAGAAGGAGTCGAAACAGAGGACCAGAAGGACAGGCTTGTAAAAGACGGTGTCAGGTATCTTCAGGGATATTTCTATTCCAAGCCGGTACCAGAGGATGAATTCCTGAACTACGTGAAGCAGTTCAATCTTTAGCTCCTTTATAAAAATGGTCAGAAATGATATAATAGCTACAGTGTCCTGATTATGACACAGGAAAGAAGGTTACTTTTTGGGAAAGATCATATCCGGGGAGAAGTACAAGGACAGAAGCGGAAACCTGTATCAGGCAATCTGTACCGCACTTTCGCTTGAGAGTGAGAAGAATGTGGTTGTGGTGCAGCAGCTGTTTGGAGATTTTCTGAGGCTTATTGTTCCACAGGAGAAGTTTGACAGTATTTTTACCGATGTGGATGTGATGGTCACGAGACCTCCTGAAAGAGAAAAGGCCATATCCACAAGGGAGAGAGCTGCTATCGAGAACCTTGAGACCGAGGCTATACATACTGAGACAGGAACTCAGGATACAGAGGGACAGGATGATAATCCACCTGCAGTCAGGGATATGCTTGCGTTCCTTGATACAGATGATTTTGAAGAGAAGTTCAAGATCGCTAAGAGAATGGCAGAGGAATCAGAAATTGATGATACGATCCTGGACAATATGGCAGCTTCACTTGACTTTATCATAGATGATGGTCCGCTTGATGGCAGGATAGATGAACTGCTGCGCTGCCTTGGGACCAGAAAGAGATTCGAGACTACAAGGCTCCGTGGCAATTAATAATCAGACGGCATCCCATATTTCGACAGATCACTGTTCGAAAAGCCGCGGATACCGGTCACATCCCTGCCGAACCATTCAGGCGGGTTATAAGAATGAGCACTTTCCTCTGAATCAAATTCAACTTCTGCATAGCAGAGTGAACTGAATTCACCATGGAATACATCGAGTTCAATTACGAGATCTCTTCCGGATGTGAGGTCCTTTGTATCTGCAGGGATCAGATACCTGGTCTTGTCAATGATATGACCATCACATTTGGTGAAGAGCTTCTCGCCGGCGTCAGACGGGATGGCCATATTGATCTCTTCCCTTGACAGACCGCCCTTATCCTTATATGTGAGGATATAGTCTTCATTTTCCTTCCTTATTCTAAGGGCTGGGGAATGAAGGATGTATCCCTGTTTTATTTCTTTATATGGGAATGCACTGATATCAAACGGTATTCTGTCCTGATCAATCAGGAATTTGCGCTCTATTTCCATGGCAGGTGCCTCTGTTTCTACATACTTTCATAGTGTAACATAAGCTTATTATATAGAAAGGAAATCATTATGTCAAAAGTAGCAATCATGATAGCTGATGGCTGTGAAGAGTGCGAGGCGCTCACACAGGTTGATCTGCTCCGCCGTGCAGGCATAGATATTGATATGGTATCTATCCAAGACTCACGACAGGTCACAAGTGCAAGAAATATCACCTTTATCTGCGACAGGGTGATGAAGGATTTCGATGAGGATGCATATGACGGCCTGATCCTTCCAGGAGGAATGCCAGGTACGAATCACCTGAAGGAAGATTCCAAAGTCATAGCACTTGTGAAGAAATATGCAAAAGAAGGCAAGCTGGTTGCAGCTATCTGTGCAGCGCCGACAGTCCTTGGATATGCCGGAATCCTGAAGGGTAAAAATGCTACCTGCTATCCAGGAATGGAAGACGGACTCACCGGAGCACATAAGAAGACTGATGAGGTCGTAAGAGACGGAAATATCATAACGAGTCGTGGACTCGGAACTGCAATTCCGTTCGGCGGAGCCATAATAGAGTATTTCTGCGGCAAGGAGAAGGCAGGCCAGATTTTAGACTCGGTAGTATATAAAGCTTGATATTTTTGAAACCCTGTGATAGAATGTCTATTTGTTGCACGGGGTTTTCAGGCTCTATGCATATTTTATCCAGGAGGAAAACAAATAAAATGAGCGTAAAGGTAGAACAACTCGACACAAAGAATATGTCAAAGATGACGGTTACCGTCGATGCTAAAGAACTCGATGAGGCCATTAAGCAGGCATATGACCGTAGCAGAAACAGAATCTCCATCAGAGGTTTCCGTAAGGGCCATGTACCAATGCAGGTCGTTGAGCAGATTTACGGAGCAGACGTCTTCTATGAGGATGCAGCCAATATCCTTGTGAGCAAGGAGTATCCTAAGGCATATGATGAGAGTGGCCTTGATATAGTATCTTCCCCGAAGATCGATATAGTTCAGATCGAGAAGGGCAAGGATTTCATTTTTACAGCAGAAGTAGCTACAAAGCCTGAGGTAACACTTGGTAAGTATGACGGTGTCACAGTCACCAAAATTGATACTTCAGTTTCAGATGAAGAAGTAGATAAAGAAGTAGAAGCAGAGCTTCAGAAGAATGCCCGTACTATCACAAAGGACGGAGCAATCGAGAATGGCGATACTGCAGTTATCGACTTCGATGGTTCTGTAGACGGTGAGCACTTCGCAGGCGGCAAGAGCGAGAACTATTCACTCGAGATCGGTTCTCATTCATTCATCGACAATTTCGAGGATCAGCTCGTAGGTCACAAGGCCGGAGATGAGCTTGATGTCAATGTTACTTTCCCTGAGGATTATCAGGAGAAGAGCCTTGCTGGAAAGCCAGCAGTATTCGCTGTCAGGATCAATGAAGTCAAGACCAAGGAAGTGCCAACCCTTGATGAGGAGTACGTTCAGGATACCACTTCATTCGATACAGTTGATGAGTACAAGGCTGATGTAAAGCAGAAGCTCGAGAAGACCAAGGAAGATGAGGCCAAGCGTACAAAAGAGGACGAGGCCCTGACCAAGATCGTTGAGAAGTCAGAGATGGATATCCCTGATGCAATGGTTGATACACAGGTGAACAATATCATCAATGATTATTCCAGAAATCTCGCTCAGAGCGGGCTCTCATTCCAGCAGTATCTCCAGTTCACAGGAATGACAATCGACAAGTTCCGTGAGCAGACAAGACCAGAGGCTGTCAAGAGAATAAAGACATCTCTCTGCCTTGGTGCAATTGCAGATGCTGAAAAGCTCGATGCTACTGATGAGGACATCGACAAGCGTATCGATGATATGGCAAAGCAGTACAATATGAAGGCAGAGGATCTCAAGGCCAATATCCAGGATGATGAGATGGACAGCTTCAAGGAGCAGATCAGAATGGAGAAGGCTATTGACTTCGTAATGGATCATGTAAAGGAAAGAGCCAAGAGAAAGTCAACTGCCAAGAAAGCTGCCGACAAGGAAGATAGTCAGGACGAAAAAGAAGAGACTACCGAAGAGTAATACATATACGGAAGGAAGAAGTGCTTATGGCAACAATACCTTATGTCGTTGAACAGAATTCCAGAGGCGAGAGAACATACGATATATATTCACGTCTTTTAAAGGACAGGATCATCTTTTTAGGAGAAGAGGTAAATGAGACTACAGCATCACTTGTAGTCGCACAGCTGCTTTTCCTCGAGTCAGAGGACCCGAACAAGGATATCCATCTCTATATCAACTCCCCTGGTGGAATGGTGACAGCAGGATTTGCCATCTACGATACAATGCAGTACATCAAGTGTGATGTATCTACCATCTGTGTAGGTCTTGCTGCATCTATGGGAGCATTCCTTCTCGCCGGCGGTGCCAAGGGCAAGAGAATGGCACTTCCTAATTCTGAAATCATGATCCATCAGCCGTCAGGCGGTACAAAGGGTCAGGCTACAGAGATTGAGATTGCAGCTGAGAATATTTTAAAGACCAAGAAGAGATTGAATGAGCTCTTAGCTCAGAACACCGGCAAGTCAGTAGAACAGATCGCAGCCGATACGGACCGTGATCACTATATGTCAGCCGATGAAGCTCTTGACTATGGTCTGATCGACAAAGTCATCACCAACCGTGAGGAGTAATAATGGCAGGAAAAAGATTCGATAATGACATCCATTGCTCATTCTGCGGTAGAAGCCAGAATGAGGTAAGAAAGCTGATAGAAGGACCGAATGGTGCATATATCTGTGATGAGTGTGTGGATATCTGTTCAGAGATCATCGATGAGGAATTCAACGATGATTTCAAGGCTCCTTTCAAAAGCATAGACAATGCCGACAGTCTTGAGATCAATCTGCAGAAGCCGAAGGAGCTGAAGGCTTTTCTTGACCAGTATGTCATAGGTCAGGATGAGGCCAAAAAGGTCCTTTCTGTAGCAGTATACAATCATTACAAGAGAATTCTTTCCGGCAATAAGGCAGACGTTGAGCTGCAGAAGAGTAATGTCCTGATGCTTGGACCTACAGGTTCAGGAAAGACTCTTCTGGCCCAGACACTTGCAAGGGTTCTTGGAGTTCCATTTGCAATAGCAGATGCAACGACTCTTACAGAAGCTGGCTATGTCGGTGAGGATGTAGAGAATATTCTTCTGAAGCTCATACAGGCAGCTGACTACAATGTGCCTCGTGCAGAGCTCGGAATCGTATATATTGATGAGATAGACAAGATCACCAAGAAGAGTGAGAATGTATCGATCACCCGTGATGTATCAGGTGAGGGGGTGCAGCAGGCACTCTTAAAGATCCTCGAGGGAACCAATGCTTCAGTTCCTCCACAGGGAGGCCGTAAGCATCCTCAACAGGAGCTGATTCAGATCAATACGACTAATATCCTGTTCATCTGTGGCGGAGCATTTGAAGGACTCGACAAGATCATAGAGTCAAGACTCGATACCAGACGTATCGGATTCGACACGAACCCGACAGATACCACGAATAAGGAGAAGAGCGAGAGCGAGCTGTTAAAGCTTGCACTGCCTCAGGATTTCGTGAAGTACGGGCTGATCCCTGAGTTCATCGGACGAGTGCCGATCAATGTATCTCTTGATCTTCTCTCAGAGGATGATCTGGTACGCATACTCAAAGAGCCTAAGAATGCACTGGTGAAGCAGTATCAGGCACTGTTTGCAATGGACGGTGTAGAGCTGCGTTTCGATGATGATGCAATCAGAGAGATAGCCAGGAAGTCACTTGAGAGGAAGACCGGAGCCAGAGGACTTCGTGCGATCATGGAGAATGTCATGATGGATTACATGTATGAGATCCCATCAGATGACGGCATGAAGGAACTCACGATCACGAGGGATATCGTTGATTCACATCTTCTTCTTGATGACAGCATAGAAGACAAAGATGACAATGTAGTGTCTCTTGAAGACAAAAAGAATAAAGAGAGCGCATGATAATAAAAACTGTTGAACTCGAGACAGTCTGTGGAATTACGAGTACACTGCCGGTGAATGCCCTTCCTGAAGTGGCGTTTGCCGGCCGTTCTAATGCTGGGAAGTCGAGCCTGATCAACTGCCTGATGAACAGGGCAAAGCTGGCACGTACTTCTTCAAAGCCTGGAAAGACGCAGACCATCAATTATTACAATATCAATAAAGAGATCTATCTAGTGGATCTGCCTGGATATGGCTATGCAAAGACAAGCCGTGAGACAGCTCAGAAGTGGGGCCGGATGATAGAAAAGTATCTGACCACGTCCGAGCAGCTCGCGGCTGTTTTTCTGCTTGTGGATATCCGCCATGAGCCGACAAAGCAGGATCTGCAGATGATAGACTATCTCGCATACCTTGGAATAGAGACCGTTATCATTGCCACCAAGGCTGACAAGCTGAAACGGTCACAGGTGCAGCATGCCCTTAAAGTAGTGAGGGATTCGATTAAATCAAATACGCAGGCGGATGATCCGATCATCCTTCCTTTTTCTTCTGTGACAAAGGATGGACGTGAGGATGTGCTGGATCTCATGGATCAGGTGGTGGAAAATTCACATTGACCTTTTTATAAAAAAATGGTAAAATATTTTTAACGATTTTTGAAGCGTGGAGGAATTTAATGTTACAGGATGTGCTTCACAATATATACAACAAGCTCCGCCTCAGCTTTTCACAGGCAGGAGAGAATAGTGATGGAAAGGGCCAGGACCTGACATCTGTAGAGAAGTCGAGTATGGAGACGATATCAGTCATTGGCAGGCCGACTGTCGCTCAGTTCGCAAGAGCAGTACATATTTCAGCACCTAATGCAGCATACAGGGTCGCCAGTCTCGTGAAGAAGGGCTATCTGAAGAAGACCCAGTCAAAGAGGGACCAGCGTACATATTTCCTTGTGCCGACAGCCAGGTATGAGAAGTATATTTCTTCAAATGAATCATATATTCAGGAACTTTCAGAAAAGGTCAGAGAGCGTTTCTCACAGGAAGACTATGACAAGCTTGTGGAGATGCTTACGATAATCGATGAGGAGCTTATGCCTCAGTCTGACATAATAAGCAAAGGGGGTAATGAAAATGCCACAGACGAAGGAACAAAAGAAGACAACTAAGGACAGGGACAGAATAGGTGTACTGTTCTACGGAGATTCCAAAGGAGATTTTTTCAATTCCGTACTGACAGGAATCAATGCAGCACTTCCTACAGTCAGATCTGATCCGAAGCTGGATGTAAGATTTTCTCCAATGAATGCAGCAGATCAGATCAGGATTCTTGATGAGATGACAAAGGAACCGCTAAAGGGACTTATCATTTCACCGATTGATGACATCAGTGTCGCAAAGAGGATCCGGGCGCTGACTGACAAGGGAATACCTGTAGTCACAGTACATACTGATATAGCAGATTCCGGAAGGATAGCATACGTTGGTACTGATCCATACAAGGCTGGACGGGTGGCAGCATCACAGATGTGCCTCATGTGCGAGCCAAAGACTGAGGTAGGTATAGTCACCGGATTTCATGGCATCAAGGGCCATGAGCAGCGTATTAAGGGATTTGAGGATTATCTGGCTGAGAATGACAAGGGACTCACAGTGGAGTGCATAGGTGAGTGCCGTGATGATGACTACAAGGCATATGAGCTTGTACAGAAGATGCAGTCAGATCATCCGGGGATTTCAGCATTTTTCTTTGCTACGACAGGAGGCATATACGGCGGATGCAAGGGCATCTGGCAGATGACGACGCGCCTTTCATTCCATGTGGTGACATTGGATGTGTTATCTGCGACAAGGGATTTCATGCGGAAAGGACTCATAGATTCGTCCATCTATCAGAATCCGAAGCACCAGGGAGCGCTTGCTCTGAAGATTCTGACACAGAAGATATACGAAGGAAAAGATCCGGAGAGGGAGATCAATCTTTCAGAACTTTCTATAAAGACAGCAGAATGCCTTTATTTATAAGTCATTAGTATAAGAAAGGAAGATATGAAATGGAAAGATTCCGGAGTTTATTTTTTATAAAGAAAGTGTTGACATGCTTCCCTTAAAAAAATAAAATAATAAGGTAGCTTGGATTAGTAATTAAGCGTTTTTCAAGATGCATTTGCGTCGGAGAGGAGTTATAGATGTTCGGAAGGAAAAAAGCAAAAGAGCAGGAACAGGTAGAAGTAAAAGAGCAGATAGATATTTCAAAGGAGCTCCAGCCTGTACTTGATAGCGGTAATTATATCTTAGAGCAGAAGAACAAGCTTCAGCAGGAAGAACTTGATACGACGAGTGCACTCGGAGAGATCAAGGATTCATTCGATGCTGTTGAGCAGAGATCGGATGAGGTCACGAACTCAATGGAGCAGTTCAATGAGCGTTTTAAGGACGTGACTTCTGTTACCGAGAATTTCGAGAAGATCATCAAGAAGATGCTCACTACAGCCGATGAGACTCACGCTAATATGAATAATGTCCGTGAGTCATCAGCATCTGTCAATGATACTATTTCCACAGTTGAGGAAGTGTTCAAGGAATTCCAGAGCAGTTTCGACGAGATCCTGGAGAAGGTCAATGCCATCAATGGTATCGCCAATCAGACCAATCTCCTCGCACTCAATGCTTCAATTGAGGCGGCAAGAGCAGGAGAGAGCGGAAGAGGATTTGCAGTCGTAGCTGATCAGGTCAATGAACTCTCTAGCAATATCAAGACACTCGTTGCATCAATCGGCGAGTCGATGGAGAAGCTGAATCAGAACAACAACAAACTGATGAACTCCATCAATGATACACGTACAGCTATTCAGGATTCAATGACTCATATCAATGAGACAGAGGCAGTCGTTGATTCTATCAAGTCAGTAGCTGGCGAGATTGAAGAAGGCAATACCAATATGGTCGGCGTGATAGACAAGTGCTCTGAGGACATGAACAATCTCCAGTCTACAATGGAGGCCTCAAAGCCATATTATCAGACCGTTTCAGATCATATTGATACATTAAGCACCAATATATCAAAGAAGAGCCTTATTTTCGAAGATATGACGAATACCCTCGAGCAGTTCCCGGCTCTCGTATCAAAGGTAGAAGACAGATTCAAGAACAATCAGGGATCTGTCCAGAAGGAGATTTTAAAACAATGAGAAAAGTAGAGGATTACGTACGTACTATTCCTGATTTCCCTGAGAAGGGTGTCATGTTCCGGGATATCACCACAGTTCTTAAGGATCCGGATGGATTCGAGCTTGCAATCGATGAGATGCAGCAGTTCCTTGAGGGACTTGATTTCGATGTCCTGGCAGGAACAGAGTCAAGAGGATTCATTTTCGGAACACCTATTGCGTACAATCTTCACAAGCCTTTTGTTCTTATCAGGAAAAAGGGCAAGCTTCCTGCAGAGACTGTTGAGCAGACATATGATCTCGAGTACGGTACAGCAACAATCGAGATGCACAAGGATTCTATCCAGCCAGGTCAGAAGGTAGTGCTGGTAGATGATCTGATCGCTACAGGCGGTACTATTGAGGCAGCAGCCAGGCTTGTTGAAAAGCTCGGCGGCAAGGTAGTCAAGATGATCTTCCTGATGGAGCTTGCAGGTCTCAAGGGTCGTGAGCGTCTCAAGGATTATGATATTGATGCTGTGATCACATATCCGGGTAAATGACCGAAAGCTTGTAAAATAGATATATAATAAGGGAGGAGACAGATTGAAAAAGATCTCTCTGGTTATTATGGCTGCTGGTATCGGATCCCGTTACGGTGAAGGTATCAAACAGCTTGCGTCTGTGGGAGAGGATGGAAGCATTATCATGGATTACTCAGTCCATGATGCCATAGAGGCAGGATTCAATGAGATCATCTTCGTCATCAGAAGTGAGATAGAGGATGATTTCATGGAGATAATCGGCCGCAGAATAGAGAACGTGTGTGACCGCCACGGTGTGGAGGTCTATTATGTGAAGCAGAGTCTCTACAATCTGCCGGAGGGATTTGAAGTTCCGGAAGGCAGGACGAAGCCATGGGGAACTGGCAAGGCTGTACTGTCCGGAGCCAGTATCATTGACGGTTCATTTGCAGTCATTAATGCAGATGACTATTATGGCAAGGAAGCTTTTGTAAAAGTAGCTGATTTCCTGAGGAGTTCGGATGAGCCGAATTCATACTGCATGGCAGGGTTCAGACTCGGCAATACTTTAAGCGACAATGGCACGGTCACGAGGGGTGTCTGTCAGCAGACAGCAGACGGATATCTGAGTGGCATTGAAGAGGTTCATGAGATCAGTAAGAATCCTGATGGTACAGCTTCTTCACCAAAGGGGCAACTGGATCTGGATTCTCTTGTATCAATGAATATGTGGGGCTTCACAAAAGAGTTTATTCCGATGCTGGAGGATGGATTCAGGAAGTTCCTGATGAGACTCAGAAAGGCAGGAGATCCTCTGAAGGATGAATATCTGATTCCTGTATTTGTTGAGGATCTGCTGAGACAGAAGAAGATCAGTGTGAAGGTGCTCTCATCTGACGACCAGTGGTATGGCATCACATACAAGGAAGATATTGTTTCCGTCAGAGATGCATTTGCAGAGATGAGAAAAAAAGGCCTGTACCAGGATGACCTGTATTCAGACCTTAAATAATTATATCATAGAGACGATATCAGAAAGGCTTGGCGCTACGGCGTAGAGCCTTTTTTTTAGTTCAGGATCCGGTTCGGTGAGATCAGGGACCATGATCGTATCCATCCCTGCATCAATGGCAGAAGTGCATCCATTTGGAGAATCCTCAACTGCCAGACATTCGCAAGGCAGGAGACCGATGCGCTCGGCAGCGAGCAGATACGGATCAGGATGAGGCTTTCCATGCTTTGCCTCGTGTGCGCTGATGACATCGTCAAAGTAGGGCAGCAGGCCTGAATCAGCAAGCCTCTCTTTGGCTGACTTCAGATTGGTGGCTGTCACTACAACAGTTCTGATGTCTTTTTCACGGCATGCAGTCAGTATATCTCTGATACCGGACTTCAGTGGGATCTCATGACCCTTCAGATAGTCCTGCACACAAAGAGCAACCCGGGTGTGGAGCCTGTCATAGTCAACACTGCCGTGATGTCTCTCATCCATCAGCTTCTTTGAATCCGCATGATTTAATGATCTGAGATCGAGAGAATCCTGATATGTGAAGTCATTCATCCCGAGTTCCTTTGCGCAGGAATTCCAGAAATGATTGTATATTCGTTCGGTGTCCGTGATAGTACCGTCCATATCAAAGAGGACGGCTTTGTAGTTCTTTTTTTCCATTTTAAAAAATTATACGCTTAAACCATTCTTCGCAGAGTAATCTGCTACATATTTCTTAATATACTCTGACATCTCTGTAGCTGCCGGTGACATGAAGTCATCTGACAGGGTGATGATGCCGAGCTTCCTGTAGTGTCTCGGATAGAGAGGATAGATCGCAACATCCTTCGGCGGATTGATGAGTCCGAGACGCGGCATCAGGAGGATACCTGTCTGTGCCTCAACCATTGCAATGGCCGACTGGTCATCGAGAATGTGGCAGTTGGCACGGATCTGGAGATTGTATTCATCCAGGTATTTGATGATGTCGATATCACAGCTGTCCTGCTGAATGACGAACGGCTGATCCTTCAGATCCTCAGGAGTGATGCTCTTTGTAGAAGCAGGCATATATCCCTTCGGTACTACGGCCACGAGATCATCCTCCATGAGTTCTGTAAACGGAAGCCCGTCTGATGCAGCCTCTGATACGATGCCGAGGTCGATAGTTCCGTTTCTGACCCATTCGATCACATCACTGTATGAGCCCTGATAGATCTCGACAGTGATCTGCGGATGCTTTTCTCCGAATCCACGGATGATATCAGGGATCCATGCGAGACAGACGGAATTGATACAGCCGATATTGACATGTCCGGTTCCGAGACCCTTCATCTGGGCAATTGCCTGTTTCAGGGCATCTTCTGATGCCACTATCTTCTGGATATATGGATTGATCTCTTCACCGGCGCTTGAGAGCCTGACTCCGTTCTTGCTTCTGATGAAGAGCGGGAATCCGATCTCTTCCTCCATAGATGATATGGAATGGCTGATGGCGGATGGCGTCAGATGCAGTATCTGGGCCGCTTTGGCAAACGATCCCTGTTCGAGGATTGTCTGGAATATCTCATATGAAAGTAGTGTCATTATCTTTTCCTTTTTCTGGTGTATCGGTGAATCTTTTTCATTAATTGAATGAAAAAGTTGAACTTTACTATACAGTCATATTCTAGTATAATACATACGAACAGTCAATGTTAAGTAATCTTTTTTCTTTTTCCAACCGACCCGTGATTTCACGGGTCTTTTTTTCGCGTATTAATTGAGCCATGCAAAAAGACAGCACGTGTGATAAGGTGAGCCTGCTCACATATCATTCACATGTGCTGCTTTTTTATAGCGCGAAAGCGCGAATGAGTAGACACGAAGTGGCTTAGAATGCATCGGGAAACTATTTGTCAAATACAATGAAAAGCTTTATAATGAACTAAATAGTTTTTCAAATGGAAGGTGTTGTAATGAGCACATTAGAGAATGAAGAGGTTAACCAGCTGGTAACGAAGATCCTTTCTGACTACGGGAAGGGCCGTGACATCGACAAGATGGCACTTTTCAACCAGCCTGATGTCGAGAAGATCAAGCAGATCACGAACAAGCTGATCAGACTTGTCTTCCCGGGATATTACAGGGATCAGGTGTACAAGAGCTACAATCTCGAGAGCAATCTGACAGTTCTTATCGAGGATGTTCTGTACAATCTGAGCCGGCAGATCGAGATAGTGCTCTGTTATGACGAGATCAATAAGAGACAGGAAGCAGGAGACAATAGCGGCCTGTCACCTGAAGAGGAGATCAAGTTCAAGGATCAGGCGTACTGCCTGGCACTCACTTTCTGCAACAGGATTCCTGTTGTCAGGGAGTACGTGCAGACAGACCTCGAGGCTACATTCCAGGGAGATCCGGCAGCATCGAGCTTTGATGATATCATTCTGTCATATCCGGGACTTCGTGCCACTACGATCAACAGACTCGCACATGAGCTGTTCCTTCTCAATATCCCGCTTATTCCAAGAATGATGACAGAGTATGCTCATTCCATCACAGGAATTGATATTCATCCGGGTGCCACTATCGGTAAGTATTTCTGCCTTGATCATGGTACAGGTGTAGTAGTCGGTTCAACAACCATCATCGGAGATCATGTCAAGGTATATCAGGGTGTTACCATAGGAGCGCTCTCAACAGCAGCCGGTCAGGCCCTTCACGGTGTGAAGCGTCATCCGACTATCAAAGACAATGTGACTATTTATTCAGGTGCATCCATTCTCGGAGGCCAGACCATCATCGGAGAGGGTTCGGTGATCGGATCGAATGCCTTCATCACGAAGTCTGTACCTGCCGGAACCAGAGTCACGATCAAGAACCAGGAGCTCGTCCTCAAGGACAGGAATGGCACGATCATTGAGAAAAATGATCTGGACCAGTCTGACGCATGGTTCTACGTCATATAAAAGAGTTGCACGAAAAAGTGAAATAGACTATAATTTTTTTATGAAAAGTTTATTTTTGGGCTATAGAAGTAAAGGGATTCGCAGTTAATGCCAAGACAGAGATTGAAAATTGGTGATCTCCTGCTGAAGGCAGGGGTGATCACGGAAGACCAGCTCAAGGCAGCGCTGGATTATTCAAAAAAAGAGAGGCAGGAGGGACGTCAGAAGCGTCTGGGTGACTGCCTGAAAGAGCTGGGATATGTCGACGACAAGGCAATAGCGAAGGCCCTTGCCAGCCAGCTGGGTTATCAGATAGTAGACCTGAACGGTTTCGCACTCTCCGATGATATGCAGAAGCTCGTCTCAGGCAAGGTTTTACGAAAGCATTCCGTTCTTCCAATTGGATATGATCCGAACGATCCGCAGGCTGTTTTTCTCGCGATGGCAGATCCTCTCGATATCGAGGCAATTGAGGATATCGAGATAGTCACAGGATGCAGGATCGAGCCGCTGATAGCGACCCAGCAGGATATCCAGGCAATTCTCGACAGATATTATGGCTCGGAAGAGGCCATGAGTGCTGCGCAGAAGTTCACACAGCAGCATAAGGAGAGAATGCGTGCAGAGGAGGAGGCGCAGCAGGGGACTGAGACAGAGCTCGCAAATGCTCCTATTGTCCAGCTGCTCCGCTCAATTGTAGAGCAGGCTGTGCGTTCGAGAGCATCAGATATCCATATAGATGCTCTTGAGAGACAGGTCAGGATCCGTTTCAGGATCGATGGTGTCCTTGTAGAGAAGATGATGTATGACATCAGTATTCTTCCAGCACTTTCCACCCGTATCAAAATTGTATCAGGACTCGATATAGCAGAGAAGCGCAAACCGCAGTCAGGACGAATGACAGCCGTTGTCGACGATATAGAGTATGATATCCGTGTCGAGGTTCTTCCTACCGTCTATGGTGAGAAGACCGTTATGCGACTCACAAGAGCCAATGCGCTCACGAGAGCCAAGTCAGATCTCGGAATCCAGCCATATGAGATGGAAAAGTTTGACAGGATATTAAAGCATCCTAATGGCATCATCCTTGTCACAGGACCTACAGGATCAGGAAAGTCAACAACACTCTATACTGCACTTTCAGAGCTCAATACTCCGGAGGTCAATATACTGACAGTTGAGGACCCTGTAGAGGCCAATGTACCAGGGATCAACCAGGTACAGGTGAATACGAAGGCCGGGCTCACTTTTGCATCGGCACTTCGTTCATTCCTGCGTCAGGATCCTGATATCATAATGGTAGGAGAGATCCGAGACTCAGAGACAGCCCAGATTGCCGTCCAGGCATCTATCACAGGACATCTGGTAGTCAGCACCATTCATACGAACAGTTCAGCAGCTACAGTTACCCGACTAGAGGATATGGGCATCGAGCCATACCTGATCGCAGATTCAGTGACAGGTATCATTGCCCAGCGACTCGTACGCCGTCTGTGCCCGAGCTGCAAGGAGACGAGACTGGCCACAGATACAGAGTGCAGGCTTCTGCACAGGGATCCTAAGAATCCGCCAAAGATCTGCGTACCGCATCGTGGCGGCTGCCCGAAATGCGGCAATACCGGATACTATGGCAGAATCGGTATATATGAGGTTATGGAGATGACAGCGAAGCTCAAGAGGATAGTGTCCAAGGGACTCGGAACAGATGAGCTAGAGAATGAGGCCAGAAAAGAAGGCCTGCGCACCATCCGTGACAATGCAGAAGGGTATGTACTTCAGGGGATTACATCCATCGATGAGATGCTCAAAGTAGCGACCATCGAGGGTGACGATATTTAAGCAATACAGAAAGGGGATCATAAATGATCACAGATTTTGATGAACTCGTTGACAAGGCAAAAGAGGTCAATGCCTCTGATATCCATATAGGTGTAGGTCAGGCGCCATGCCTTCGAATTGATGGCCGTATCACCCCTCTCGGTGAGGAAAAGTACGGAGCCAGGGAGATGCTTGATATACTCAACAAGATCCTGACCGGAGAGCAGGCCAAAGAGCTGAAGGAAGTAGGAGAGCTCGATATGCCGTATTCTATTCCTGGTGTAGCCCGTCTCCGTATCAATGTATACAGACAGAGAGGAACATATGCGGTCGCAGGCCGACTCCTGAATCCGTCAATCCCGAAGCCTTATGATCTTGGAATTCCTGATTCCGTGGTCAAGTGCTGTGACAAGAGAAGGGGACTTATTCTTTTCACAGGTCCTACAGGATCCGGTAAGTCTACATCACTTGCATCACTTATAGACTACGTCAATATGAAGTATCCGTATCATATCATCACCTTCGAGGACCCTGTCGAGTACCTTCACAGGCACAAGAAGAGTATCGTGCATCAGCGTGAGATAGGCACAGATACACATTCCTATGCAGCAGCCCTTCGTGGAGCCCTCCGTGAGGACCCTGACGTAATCCTCATAGGAGAGATGCGTGACCTCGATACTATTTCTCTTGCATGTACGGCAGCAGAGACCGGACATCTGGTATTCTCTACCCTCCATACAGTGAGTGCCGTTGATACCGTAAACCGTATTATCGATGTATTCCCGCCTCATCAGCAGCAGCAGATCAGGACACAGCTTGCAGATATCCTCGAGTGCGTGGTAGCAGAACAGCTGCTCCCGAAGATCGAGGGCAAGGGCCGTGTCGGTGTATTCGAAGTCATGCTCGGAAATAATGCCATCAGGAACTATATCCGTGAAGGCAAGACCTTCCAGATCACATCTACGATGCAGACGTCAAGAGCTCAGGGTATGATCACGATGGACGAGGCACTGCAGCAGCTGTACAACAACGGACAGATCTCCAGAGATACAGCCATCAGGTTCGCCAAGGACAAGGTAGCACAGGAAGCAAGGATAATGTAAAATTATCCGAACGCACGCCAAATTTTACCTTGACATCAATTATTGAATACAATAAAATAGAAACGTAAAAATTTTATAAACCTATTAAGGAGGTGCTCCTGTGCTTGCAACAATAATCATCGCAATAGTTGCGCTGTTTGTTGGTGTTCTAGCAGGTTTTCTTGTAGCGAAGAGCTACCACCAGAAGGTGACAGACCAGAAGGTGGGAGGAGCAGAACAGCAGGCCCGTGCGATTATCGACGAGGCTGTCAAGACTGCAGAGACCAAGAAGAAGGAAATCCTCATTGAGGCTAAGGAAGAAGCAATGCGTTCGAAGAACGATCTCGAGAAAGAGATCAGGGAGCGCAGAGCAGAAGTTTCCAAGAGTGAATCCCGTGTCGCACAGAAGGAAGAGAATCTGGACAAGAAGCTCGAAAGTGCTGACAGAAAGGAACAGTCACTCCAGTCTCGTGAAGAGAGGATCGAAAAAGAACGCCAGGAAGTAGCGAAGCTGAATGAGCAAAGGGTACAGGAACTCGAACGAATCTCAGGACTTACCTCCCAACAGGCAAAAGATTATCTACTGAAAACTGTACAGGATGATGTAAAAGCAGACGCAGCCAAGTACGTTAAAGAGAGACTTGCCGAGGCCAGGGATGAAGCTGACAAGAAAGCGAAGGATATCGTGGTTACCGCTATCCAGAGATGTGCAGCAGATCATGTGGCAGAGTCGACGATCTCAGTAGTGCAGCTGCCGAATGATGAGATGAAAGGCCGGATAATTGGTCGAGAGGGAAGGAATATCCGTACTCTTGAGACACTTACCGGAGTTGAGCTTATCATAGATGATACACCGGAGGCAGTAGTTTTATCTGCATTTGATCCGGTTCGCCGTGAGGTGGCACGTATCGCCCTGGAGAAACTGATCGTGGACGGACGAATCCATCCGGCACGTATCGAGGAAATGGTCGACAAGGCAAAGAAGGAAGTCGAGAATACTATCCGTGAGGAAGGTGAAGCGGCTGCCCTCGATGCAGGGGTACATGGACTGGCTCCGGAAGAAGTCAAGCTTCTGGGCAGACTCAAGTATCGTACCAGCTTCGGACAGAATGTTCTGAAGCACTCAGTTGAGGTATCACAGTTAGCCGGACTCCTCGCCGCAGAGGTAGGAGTCGATGTGCGTATAGCAAAGCGTGCAGGCCTTTTACATGATATAGGAAAAGCCGTCGATCACCAGCAGGAACAGTCAGAATCGCATGTTCAGCTTGGTGTCGATATCTGTAAGAAGTATAAGGAAGCTCCGATTATAGTGAATGCAGTAGCAGCTCACCATGGTGATGTGGAGCCGGAATCACTGATCGCAATTCTGATCCAGGCAGCTGATACAATCAGTGCCGCAAGACCGGGCGCAAGACGTGAGACACTTGACAATTACACAAACAGAATTCAGCAGTTAGAGGACGTCGCCAACAGTTTCGAAGGCGTCGACAAGTCTTTTGCCATTCAGGCAGGCAGAGAGGTTCGTGTCATGGTAGTTCCTGAGAAAATATCTGACGCGGATATGGTTCTACTGGCCAGGGATATCACCAAGAAGATCGAGAATGAGCTTCAGTATCCTGGACAGATCAAGGTAAATGTGATCAGAGAATCACGTGTTACCGATTATGCAAAGTAAATGAGAAAGGGTCCGGCATGTGCCGGGCTCTTTATTTATCTGTCTTATTAAAAAAACACATATTTCATAAAATGTTCATTGAAAACAATACCCCCATACCCTATAATAGCATTTGGTTGTAAAAACAATGGATTTTTGTATACAATTGATGATAGTATACAGAAAATGAAAAATATAAGGAGGCTAAACAAATGTCAGACATCCTTCAGGTAAAGGGTCTCAAGGTAAAGCTTGCAGATGAGGATACAGAGATCCTTCATGGAATAGATTTAAATGTAGGAGCAGGTGAGGTTCATGTGCTCATGGGACCTAATGGTGCCGGAAAGTCTACCCTCGGTTCATCACTTATGGGAGATCCGAGATACAAGATCACAGACGGCAAGGTGATTTTTGACGGCAAGGATATCACACATGAGAGCACCGACAAGATCGCAAAGGCCGGAATCTTCATGTCATTCCAGAACCCGGTAGAGGTACCTGGAGTGTCTGTAGCGAACTTCATTCGTACAGCAGTAGAGAACAAGACCGGTGAGCATATCAAGGCATGGGACTTCATGAAGGACCTGAAGAAGACAATGAAGGTTCTCGACATGGACCCTTCATATGCAGAGCGTGACCTGAATGTAGGTTTCTCAGGCGGTGAGAAAAAGAAGGCAGAGATCCTCCAGCTTCTGATGCTGAAGCCTCAGCTCGCAATTCTCGATGAGACAGATTCAGGACTTGATGTAGATGCAGTCCGTACAGTAAGTGCCGGAATCGAAGAGTACAAGAAGACAGTAGGCGGCGCACTGCTTATCATCACTCATGCCACAAGGATCCTTGAGTCACTTCTGGTGGACAAGACACACATCCTTGCTGATGGAAAGATAATCGCAGAGGGCGATGCATCAATGGTTGATGACATCAATGAGAACGGATTTGAGAAATATCTTAATAGTTCAAAGTCTTAAGTTCTAAGTTTTTGCTTAGAACTTGGAACTCAGAACTTAAGAACTATGCAGAGGTGAATATAGTGAAAGAAAAAACACAGGTTGCTGATATAGATCGCAGCATGTACGATTTCCGGTATTCAGAGGATGATGCCTACAAGGTAGATGAAGGACTGACACCGGAGATAGTAGAGCAGATTTCAAAGGAGAAGAACGATCCGGACTGGATGCGTGAATTCCGTCTGAAATCTCTTGAGATATACAATCAGATCCCGGTTCCAAACTGGGGACCGTCGATCGAGGGACTCGACATGGATCACATCGTGACCTATGTTCGTCCTAAGGACAATAAGATGCAGAACGACTGGGACAATGTCCCGACAGATATCAAGGATACCTTCGAGAAGCTCGGTATCCCACAGGCAGAGCGCAAGTCTCTCGCCGGAGTCGGAGCCCAGTATGATTCAGAGCTCGTATACCATAATGTAAAGGATTCAGTAGCTGAGAAGGGCGTCGTATATACAGATATCGAGAGTGCACTTCATGGTGAGTATGCAGATATGATCAAAGATCATTTCATGAAGCTCGTGCCTCCTACTGATCACAAGTTTGCAGCACTTCACGGAGCAGTATGGTCAGGCGGATCATTCGTATACGTTCCGAAGGGAGTTCATCTCGACTTTCCGCTTCAGTCATATTTCAGACTGAATGCCAAGGGCGCAGGACAGTTCGAGCATACGCTGATCATCGTAGATGATGACGCATACCTTCATTTCATCGAGGGATGCTCAGCTCCTAAGTATAATGTGGCCAATCTTCATGCCGGCTGCGTAGAGCTTTTCATCGGGAAAAATGCTACGCTCCGTTATTCTACGATCGAGAACTGGTCGAAGAATATGTACAATCTGAATACAAAGCGTGCCCGTGTAGAAGAAGGCGGCAAGGTAGAGTGGATCAGTGGTTCGTTCGGTTCACACGTGTCATACCTCTATCCTATGAGCGTGCTCGCAGGAAAGGGTTCACGTTCAGAGTTTACTTCTGTTACCTTCGCAGGAAAGGGACAGAATCTCGATACAGGCTGCAAGGTAGTCCATGCAGCACCTGATACCTCATCATATGTCAATACCAGGAGTATCAGTAAGGACGGCGGTATCTCGACATTCAGAAGCGCTGTGACTATAGCAGAGAACGCCACAGGCTCGAAGTCGTCAGTTTCCTGCCAGTCTCTGATGCTTGATGATATATCCCGTTCAGACACTATCCCGGCTATGGACATCCGTACCTCAGACGCAGATGTTGGCCACGAGGCAAAGATCGGCCGTATCTCAGACGAAGTCGTATTCTATCTGATGAGCCGCGGCATGTCTGAAGAGGACGCCAGAGCACTCATCGTATCAGGCTTCGCTGATAACGTCGGAAAAGAGCTTCCTCTCGAGTACGCAGTAGAGATGAACAATCTGATCCAGCTTGAGATGAAAGGAGCAATTGGTTGACCGAAAGCACATAGGCGAGAGCGAGCCGAAGGCGAAGGTCGAGCCATGTGCGAGGTCGCTGTCTGAGATTAGCGAACGCGAGCCTAGGGCGAAGCGTAAGCTTAGCGAAGACAGCTTCATATGAATGAAAGCACAGAGATGAAAACAAGCGAAGCGCAGTTTGAATCCTGTGCGAGGTCGTTCTTTGAGATTGGCGAGAACGAGTCGAAGACGAAGTTCGAGCTT
>JAQYAY010000037.1 GCA_029338735.1 Lachnospiraceae bacterium | reverse complement strand
TATGATCACCCTTCTCAATCTCATCAACAAGAGCAATTGCATAATCGGCATATGAAATTATGCTCTCGCCTCTGTCATTTAATGTCAGTTCTTCACCGCCGAGGATATACTTTCCGGTTCTATCACCATCGGCCTGGAAATTACATATAAAATCGTATTTATTCCACCCAGATCACTCTGTCATCCTTGCGGTCTGCTGCCGGTGCAGCCTCTCCATCCGCATATCCGATAGCAACATGCCCTATTCCTTCCCATTCACCTGTGATACCATGATCTGCCAGGAACTTCTTTCCTTCATCAGAATCAAATTCTTCCTTTGCACGATGGATCCAGATACCTCCCAGCCCAAGTGATGGTGCAGCATTGAGCATATTCCCAATGGTGAGGCTGCCATCATATACGTGTGTCGGAACAGTCCTGTCTGAAAGCACTATAAGGATTACCGGCGCGCCATAGAAAGGATCAAAGCCTTCATCCCATCCGCCTATCTTGCGATTGGCTTCTGATATTGCATCCCTCGTCTTTTTATCAGTCACTGCCACTATGATTGATGACTGTTTTCCTCTGCCGTTCGGTGCATAAAGTCCAGCCGTAATGATCTGTTCTATGTCTTCCCTTGACGGCATCCTGTCAGGATCAAACTTCCTTATGCTCCTGCGGTCTACCATGTTCTGAATAATCTCATTCATTGTGTCTGCCTCCATTTCTGTAAACCTTCACTCATCAACTCACCTGCTTCTCAATCCACTTCATCAGCACATCAACGACATATTTCTGCTCTTCTGCTGTCAGCTCCCTGCCTGCCGGAATACCATGCCACTTGTACAGACATCCGCGGCAGCAACAGGCAGTGGCGTGTTGGGCGATAAAGACAGGATGACCGTGCATCAGAGTCTGCTTTCCATCATTCGGGATGACTGCCGGAGCCAGTCTCTTCGATACAAAATCCTCTGCATGGCTTCTGATCGTATCCATTCCCTTCTGCTTCACGTATTCCTTATCTTTCTCTGACAGATGAAACCTGCTTCTGAAAGTTGATCTTGACAGCCGTGTAAAAAGATCTTCAGCCGCTTTCGTAATTGATACAGCCTTATTGTACAGAGCCATACGGCTTGCACTCTCGGGAAGAGCGCTCTGCAGGCGTTCTTTCAGCATAGTATTACGATTTGTGACCGTGACATTCCTGATGGAATATGACAGAGCCTTCTTCGTCCCTACTATCACCAGAATCTTCTTAGCCCTAGTGATCCCAGTGTAGATGAGATTTCTCTGGAGCATCACATAGTGATTCATAAGTACAGGCATCACGACAATCGGGTACTCCGACCCCTGTGACTTGTGGATTGTCGTTGCATAGGCAAGTACAAGCTCATCAAGTTCTGAGATATCATACTGCACATTTTTTCCATCAAAATCAACTATGAGAGTACGTTCATCCAGATCTACATGGCTTATCGTCCCGATGTCACCATTGAAGACTTCCTTGTCATAGTTGTTGCGGATCTGCATGACCTTATCGCCATTGCGGTACTGCACACCGCCTCGTCTCAGACCAATACCATCAGGATTTATCTCATTCTGAAGTAGCAGATTCAGATTAGCAGCTCCAACCACACCTCTCTGCATAGGGGTAAGCACCTGGATATCCTTAGGCTCCGTGTGGTAATAGGTCGACAGATTCGTCTTTACCAGCCTCACAATGGTCTTTGCCGCTATATCACCAAGCACCGATGAATCTGCATCGGTAATACCGTCTTTCTCAGCCTGTTTGTCCATATCCATAAAGAAAAAGTCTGTATTCTTACCATTACTGATATCAGGCATCTTTCCTTCATTGATGCAGTGGGCGTTCATGATGATACGGCTCTGCTGTGCCTGTCTGAAAATACGCGTCAGACGTGCAACCGGGAATCTGCCGGAATCAATTATATCCCGCAGCACATTCCCGGCACCTACAGACGGCAGCTGATCCACATCTCCCACAAGAATAAGAGTCATCCTGTCAGGGATAGCTTTCAGCAGATTGTACATGAGCATTATGTCGATCATCGAGCATTCATCTACGATCAGCACATCTCCCTCAAGTGGATTATCTTCATTCTTCTGGTAACCTTCCGGAGGCTTGACTTCAAGCAGTCTGTGGATGGTCTTTGCTTCCATTCCGGTCGCTTCGGAAAGTCTCTTTGCAGCTCTTCCTGTAGGCGCAGCAAGAAGGATTTTTGCTCCTGCTGTGCGGAATGCCGTGATTATGCCAAGCGTTGTGGTGGTCTTTCCGGTTCCCGGTCCACCAGTGAGAATCAGGATTTTACTCTGTACCGCAGACAGGATTGCCTTCATCTGCACATCATCATACTGCATTCCGGTCTTCTGACCTATCTTATCAGGCAGACCTTTTGTGCTGATATGAATACCATCTGTATTGGTAAGGATAGCCTTGAGACGCTTTACAGTACCTATCTCTGAGTAGTAGAACGGCGGCAGATAGATTGCCTTCTCCTGTTGCTTTGTAGAACCTGGCTCCTGCGGTATATCATCGGTGATGACATCATTCGCATGGATCATCTCATCAAGCGTCATCGAGATAAGTGATTCATCTACCGAAAGCATCTCTGAGCCTGATTTCAGAAGCATTTCCCTTGTTGCGTAACAGTGTCCTTCCTCTGAAAGTCGATTTAGCGTATAAAGTATGCCGCTGCGTAGTCTCTCGTACTTCTCATGGCCAAATCCCATTTTTTCAGCAATGGTATCAGCTGTCCTAAACCCGATTCCCCAGATATCATCAGCCAGTCTGTATGGATTCTCCTGCACCACTTTGATGCTGTCATTGCCGTAAGTCTTGTATATCCTGGTTGCATGGGAAGTGGACACATCATGTCCCTGAAGGAACAGCATGATGTTCCTGATCTCCTTCTGCTCTACCCAGCTTTTCTTGATTCTCTCTACACGAGTTTTTCCAATCCCAGGTATCTCAAGCAGCTTATCGGGATTTTCTTCGATCACGTCAAGAGTGTCCTTGCCGAACTGCTTTACAATTTTCCCGGCAAACTTCGGTCCGATACCTTTTACAAGACCAGATCCCAGGTATTTCTCTATGCCATAAACCGTTGCAGGAAGTGTCTCCTCAAAGGTCTCCTTTGAGAACTGCCTGCCATACTTCGGATCAACCTTCCAGCTGC
>JAQYAY010000036.1 GCA_029338735.1 Lachnospiraceae bacterium | reverse complement strand
TCTGATCTTCGACTCACTCTATGATTCATACAGGGGTGTTATCGTATTCGTCCGCATCCGCGAGGGAAAGGTAAGGCCGAAGGACAGGATCAGGATGATGGCCTCTGGTGCTGAATATGACTGCGTGGAGGTGGGATATTTCGGCGCTGGACAGTTCATCCCGTGTGATGAGCTCTCAGCCGGAATGGTAGGATATATCACAGCTTCTATTAAGGATGTGAGAGAGACGAGGGTCGGAGATACAGTGACACTGGCTACCAATCCGGCGGCAGAGGCGCTTCCAGGATACAGACCGGTCAAGCCGATGGTATTCTGTGGTATCTATCCTGCTGATGGCGCGAAGTATCCTGAGCTTAAGGATGCTCTGCTGAAGCTGCAGCTGAATGATGCTGCTCTTACCTTTGAGCCGGAGACTTCGCAGGCACTTGGATTCGGATTCAGATGCGGATTCCTTGGACTCCTTCATCTGGATGTGGTTCAGGAGAGACTTGAAAGAGAATATGATCTGGACCTCGTGACCACGGCACCGGGCGTTGTGTACAAGGTTCACAAGACTGATGGAAGTGTGATGGAACTTACAAACCCGTCGAACCTTCCAGATCCGTCAGAAATTGAATATATGGAAGAACCGGTAGTGGATGCCGAGATCATGGTCACGAGCGACTACATCGGACCTATCATGGATCTGTGTCAGGAGAGACGTGGCCAGTACGTATCTCTTGAATATATAGAAGAGACACGTGCAGTATTAAAGTACGTACTGCCGCTCAATGAGATCATCTATGATTTTTTTGATGTGCTGAAGTCAAGGTCGAGGGGCTATGCTTCTTTTGACTATGAACTAAAGGGCTATCAGCGGTCTGAGCTAGTGAAGCTCGATATCCTGATCAATCACGAGAGAGTGGATGCGCTTTCATTTATCGTGTTCAAGGATACGGCATATGACAGGGCTCGTAAGATGTGCGAGAAGCTCAAGGAAAATATTCCGCGTCATCTTTTCGAAATACCTATTCAGGCGGCTGTCGGAAGCAAGGTAATAGCCCGTGAGACAGTGAAGGCTATGAGAAAGGATGTCCTGGCCAAGTGCTACGGCGGTGATATCACGCGTAAGAGGAAGCTCCTCGAGAAGCAGAAGGAAGGAAAGAAGAGAATGCGGCAGATCGGCAATGTCGAGATCCCTCAGGAAGCATTCATGAGCGTATTAAAGCTCGATGATGACGAATAAAATGAAAGACAATCGTAGATTTGAATTATATATACATATCCCTTTCTGTGTGAAAAAATGCAACTACTGTGATTTTCTGTCAGGGGCATACGGCCCACAGGACCAGAGGGACTATATCAGTGCACTGATCAGGGAACTGAAATACCAGTCACTGCGTGTTCATGGAACGGTGTCATCTATTTATATAGGAGGAGGCACACCGACATGGATACGGCCTGACTATATAGTAGAGATAATGCAGACAGTGAGGGACAATTATACAGTGGACCCGCTGGCAGAGATCACAATAGAGGCAAATCCAGGAACAGTCATAGAAGAGGCTGCAAATATATACCGTTCTGTCGGAATCAACAGAGTATCAGTAGGTCTTCAGTCAGCAAATAATGAAGAACTTGAGATGCTCGGCAGGGTACATACTTATGAGAAGTTTCTGAAGACATACGAGATATTGCGGCAAGCTGGTTTTTACAATATAAATGTAGATATCATGACAGGACTTCCATATCAGACACCGGGAAAGCTCATTCATACATTAGAAGATGTCGTGGAACTGAAGCCTGAGCATATCTCTTGCTATGCTCTTATTATTGAAGAGGGAACTCCATTCTATGACAGATATCATGATGAAGATGTCAGACAGAAAAATGGCGAGAAGACGTACATGCTGCCCAATGAGGATCAGGCATATGAGCTGATGAAAAGAGCTCAGAACTTCCTGGTATCAAAGGGATATGTCCGCTATGAGATTTCAAATTATGCCCGTAATGGCAGGCAGTGCGTCCATAATGCAGGATACTGGAAGCGTGTGCCGTATCTGGGAGTAGGAATCGGCGCAGCATCACTAATCCCTCCGGGCTATCTGACAGAGGAACCAGAAGACCCAGAAGAGACAGGCGGCATGGGACTTGAATGGCGCACATCGAACGAGCGTTACATCTACGATTATATAGAGGATACCCTTCATTATGATGAGATCACATCTCATGCCGATTTTGCAGATATACCTACAATAGATACTGCCACCCAGCTAACCCGAAAGGCAGCAATGGAAGAGTTCATGTTCTTAGGTCTTCGCATGACAGAGGGAGTCAGCAGATCTGATTTCAAAAAAAATTTCGGTACATCGATAGAGCGGGTATACGAAGTACCGATAAAAAAGCTGGAAAGGGAAGGATTGCTTGAGGAGCATGGAGATAATCTTCTTCTAAATGACAGGGGACTTGATATTTCAAATTACTGTATGTCGCTATTCCTCATGGATTAGTAGTTAAAGATGGTTGACACACTCGTTGAGTAGAAAAGCTGTGGCCATCTTTTTTTGTGTAAATTTTTCAAAAAAGTGTTGACAAATATCCCGAACAGGCGTATATTAGGTATCAGATGATATTAGCACTCCAATCATTTGAGTGCTAACAAAGAAATCCGACAGGAGGTGAGCTTTTGGCAGAGGATGAAGAGTTGACAGAGAGACAGAAGAAGATCTTAGATGTCATCATCAAGAATTATTTAGAAACCGGCGAACCGGTAGGATCAAGAACGATTTCGAAGAACTCGGATCTGAACCTTAGCTCAGCAACAATCAGGAACGAGATGAGCGATCTCGAGGAGATGGGCTATATATTACAGCCGCATACCTCGGCAGGCCGAATCCCTTCAGATAAGGGATACAGGTTCTATGTGAATGAGCTCATGACAGAGAAGGAAGCTTCTCCACCGGCTGATTCGACGAGCGAGATGCTCGTTCAGAGGACAGACAGACTGGAGAAGATGCTCAAGCAGGTCGTAGATGTGCTGGCAGCGAATACGCAGTATACATCAATGATCTCAGCACCGGCTATCACAGGAGTGAGAGTCAGATTCGTACAGCTGTCAGCCGTGAATGATCATCAGCTGCTCTCCGTGGTCGTGATGGATGGCAATGCGATCAGGAACCGTATCATAGATATAGATGAACCACTTAATGCAGAGGATCTGCTGAAGCTTAATATGCTTCTGAATACAAATCTCTCAGGACTTACGGTGAATGATATCAATCTTGGGCTGATCCAGAAGATGAAGAAGTCTGCAGGTGAATATGCAGACATCATTGAGAATGTCCTGGAGAATGTCGCAGGCACGATAGAGCAGGATGAAGGCCGTACGATCTATACGAGCGGTACGACAAATATTTTTAAATATCCTGAACTAAGCGATGCGAACAGAGCGAGCCACCTGATTTCAACATTTGAAAATAAGGAAGAGCTTGAGAATCTGATAAATGACATCGAATCCGATGAAGAAGGGAATCCGAATGGAATCCAGGTCTACATCGGTGATGATATACCGAATATGCCGGATGTATCGCTGGTGACCGCGAAATACGATCTCGGTGATGGATTCAAGGGCACAATTGGAATTCTGGGACCGAAGCGAATGGATTATGAGAATGTAATGAAGAATCTGAAGTCGCTCAAGAAGCAGCTTTCAGATATAGTAGCCACTTCGAGGCTTCCGGGGAAGAAAGCAGAGCCAAAGAGAATTGCAAATAAGAAGGATTAGAGGTATCTGGAATTGAGTGAAGAAAAAGATAAGAAAGAAGAGACCAAAGAGGTAAAGGAAGAGACTTCCGAAGAAAAGAAAGCTCCTGAAAAGGAAGAAAAGAAAGAAGCAGATACCTCAGAGGAAAAGAAAGAATCCAAAGAAGACGATGAGCCTTCAGAAGATAAAAAGAAAGGACCTTTTGGAAAGGATAAGAAAAAGAAGCCGGATCCAAAGGATGAGGAGATCAAATCCCTTAAGGATCAGGTGCTCCGCCAGATGGCAGAGTTCGATAATTTCCGTAAGCGTACAGAAAAAGAAAAGTCTTCAATGTACAGCTCAGGAGCAGGCGATGTGATCACCAGGTTCCTTCCGGTGCTTGACAATTTCGAGCGTGGACTTGCAGATGTAAAGGACGATACGGATGATGCTTTCCAGAAAGGAATGCTTGCGATATACAAGCAGTTCAAGACAGCAATTGATGATCTGGGTGTCAAAGAGATAGATGCTCTTGGCAAGACCTTCGATCCGAATTTCCATAATGCAGTGATGCATGTGGATGATGCGGATAAGGGCGAGCAGGAAATTGTAGAAGTCCTTCAGAAGGGCTATACATACAATGACAAGGTCATCAGATATGCGATGGTAAAGGTAGCTAACTAAGGATTAAGGATTCAGGGGATAGGATATAGGGTATAGAAGTTAAAAACTTATGTCCCTATTCCCTAACCCCTTACTAAGATAATAATAGGAGGACATAATTATGGGTAAGATAATTGGTATTGATCTTGGTACTACAAACAGCTGCGTAGCAGTAATGGAAGGCGGACAGCCTACAGTAATCGAGAACAGTGAGGGTATGAGAACTACCCCTTCAATCGTAGCTTTTACAAAGGATGGACAGAGACTTGTAGGTGAGCCGGCAAAGCGTCAGGCAGTTACAAACGCTGAAAATACAATTTCTTCTATCAAGAGAAAAATGGGAACAAATGACGGCCCTACAATCAATGGCAAGAAATATTCACCACAGCAGATCTCAGCAATGATCCTTCAGAAGCTGAAGAGCGATGCAGAAGCACATCTTGGTGAGAAGGTTACAGAGGCCGTGATCACAGTACCTGCTTACTTCAATGATGCACAGCGTCAGGCAACCAAGGATGCCGGCAAGATCGCAGGACTTGATGTAAAGCGTATCATCAACGAGCCTACAGCAGCAGCTCTTGCATATGGACTTGATAATGAGCAGGAGCAGAAGATCATGGTTTATGATCTTGGTGGTGGTACATTCGATGTATCAGTAATCGAGATCGGTGATGGAGTCATCGAAGTTCTTTCAACCAACGGTGATACACATCTCGGTGGTGATGATTTTGATAACCGTGTAATGCAGTGGATGATTGATGAGTTCAAGGCTAAGGAAGGCGTTGATCTGTCAGGCGATAAGATGGCAATGCAGCGTATCAAGGAAGCTGCAGAGAAGGCTAAGAAAGAGCTTTCAAATGCTACAACAACTAATATCAACCTGCCATTCATCACAGCAACAGCTGATGGACCGAAGCACCTTGATCTCGACCTCACAAGAGCAAAATTCGATGAGATCACATCAGATCTTGTTGAGAAGACAGCAGTCCCTGTACAGAATGCATTAAAGGATGCAGGACTTACTGCAGCAGACCTTTCAAAGGTTCTTCTTGTCGGTGGTTCGACACGTATCCCGGCAGTACAGGCAAAGGTAAAGCAGATCACAGGCAAGGAGCCATCAAAGAGCCTGAACCCTGATGAGTGCGTAGCACTCGGTGCCTGCATCCAGGGTGGTAAGCTCGCCGGAGATAAGGGCGCAGGAGAAGTTCTTCTTCTCGATGTCACACCTCTTACACTTTCTATCGAGACCATGGGAGGTATCGCTACTCACCTCATCGAGAGGAATACAACGATCCCTACCAGGAAGAGTCAGATTTTCTCTACGGCAGAGGATAACCAGACAGCCGTTGATATCAACGTAGTACAGGGTGAGAGACAGTTTGCCCGTGACAATAAGTCACTTGGTCAGTTCCGTCTCGATGGAATCCCACCAGCAAGAAGAGGTGTTCCACAGATCGAGGTTACATTCGATATCGATGCAAACGGTATCGTAACAGTATCTGCTAAGGATCTTGGAACAGGAAAAGAGCAGCACATCACGATCACCGGAGGCAGCAACATGTCCGATGAGGAGATCGATAAGGCTGTCAAGGAAGCTGCTGAGTACGAAGCCCAGGATAAGAAGCGTAAGGAAGCAGTCGACACCAGAAATGATGCAGACGCATTTGCAGTACAGACCAGAAAGGCTCTTGACGAAGTCGGCGACAAGCTTGATGCGGGTGACAAGAGTGCAGTGGAGGCTGACCTCAAAGCAGTAGAGGATCTCGTCAACAAGTTCCAGAAGCCGGAGGATATGTCAGACTCAGATGTCGCTGAGATGAAGAATGCCAAGGAGAAGCTCGAGCAGTCAGCACAGAAGGTATTTACCAAGATGTACGAGAATGCTCAGGCAGCCGGTGCAGCTTCTGGCGGCCCACAGGCAGGACCAAATCCTGGCGCAGGTCCACAGAACAATAGCAATAACGGTGGAAATGCCGGCGGTAATAACGGCGATGATGTCGTAGATGCAGATTTCAAAGAAGTTTAATTAAGGGGATAGGATATAGGATATAGGATATAGGGGATAGGGATCAGGTCTGATTTTTGAGAAAAGTCCCTATTCCCTAATCCCTGTTCCCTAGTCCCTGATAAGGAAAGGAACAAAATGGCAGAACAGAGAAGAGACTACTACGAGGTTCTCGGGGTAGATAAAAATGCCGATGAGGAAACCATCAAAAAGGCCTACCGTAAGCTGGCAAAGAAATATCACCCTGATATGAATCCCGGAGATAAGAACGCCGAAGCCAAGTTCAAGGAAGCTTCCGAAGCATATGCCGTTCTGTCTGATCCAAAGAAACGTCAGCAGTACGATCAGTTCGGATTTAATGCAGATGGTGCCGGTGCCGGCGGTTTCGATTTCAACAATATGGATTTCAATGATATCTTCGGTGGATTCGGGGATATCTTTGGCGACTTCTTCGGTGGAGGAAGCTCGAGAAGCAGAGGTGCCGCCAACAATGGGCCTCAGCAGGGTGCCAATGTCAGGACATCGGTTCGTATCACATTCCAGGAAGCATGTTTTGGCTGTGAGAAGGAACTGGAAATGACACTCAAGGATCCATGTCCTACCTGTCATGGAACAGGATGCAAGCCGGGCACTTCAAAGAGCACATGTACGAAGTGCGGAGGTTCAGGACATATCGTGACGACGGAACAGTCGCTCTTCGGAGTAATACAGCGTACAAGCGTATGTCCGGAATGTAACGGAACAGGACAGGTCATCAAGGACAAGTGTCCTGACTGTCATGGAACCGGTTTCAAAGCTCAGAGGAAGAAGATAGTTGTATCAATTCCTGCCGGCATAGATGATGGACAGATGGTTCGTCTTCGTGGCAAGGGAGATCCGGGAACCAACAATGGTCCTCGCGGGGATCTGCTTGTTGAGGTAAGGGTTGCAAGAAGCAACGAGTTCCAGAGAAATGGTTTTGATATCTATTCAGAGGTACCTATCTCATTTGCTCAGGCAGCACTTGGCAGCAATATCATAATCAATACTATAGACGGAAAGGTGGAGTACGAGGTGAAGGCTGGTACACAGCCGGGAACCAGAATCAGGCTACGTGGCAAGGGTATCCCTACTCTTCGTAACAAGAACGTTCGTGGTGACCATTATGTGACACTCAACATCACAGTACCACGTGCACTGAATTCTTCACAGAAGTCAGCACTCAAGGCATTTGATGAAGCCTGTGGTGGAACGCTCACCTCACCAAAAAAAACTAAAGGCCCATTCGGGCGTCGTAAATGAAGAGACAGGGGGACGGTTCTGCTGTGTTTTTAATTAAAAAAATTTTGATAAAAAAAAAGGAGAACCCGACCCCGGGGTTT
>JAQYAY010000035.1 GCA_029338735.1 Lachnospiraceae bacterium | reverse complement strand
GCTAAGACAGCTCTTTGAGAAGCCGGTCACAAAGAATTATCCTGCTGAGCCTATCAATTATCCTGAAGGTTCAAGAGGACATATAGATATAGATATCCAGCAGTGCATCAGCTGTGGTGCCTGCATGATCAACTGCCCTCCTGGTGCTATCACCGTGGACAGGAAGAATAAGACCTGGACCATCAACCGTTTCGACTGCGTCCAGTGCGGATACTGCACGAGGGTCTGCCCTAAGAAGTGCCTCTACCTGAATCCTGGCTATCAGACACCAGGACCTGAGAAGGTCACCTACTCCCAGACTCACATCATGACAGAGGCTGAGAAGCAGAAAGAGGCTGAGCTTGCAGCAAAGCGTGCAGCCGCCATCAAGGCAGCACAGGCAAAGAAGGCCGCCGCAGCAGCTGCTGAGAAGAAGGATTGAGGGGATAGGATATAGGATTTAGGATTTAGGATATAGGATATAGGGGATAGGATATAGGATGTCACTATCCCCTATCCCCTATCCCCTAGATCCTAACCCCTATTACACAAAGGAGGCTCAGAATATGTGTGTAGCTCTTCCTGGTAAAGTAATAGAAGTGCGCGACCGCAAGGCTACCGTTGATTTCAATGGCAACAGGGTCGACGCACGTACCGGATTTGTGGATATAGCACCAGGCGACTACGTGCTCGTCCACGCCGGCTGTATCCTGCAGAAGCTCACAGAGCAGGATGCAGATGAAATGAATGAGATTTTCACAGAAATAGGAGCGTAAGACAGAGGGACGGTTCTACTGTCTTTTTAATTAAATTGTTTTAGTTAAAGAGACAAGAGAACCGTCCCCTTGTCTTCTGAATTATGGATTTAGAAGAAGTAAAAGAAGGACTGAAAAAATACGATGGTCCTGAAATGAATATAATGGAGGTCTGTGGCAGCCACACGGGTTCGATTGCGAAAAACGGCATTCCTGGAATGCTATCGGACAAGATACATCTGCTGAGCGGGCCAGGATGTCCGGTGTGTGTGACACCGTCCTCGTATGTGGACAAGCTTCTGGACCTCGCTAAGGATCCGCACAACTGCATAGTGACCTTCGGTGATCTGATCAGAGTGCCGGGATCTACAAAGAATAATCTCTCATCTGCAAGAGGAGAGGGAGCGAGAGTCGAGATGGTGTATTCTCCTATGGATACGCTTGACCTTGCGGCAAAGGACCCTGACACGACATTTATTTTTGCAGCAGTCGGATTTGAGACGACGACCCCGGTCTATGCACTTCTTGTGGATGAGATTGTAAGAAATAATATTAAAAATATCAAACTTCTTACAGCAATCAAGACTATGCCTGAAGTCATCAGATACCTGATGGAGTCTGGCGCTCCGATTGACGGATTCATAGCGCCGGGACATGTGTCTGTAGTTACCGGTACGCATATCTATGAACCGATAGCACAGGATTTCTCCATCCCGTTCGGAGTTGCCGGGTTCAAGGGACCCGAGCTTCTTGCGGCGATTTATGGTATAGTAAGGGAGTACGGTCATGGTATCGTCAGGAATTTTTATCCTTCGGTAGTTAAGGAGGATGGCAATCCTGAGGCTCGTGCCCTTATAGATAAATATTTTGAAAAATATGATGCAGCCTGGCGTGGTATGGGACAGGTAAAGGGTTCCGGAAAGATACTGCGTGAAGAATACAGATACCTTGATGCCGGAAGCCTTGGGCTCGATGCTGACCGCAAGGCCAATCCAGCCTGCTGCTGTGATAAGGTGCTGATGGGAAAGATGCGTCCATATGACTGCCCGCTGTATGGAAAGGTCTGCACACCGATGAACCCGCAGGGAGCATGCATGGTGAGTACAGAAGGATCGTGCTTCTCGTATTTGGCAAATCATAGAGTTGATAAAAGTTCTAAGTTATAAGTTCTAAGCTAAGAACTTATAACTCAGAACTGATAGGAGCATAGATGGAAGACAAGATACTCATGGCTCACGGCAGTGGCGGAAGTGCTACCGGTGAGCTGATAGATGAGATTTTTGACAGGGAATTTTCCAATAAGACACTTGACGAGATGGAGGATTCAGCAGTAGTCCCGGGAGCCGGGAAGATCGCGATGACGACAGACAGCTTCGTCGTGACGCCGCCTGAGTTCAGAGGTGGTGACATCGGAAGGCTCTGTGTCTGCGGAACGGTCAACGATCTGCTGATGAGAGGCGCAGTGCCGAAGTACCTGACATGCGGGTTCATTCTCGAGGAAGGTCTTGATATTGCCCTTCTGAAGAGAGTCGTGAAATCAATGGCAGTCACTGCAAAGGAAGCCGGAGTTGATATAGTGGCAGGTGATACCAAGGTCGTAAATGGCAATGGCGAGCTCTATATCAATACAGCAGGAGTAGGTTTCGTGCCGGACGGGACTGATATCGCAGCCGGCAATGCAGAAGTTGGCGATGCGATCATAGTATCCGGAAATGTCGGTGATCATCATGCGGCAATCCTCTCAGAGCGAATGAACATCGCCACAGATATACAGTCTGATAACGCGCCTCTTGTAGATATAGTCAGGAATCTCATTGATGGCGGAATTGATATCCATACCTTAAGAGATGTGACCCGTGGCGGGCTCGCGACGGTACTGAAGGAACTGTCCGGCCAGTCACATAAGACATTTGTTATAGAGGAAAATAAGATTCCTGTCACGAAGAAAGTAGCAGATTTCGCTGGACTCTTAGGACTTGATCCGCTCTATATGGGCAATGAGGGAAAGCTTGTTGCAATAGTTCCGGCCGAAGAAGCAGAGCATGCACTCGATATCATAAGACATTCAGAGTACGGAGAAAATGCCACTATCATCGGCAAAGTGACTGAGGAGTCCGATGGCAGGCTCATTGAGACCACGGAGCTGGGCGGAGAACGTGAGCTCGATATCCTGCAGGGCGAGGGACTCCCACGTATCTGTTAAATTTTTTTATTTAAAAAGACAGGAGAACCGCCTTGTCCCCTGTCTGTGGAGATTGCATGAAATTAAATATCGCCATGATCGTGAAAAACGAGTCGCGCAGCCTGAGAAAATGTCTTCAGGCTGCATCTCCATATGCAGATGATATCATAGTGGTGGATACTGGATCTACCGATGATACGTGCCAGATCGCAGAGTCATTCACCCAGGTAAAGCTGTATCACTTTAGCTGGGTGAATGATTTTTCAAAGGCACGCAATTTTTCTCTGGAAATGTCAGAGAAAAATGGGGCAGACTATACGCTTGTGCTTGATGCCGATGAGTATCTGAGAAAGCCGGAGCAGGATATAAGAGAATTCATGCGGCAGGCAAATGATCGGTATGGCAGCGGCTGGACCGGGTATCTGGTGAGATATGATCAGTTCTACAATGATGAGGATCAGATAGATGTCTCAGAGACCAGGACTACGAGGCTTCTTCCGAGAGGGACGAGATATGACGGCATCATTCACGAACAGCCGGTGTTTGAAGGCGAGAGGATTTTTACACCATTTGTGGCAGATCATGATGGATACCTTGACAGGAGCAAGGGAGAGAGAAATCTCACATATCTAAGAAAAGCAATATCAGATGCCCCAGAGGATCCGTATCTGTATTATCAGATGGGGGTGGCCTTAAAGAGCGAAAAGAAGACCGAAGAGGCATCGGAATATTTCAGCAGATTCTATGAGATCATAAAGAATGTACCGGATGCATTCAGCACCGACTATGTAAGGGACGGAGTCATCAGATACCTGTATACGCTTACCAATCTGAACAGTACTGAATCACTCGGGAGCGCTCTTCAGATAGTAAAGGATACAGAAAAATATTTCACGGATAATACAGATTTTTATTTCTACTGCGGCATATTTTATATGAGGCTCGTGCTGTCGGATACTGCAAAGTACATTGACTATCTCCCAAGGATCGAGAAGAGCTATAAGAGATGCCTGGAGATCGGGGAAAGAGACGATGCAATGACTGTCAGAGGTACCGGATCGTTCAAGGCATATCATAACCTGGGACTCTGGTACAGGCTGAATGGCGATGAAGAGCGTGCCAGGAAATGTTTTGACATGGAAAAAGCGTCAGCCACCTTGTAAGATTTTCAGATTTATTATAAAATGAAAGTGATACCGTAGCAGGGTATATCATATTGGAAATGCGGGCTGGGACATATGGGTAGTAAAAATGACGACGGACTCGGGCAGTACGTAGCAGAAAATATAGACAGGGCGTTGCAGAACGGCTGGATACAGGTATACTTCCAGCCAGTAGTGCGGGCTCTTACGGGGAAACTTTCAAGCGTGGAAGCACTTACGAGGTGGATAGATCCGGTACGCGGAGTCATATCGCCCGGAGTGTACATTCCTGTTCTTGAGGAGACAAAGCAGATACAGAAGGTAGACCTTTTTGTAATAGATCATGTAGCACATATGCTCAGGGAGAAGAGTGACAACGGCGAATTCGTGGTGCCGGTGTCTTTTAATCTGAGCCGTGTCGACTTCGCGGAGACAGATCCATACAAGGCCACGGAGGACTGTGTGGCAAAGTACGGCATCAACAGAAAGCTGCTCAAGGTCGAGATCACAGAGAGCACACTCATTTCAGATCCGGACAAGCTCCATTCAATGTTTGGACTTTTCCATGATCAGGGATATGATATCTGGATGGACGATTTCGGCAGTGGGTATTCTACGCTCAATGTCCTGAAGGATTATAGTTTTGATGAGATCAAGATCGATATGATGTTCCTTCGCGGGCTCAATGACCGTGGCAGGAATATAGTGGCTTCGATTGTCCGTATGGCAAAGTCCCTGGGCATTCATACTCTCACAGAGGGAGCAGAGACCAGGGAGCAGGTTGATTTCCTGAAGAAAATAGGCTGTGAGAAGATTCAGGGATATTTCTACGGCGCGCCGATGCCGTATGACACTCTTGTGCAGCACTGCGCAGATTTCGGGCTGGTGCCGGAGTCGGCTGATGAGGCATATGTGTATGATGCAGCAGGCAGTATTGATTTCCTGAGTGACCAGCCGATCGTTCTGGTTGAGGAAAAGGACAGCGAACTGAAAGTCATTTTTTACAATGACAAGTCACAGCGGCCACTTGAAGAAATAGCCAGATCCATGGGACTGCCGGATGGCAGTGTTGATATTTTCAATAAAAAAGAGAGACTGTATGAAAAGTTTATCCGTTTCCTCGATATCACGAAGAAGAACTGCAAGGGTGATGTCTTCAATTTTGTGTCAAACGGACAGTATTACAGATTTCTTGCGAAGACGCTTGCAGGTATCCATGGCAGATACATGCATCTGATTTCCCTCTACAATATCACCTACGATATTACCCAGAAGGAAAAGAGGAGATTCAATAATCTGCTGCGTGAGACGACACAGATCTACTCCAGAATATGTCTTATCAGTCCACATGAGGACAGGATTGAAGTTATTGAGACAGATGACCCTGATGAGAAGACAGGTGATGTCTATTTCAGAATCAGGAACCGGCTTCATGAGATCGCAGACAGAACAATTGCAGAGGATGACAGGGACAGGTTTGTAGATTTCTTTGTCTCAGGAAATATCAGCAAGACAATGAAACGCGTCGGGAGCAATTTTACCGGAGAATGTTTCAGGGTCAAGAGATATGATGGTACCTTCCACTGGGATGAGTTTGATGTGCTGAGTCTCATGGGCAGCAATGACGGAGATTATCTGGTTCTTCAGAGACGTGCTGCCCTTGATGATGCCGGAGATCCGATCAGCGTGATCAACCGTATCGATGATTCATTCCATGTGACTGGCAGGAATGATCTTGAACTATATGATAAGCTCGCAATATGGAGAAGTGTAGCTGACAATTCGAGGATCAAGTTCTTCTGGAAAGATGACGAGAGACGCTTCAAGGGAGTCAGCCAGTCATTTCTGGATTATTACGGACTTCCGAATGCGGATGGCATTCTCGGCAAGACAGATGATGAGATAGGCTGGCATGTAGATGACGAACCATACAGAGATGACGAGCTGGAGGTTCTGAGACACGGCAGGCATATAGTTGATTCAATAGGGCATACGGTCGTAAACGGTGAGATCAGACTCATTTCCGCGACAAAGCTACCGATATATCGTGCTGACAGAGTTATAGGACTAGTAGGATATTTCCATCAGATAGATGACAGTGATGATCTGGGAGCAGGGACAGAGATCTTTTCTGACCGGGTGACATCACTTATGAATACCCGTGGAATGCTTCTCACATCGATCAATTACTATGACAATTACAAGAGACATGGTGAGAAATTCACGGTCGGTCTGATCCAGGTCGAGGATAAGGTAACAGAATCAATGGAGGAGATTTCATCCTTCAAGGATACTTTTTACCAGTGGGTTTCAGATGTATTCAAGGCTACCTTCCCTAAGACATATGTATGTGGCAGGATTGATGACTCCAGATTCATGATCATCACGAAGGAGAATCCTTCGGATGTACGGAAGAATGTCTTCAGTCTCTACACGAAGTTCAATGATACGAAGAAGATCAACGGTGTGGATGTCGATCTGGTGATGACATATTCCCTTCTGGCTTCTGATGACGATTACAGACCAGAGGATTATCTTCAGGTCCTTGAAAAGAGAAGGACCGGCGAGGAAAGCGCTGAATATGCTTCAGGTGCAGACAGGATAGTCATGAACCTCGAGAATTTCGACAATATGAACGAGAGAGTTTATTTTGCCGATATAGAGAATTACGATCTGATGTTCCTGAACAGGGCAGCCAAGAGAGATCTGGGACTTCCTGACAATTTCAACTACAAAGGACTAAAGTGCTACAAGGTGATCCACCTTTATGATCATCCATGTGATCACTGTACGAACCCGATGGTGTGCCAGGACAGGTATCTCTCGCACAATTATCACAACCAGATAACAGGACAGGATTATCTGATGCGTGATACACTGATGAATTTTGGTAACCGTATGGTGAAGGCTTCATTCTCAGTATCGCTCACTGAGAGTATCAGACAGGTCGAGGATGTAAATAATTCACTGTACAGACAGGTAAGGGTAAATGATCTCATCAGCCAGATCTTTGAAGAGAAAACACCAGATGAGTCACTGAACAGGATACTGTCTGGTGTGGGATCTGAGCTGCATGCTGACAGAGCCTATATCTTTGAGATCAATGGCAGTATTGTCACGAATACCTATGAGTGGGTAAAGAAGGGAGTCACAAAACAGATTGACAATCTGAAAGAGGTTCCGATAGCAGATGTAGGACCGTTCTTCGATTCATTTGAGAACAACAATACTTTAGTCATCAGAGATGTGGAGGAATACAAGGGTACAGCCATGTATGACTGGCTGAAGCCTCAGGATATACATAGCCTGATAGAGACTCCGCTGCGTATTGACGGACAGCTGATCGGATTTATCGGAACCGACAATCCTGATATGGAAGGTGTCTCGCAGGCTGAGAATATGCTGATCAGTATGGCGAGATTCGTATCGGTGCTCATCAGATGGCGTAATATCCAGAAGGAACTCGACGATGTGAGCCAGCGTGATGAACTGACCAATGTGATGAATCGCAGGGCACTACGTACTACTGTTGATAGGATCGACAGGAACAGGATACTCTGTGTGATCTACGCAGATCTGAACTACCTGAAGGAAGTCAACGATTCTTCAGGACACGACAGCGGGGATGCGCTCATCAGATCAGCAGCCAATATCATGACTGCATATGCCGGCCATGACAGAGTTTTCAGGATGGGCGGTGATGAGTTCGTCATTGTGATAGAACTCAATAATATTTCTCAGGCTGACCTGGTTATGAGCGGACTCAGGGCACGCTTTGAAAAAGAAAATATCAGCGTGGCACTTGGCTGTGCTCTCAGGACTTCACCGGATGATGATATAGATGATATATTAAAGGAAGCAGATGAGCATATGTATGCCAACAAGAAGAAGATGCATGCAGACGCTGAGCGGTAAAAGTGAATTACAAAAACGGGGTTTTGTCAATGATGCTGACAAAACCCCGTTTTTGTTTATGGACAAATTGCACACAACATATTAAAATCTTCTACGATAAAAACGAATACCCCAATATATAGTAGATATAAGAAAAGTTTTCAGACAGGAGGAATTTTAATGGGACTTAAAGATCTTTCTCATGCTGCCGAGAGAAAAGCATTTGAGACAGCAATCGATGGATTTTTAAAACACATCAAGAAAAAAGATTATGCAGCAAGATCTGCTGCTTATGGCAAGCTCGTTGATGCAGCAGGCACATTCTGGAAGGATGCGAACAAGGATACACTTGCAGCTGCCAAGAAGGCAGTCATGGATCCGAATAACCGCTGGATGAAATTCATCAACAGAGTAATCGACGAGACTGATCCTCACTATGCCAAGACAATGCTTCTTAATCTCGGATACGAAGCATTTTTCCGTGGAACCAAGACGATCAGAGCCAACCGTGAGAAGTATCACTGCAATATCCCATGGCTCATCCTCTTTGATCCTACGATGGCATGTAATATGCACTGCGTGGGCTGTTGGTCCGGTACATACGGCCACAAGGCAAATCTGACATTCGAGCAGATGGACAGGATCGTTACCCAGGGCAAGGAGCTCGGAGTATATCTGTACATGATGACAGGCGGCGAGCCTACAGTCCGCATGAAGGATATCTTCAAGCTGGCAGAGAAGCACAATGACTGCTTCTTCGGTCTGTATTCGAATTCCACACTCATCAATGATGAGCTCGCTGAGAAGGTAAGACAGCTTGGAAATATCACCTTCATGCTTTCTCTCGAGGGAACTCCAGATACCAACGATGAGCGTCGTGGAAACGGACACTATGCCAAGGTTATGGAGGCTATGGATATCCTTCGTAAGCATGGTATCGTATTCGGTACTTCAGTATGCTATACAAGAGAAAATATCGAGGCAGTTACAAGCGATGATTTCTTCCATCTGCTTGAGAATAAAGGTGCCAGATTCGGCTTCTACTTCCACTTCATGCCAGTAGGAAACAATGCTGTACCAGAGCTTATGCCTACAGTAGAGCAGAGGAAGTACATAATTGACCGTATCCGCTATGTCAGAAGTGACAAGTGCGATTTCTCATTCTTCCCTATGGATTTCCAGAACGACGGAGAGTACGTAGGCGGATGTATCGCCGGAGGAAGAAACTACTTCCACATCAATTCAAACGGAGATGCAGAGCCATGCGTATTCATTCATTTCTCTGATTCGAATATTGATGACAAGTCCATCCTTGAGATTCTCCAGAGCCCTCTGTTCATGGAGTATCATAAGGGACAGCCTTTCAATAGGAACCAGCTCCGTCCGTGCCCGATGCTTGAGAATCCTCAGCTTCTGCGTAAGATGGTTCATGATACCGATGCTCACCAGACGAATCTCGAGTCGCCTGAGAGCGTAGAGCATCTCTGTGAGAAGTGCGATGACTATGCCAGGGAATGGGCTCCGGTTGCCGAAGAGGTATGGAAGTCAGAGACTCACAAGAAGAAGTCATATGAGAACTATTCCGAGGAGCACAGAGAGCATCCTGAGCTCGCAGCCTTCCAGACAGAATCTGATGTGACTGAGGAGTGCAGACAGCATCCTGAGCTTGCAGCATACAGATCTTCATATACAGATGGAGGACTTCGTAAGGAAGCCTGAAAATAAAAAGAATATTGAAGTGTGTCAGTGGAAATTCCACCGGCACACTTTTTTTATGCAAAAAAGGATATTTACAATTTTGCGTTATAAGGGCTTTTATGATATTATGGACCGGTAAGAAATTTTGACTTATGAAAGGAAAGAGAATGGCTCTTGAGACTACGGACCTGTTCCGTCAGGATCTCTCGCGTGCCAGCGGCCTGCATCAGATCACATCTGAAGAGGTGAAGAAGATACAGCAGGTGGTCTATTCCATTGCGAAGGACATAGCGGAGATCTGCGAAGAGAATGACATTCCATATATGCTTGGCGGCGGTTCAGCACTCGGAGCAGTGAGGCATAAGGGTTTCATTCCATGGGATGATGATCTCGATATCAATGTGTACAGGAAGGATATCGATCGCCTCTGCGATCTGATCGAAGAGAAGTATCCTGACAAGTATTATGTGGAAGCACCACTCAGGACCCCCGGGTACTACAGCTCATTTGCGCAGGTGCAGCTACGCGGTACGACATTCCGCGAATACCTGTGGCAGGAGGATGGCAAGTGCGGGATCAAGGTGGATCTGTGGCTCCTTGAGAATGCTTATGACAATCCCCTCAAGCGTAGAATCCAGGGGTGGCTCTGTGACGGCGGTTCGCTGATCCTGTCATGTATCAGGATGCACAGAGAGGAAAAAGGGTTCCTGCATCTCGCAGCAGGCAATAAGCGGGGCCAGAGACTCATAAAGATAAAGTCTGCGCTCGGTGCACTTCCGTCTCTATCTCCATGGTGGTGGTACAGGCGGGTCCAGCACTGGTATTCAATGTGCCATGACGATGATTCGAAGTATGTGACCTTTCCATCTGGAAGGAAGCATTTCTTTGGAGAACTATATGAGAGGGCAAAGTACTGTGACACAGTGGAGATGAAGTTTGAAGACTCATATTTCCCTGTGACGAAGGACTATGACCATTATTTTCATGCACTGTATCCTGGAGACTATATGGAGCTTCCTCCCGAGGACAAGAGGGAGAGACATGTGCTGTACGATCTGAAGTTTAAGGAGGACAACCCATGAAAAAAAGAAAGATACTGATGCGCGCAGGTACTACGGTTCTAGAGAATCTGTATGCGACCAAGACTATCTTTGAAGATGCAATAGGAGGCAATGTCGGGAACCTCGTATATGCAAACAGCGTGCTTCGTGCTCTGTTGACTGACGATGAAGTGGAGATAGTGCCTGATCATTACTATGCAGAGTTCGGGAAATATTCTGCCAAGGATATCAGCCGCATAAATGAAGAATTCGAAGCATATATCATACCGTTTGCAGATGCATTCCGTAAGGATTTTATCAGGTCAATGAAGCGGATGACCAATTTTATCAAGAGACTGAGAATTCCTGTGATCATAGTCGGAGTCGGTGTCTCTGCAGATTATGGTCAGGATATCATGGAGCCGATGCCACAGGATGATGCAGTCCGTGAGCTGGTGACAGAAGTACTCAACAGGTCATCAGTAGTTGGAGTAAGAGGTGAATCCACATACAGGTATCTGACAGACAAGCTGGGATTCCCGAAGGATTCGGTAACTGTGATCGGATGCCCTTCGATGTACACTTTCGGACCGGATCTGAAGCTCAAAAAGGAAGTGAATCTGACTCCCGAGTCGAAGATCATCATTACAGATACGAGGTACAAGGCACCTGGCATTTATATAGGAGATGACATTCAGAAATTCCTGATTCATGTATCAGAGGAATATCCTGATTTCACCTTTGTTCCACAGCTTTTAAGAGAGCTGAAAGAGATCTATATCGGGGCACCATACAGCAGGGACAAGAATATCCTGTATCCGGCAAATCTTGACTCTCCGCTGTTTAAAGACGGCAGAGGAAAGTTCTTCCTGAATGTTCCGACATGGCTCGACTTCGCATCGAAGATGGATCTGGCGGTAGGACCACGTATTCATGGAAGCATTGCTCCGGTTCTTGCAGGAACTCCGGCACTCGCAATAGTCAAGGATACAAGGATGCAGGAACTCGTGACATACCATCATCTGGCCTATGTCACGATGGATGAAGTGCATGCTGACACAGAGCTTGCAGATCTGATCGACGGCAAGGACTTTCATGAATTTGAAAAATATCAGGAGGCCAACTTCGACCATTATCTGGATTTTCTTCATGCGAACGGTCTTCGTACCATTTATGATGAAGACAAGCATATCAAGGAAGCGCCTCTTGACAGAAAGGTGAGCAGCATGAAGCTCTATGGTGCTGTGACTCCGTTCTATACTGCTTCGCACAGTGAGCAGCTGCGCCGTGAAGGAGAATACTTCTCGCGTGAAGAGGCCAAGATCCAGGAATACCGTGACAGGATAAATCAAAAGAACAGGACCATAGATGATCTGAAGAGCAGAGGACTGTTCGGGACACTGCGCCAGATAGGAAAGGCCATTACGACATCCAATGTGAAAAAGTGACAGATGTCGCAAGTTGAAAAAGAGACTATAATCATTTATAATTAAACATTGTTTTGTAAACTATTTGAAAAAGGAATAATAAAATGAAAGTACTTAGTCTGCATAAACCAGGCGATATCAGATTTGAAGATGCACCGAAGCCTGTACCAGGAGAGGGAGAGGTACTCCTGAAGGTTATGGCATGCGGTATCTGTTCATCAGACAATGACCGTATCTTTAAGGACGGTGCACATGTAATGCCTATAGTACCGGGACATGAGTTTGCCGGACAGGTAGAAGAGGTCGGACCAGGAGTCGACAAGAGTCTCATTGGAAAGAAAGCGTCAGTATTCCCGATGCTTCCGTGCTTCGAGTGTCCGTCATGCAAGCGTGGTGACTATGCTACCTGCTCGAATTACAAGTATTACGGTTCGAGAAATGATGGCGGCATGGGTGAGTACCGTGCTGTAAGAGCATGGAACCTTAATGTTCTTGATGATTCCGTAGATTACTGTGTAGGTGCTCTTTCAGAGCCGTCAGCAGTAGGACACCATGCAACAGAGGTAGGTGGAGTGAAAAAGGGGGACAGGGTACTCGTTATCGGGTCAGGAACGATCGGCCTTCTGATTGGATTTTTCTCTCAGGCAAAGGGAGCAGATGTCTGGATCGGTGCCAGAAGAAAAGAATCCAAGGAATTCGCTGAATCCCTCGGATTTAAGACAATAGATACGAATGCCACAGAGGATGAAGTAGCAAAGGCTACTGATGGTAATGGAATGGATGTCGTATTCGAGGCAGTCGGCAGCAACAAGTGCCTGATCGATGCCATCCAGTCAGTTGCAGCAGGCGGCACTCTTGTAACAGTTGGCAATCCTGTAGGCGATATGAATCTCCCTAGAAACGTATACTGGAGGATCCTCAGGAAGCAGCTCACAGTCAGAGGTACCTGGAATTCATCATATTCAGACAAGGCCAATGACTGGCACGAAGTGGCTGCTCTTATGAAAGAGAAGAAGATACCATTCGAGAAACTTATTACGAGAAAATATAAATTATCACAGTGCGATGAAGCTTTTGATTTCTTCAGGGATCACAGCATCCAGAAGTCAAGAGTCATGTTTGTAATGCACGAGAAAGAAAGCGAGGCGTACAATGGCTGATCCGGTTAGCGGTGCAACCGTACTTCCGGCACGTGAGCCGGGAAAGATTTCTGCATCAATGATGTGTGCAGGACTTGACAAGATTTTTTACTATCTGACAGAGTTCAAGGAGGCAAAGCTTGAATTCCTTCATATCGATGTGATGGACGGGCAGTTCGTTCCGAACCTTGCACTCGGTACTGATTATGCGAAGAGCCTCAGAAGGATCACGGACATCCCATTCGATTTCCATTTCCTGACAATGGACCCGCTTGAGAAGATGAGCTGGTTCGATATCCGTGAGGGAGATCAGGTGGCTTTTCATTATGAGAACAATACCCATATTTCTGAGTGTCTCCAGTATCTGAAGAGACTCTCAGCCACTTCTCTTATAGCAATCAATCCTGAGACAGATTACAGGGTACTTGATCCATATCTGAATGATATAGATGGAGTCCTTGCGATGACTGTTCATCCGGGATTTGCCGGTAAGAAGCTCGTTCCATCTACGATGGACAAGGTAAAAGAGATGCGTGAGTATTTCCATTCAATCGGCAAGGATGATCTGATCATTGAGGTAGATGGAAATATCACAATTGAGAATGCCAGAAAGCTCTATGAGCGTGGTGCAGATATATTTGTCGCCGGATCGTCATCACTTTTCCATAAGGGAGAGACGGCCGTGACAGATGTCATCAAGAAGAAGAGACTAGCTATCGGATGGAAAGAGGAGGATCTGCCATGAGATACGGAGCAATACTTGCAGGCGGAGTCGGCAACAGGATGAAGTCGGCACATATCCCGAAGCAGTTTTTGGAGATTGCAGGGAAGCCTATTATCATCTGGACACTTGAGAGACTTCTGAAGTCAGCACTTTTCGATGAAGTGATCATTGCCATTCATCCTGAGTGGAATGACTATCTGAGGACCATGATCCGTGACCGTGATCTGGACAGGAACTATGTGCAGGTCATCGATGGTGGAAAAGAGAGACTCGATTCCATACAGAATGTCATTGATTATATCGAGAATGCACACGGGATTGAAAAGGATGACAAGATTCTGATCCACGATGCTGTGCGTCCGTTTGTGACTGACAAGATCATGAAGGATTCAATGGATGCTCTCGATGAGTATCCTGCAGTCGTTGCTGCAATCCCTGCAACCGATACGATGCTCTGGATCGAAGAGGGAACGAAGGTAGATTCAATGCCTGCCAGAAGCAAGCTCTATCATGGACAGGCACCTGATTCATTCAGACTTCAGGTACTTCGTGATTCACTCGATTCACTGACTGATGAGGAGAAGAAGACGATCACAGGTACAGCACAGATCTGCCTGACCAAGGGCATTGAGATTCATACAGTGCCTGGCGATGTGGAGAATATCAAGCTGACAAGTGATGGCGACCTGATGATCGCCGAAGGAATAATGCGAGAGAGATTAGAGAGAGATAAGTGATGGAAGAACATAGTGGAATCATAGTTGATGACCTGCACTTCGCAAGAGTGCTTCTGCATGTGAGCGGTCATATCACTGAGGATGTAGGAGATCTGTCGAAGGCGTCGATTTACATTCGTGATTCATATCATGGCAAGCTTAAGCCTTCACATCTCGATTTCGACAGGAAGAACCGCAAATTTCATATTGTATATCATATTTTAGGAGCGAACAACAGCTACCCGATTGAGTCCGGAGACTATTATCTGCGTCTTAAGAATCATGGTGTGAAGTATTATTCATATCTTGACAGCCATCTCCGCGACTGTGAGAAGGACGGAAGACTCAGATATACTCCGACAGAGGAAGATATAGAAAAAGGCAATTCGGATCTGAAGCCGTATCAGTTTACTTTTTCAAGGAATACAGCAAAGCATGGCAAAGAAGTCTTTGATATGTATTCTATGATGGATCTCGATGAGGATACGCTGTATTTCCGTGTATTTTACCAGCCACAGCTCGAAGACATGGGCATCATATACAATATGAAGCAGCGCTTCAGGGCATGGAAGGAGAATACGAGAAAGGCATTCAATCCTTTCAAGGAGAGTATCCTGATCAAGAGGTTCAATAAGATCGAAGAGAAGCGGAAGAAGCAGAGAGCTGCCGGCGCCAAGCCTACCATACTTTTTGCCTCAGGCTCGCGTGCCACACTGAGCGGTAATGAAGAGTTCATCTATAACAGGATGAAGGAGAGAAATCTTCTCGACAATTACAATATCCTGTTCAATTTCAAATCCAATATCAATGAGAGATATGGTGCGAGTGGTTCTTTTAAATTTACGAAGCAGCTCGCTATGAGCGATATCATCCTGATAGATGATTTCCTCCCGTTTGTCTACAAATTTGACTATCCATCTGATGTGAAGTTCGTTCAGGTATGGCATGCGTGCGGAGCATTCAAGTCACTTGGCTTCGAGCGTGAAGGAAAGCCGGGTGCACCGAAGACAAATACGAGAGTGCATAAGTGCTATACGCATATGCCGGTGAGCTCCATTCACTCAGGCAGACACCATGCAGAGGCATTCGGACTTCCTGAAAAGGTATTTTTGCCTATCGGAATTCCAAGAACCGATATATTTTTTGATGAAGAATACAAGAAAGATATGGTAGCAAGGCTGCAACAGGAATACCCGATCATCAAACAGAGGAATAAGGTATATCTGTATGCGCCGACATTCCGTGGCAATAATGCGGTTGATGCCGGATTCCCGATGGAGAGAGTCGACTGGAAGAAGTGGGGCGCATTCTTAAAAGAAAGGAATGAGCTGCTGCTCGTCAAGATGCATCCTTTCGTCAAGAAGCCGATAAATATTCCTGAGGAATACAAGGACTATATCCTTGATATGTCAGAGTACAGAGAGGTAAATGATATTCTGTTTATTTCTGATGTGATGATCACGGATTATTCTTCTGTAATGTATGAGTTCTCACTTCTCAGAAGACCGATGTATTTCTACGCATTCGATCAGAGAATGTACGAGAACAGCCGTGATTTCTATGAGCCATATGAGGAGACAGTTCCTTCACCGTCAGTCATCGTCAAGACTTTCCCGGCTCTTCTTCATGCACTTGAGAATACTGATGATTATGATTATGATGCTCTTGACAGATTCGTTAAGAAGAATTTTACCTATACAGATGGTAAATCTACAGACAGATTTATCGATGAAATAATACTTAAATAATTTAAAGGAGTGATTTTTTGAAATTCAGGCGCGCAAAAGCGTTTTTACTTGCAACAGCTGTATTTGTAACCAGCGTTGCAGGCGGATTCGCCGGCACAGACGCACAGGCAGCAACTAAGAAAACAGGATACGGCACAGCGACAGTCAGGGTACTTGCAACGACGGATATGCATGGACAGAGCGTCAGGTTCAATTATGATTCGGCTGCCGACGGTGATGGGAGCCTGGCACAGATTTCCACTATTATCAAGCAGAAGAGAAAGATAAAGTATGGTACGTCAGTCACTGTAGACTGTGGTGACAACGTATATGGAATCGGTGCAGAAAGCCTGATGAAGGGGTCTGACAGCGGCGCCCAGTATATGTATGAGGAGATGAAGGCAGTAGGATATGATGCCATCACCCTCGGAAATCACGACTTTGATTATGGCGTGGATTATATACAGAAGGCAATTTCAGATTCAGGACTGAAGAACAAGGTAGTTCTGTCAAATGTAGTAGATGCGAAGACAAAGAAGAATCTCTATAAGGGAAGCATGATTGTCTCGAAGAATGTCACTACTACCACTGGTAAGAAAAGGACTATAAAAATCGGATTTGTGGGAGCAGTAGTTCCATCACTGACAAAGAAGGTTGATGGAATGGGCTCGGACTATGATTCCAATGCGACCGAAGTCACGTCTCTTGTGACCGCTGTTTCATGGCAGGGCATTATAGAGACCAGGGACATTGTAGAGAGTGTCACGGCACAGGCAAAGTCACTTAAGAAAAAAGGTGCTGATATCGTCATTGCTGTTGTGCACAGTGGTATTGGCAATGAAAATGCCAAATACATGGACAACAGCGTAGGATATGCACTGACAGCAGTTCCTGAAGTGGATATGGTATGCGCCGGGCATACTCATATGGATTTCCCGGCCGATACGGCACAGGCTGAGCCGTATTACGAATATGCTGATACGGATGGTGATGGCCTGATGCATGGAAAGGCTCTGATAGAGGAAAAGGATCATGCATCATCACTTGGAATTGCCGATCTGAAGATTGGCTTTACAAGGACCGGAAAAGCATATATCAAAAAGCAGACAAGCAGTATCAGGAAGATCAAGGATTCTGATCCTGAAGATCCTGAGATAGTAGCCATCAATAATAAATACGACGAAGTATACCGCAGGCTGTATGATCAGACTGTCACGACAACTGATCATGAGACGGATAATTATTTCGGTACGATTGAGGACAATCCTCTGATACATTTGTGTAATTCCGCTAAAATTGAATACGGAATGCGTGCTGTCAAAAATCTCGATGATAAATATAAGAATGCACCGGTGATAGCATCAACAGAATATCAGCTGGCAGGCAGGAGTTCTTCTGAGTATATCAGGGTTGATGGAACGGTACAGGTGAGAAATCTCCTGAATCTCGAGGCTTTCAACCAGCAGCGTGCGAAGGTATATTATATGACCGGTGCCCAGCTTCGTGAGTCGCTTGAATGGCAGGTCGCAAGGTTCTATCAGACATCTGGTCAGGAGAGTTCACAGACCTGGGATAAGGAGACTCAGGCTCTGGTAAATCAGGGCATGAAGCCTATCCTGAGCCCTGAGTACATGAACAACTGGGAAGGCTTCAGGGTATATGACGGTATTGAGTATGTCGTCAATCCAGCTCTTCCGGCCAGATACAATGCTGATGGCGAACAGATCTCTGATTCACACAGGATCGTAAGTCTCACAAGAAACGGAGTTCCTATAAGTGACAGCGACATACTGGTGCTCGTCTCCAAGAATATAGATTCAGCAAGTGATCCGATATTTGCAAAGGTTGCAGAGAAGCAGAGAATTGTCACCAAGACAGCACACATCAGCTCGATGCTTGAGACATATATGAAGACCCAGACAGTGAATGGACTTCTTCAGATGTCTGCAGATGGCAACTGGAAGATTGCTTTCCCACAGGACAGCAACTACATCATCAAGTCATCATCGCTTGCTTCAGATATTGCAAAGACAAAGCCATGGTATCAGGGTGAGATACCGGGAGCTGACGGATACACTTTCTACAGGGCTGCTCTTGGAACTCCTGCAGAGGCAGCAGATACTTACGGACCGTTTGTATGTGCATCATCCATGGAGACCCAGCTGACTGGTGATCCGGTGACTGTAAGGGTAGAGGCCAATGATATTTCAGGAGTCTCAAAGATCCAGTACATCGGTGGGACATACAAGGCAGATGACAGCGTATGGAATTATGCTGCCGATGTCAGTGACAATAAGTTTACAGTTGAGCAGAACGGTACCTATACAGTAAGGGCAGTTGACAGTCTGGGCAACGCAAATGTATGCTATGTCACTGTCAACAACATTGATAGTTCAGTATCTGTTGCACCGACAATATCTGAGATTACCAACAGGAAGAAAGTACTGACAGGCAATGCATCTCCATTTGCTACTGTTTACCTCAGCATGTCGGGCATGAATGTGAATACAAAGGCTGATGAAAACGGCAGATTCACCTTTAATCTCGAGAGGCCGGGATACGCAGATGACACAGCGCAGATCTATCAGGTAGATATCCAGGGCAGAAAGAGCAGTATTGTAAATATAAATGTCAGGCGTACAGGAGCCAACACACCGGCACTTGTAAATGAAATCAATAATACACAGACTACGATCAGCGGAACATTCCATGATGATCCGTTCTGCACGATCATGGTACAGTATGGCAGCAAGGTATATGTGCCGAGGGGTGAGGGCACGAAGTATAAAGAGAGCAGCCTGAATAAGAGCTCTAATACGAAAAAAGCTGTTGATCTCACTAGAAATGGTGATTCATTTACCATGACGATACCTGTACCGATGACTGGTCAGACATACAAGGTATATGGAGTAGACTGGGTTGGAAGACTGTCAACCCTTACTACAAGAACTGTCAGTGAGGCAGCACCTAACCAGCCAAAGGTCGATGCAGTTCTTGCTGATGATCCGGTGATCACCGGCAGCATTCCTTCACCTACATCACAGGAGTACACTATCAATGTTACTACCAGTAGCGGAAAGACCTATACAGGAACCGCAGGTGCAGATGGCAGGTTTACAATCGCAGCTGATAATGAGGCAGCAGGCACAAAGGTGAGTGTCACTGCATCTGATGTCAGGGACGGTGTCGCGAGGACGAGTCTGGCACGCAATACCTCGATGAAGGATCTGTCATCATATATCGACAAATATTCTGGCAATGCCGAGATCAATGATGTCACTGATGAGGACACTGAGATCACTGGAACCGTATATGAAGGCAGCCCATCGACATATGCAGTGCTTATCGTCAATGGAAATAAGGAAAAGCTCACTCTTGATGACAGCGGATCATTTACATATACACTGTCAGAACCGCTTGCGTATAAGGACGTGATAAGCCTGATTACAAGGAATACTGATGGTACTTTAAACGGCCTTGAACAGATTAAAGTATCTGAGGCTCTTCCTGATACTCCGACAGTAACTACTGAAGAGGTCACTACCTCCACGAAGACTATCAGAGTCGTTGGGAACAGAGACTGCACAGCTGTGCTTAAGAGCGGAAAAACTCTCGTAAAGTCGGAGCCAGTCGATGAGAATTCAGAAGGGTATATTTACAAACTCACTATCCCGAAGAAGCTCAGAAAGAAGGGCGTTCATCTGAAGGTATATCTTGAAAATACCGCAGGTGATTCAGATCCTGTTTCAATGATTGTAAAACAGGTTGACACCAAGGAAAAAAAGTAGTATAGTTTTAGGGCTGATGTAAAAAAATGATGTTTCATTAGCCCCGAAACATCATTTCATCAATATAGCCTGTCATTTGCGTCCGGACATGCGTGAATGAGAGACAACAGATATTTTTGGAGGATTTATCAATGAACACCACTTATATGCCAAACCCTCAGAAGGTTGAGCGCAAATGGTACGTTGTAGATGCAGAGGGACAGACGCTTGGTCGTCTTGCATCTGAGGTCGCAAAAGTTTTACGCGGTAAGAACAAGCCAATCTATACTCCTCACGAGGATTGCGGTGACTATGTAATCGTAGTCAATGCTGACAAGATCAAAGTGACAGGAAAGAAGCTTGAGCAGAAGGTTTATTATCATCATTCTGACTATGTAGGCGGACTCAAGAGTGCTACACTCAAAGAGATGCTCCAGAAGCATCCTGACCGTGTCATCGAGATCGCTGTCAAGGGAATGCTCCCGAAGGGACCTCTTGGCCGTCAGATGTACAAGAAGCTTTTCGTATATGCAGGCCCTGACCACAAGCATGCAGCTCAGAAGCCTGAAGCACTTGAGTTTTAATGCGTGGAGGAATAGACAATGGCAAACGGTAATAAATATTACGGAACAGGCAGAAGAAAGTCTTCTGTAGCAAGAGTGTATCTTGTTCCTGGTACAGGCAAGATCACAATCAATAAAGAAGACATCGACAAGTATTTCGGTCTTGAGACTCTCAAGGTTGTAGTTCGTCAGCCACTTGAGCTCACAGGCACACTCGACAAGTTCGATGTATTAGTAAATGTAAAGGGCGGCGGCTACACAGGTCAGGCTGGTGCCATCCGTCACGGAATCTCACGTGCTCTTCTCGAGGTTGACGAAGAGTATCGTCCAGCTCTGAAGAAGGCTGGCTTCCTTACACGTGACCCACGTATGAAGGAAAGAAAGAAGTATGGACTGAAGAAAGCACGTCGTGCACCACAGTTCTCAAAGAGATAATTTGCGCGTAGCAATGAGCCATGCGCTTGTAAAAAAAGACATTCCAGATGGATGCTTGCATTCATCCTGGAATGTCTTTTTTTGCAAGCATACGGCGAATGCCGCGACAACGAGGAATGCGAAGCGTTCCGAGTATGTCGGCATGGCGTATTTACAGCGCGACATGAGCAGGGGACAAGGGGACGGTTCTCCTGTCTTTTTAAATAAAATAATTTAATCAACAAGACAGGAGAACCGTCCCCTTGTCCCCCAAACTAAAAAAGGTGCCATTGCTGGCACCTCGATAATATAATCTAAGTTAGTTTTACTTTATCTCAAATACCCAGTGATCCGGATCTGCGATCTCGCCGTCCTGGATTCCTGTAAGTGTGCTACGAAGCTTTGCAAGAGTTGGTCCGATCTCATCCATACCACTCTTGATGTTGGTTACCTTGCCATGGTCATTGATGCGGCCGACAGGTGAGATAACTGCTGCTGTTCCGCAGAGGCCCATCTCATCGAACTCTCCATCCTCAACCTCTGAGAGAAGGACTTCACGATGCTCAACCTTCATTCCGAGGAGATTCTCAGCGATGTAGCATAGGGATCTTCTGGTGATTGAAGGAAGGATAGAGTCGGAAAGCGGTGTGACAAGAGTCTTGCCATTATCCTTGATGAAGATGATATTGGCTCCGCCTGTCTCCTCGATCTTGGTTCTTGTAGCAGGATCGAGATACATATTCTCATTGAAACCATGTCTGTGAGCTTCCATGATTGGGTGAAGTGACATTGCATAGTTGAGTCCGGCCTTGATTCCACCAGTTCCATGAGGAGCTGCTCTGTCGAAATCAGGGATTGTGACTTCAACCGGCTTCAGGCCGCCCTTGAAGTAAGGGCCTACTGGTGTCACGAGGATTCTGAACATATACTCATCAGCCGGCTTAACACCGATTACTGAATTGTAACCAAACATATATGGACGGATGTAAAGCGTGGCGCCGCTGCCGTATGGTGGAACCCAGGCCTCATTTGCCTTTACTACCTTCTTTACAGCCTCAACCCACTGATCCTCAGGGAATGGCGGCATCTCAAGACGAAGGCATGAATCATGCATTCTCTTGGCATTGGCATCTGGGCGGAAACATACGACCCTGCCATCTTTCGTGTGATATGCTTTCAGTCCTTCGAAGCAGGACTGTGAATACTGCAGTACACAGGCACACTCGCTCATTGTCACTGTGTGATCCTTGGTGAGCTCTCCTGCATCCCACTTACCATCCTTATACATGGAGACATAGCTGTAATCCGTCTCCCTGTAATTGAAATCAAGACTACCCCAGTCAATATCTTCTGGTCTCATTTCTTTTACCTCCTAGAGAAAATTTTACTGAATTGATTATACACCTTTTCAGATATAATGGTAGATATTTTTTATATTGTATTGAATATAATTCAATCATAAGGTGAAAAATATTCATCAGTTTGACATAAATATAAATTTCGTGTAAACTACTATAGTTTTAGCAAATTAAAGAAGTAAAGGAGTTTATATGAGTGCAGCACAGATCGGAATGTTTGTGACGATGGTGGTATACCTCGTTGCGATGCTTGGTATGGGCGCGGCCGTATCAAAGAAGAACAAGACTGTAGGAGACTTTTATCTGGGAGGAAGAAAGCTCGGACCATTCGTTACAGCGATGAGTGCCGAAGCGAGTGATATGTCGAGCTATCTGCTGATGGGAATTCCCGGACTCGCATATCTGTCAGGAATTGCAGATGCCGGATGGACTATCATCGGACTTGCTGCAGGAACATACATCAACTGGCTGGTTACAGCAAAGCGTATCAGGAGATACACGGAAACGACAGGATCAATCACCGTGCCTGCATTTTTCTCAGACAGATATGGTGACAACAAGAATATTCTTACATTTATATCAGCGGTCATTATAGTGATTTTCTTCGTACCTTATACGGCGAGCGGATTCGCGGGATGCGGAAAGCTCTTCGCAAGCCTTTTCAATTCTGACTATCATATAGCAATGATTGCAAGCGCCATCGTCATCATCGGATATACGATGCTTGGTGGCTTCCTGGCAGCTTCTACGACGGACTTCGTCCAGAGCATCATAATGACTGCAGCACTTATCATCATTCTGCTATTCGGTACTATGAAGGCAGGAGGGCCCGGAGCAGTATATGACAATGCAAAGGGACTGGCAGGATATTTCTCAATGCTCTCCACACACAATCCGGAAACAGGTGATGCTTCACCTTATGGATTTATCAGAATCGTATCGACTCTTGCCTGGGGACTGGGATATTTTGGAATGCCGCACATTCTTCTCAGATTCATGGCAATTGAGGACGACAGCAAGCTCAAGCTGTCAAGAAGAGTTGCAACGATCTGGGTGCTTATCTCGATGGCTGTTTCTGTATGCATCGGAGTAGTGGGACTCGGAATGACTGCAAAGGGTGAGATCCCGGTTCTTCATGGATCTGATTCAGAGACTGTCATTATCAAGATTGCAGACCTACTGGCAAGCCACGGTGCTCTCTGTGCAGTAATCGCAGGAATTGTGCTTTCGGGAATCCTCGCATCCACGATGTCTACAGCTGATTCACAGCTGTTGTGTGCATCTTCATCTATTTCATCGGATATACTTGTGAAGTGTTTCCATGTACATATCTCAGAAAAAAAGCTGATGACGATCTCAAGGCTTGCTCTTGTAGGAATCGGAATCATAGGCGTGCTACTCGCATGGAATCCGAACAGTTCTGTATTCCAGATCGTAAGCTTTGCCTGGGCTGGCTTCGGGGCTACATTCGGACCGGTAATGATCCTGGCGCTGTTCTGGAAGAGATCGAATAAGTATGGTGCACTTGCAGGACTTATCTCAGGCGGAATCATGATCTTTGTATGGAAATTCGCGGTGAGACCTCTGGGCGGAGCCTTCGATATCTACGAGCTTCTTCCGTCATTCCTTGTAGCACTTCTGTTTGACGTGATTTTAAGCCTCGCTACGAAGGCACCTGATAAGAAGGTTATCGAGACCTACGAAAAGGTGGATTCCATGAAATAAAGAACTTGAAAATACATTAGAAAGAGTATATCATAATCACATGACCCGGGGCGCCATAGATGGCTGAGAAATACACCCGAGGACCTGATCCGGACAATACCGGCGTAGGAAGCGTCATGATATAAGACTTTTCATGTGGGCTGCCCGATCAGGGAACCCACATTTTTTATGTAAAAAAATGAGTGCGAATAACAGTATGTCAAGGAGGTAAAGATGGCAGAATACACGACGCAGATGGATGCTGCAAGAAAGGGAATTAAGACGGAGCAGCTCAGAAGGGTAGCGGAGAAGGAGCACATAGACGAGGACAGACTTATGGATCTCGTCGCTAAGGGACAGGTCGTGATCCCTGCAAACAAGGCTCACAAGTGTCTCGATCCTGATGGAATAGGGCAGGCACTTACCACGAAGATCAATGTGAATCTCGGCATTTCAAGAGACTGCAAGGATTATGATGTCGAAATGGAAAAGGTAAATGAGGCCATCAGGCTCGGCGGTAATGCTATCATGGATCTGTCAAGCCACGGCAATACCCAGCCATTCAGGCAGAAGCTCACATCAGAGTGCCCTGTCATGATCGGCACCGTGCCTGTATATGATGCAGTCATCCATTATCAGAGAGACCTGAATACACTGACGGCAGAGGATTTCATCGATGTTGTGAGACTTCATGCAGAGGATGGCGTGGATTTTGTCACACTTCATTGCGGAATCAATAAGAAGACCTTAGAGCAGATCAAAAACGGTAAGAGAAAGATGAACATCGTAAGCCGTGGAGGTTCCCTGATCTACGCATGGATGTCCATGACCGGTGAGGAGAATCCGTTCTATTCACACTTCGATGAGATCTGTGATATCTGTGCAGAGCATGATGTGACTATCTCTCTTGGTGATGCATGCAGACCGGGATGCCTCGCAGATGCAACAGATATCAGCCAGGTGGATGAGCTGATCAGACTCGGAGAGCTGACACAGAGAGCCTGGGAGAAGAATGTCCAGGTCATGATCGAGGGACCGGGACATGTACCAATGGATCAGATCGCTGCCAATATGAAGATTGAGCAGACTATCTGCAAGGGTGCTCCGTTCTATGTGCTCGGACCTCTTGTGACAGATGTAGCACCGGGATATGACCACATCACGGCAGCTATCGGAGGCGCGATCGCAGCAATGAATGGCGCTTCATTCCTCTGCTACGTGACACCGGCGGAGCATCTGGCACTTCCGAATGTGGATGACGTAAGAGAAGGAATCATCGCATCGAGAATTGCAGCTCATGCAGCAGACATCGCAAAGCATCTCCCACATGCCAGAGATATCGATGACAAGATGGCTGATGCCAGAAGAAAGCTCGACTGGGATGCCCAGTTCGAATGTGCCATGGATCCGAAGACTGCTAAGGAGATCCGTGACAGCCGCCTTCCTGAGGATGACCACTCGGATACCTGCTCCATGTGCGGCAAGTTCTGCGCAGTGAGATCAATGAACAAGGCACTTGCCGGAGAGATGATAGATATCCTGTAATGTAAAATAATTTAACGATTCAAGGAGAAGGCGAAACTTTCGCTTTCTCCTTTTTTATGAAATTTTTTATAATAGTTTGCTATTGACCGGGATAATGGGTATAATAGAGATTAGCTTTTTAACAGAATTTTTATTAGGAGGAAACGATGAATATAGTATGCCTTGATATGGAAGGTGTTCTTGTACCTGAGATCTGGATTGCATTTGCAGAGAAGACAGGAATTCCTGAATTCCGCAGGACCACAAGAGACGAGCCTGATTATGACAAGCTCATGAAGTACAGGATAGCGCTCCTCAAGGAGCATCATCTGGGCCTCAAAGAGGTGCAGGACGTAATAGCTGAGATAGATCCGATGGACGGTGCAAAGGAATTCCTCGATGAACTGCGTTCCATAACTCAGGTCATCATTCTGTCCGATACATTCGAACAGTTTGCGACACCTCTGATGAAGAAGCTCAACTGGCCGACTATATTCTGTAATACACTTGAGGTGTCAGACAGCGGTGAGATCACGGACTATCATATGAGGGTGAAGGATTCCAAGCTCACTACGGTAAAGGCACTTCAGTCGATAGGATTTGACACCATAGCAAGCGGAGACAGTTTCAATGATCTCGGCATGATTGTGGCCAGCAAGGCAGGATTCCTGTTCAGGAGTACTCCGCAGATCAAGGCAGATCATCCTGAGATACCAGCATTTGAGACATTTGATGAACTGCTCAGTGCTATAAAGGAGAACCTGTAAGAGAAACAGATTCCTGGATATTTTTTGGAGGGAATTATGGTGAATATAAACAGGGAAGAAAAAAAGAGGCTTGCGGAGCAGAAAAAAGCCGAAAAGAAGGCAAAGAAGGTAAAGGCTGCTGCAGCAAAGAAGCCAAAAGTAAAATCAATCAGGAAAAAAGTCAGGAAATCAAAGGGAGCAGATGTAACGAAACTGAGTACGGCACAGAAAAAGAAGATTGTCCAACATAAGGTCATGTCAGTCCGTACCAAGATGCTCCTTCTGATCCTTCCCGTCACGATCGGTATAGTGGCAGTGCTTGTAATTGTATCTTCTGCGATGTCGAGAAACAGAATGCAGTCCATGTCAGAGGCACAGCTTGATTCATCAATTGCGAATCAGGCCGACAGCATAGAGGCCTGGCTCGAGCAGAATCTCGAATTTTTCACAACAGCCAAGAATACAATAGAAGCAGAGCAGCCAAAAGACCGTGAGAGCATGATCAATCTTCTCAATATCTATTACGGGAAGAATGATAACTGTCCTAACGGACTGTATGCAGCTGATTCTGAAGGCAAGTACTACAAGGCAACGAATGCCAATCTTTCATTCAGGGATATCACAGACACCGTATGGTATAAGCAGGGACTGACCAGAGTCAATATGGACTATGGCTCTGCATATATGGATATGGCAGGCAAATATGTGATTTCAGCATCGGCACTGCTTGATGACGGCTCGGGAAAGCTCAAGGTCATATCAGCAGACGTGACACTTGACAAGATCTCTACAATAGTTAATTCAGGTACGAAGATGAAGGGGGCCAGCTCATTCCTTGTCGATTCAAGAGTCGGAACGATCCTTTCCTCCCCGGATTCACAGCTCGTAGGTACCAATATCATCAAGTCGAAGGATGCCCTGCTCAAGGGAGTTGCGAGCAGGATCAGGGCTTATGACTATGATCCAGCCACAATAGACGACAAGCTCGTAGAGATGCGTCAGATCAATGATACGGACTGGGTACTTGTATCGTATGCACCGATGAGTCTGATCATGTCTGAGGTCATTTCACTTGGCAAGACGCTTGCAATCCTCGGAGTAATAGCAATTGTGGTCCTGGCATTCATACTCCTTGTTGTAGTAGCAAGAATTTTTGCACCGATTTCAGGCATCACTAAGAATATCACCAATATGTCTGAAGGTGATTTCACAATAAAGGTCAGACAGATGTCTCATGACGAGATCGGCGCCATGTCCGGCAGCGTAGGCAGATTCGTAGAGCGGATGCGCAGCATGCTCTCATCTATCATGAATGAATCGGCAAAGCTGAAGACCCAGTCAGAGAATACAGACAAGGTCTCCAAGGATATGCTCAGAGAGTCTACATCACAGACCCAGGAGATGGAAAATCTCAATCAGATCGTGGATTCACTGGCTATCGCAGTCAATAGTATAGCAGACTCGGCCACGACACTTGCGCAGGTTGTCTCAGATACTAAAGAGGATTCTGACAAGACCAATGAGGCCATGACGAATACAGTCCGTATCGCAAAGCAGGGTCAGCAGGATATCAGCAACCTCGGTTCAGCAATGGAAGAGATCAGGAATTCCAACCAGTCGCTTCTGGAGTCAGTCAATGAGGTTGGTGATGCATCGAAGCAGATCACGAAGATCGTCAGCGTGATTCAGGAGATCGCAGATGAGACGAATCTTCTGTCTCTTAATGCTTCAATTGAGGCAGCAAGAGCTGGAGAGAGCGGAAGAGGTTTTGCAGTTGTTGCATCGCAGATCGGAAAGCTCGCTAATAATTCCGGAGAGAGTGCAGATGATATCAGCAAGCTGATCAAGACTGTCTCTGACAAGATTGAAGAGGTTGTGAAGAAGGCTGACGAGTCATATCAGGCCATCGAGAAAAATGGTGCACTCATTGATTCTACGGTACAGAGCTTTGACGAGATCTATGAGAATATCAACCAGTCGAACCGCAGACTCGGCAGGGTTGTTGAGAATATCAAGAAGGTCGAAGGCGTAGCTACCAATGTGGCAGCTATTTCGGAGGAACAGGCAGCAAGTACTGCGGAGATCCAGCAGACTGCCCAGGAAATTGTAGAACACGCAAGAAGCATTACACAGTCGAGCAGGGATGTGGCAGAGAATTCAAAGGAACTCTCGGATACATCTACAGCACTTGCAGGCTATGTTTCGAAGTTCAAGATCTGAGGAGGCAGTATTGATGAAAAGATTAAAAAGATTTCTCTCAGTTCTTACTATAGCAGCACTTATGACAGGGATCTGTGCATGCGGTTCATCGAGTACGACACTAGTCACCGGGACCAATACCAAGAAAAAAATTCTTGTGACACTGTCTGATACGAGAAGCGGGACAAAGGGTGAGTTTGAAAAAGCCATCCGTGCTGCCGGCAAGAAGGCAGGATTTGAGATGACCGTACAGCAGACCTCAGGTGTTGTAGATACCCAGATCAAACAGATCAGACTTGCCAAAAAGCACAATTTTGGTGGCATTATCTGCTGGGCAGATGATCCGGAAGTTGCAAAGCAGTTAGAGATTGCATCTAATGGACTGCCGATAGTTTTTGTCAACAGCCAGCCAGATGATGAGGATCTCGCAAGCGGATCATATGTATTCGCAGGTTCTGATGACAGCGTGGCAGGACAGGATGAGGCTGATTTTGTGTACAACCAGCTTGGCAAGCCTGAAAAGCTGAATCTCATTTTAATGAAAGGGAAAAAGGAAGACAGCTCTACATCTGAGAGGACGAATTCAGCCAGGAACTATCTGGCAGACAAGGGCTGTAAAGTCAATATTGTTTTTTCTGATTTTGCAAATGATGACCAGCAGAGTGCATATGATCTGATGCAGAAATTCAAAATGACTGGTCAGAAATTCGATGCAGCCATCTGCAATGATGATGCAATGGCACTCGGTGTGATTCAGTATATGCAGGAAAACGGACTGTCCACATCACAGATTCCTGTATGTGGAATTGGCGGCACGACAGATGCCCTTACATCAATCAAGTCAGGCGGAATGGCATACACAGAGCTCATGCAGACAGACAAGCTCGCACAGCTGAGCATAGAGGCAGTAAAGGCACTGAAATCAGGCAGAACCATCAAAGGTATTGAGGGAGCAACCGATGATGGCAAGTATATATGGATACCATACAAGAAGGTATCTAAGGACAATGTTTCAGAATACCAGAAGTAAAGGAGACATTTCATGAAAGAAAAAATGAAAGACAACCGTGTATCACAGATCCTTGTTGCTCTTCTTGCAGTAGTTCTCGGAGTACTCTGTATTGCAAGTCCCAGTGCAGCAGCCAATATCATGGTGCGTATTATCGGAATAGTGATACTTATCGTCGGAATAGTGATGATAGTGACAAAGCTCGGTGATGAGACGCTTCGTATACCGGCCATCATTCTTGGGGCTATAATAGCTGCAATCGGAATCTTTATTTTTACACATCCGGGACAGACGATATCACTTATCTTCATAGTGTTCGGTGTACTGATGATAGCAGATGCCATTTCAGAGATCACGGCCAGCATGGCAATAAAGGCTGCAACAGGAGCATGGCTGCCATCATTCATACTGGCAATGATCAGCCTTATATTCGGAATTATCTGTGTGCTTGCACCGCATTTCATTCCTGATCTGAGCTTTGTAGTGATCGGTATCATGCTGGTATATGATGGAGTCACATCCATCTATTCTGCAATCAAGGCCAACAGAGCAGAAAAAGGTGTAGTGGATTCACATATCGTAGACGAGAAGGATATATAATTTTTCAAAGGGAAGTGTTTTATTGAGAAAAATGGAGTTTAAGATGGAGAGAACGGGACTTCTGAAGGTAGGAGACCGTCTCCCTGTTACAGAATCGAAGCTCCCGAATTCTTATTATTATACTCTTGGAAGAGCATATGCGATGTCTGCAAATTATTCCACTCTTGAACGGCTCAAGTCGAGAGAAGGTGTGGTGACAGATGTCAGAGAGACGCCGAAAGGGTATTTCGTGACAGTCGAATTTGATGAGGATCCGATTTAAAGATATATGAGGTTCAGATGAACAGTAGTCAGGGAACAAATGAGATTGACGAACTGCTTGCCAAAAGCTTCAAAAAGCTGGCGAGATCACGGCCAATCGAAAAGATTACAATCAGAGAAATAACGGATGAGGCGGGAGTCATCAGACCGACATTCTATAATCATTTTCAGGACAAGTACGAACTGCTTGAGTGGATCATCAAGAGGGAACTCATAGATCCGATAGAGCCGCTTCTGGACAATGGAATGCTCAAAGAGGCACTTATTCTGCCACTCACAACAATGGAGAAGGACAAGGCCTTTTACACGAGAGCAGTCAGTCTCGAGGGACAGAATTCTTTTGAGGATACAATGAAGAAGTTAATTGCCCAGATGGCTCTGAGCCGTCTCAACCGCAAGAAGATAGATGAGCTGCTTCCATACAAGGGCTGGCTCACGGCAGAGCGTGTAGCAGATTATTTCAGCGCTGCCCTGTGCTATGCGATCATAGAATGGGTAAAGGATGATATGAGGGTCCCTATGAATGAACTTGTAGATATATTCATTTATGTCGCCAGTCATTCATTAACAGAAATTATTTCAAATCTTTATCAGTGACACATTTAGCAAAATGTAGCGCTCTTTTTTACACGGGAAAAACTTTGAATATTTATGAATCCCGGTAATTCGTTTATAGTATGTAATTATAAAAATTGTATGGAGGACCCATGAACTGGTTTGTTAATTTACTGAACCTGCTGATCATCGTAGGTATCGGTTTAGATGTATATGCGGCAATGGAGATCCGCGGAGCCATGCTCCAGAAGATCCGGCTGAAAATCCTTATCCCGATATGTCTGCTGCTTGCTCTGATTCAGTGTATATTTTTCTTTGGCGGATATATCATCACCTATGAGATGGTACAGCACAATGAAGTTCAGGATGCCAATACGCTTGGATTCGGACTTGCTGCCATCATAGATTTCCTTCTGGCAGTGAGACTCATTCACAAGGCCATGAAGCGTGAGCAGATTGAAGAGAAGCGTGAGGAGATGAGCGTTAAGAATTATGTGCTCATCATGCTGGCGGGTGCTATCTACACGCTCTTTGCAGGACTGGCAAGCGGTCTGATGGCAGCCAATATCTGGCTTGTGATGTTTTTCATTGTGGCATCAACTGTAGTTGTGGTTTCAATGGGGATCTATACTGGATATAGATATGGATTTGCTTCAAGGCCGAGGCTGTATGTGATCGGAGCAGTGCTCCTGATCATTGCAGGTCTGGCATCATTACTGAGTGCATTTTTATGAATAAGAGAACAGAAGAGATACTGAAGCGGCTGGATGAGGCGTATGGCAGGGACATTCCGTGTTACCTGCATTATGATGCCCCATGGCAGCTGCTTTTTTCTACAATAATGTCGGCCCAGTGTACCGACAGGAAGGTAAATGAAGTAGCTGAGAAGCTGTACAGGAAATATCCGACAATCGAGGCATTTGCCGATGCTGATCTGGCGGAACTCGAGCAGGATATCCATGCTACAGGCTTCTACCATAATAAAGCGAAAAATATAAAGGCGTGTGCCAGACGGCTGCTGGATGATTTTGACGGACAGGTACCGCGCACAATTGATGAACTGACATCGCTTCCAGGAGTGGGCAGGAAGACAGCCAATGTGATAAGAGGCAATATCTATCATGATCCGTCAATAGTCGTAGATACTCATGTGGGCAGGATTTCAAGAAGGCTTGGATTTACCGAAGAAAAAGATCCTGCCAAGGTAGAGCAGGATCTGATGAAAAAAATCCCGAAGGAGCACTGGATCATGATCAATATACAGTTCATAGCCCTCGGGAGAAGTATATGTACGGCGAGATCGCCGAAATGTAATGAGTGCTTTCTCAGTGATCTGTGTTCATCGCGTCAAGACTCCTGAGGACAGCGCCTTTCATCAGGAAATCCATTGAATCCACTTTCTGGCGCAGGTCGCTGAATTTATCCTCGTCACCGAGCTTTTTGTAGCATTCACCGAGCAGCGTATAGTTCGAAGATATATCGCTTCCGATAGACATGCCGTATTCGAGTATCTGCGCGGCTTCAGCGTATTTTTCTTTTTCCATGAAGCATTTGGCGAGATCACACAGCAGCACGGTGACACGGGAGAAGCGTTCATCAATCTGCTGCATCTCCGGGAGATTCTTCCGGCCATATTCGAGCTTCAGATCAGTATTCGTCTTGCCATTCAGATTCAGGAGGCGTGTCTTGCTGAGTTCGGTCAGCTCATCTATTATCATATCAGCTTCTTCATCCGGATTCTCCACAAAAAAAGATAGTGGAAATTTTTCTATTGGAATGGTAATATAGTCAATGGCACTTAGATCGCGGGCCGGGGTAAGATTTGCCATACGCTCTCTTTCCCAGAAAGCCTCGTCACGTTTTACTTCTTTTGCACGCAGGGTTCTGATCCTGAATGCGACGAAGAGGATGAATGTGACCAGGGCGATCGTGATTATAGGTATCTGTGATATTGAAATCAGTAGTATCATATGACTGCCTTTCTATAGTACATATATTGTAGCACTTTTTTGAAAAGGAATGAATATATGAAAAAATGGTTGTTAGCCGGGGGGTTAACAGCGGGAATAGTTTTCGGAGGTATATTTTTATCAGGTACAGATGCGCAGGCGGCACAGAAGATAGCCAGCAATGTGTATATAGGTTCAGTTGATGTATCAGGGATGGACCGCTCTGAGGCCACAGCAGCCATTGAAGATTATGCGGCTCAGGCGGCGGAGAGGAAGATCACACTGACGAGCGGCGAGAGAGTCCTGACTGTGAAGGCATCAGATATAGGGCTTTCAGCCGATGCAGGTGATTCTGTCGATTCGGCCATCAATTACGGCAGGAAGGGCAATCTGCTCGAGAGATACCGTGAGAATCAGAATATCAATAGCGGGAAGAAGAAAGAGTTCTCTCTCGGAGCCACTGTTGATACGGCGAAGGCGGAGAAGTTCCTGAATGATAATGAAGCAGAACTCGTGGATGAGCCTGTTGACGGGACACTGCGCCATGAGAATGGCAAGTTCACATTCGTCGCCGGCAAGGAAGGCCACGAACTCAATATCGCTGATTCGGTAAAGGCCATCAGTGATTTTGCAGCCACAGAAGATGCCAATACAGCAGATACGATAAAGCTCGTGACGAAGGTCAGAAAGCCGCGTGGGACGGCTGAAGAGCTTTCATCAGTCAGGGATCTGCTGGGAACTTTTACTACAGATTATTCCACTTCCACTGCAGCGAGAAAGCAGAATGTGGCAAATGGCGAATCGAAGATCAATGGCACTGTGCTGTATCCGGGAGACAAGTTCTCTGTGGCGAAAGCACTCAACCCAATGACAGCAGAGAATGGTTATGAGCAGGCACCATCATATGAGAATGGTACGACAGTCCTGACATACGGAGGCGGTATCTGCCAGGTATCCACGACCCTGTACAATGCAGTCATCAGAGCAGAGCTTCTGGTACTGAAGAGATACAATCATTCAATGATGGTACACTATGTGCAGCCATCAGAGGATGCGGCGATCGCAGGTGATATCAAGGACTTCCAGTTTGAGAATAATCAGAAGTATCCGATCTTCATCGAAGGGTCAGCCAATGGCAGTACGATCACCTTCAGCATCTATGGAAAAGAGACCAGGGATCCGTCAAGGACTGTTGATTTCGAGAGTGAGACGACAGACACTGTGGATTACAAGACAGCGCTCAAGGCAGATCCGACACAGCCTGTAGGAGTCGTGAGCAGAACAAGTGATATCCCTCATGACGGACTCAAGGCAGTTCTCTGGAAGATCGTCAAGAAAAATGGCAAGCAGGTCAGCAAGACACAGTTCAACAGTTCTGTATACAGGGCTACAGATGCGACATATACTGTCGGGACGAAGTCAGACTCAGCTGAGGCCACAGCAGCAATGCAGTCTGCGATAGCGACGGGCGACCTCTCCAAGGTCCAGACAGCTGCGGCCAGGTGGAAGAACGCTGCATCTGAGTCAGAGAAGGAAGAGGACGAGAAAATAGAGGAGACTGAAGAGAAGAAGGACGAGAAGAAGACAGATACAAAGAAAGATGAAAAAGACGATAAATCTAAGTCCGGGAAAGATACCGGAAAGGATACTAAAAAGGTCAGTGATAAGACCTCTGACAGTAAGAAGAAATGAGGTCATTGTCGGGAGTAATGTAGGCGAGGACTGTGGGGCAGTCACCTGTGGACCTGATGAAGTCCTGGTGATGTCTACAGATCCTATCACAGGGACAGCCATTGATATAGGCCATCTGGCCTGTGATATCACAGCCAATGATCTGGCAAGCGCAGGAGCAGAGCCTGTAGGAGTACTTCTTACAGTGATGCTGCCACCACAGACTACAGAGGATACACTTCAGGAGATCATGAAGGAGATCAACGCATCCTGTGAGCGTCTGCACATGGCAGTGATCGGCGGACATACAGAGGTGACCGATGCGGTCACGAGACCGGTTGTCTCTGTGACAGGAGTCGGAAAAGTACGCCGTGATTCCATGATCGAGACTTCCGGAGCGAAGCCTGACATGGATCTCGTGGTCACGAAGTATATAGGTCTTGAGGGGACTTCGATTATAGCAGCAGAAAAGAAGGAAGAGCTTCTCCAGAAATTCCCGGCAGAGTTTGTGGACAGCGCCATTTCTTTTAAAAATATGATATCTGTAGTTCAGGACGGTCTCATTGCCGCGGGAGCGGGTGCAGTCGCGATGCACGATGTCACGGAAGGTGGCATCTTCGGCGCTCTCTGGGAGATGGGAGAGGCCTCGGGAGCAGGACTTTCCGTGGACATCGAAAAGATTCCGATAAGGCAGGAGACGGTAGAGATCTGCGATTATTTCGATATTGATCCCTACTGTCTGATAAGCAGTGGAAGCATGCTGATAGCGGCGGAGAGAGGGGATAGGATTGTCGATGCTCTTGAGGAGAAAGGGATTAGTGCTTCGATAATAGGCCGGACTAATGATACAAGAGACAGAGTGGTTCATTATGATGGTCAGACCAGATTCCTGGAGCCGCCGGCAGCAGATGAATTCCACAAGGTGTTAGGATAGGAGATTTGTACAATGCAGGAAAAGATTTTAAATATAATTGAGAAGAATTCAAAGATTGATCCAAAGGAGCTTGCAGTCCTTGTAGGTGAGGATGAGGAAGCCGTAAAGAACAATATCAAAGAGCTTGAAGACAAGCATGTGATCTGCGGATATCCTGCCCTTGTCGACTGGGACAAGGCAGGCATTGAAAAGGTGACGGCTCTCATCGAAGTCAGAGTCACTCCGCAGAGAGGAATGGGATTTGACAGAGTTGCAAGACGTATCTATAATTACCCGGAAGTCAGCTCTGTATACCTGATCTCAGGCGGTTTCGACTTCATGGTGACTATTGAGGGCAAGACACTGCGTGAGGTTGCAGACTTCGTATCACAGAAGCTGTCTACTCTTGATTCAGTACTCTCTACGAAGACAAACTTTATCCTGAAGAAGTACAAGGATCATGGAACTATCATGGTCGACGAACAGAAGAAGGATGAAAGGGTGGAACTGTCATGAAGAGCCCTGTAAGCAAGCAGATACAGGAGATTAAGCCATCCGGTATCAGAAAATTTTTCGATATAGTCAATACAATGGACGATGCCATATCTCTTGGCGTCGGCGAGCCTGATTTCGATACTCCGTGGAGAGTCAGGGATGAGGCCATATATTCACTCGAGCAGGGCCGGACATTCTACACATCGAATGCCGGACTCATGGAACTCAAGGTCGCAGTAGCCGAGTATCTGGACAGGAAGTATGATCTGCACTATGATCCGAAGACTGAGATGATGATGACGGTCGGAGGCAGTGAAGCCATCGATATCGGACTTCGTGCAATGCTTGATCCTGGTGATGAGGTCATCATTCCTGAGCCTTCATATGTATCCTATTTACCATGTACCGTTCTCGCAGGCGGAGTGCCTGTGATCATCAACCTCAAGGAGTCAGATGAGTTCCGTCTCACGGCTCAGGAGCTCGAGAATGCAATCACCGACAGGACGAAGGTACTTATTTTACCATATCCTAATAACCCGACGGGCGCTATTATGGAGAAGGAGGACCTCGAGGCAATAGCCGAGGTCATCAGACGTCATGATATCTATGTGATGACAGATGAGATCTATTCAGAACTCACCTATCAGATGGATCATGTGTCCATAGCGTCTCTTCCGGGAATGAAGGAGAGGACAGTATATATCAACGGATTTTCCAAGGCATTTGCAATGACAGGATGGAGACTCGGATACGCATGTGCTCCTGAAGTCATTCTGAAGCAGATGCTCAAGATCCATCAGTTTGCCATCATGTGCGCTCCGACTACATCACAGTATGCAGGAATCGAGGCTGTACGCCACTGCGACCGTGAGGTAGAGGACATGAAGATGCAGTACAATGAGAGACGTGTCTATGTACTGAGACGTCTGCGTGACATGGGACTGTCATGCTTCGAGCCATATGGCGCATTCTATGTCTTCCCTTCGATCAGGAGCACGGGGATGACATCAGATGAATTTGCGACATCACTGCTCAAGACAGAGAGGGTTGCAGTAGTACCGGGCACGGCCTTTGGCGACTGTGGAGAGGGATTCATCAGAATCTCATATGCATATTCCATGGAGAACCTGAAGATCGCGCTTGACAGAATTGAGAAATTTCTGAAAAAGTTATAAGTTATAAGTTCAGAGTTATGAGTAGCCGGTTGTGATCAGAGTTTGAGGAAGGCTGTTTTGAAATCAATTATTAAGACCAGAGATCTGGTTTATGAATATTACAGACGTGATGAGGATGGAAATGTCACCTCGATCGACACCGCGGTAGACAATGTGAGTCTCGATGTCGAGCCTGGACAGTTCATTTCCATTCTTGGTCACAATGGCAGCGGAAAGTCTACGCTTGCAAAGCATATCAATGCCCTTCTGATTCCAACAGGAGGGACTGTTTTTGTGGACGGAAAAGATACCTCGAAGCCTGAAAATGAACTGCCTGTACGTGAAGAGGCAGGAATGGTATTCCAGAATCCTGACAACCAGATCATAGCATCTGTTGTAGAGGAGGATGTGGGATTCGGTCCTGAAAATATAGGTGTTCCGACTGATGAGATCTGGGCCCGTGTCGAGAGTGCCCTCAAGAGTGTCGGCATGTGGGAATACAGGAAGAAGTCACCTAACCGTCTGTCCGGAGGACAGAAGCAGAGGGTAGCCATAGCCGGCGTCATGGCCATGCAGCCTAAGTGCATAGTTCTTGACGAGCCTACAGCCATGCTTGATCCGGATGGACGTGCAGAGGTTATAGAGACGGCAAGAGAGCTCAATAAGAAAAAAGGCGTTACCATTATTCTGATCACCCATTACATGGAAGAGGTTGTCTTTTCAGACAGAGTCTTCGTAATGGATCATGGGAAAATAGTGATGAACGGGACTCCGAGAGAGATCTTTTCACAGGTTGACACACTGCATTCATATCATCTGACAGTTCCGCAGGTCACAGAGCTCGCTCATAATCTGCGAAAAGCTGGTATGGATATCCCTGAAGGAGTCCTCACCAGGGATGAACTGTCTGATCAGCTGATATCAAAGGATCTGCTGTCGAAGAATGTGCCGGCTGTTCAGGCCAGGCCTGAATCAGCTACATCGGAGAAGACTGTCGATGATGCAGTCCTGATACTTGATCATGTGTCAGTCACATATAAGGATGGCGGCACTGAGACGCAGGCTTTGAGAGATGTGTCATTGCAGATCAATAAGGGCGACTTTATAGGAATCATCGGACATACCGGTTCAGGCAAGTCTACGATGATACAGACCTTAAACGGTCTGATACAGCCGACTGAGGGTCATATATATTTCGAAGGAAAAGATATCGGAGACGATGATTTCAACAAGAAGCATCTGCGCACTCAGGTCGGGATGGTGTTTCAGTATCCTGAGCATCAGCTCTTCGAGACTACTGTTGTAGAAGACGTGAAGTTCGGCCCGAAGAATGAAGGACAGGATGACAAGGAGTGTGAGCTCAGAGCATATGAAGCCCTGAAAAAGGTACATTTCCCTGATGATTCATATGATGCGTCTCCATTCGAGCTGTCAGGAGGACAGAAGAGAAGAGCTGCCATAGCTGGTGTCATAGCCATGAGACCGGAGGTCATCATTTTAGACGAGCCTACAGCCGGTCTTGATCCTGCAGGACGTGATGAGATCCTTGGCCTGATAAAGGAGATGCATGACAAGTCAGGAGAGACTGTGATACTTGTATCACACAGCATGGAAGATGTCGCAGAATATGTGGACCGCATTGTGGTAGTAGATAAGGGTACTATTGCATATGATGACACTCCACGTGAGGTATTTACCCATGTGAAGGAGCTTGAGTCAATGGGACTTGCAGTGCCGTCAGTGACCTATCTTCTTCATGACCTGCACAATGCCGGTTATCCTGTTGATGATCATGCGACCACAGTTGAGGAAGCAGAGAAAGAGATACTCAGATGCTCAAAGATATAACACTCGGACAATATTATACAGCTGATTCGGCGATTCACAGGCTTGACCCGCGTGTCAAGCTCGTGGCAACACTTTTTTTCATAATTGCTATATTCGTGGCTGATGATCCGATAGGATTTGTATTCCTTACAGTCTGCCTCGGAGCAGTGATCATAGCAAGCAAGGTCCCTTTTTCATTCATGGTCAGGGGACTGAAGTCCATTATCATACTTCTGCTGATCTGCGGACTTTTCAACCTGTTTCTCACACCGGGTGATCCGCTTGTCAGATGGGGCAGGGTGCAGATCACCATTCAGGGAGTGAGGGCAGCGGTTCTCATGCTGGTCCGTATGATATATCTCATCATCGGCACTTCGATCATGACACTCACGACGACTCCGAACCAGCTCACTGACGGACTGGAAACCGGTCTCAGATGGCTGAACTATATCCATGTGCCTGTTCACGAGATTGCCATGATGATGTCGATCGCACTCAGATTCATCCCTATCCTGAGTGATGAGACTGACAAGATAATGAAGGCGCAGATGGCAAGAGGAGCAGAATTCGATGGCAAGGGCATTGTAAAAAAAGCGAAAGCCATGGTACCACTACTTGTACCACTTTTTGTATCAGCATTCAGAAGAGCCAATGATCTCGCACTTGCAATGGAAGCCAGATGCTATCATGGCGGAGAAGGCAGGACGAGCATGAAGCCCCTTCACTATCTGCGAAGGGATGCAATCGCATATCTGTTGATTTTTGCTTCATTTGCAGCAGTTATCGTACTGCATGCCTTATTCTGAGGGGTTATGGCAGCGACATCAGTATTATTAAGCAAGCTCGGTTCAATGATGCTCATGATGGTTGTCGGCTTTGTGATAGTTCGCCTGCATGTGATGAAGACGGAGGATGCAAAGATTCTGTCTAAGCTGACTGTCATGGTGCTCACACCGTGCCTTATAATAAGAGCATTTGAAATAGATCTGACGCCGGAGAGACTGAAGGGCTTCATTGCCTGTGTCATCTTTGCGGCATCTTCATATATTGTGTGGATTCCACTGTCGAGGCTCATGAAGCGGCCATTTCATCTGACCGCCGTTGACAGGGCGACGATGATATATCCGAATGTCGGGAATCTGATCCTGCCTCTGGTGCAGATGACGCTCGGCGAGGATATGGTCTTCTATGCCGCAGCAATGCAGGTACCATTTAATCTGTTTGTATGGACACATGGACTCTCACTCATAGGCGGGAGGGAACAGATCAACCCGAAGAAGATGTTTCTGAACAGCAATATGGTGGCACTTATGATAGGAATTGTGGTGCTGATAACCGGATTCAGGCCGCCAGACGTCATCAATACGGCTATCAGCGGGCTTGCCGATATGGTAGGACCGCTCTCGATGGTTTCTATAGGAATGACAATTGCAGGTGAGAGTCTGAAGAAGATTTTTGCCATGAAAAAGGCGTATCCGGTGGTTGCAGTCAGACTTCTTATTTTTCCACTGATTATGATCCTGCTTCTGGCAGCAAGTGGCCTGACGAGACGAAGCTCAGACCTGTTGCCTGTACTTCAGGTGGTAATGATGGGAATCGCCGCTCCGCCGGCAGCAACAGTGGCACAGCTGTCTCTTGTGTATGACAACGATCCGTTCGCGGCGAGTGTCTACAGCGTGATCGGAAATATATTCTGTGTGATCACTATTCCGTTCATGCTATACCTGTATCAGATGATTTTATAAGCTTTGCATAAATGGTATGATTGTGATATAGTATCATAGATTAAGGTTTATTTTTACCAGAAGAAGAGGTATCTATGGCGAAAATACAGGTATATTACGGCCCTGGAATGGGCAAGACCTCGGCGGCACTTGGAAATGCAGTACGGGCCGCAGCAGCTGGACAGAGTGTCTATATCATCCAGTTCCTCAAGGGACAGCTGGAGGGTGACTACCTGAAGAGACTTGAGCCGGAGATCAAGGAATTCAGTTTCGAGCGGAGTTCGCATAGCTTCAGGGAGCTCGATGAAGAAGCAAAAAAGGAAGAAAAGGAAAATATCATCAACGGTCTCGGCTTCGCAAAGAAGGTTCTGACTACTGGTGAATGTGATATACTGGTTCTCGATGAATTTCTCGGACTGTCGGACGAGGGAATCGTCACAGAACAGCAGATGGTAGATGTGCTGAATACCGGTTCACCTGCCATGAGAGTGATCCTTACGGGAATGTATCTGCCGCTTGCAGTAAGAAATGCGAGCGACCAGATTTTTAAAATAGTTGATGAGAGCAGTAGTGCCAGATAAAAGGAGGAAACTATGCCGATATTCAAGGGCGCTGGTGTAGCTATCGTTACACCGATGAATGATGACCAGACTGTTAATTACGATAAGCTCGAGGAGATCATCAATGAGCAGATCGATGGTGGTACAGATGCGATAGTGATCGTTGGTACCACTGGTGAGGGATCCACTCTGAGCATGGAGGAGCACAGCGAGTGCATTAAGAAGGCTGTTGAGTTTGCAAAGCACAGGATTCCTGTTGTTGCTGGCACTGGCAGCAACTGCACTGAGACTGCTATCCAGCTGACTCAGGAGGCTGAAGAGCATGGCGCTGACGCTGCTCTTGTAGTGACGCCTTATTACAACAAGGCTACTCAGAAGGGCCTTATCGCTCACTACAGCGCTATCGCTGATTCTACAAAGCTTCCTCTGATCCTGTACAATGTACCGGGCAGGACTGGCACGAATATCGCTCCTGCGACTGTTGCGACCCTTCGCAAGACGAAGAAGAATATCGTTGGTGTCAAGGATGCTACTGCCAATCTCGCGCAGACTTCTGAGATGATGCGTCTGTGTGACGGTGATCTGGAGCTCTACTCTGGTGAGGATGGACTTGTGGTTCCTATCCTTTCACTTGGCGGAATCGGTGTCATCTCTGTTGTGTCAAATATCGCTCCTCGCGATGTACATGATATGGTCATGAGCTTCCTCAAAGGAGACGTCGAGAAGGCAAGAAAGATGCAGCTTCGTGAGCTTCCTCTTGTGGATGCTCTGTTCTGCGAGGTCAACCCTATCCCTGTCAAGACTGCCATGAATCTCATGGGCAAGAACGTGGGACCTCTTCGTCTTCCGCTGTGCGAGATGGAGCCTGCTAACCTCGAGAAGCTCAAGGGAGCAATGAAGGATTACGGGCTGCTGTAATTATTTAGTATGATTTTGATGGCGGGGGAAAAGTCCCCTGCCATTTTTTTGTAAAGGAGATAAAGATGACAAGAATTATTATGAATGGTGCAAATGGTCATATGGGACAGGTGATCACACAGATTGTGGCTAATGATGCTGACTGCGAAATAGTAGCCGGGATCGATCCATACACTGAAAAGAAAAACGATTACCCGGTATTTGCATCACCTGCCGAGTGCAATGTAGATGCGGACGTAATCATTGACTTTTCTAATCCAAAGGCAATCGATGGATTACTGGATTATGCAGTAGAAAAGAATCTTCCTGTTGTTCTCTGTACTACTGGCCTTTCAGATGATCAGATAGCTGAGGTAAATGAGAGATCAAAGAAGGTAGCAATCCTTCGTTCTGCAAACATGTCACTCGGAATCAATACTCTTTTCGAGCTTCTCGGCAAAGCTACCAAGGTGTTTGCAGATGCAGGATTTGATGTGGAGATAGTAGAAGCTCATCATAATCAGAAGCTCGATGCACCAAGTGGTACAGCAATTGCACTTGCAGATGCAGTAAATGAAGCAGCAGATGGAAAATATACTTATACATACGATCGTCACGACAGACGTCAGAAGCGCGATCCAAAGGAAATCGGAATCTCATCAATCCGTGGAGGAAATATCGTAGGCGAACATGAAGTGATTTTCGCCGGCGAAGATGAAGTCATCACCTTCAAGCACCAGGCAACATCCAAGAGTGTCTTCGCCAAGGGTGCAGTAGAAGCAGCCAAGTTCCTTGCAGGCAAACCGGCAGGAATGTATGACATGAGGCAGGTTATAGCAGCGAAATAAAAATAGTAAATAATTGCTACAGAGTAAGAAATGCAGGCAGCATTTATGGCAGGACAACCATAGCGCAATGAGTAAGCGCCTTGGACTGTCATAATATGCTGACTGCATTTTTAAGTATCTGTATTTTACATTCTTATTGATGACAGTTCTGAATCATCCTTATCATCACTCTTCTTGTTGAATACATAGTCGTTACCTGGCAGGATGGCATTCAGGAGGATGCCGAAGATTGCTGCGAGTGCAAGAGCTGTAAGGGTGATGTGAGTCTTTCCAATAGTGAATGTGAGACCGTCACTGAAGCCAAGGCCTGTTACGAGGATTACGGCTGCGATGATCAGGTTTCTCGACTTCGTGAAATCAACGTGGTTCTCAACGACATTTCTGACACCGATAGCAGAGATCATACCATAGAGCATGAAGCTGACACCACCTATGATGGCAGTCGGAAGAGTACCGATGATCTCGGCAAACTTCGGGGAGAATGACAGGATCACTGCGTAGATGGCAGCAAGTCTGATGACACGAGGATCATGAACTCTTGAGAGTTCGAGAACACCGGTATTCTCACCATATGTGGTATTTGCAGGACCACCGATGAAACCGGCGAATGCAGTTGCGAGACCATCACCGATCAGGGTTCTGTGAAGCCCCGGGTCTTCGATGAAGTTCTCACCGACAGTAGCGGAAATAGCTGAGATATCACCGATATGCTCCATCATAGTAGCAATAGCGATAGGAGCCATTACGAGGATTGCAGTCAGATCGAATTTGCAGAGCTGGAACGGCTGCAGCTGTATGAGCTTTGCCTTGGCAATCTCACCGAACTGAAGGATAGCTGAACCATCAGCATTTGTCATGCCGCATGCATTGAAGATGAGGGCAGCGACATATGAGATCACGACACCCATCAGGATAGGGATGATCTTGAACATTCCTTTACCCCAGATATTGAAGATCACGATCACTGCAAATGCGATCAGTGCAAGAATCCAGTTCTGTGAAGCATTGGTAACTGCTGACGGGGCAAGTGACAGACCGATACAGATGATGATAGGTCCAGTGACTACAGGAGGCAGGAAACGCATTACGCGGTTCACGCCAACGATCCTGATGATCAGAGCAAGCACCAGATACAATAGACCTGCTACAACGATACCACCACAGGCATATGGGAGCTTTTCGCCCATTGTCATGTCTTTGTAAATGCCTGTGTGCAGATTAGCGACTGTCGCGAATCCGCCGAGGAACGCGAAGGACGAACCCAGGAATGCGGGAACCTTCATTTTGGTGATTACATGGAACAGAAGAGTTCCGACTCCTGCGGCGAAGAGCGTGACCTGAATTGAAAGCCCTTCTCCTTTGAAATAATCGTTTACGAGGATCGGGACGAGAATCGTCGCTCCGAACATTGCAAACATGTGCTGCAGTCCTAATAGCAACATCTTCGGGACACCTAGTGTCCGTGCATCTTTGATAGCTGGCTGTCTTGTATCCATTCTGCCTCCTTAAAAAGATATAAAATTTTCCTATGAAATTCTATATTATTTTGGCCCCATTTACAAGCATTTTTTCGCCTTGACTTAAATATAGTTTGGACTATAATGTATAATGATTTTTTATGAAAAAATTGCAAAGGAGACATAAGATGGAAACTTATAAGAACCTCGATAATGTAATGGTGTTTGATCATCCACTGATCCAGCACAAGATTTCAAGACTCAGAGACAAGCATACAGGTACAAATGAATTCAGACAGCTCGTTGGCGAGATCGCAATGCTAGAAGGCTTTGAGGCACTTTCAGATCTGCCACTTGAGGATATTGAGGTCGAGACACCGATCGAGACATGCAAAACACCTGTCATTGCCGGCAAGAAGCTCGCAATAGTGCCGATCCTTCGTGCAGGCCTTGGAATGGTTGACGGGGTTCTCTCTCTTGTACCGACAGCCAAGGTCGGTCATATTGGACTGTACAGGGATCCTGAGACTCATGAGCCTCATGAGTATTACTGCAAGCTGCCTAGCCCTATCGAAGAGCGTACTATCGTCGTAGTAGATCCTATGCTTGCAACAGGCGGATCAGGTTCAGCTGCCATTGATTTCATCAAGCAGCACGGCGGCAGGAAGATCAAGTTCATGTGTATCATTGCTGCACCAGAGGGTGTAGAGAAGCTTCATCATGATCATCCGGATGTTCAGATCTATATCGGACATGTGGACCGTGAGCTCAATAAGGATGCCTATATCTGCCCTGGACTCGGCGATGCAGGAGACAGAATTTTCGGTACACTCTAAGGTGGTTAAATGGGTATTTTTTCAAAAGATAACTCATCTTCAAATGACATAAAGCCACTTCATATAATCATCGTCGGCTGCGGCAAGGTCGGACATACTCTTATAGCCCAGCTGACAAAGGAGGGCAACGACATAACCATCATCGACGAGAGCGAGCAGAAGATCGCTGACATCACGAATCAGTACGATGTCATGGGTATTGTCGGTAATGGTGCGAGCTACAGCGTCCAGAAGGAAGCTGGAATTGACGATACGGATCTTCTTGTCGCAGTCACAGATTCAGATGAGCTGAATCTGCTGTGCTGTACGATTGCCACACGAATAGGCCGTTGCTCTGCAATCGCAAGAGTCAGGAATCCGGAGTACAGCACTGAGATCAACTATCTCCGTGACAGGCTTGGTCTTGCTATGATCATCAATCCTGAGATGGAAGCAGCAATGGAGGTGGCCCGTATCCTCTATCTGCCATCAGCTCTTGAGGTCAACAGCTTTGCACATGGCGAAGCACAGATGATCAAGTTCAAGGTAAAGGATGACTCGAAGCTTGTCGGCAGGGCAATCTGTAATGTATCCAAAGATACGAAAAATATCCTGTTCACGACAGTTTTTCATGATGGCAATGTCATCATTCCTAATGGAAATTATGTGTTTGCTGCCGGAGATATGGTGAGCTTAGTCACATCACGTCACAATGGCAAAAATGCCCTCAATGATCTCGGTGTACCTACTGCCAACGTTCGTGACTGCATGATCATCGGTGGCGGAAAGGCTGCATATTATCTTGCTACTCAGCTCATAAGAGAAAATATCTCCGTCAAGATCATAGAACGTGACCAGGAGAGATGTGAGAAGCTGTCTGAGCTCCTTCCGAATGCCATCATCATTCATGGTGACGGAACGAGTGCTGATCTGCTGAAGGAGGAAGGCGTAGAGACTGTTGATGCCTTTGTCCCTCTGACAGGAATCGATGAGGAAAATATCCTCCTGACACTTCATGCCAAGCACGTCTCGGAAGCCAAGGTAGTGACGAAGATCAATCGTTTTGCATTCCAGGATGTTATTGATACGCTCGATCTCGGAAGTGTCGTTTACCCGAGAATCATCACCTCTGAAGCCATTATTGCCTATGCAAGAGCCAAGAGGGCTTCTATGGATTCGAATATCGAGACGCTGTATCATATGTACAATGATACTGTTGAGGCAATTGAATTCCGTATTGGAAGGCCTTCAGCTGTCACAGGTACGCCTCTCAAGGACCTGAAGCTGCGTGGTCATCTGATGGTTTCATTTATCAGCCGCAACGGGCAGATCATCTTCCCAAAAGGCGAGGATACAATAGAGGTCGGCGATACAGTAATGATCGTTACCACGCATACCGGCTTTTCTGACATAGTGGATATTCTGGCATAGGGGTAAATAAAGTGAATCAGTCGATAATAAAATACGTTCTTGGAAAAGTACTGGCCATCATCGGAACCCTTATGATCATCCCTGTCATTACAGGAATCATCTACCGTGAAGACGAGGTATTTGCATATATCATTGTCGGTGCGATCAGTTACCTGCTGGGACATTTTTCTACAAGGAAGAAGCCTAAGAATACTATGTTCTATCTGAAAGAGGGCTGCGTCGTCACCTCTCTTTCATGGATTCTGATTTCAGTCGTAGGCGCTATTCCGTTCATGCTGACAGGTGAAATACCGAATTTCGTGGATGCATGGTTTGAGACGGCATCAGGTTTTACGACGACGGGTGCATCAATCCTTACAGATGTCGAGGCTATGTCGCATACATCCCTGATGTGGAGGAGCTTCACGCACTGGATCGGCGGAATGGGAGTTCTTGTGTTCCTGCTCGCCGTGATTCCGATGTCTGGCGGCTCGAATATCAATCTGATGAGAGCCGAGTCTCCGGGACCTTCAGTTGGAAAACTGGTGCCGAAGATCAGAAGTTCAGCTGCAATACTCTATAAGATATACTTCGGTATGACAGTTGTTCAGCTGGTGCTTCTTATCATTGCAAGGATGCCTGTATTTGATGCATTCTGTATCACCTTCGGCTCTGCCGGTACTGGTGGATTCGGGGTCAGAAATGACAGCTGTGGCAGTTATACAGCGCTTCAGCAGTGGATCACAGGAATCTTCTGCGTACTGTTCGGAGTGAATTTCAACTTCTATTATTATATCCTGGCGAGAGATCCGAAGAAGAGCATGAAAATGGAAGAGGTAAAGGCATACTTCTGCATCATAGGAGCCTCTGTTGTGATCATTTTCTTCAATATCATGGGAATGTTCAACAATGCGGCTGATGCGTTCAGGGCTGCATTTTTCCAGGTCGGAAGTATCATCACGACGACAGGATATTCAACAGTAGATTTCAATGTATGGCCTACTCTGTCGAAGGCGATACTCGTTCTACTCATGTTCATCGGTGCATGTGCCGGATCTACAGGTGGTGGATTCAAGGTATCAAGAGTCATCATCGCTTCAAAGACGGTGCTCAAGGAAGCCAATTCATACATCCATCCGAAGAGCGTCAAGAAGATAAAAATGGACGGCGAGGTCATAGAGCATGATGTCATACGTTCAGTTAATGTATATATGATCACATATATGGCTATTTTCATTATTTCGGTGATCCTTGTATCGATCGAGGGAAAAGATCTTGTGACCAGCTTTACTTCAGTCGCTGCGACGTATAATAATATAGGACCTGGTCTTGCAAAGGTAGGTCCCGCAGCAAACTACGACTGCCTGTCATATTTTTCAAAAATAGTTCTGACGCTTGACATGATTGCCGGCAGACTCGAGCTGTTCCCGCTCATTATACTGTTCCATCCGGCAGTACTGAAAGATGTGTTTTTCAAGAAGAAGTGCTCTCAGAAGACCGTGAGTTAAAAGTAAAAAGTTGTAAGTTTAAGCTTACAACTTTAAACTTCTGACTATGAACTCATTATGCCTGTACATCAATATGTCTGTTGAGCTTCTTCGCTATTGAATCGAGCTGGCTCATGAAGTCCGAATCCTTGCCGAACATATCCTCAAACTCAGACTCATCGATATTATCAAATGCTGACTCCGACATAGACATATATCCGTCATCATCGAAGGTGACACCCAGGTCTTCAAGCTCATCTGAATAATCGCTTGCGAGCTGCTTCATTTTCTTGATTGCGCTCTTGGAATCTTTGCTTGCATACTTTTTCGATGACTCGAGAGTGTAATTGTACGTGTCACCGAAAGCCTTCATCTTCTTATAGAACTCAGCCTTGCTCTCCTTAGAATCCTCTGAATCATCACCATAATCCTCAGATGCGAGTGATGAGATACCCTTGCGAAGTGCCTGTGTATCAGCGATCACGAGCTTTCCATATGAAGTCTCTCGTCTCGTTGACTGCTTTGAATATGATGAGTCTGTAGTCTTGTACAGATTTCTGAGGGTTATATTATTTGTGACTGTAAAGCTGCTCATGTCTGACTCCTTTTCAGGTAAAATGTTTTAATTATATTGGAAATATGAAAATATATATTACAGTGCGTATTGTCGATTTCTATCTCTATAGTTCTTATCGGATAAACCATACAAATTATAAATAGATGTGGAAAAAATTTTCCAGATATTGTATCATAGTAGAAGTTATTTTTTCTGGAAGGAGCCATTCATGGAAGGCAAAGAAAAAGTCATTGTTATCGACTTCGGCGGGCAGTACAACCAGCTTGTCGCGCGCCGTGTCCGAGAGAATCACGTGTACTGCGAGATCACGTCGTATAAGACACCTCTCGACAAAATAAAAGAAATGAACCCGAAGGGCATAATACTCACAGGCGGCCCGAACAGTGTCTTTGAAAAGGATTCAGCTACGGCGCCAAAGGAACTCTTCGAGATCGGAGTGCCGATATTGGGCCTCTGCTATGGTGCACAGCTAATGATGCATGTGCTCGGGGGTAAGGTAGACCACGCACCTGAGAGAGAATACGGCAAGACGCCGCTTACAGTAGATGATGCGGACAGTCCTCTTTTCAAAGGCGTTCCGAAGAATTCTATCGTGTGGATGAGCCACAATGATTATATCAGGACACCGGCGGCAGGCTTTCATATCACATCTCATACAGACAACTGCCCGGTTGCATCGGCTGAGAATCCAGCAGAGAAGCTGTATGCTATCCAGTTCCATCCGGAGGTTCTTCATACTGAGTACGGCAAGCAGATCCTGCACAACTTCGTAATAGATGTATGTGGCTGTTCTGGCGACTGGAAGATGGAGGATTTTGCAGAGAAGACTATCGCAGAGCTCCGTGAGAAGATCGGTGATGGAAAGGCACTCTGCGCACTGTCAGGCGGTGTAGATTCATCGGTTGCTGCAGTTCTCCTGGCCAAGGCGATTGGCAAGAATCTGACCTGCGTATTCGTAGACCATGGCCTCTTACGTAAGGATGAGGGCGATATGGTATCGAAGGTCTTCGGACCTGAAGGCCCGTATGAGCTGAA
>JAQYAY010000034.1 GCA_029338735.1 Lachnospiraceae bacterium | reverse complement strand
TGTTGATGAGTTCCTGCTTCTTCTCTTTTGTGATCATTATTAGATCCTCCTATAAAAAAATTTACATCTCACACGAAGCCTTCGTCGAGGATTCGAAAAAGCTGCGTGCGGAAAACAACTAATGTATGTTAGCATACAATGCCTTCTGAGTCAAGAGCTATGATGGTTGAAATAGTCTCTTGCCTGTCTGATATTCTTCTGTATCTCTGACTTCAGGTCAGCAAGGCTGGCAAATTTCTTCTCTGGTCTCAGATATTCATGAAAAATAACTGTTGCCCGCTCCTCATATAAATTGCCGGTTGCATCGAGAATATTTGTCTCGATGGTGACAGGATTGTCATCTGAAACGGTAGGGTTGTTACCGACATTTGTGATGCCGTGATATACCCTGCCCTCAATCTCAACAGTAGTGATATAAACTCCGAATGGTGGAAGAAGCTTATTTGCAGCCGGACGCAGATTGATAGTCGGAATTCCCATTCCGGTACCCAGGTGACGGCCATGGACTACAGGTCCTGCGATGATATATGGGTGTCCAAGGAGTTTTCCAGCCTCGCTCACATTTCCTTCAGAAATGAGCTCACGGATTCTCGTGGAACTGATATCACGTCCATCATCCTGAATCTTCTCTATTACATTCAGATCAAAACCCATGGATCCAGACAGTTTTTTTAGAAGTGCTGCGTTACCAGCTCCCTTATATCCGAATGTAAAATCACTTCCGACTGCCAGATACCGCATATTGATCCGGTCGGAGAGCATCTGAATGAAGTCCTCAGGTGACTGTGTCCTGAGCCAATCATCGAAGGCCAGTACCAGAAGGATATCGATTCCTTTTTTTTCAAGAATTATATTTCTCTCTTCCTCAGTGATGATATACTTCATATCAGGGTCGAAGAGCACCTTCTTCGGTGACTTGCCGAATGTGACCATGACACCCCTGAGCCCTGGCTGTGAAGTAATGAGCGACACAAGTGCCTCGTGTCCCAGATGAATTCCGTCAAACTTTCCGACAGTCACAGCGGTCGGGAATTTATGAAGATAATTGTCTATTCCTTTAATAATTTCCATGATTATAATTCAGGTACCGGGCGAAGCAGTGTCCAGGGGTCATCGGCCGCCTCAAGATCCTCGAAGGTCACCGCATCCTCTATGGAAAACTGCCCGTTTCTCGTTCTTCTGAGGCTCTCCATAGTGGCAACAGTGCCGATGCTTTCTGCAATGTCTTCAATCAGAGTTCTGATGTATGTACCCTTTGAGCAGTGAATCCTGATCTGTGCATGAGGATAGTCGAATTTTCTGAGCTCTATTGAAAAAATATGGATCTGCTCCGGCTCACGTTCTACCTCGATTCCTTCACGGGCATATTCGTATAGCTTCCTGCCATTTACCTTCTTAGCAGAATACATAGGCGGAATCTGCATTATATCTCCGGTGAATTCCGCAAAAGACTTTTCATATTCTTCTGAAGTGATCACCTGATCAGATGTCTGTATGAGCTTTCCTGTGATGTCTCCTGTGTCGTATTTTTCACCGAAGCGGACTCCCGCCTCATAGACTTTGTCCTCGGCCGTCAGCTTCGATACAGCCTTGGTCGCGCTGCCGACACAGACCACCAGAACCCCGGTAGCTATCGGGTCAAGAGTCCCGGTATGTCCTATTTTTCGTATATGCATGATGCCGCGGAGCTTCGCTACCACATCGAATGAAGTGAAGCCCCCTGGCTTATCCATTATGAGAATTCCGCCGTCCATCACTTGTCTCCCTGAAAGAATGGAGCTACTTTACTGATCAGTTCGCCTATCATCTCACAAGGATCGGTTCCATCCATTGAGAATCCCGCAGCTCTCTTGTGACCACCGCCACCATACTGACTCGCAAGCGCAGCAAGGTCTACAGTATCTGTAGCTGATCTCGCTGACACCTTGTAGCAGCCATCCTCGGTCGGATACATGAAGAATGCATCTTCGACTCCTTCGACTGAGCGGAGTGTACCCACAACCCCCTCCATATTCTTCGGAGCTGCGTCATATTTTTTCATTTCATCAGATGTGACGAAACTTGCGATGACTTTTCCACCAAGAAATGTCTTTGCATTCGTGATCGCAAGGCCAAGCATCTGGAGCTGCTTCAGGCTCTTCGTGAAAAATACATGATCTACAATATATGAGTAGTCAATTCCGAGGTCCATCAGATATCCGGCAAAATTCATCGTGCTCGAGTGAGTGCAGTTGTACTGGAACACTCCGGTGTCCGTCACTATTCCGGTGTAGAGACATTCGGCAATGTCCTTGTCAATCCTGTCTCTGTCGATTACCTGGCCAATGAGTTCACAGGTGCTGGAAGCCTCAGGGAATACATAGTTCTCATCTGCAAAGGAACCATTCGTCTCATGATGGTCAATACATATAGTCTTCTTCGCGTGCTCAAAATAGACTGCTGAATCTCCAAGCCTGCTCAGGTCTCCGCAGTCACAGCAAATAAAAAGATCGTATGATGTATTATCATATTTATTAGCTCTTTTCAGTTTATCCGAATTCGGCAGGAATTCGAAATCAAACGGAATCGGCTCCAGATATGGAATGATCTGGATCTCATGGTGATATTTCCTCACATAATTATATACGCCAAGCACTGAACCAATACAGTCACCATCAGGCCTGATATGCCCAGAGACTGCCATAGTCTTAATATCCTGTAAATAATCTTCTAATCTCATAACCATTAGCCCTCAACTTTTTTCTCTGAACTCTTACTTCTCTCTTTCTCCACCTCTTCATCGTGTTCCATGACTTCATCAATCTTGTGAGACATATCAACGCCGTAAGCTATTGACTTATCCCATATGAAATCAAGAACAGGAGTATTGCGGAGATTGAGTCGCACAGCGAGCTGATGCCTGATATATCCAGCAGATGACCTGATGCCTTCCATCGTGCGCTCGCCATCTTCCTCGCTGCCAAGAACTGAGATGAAAATCTTCGCAGTCTTCAGATCGGGTGCTACTATTGCATCAGTCACTGATACGATTGGTGAGATACGAGGGTCCTTTACATCCTCCCTTATGATCTCAGAGATGACTCGCTGGACATCTTCATTTATTCTGTTATTTTTTACACTGTTTTTTCTCATTGTATTTACTTCCTTTAATAATTTCTATAACAAGAAATGCACTGCCCCTATATCACGTGGGCAGTGCACACAACAAATCTTATTTGCGTTCTACTTCTACCATCTTGTATGCTTCGAGCGTATCGCCTTCCTGATATCCGGTGAAGCCCTCTACCACAATACCGCATTCATAGCCGGCCTTGACAGTCTTCGCGTCATCCTTGAATCGCTTCAGTGAGATGAGCTTGCCTTCGTAGATCTGCTCGTCGCCACGATGAAGGCGGACTGTACTGTCACGCTCCATGAAGCCATCGTCTACGATACATCCGGCAATGATTCCGGCCTCTGAAGACTTGAATGTCATGCGGACAGTTGCATGTCCGATGACCTGCTCCTCATATACAGGCTCGAGCATTCCCTTCATGGCGCTCTCAACATCTGCAATTGCATTGTAGATGACCTTGTACAGACGGATGTCAACACCTTCATGATCAGCAATACCCTTTGCCACATTATCCGGCTTGACATTGAATCCGATAATGATTGCATTAGATGCAGCTGCGAGGTTCACATCAGACTCGGTAATTGCACCTACACCGCCGTGAATAACCTTTACGACTACCTCATCATTAGTCAGCTTCTCGAGAGAAGACCTGACAGCCTCGACAGAGCCCTGTACATCGGCCTTGACGATGATATCGAGTTCCTTGACATTACCAGCCTGAATCTGACTGAACAGATCATCAAGGCTCACTCCACGTCTCGTCTCTTCGATCAGATTCTCCTTGCCTACAGATACGAATGTCGAAGCATAGTCTCTTGCTTCCTTCTCTGAATCAAATCCGTTCAGGATCTCACCGGCATTCGGAACTTCTGAGAGACCAAGGATCTCAACAGGGGTTGAAGGGCCTGCCTTCTTGACACGCTTTCCATTCTCATCGAGCATGGCTCTTACCTTACCGAATGAGGAACCGGCAGCTACAGGATCTCCGACATGGAGAGTACCCTTCTGTACGAGAACTGTGGCTACGACACCACGGCCCTTATCGAGCTCAGCCTCTATTACAAGACCTCTTGCATTTCTCTTTGGATTAGCCTTGAGCTCCATCACATCAGCTGTGAGAAGAACCATCTCAAGGAGCTGGTCGATACCCTCTCCGGTATGAGCAGATACAGGAACAAATATAGTGCTGCCGCCCCAGTCCTCAGGGATCAGGTCATATTCTGACAGCTCCTGCTTTACTCGCTCAACATTGGCATTCGGCTTATCGATCTTGTTGATCGCAACGATGATCTCGACGCCTGCAGCCTTGGCATGGTTGATAGCCTCTACAGTCTGAGGCATGACACCATCATCCGCTGCAACTACGAGGATTGCGATATCTGTTGAATTTGCTCCACGCATACGCATGGCTGTGAAAGCTTCATGACCAGGAGTATCAAGGAAAGTAATCTTCCTGCCATTGATGCTCACTACATATGCACCGATCTTCTGGGTGATTCCACCAGCCTCTTTATCAGATACATGTGTATGTCTGATCTTGTCGAGAAGTGATGTCTTACCATGATCGACATGTCCCATGACGCAGACTACTGGAGGTCTTGGAACAAGTGTAGACGGATCGTCCTCATCATCCTTGACGAGCTCGGCGATGACATCGACCTTTTCCTCATGCTCACAGATGCAGTTGAACTCGGCTGCTATATTCTCAGCCTCATCAAAATCGACTTCTGAATTCAGAGTATATACCTTGCCAGCGAGGAACAGCTTCTTGATGATCTCTGAAGCCTGAATCTTCATCTTGTCAGCAAGATCTCTGATAGAGATGCGATCTGGTACTTCGATTGTGATGATCTCATCCGGATCACGTTTCTCTACCTTATTGTTATTGTTCTTTGTCTTCTTCTTGCCGCCGTTCTTCTCGAGGTTGATGTAATGCTCCTCTTTCCTTCCGAGTGCATCATGATCACCTCTGCCTCTCTTGTTATGCGGCTTGCCATTATGATGACCCTTCTCAGCTGATGGCATTTCCTGAGCGCCATCGCCGCCTCTGTCGCCTCTTCCGCCACCGAATGAACCATTGCCATTCTTCCTGCGGTCATTGTCACGGTCGCCTCTTCCGCCACGTCTGTTGTCGGAAGAGCCATTTCCACCGTTTCTTCTCTCGCGTCTCTCAGCAGCTGCCTCTTTCTTTCTCTCGGCATTTCTCTTCTTCTGCTGCTGGAGCTCATCCATTATATTACCGAGCTTGACAGGACCATTGCCTGACTTCTTTTCAGGACGGCTGTCCTTTTTCGTCTCCTGCGGCTTCGGTGAAACATTAGTCTGCTCTACAGGTCCCTTGTTCTGCTCACTTGCATTTTTCTTTTCAGCAAAATGCTCTTCAGGATATGCGTCAAGGCCTCTTGGTCTGATCCTGTTGCCATCAGTCCTTGGCTTTATAGGACCACGTCTGTCAGAAGCACCGTTGCGGTTGTTCCTGCCTGAACCACGGTTGTCTCTTCTGCCATTACCGCCATGATCCTTGGAATTCTCAGAATGGAATACCGCTGTGATATTTCTCTTCTTCTTAGGCTGGGCTGCCTGTGGCTTCTTCTGCTGCCTACCAGCTGCCTTCTGTGCAGGCTGCGCTGGCTGTTTATCTTGCTTGTTCTTTTCCACTTTCTTCTCCGGCTCAGCTTTTGGCGCTGGCCCAGGTGCTGGCTTGCTGCCTTTGCTGAATGCCTTTCTCACCTCATCGGCCTGCTCATCTGTGAGTCCGCTTGACGCTGTAACTGCCTGTCCGGAAGCGGCAAAGTGAGCGATTATATCCTTGTTTGAAACATTAATCTCTTTTGAGAGATCATAAATCCTGATTTTTGCCATCTGTGTTCCTCCTTGCTGCTTCCTGTTTCTCTATCTTTTCTTCAAGTGACTTTGCAAATCCACTGTCACATATCGCAAGAGACATCCTGAACTCAAGTCCGAGTGTTCTTCCGAGTGACACCGAATCACTGTATATCCTGTATGGTATCTTCCTGTAATCACACATATCTGTAAAATGCTTCTTCGTATTGTCTGAAGCATCAGACGCAATGATCACAAGATGTGCCTTGCCTTTCTTTACCGCTTCCTCAGTAGAGAACTCTCCGCTCTTTACTTTGCCGGCCTTCATAGCCAGAGATATAAATGATAAAATATGGTCGTTACTCATCCTGCAATGACCTCCTCATCTGTGCATATATATCTGCACTTATCTTCTGTCCGAAAGAACGCTCGAGGCCATGATTCTTCTCAGCCATGTCCAGACACTCAGGATCATGACAGATATATGCGCCGCGCCCCTGTGCCCTGCCTGTGAAGTCAACTGCGAAGCTCCCGTCAGGAGTCCGCACGATTCTCACAAGACTGTTCTTCGGTTTCATCAGCCCACAGCCGATGCATTTTCTCTCTGGTATCTTCTTCGGCAAATTAACTCCTTAATTACTCTTCCGTAGTATCATCATCTGAAGACTCTTCATCCGGCTCATCATAATTCTCATAATCACCATCTGTATCGATCTCTTCATAATCACAAGAATCACTGTCTGTATCGCCCTCGAATTCATCCTCTTCTGATTCAGGATCTTCATCATCCTCAGGTCCATAAATATCATCAAATGTCATGAATCCTGGTGTCTCCTCTACCTGAGACTCGCTCTTGATATCGATCTTGAATCCGGTCAGTCTTGCAGCAAGTCTTGCGTTCTGTCCGTCACGGCCGATTGCAAGTGACAGCTGATAGTCAGGAACCTCAACTCTTGCCTTCTTCTGGTCTGCGTCTGCGACTACACCGATTACCTTGGCAGGAGCCAGAGCATTCTCGATGAGCTGTGCAGGCTGATCTGACCACTCTATGATATCAATCTTTTCATTTCCAATCTCAGAGACGACGGCATTGACACGGCTTCCGTTCATACCAACACATGCACCTACTGGATCCACATCTGGATCATTCGATGCAACTGCGATCTTGGTCCTGTTGCCAGCCTCTCTTGAGACAGCCTTTATCTCTACGATTCCATCCCTGATCTCAGAAACCTCTTCTGCAAAAAGGCACTTGATAAAATCAGGATGCGAACGTGACAGGCGGATACGAGGGCCGCCCTTGCTCCTGCTGCCTTCCTTGCCGCTGTCATCCTTGACATCAAGGATCAGGACCCTGATATGATCGGTCGGTTTGTAATGCTCGCCCTTGATCTGCTCACTCTCCATGAGAAGCGCATCGCATCTGCCGAGATTGACACTGATATTTCTGCCGACATAGCGCTCGACAATACCGGTCACAATCGTGCCGACCTTCTTCTTGAACTCCTCTGTGACAGAGATTTTCTCGACTTCCTTTATCTTCTGGACTATAGCATCCTTTGCGGCCTTTGCAGCGATTCGTCCGAAATCAAGAGAATTGATCTCGATTCCCAGATCATCACCGAGCTTGTATGAACCGTCATACTCATGAGCCTCTGCGAGTGAAATCTCAGTATCAGGATTAGTCACCTCATCGACCACCTTCTTGTGCTCGATGATATGGAACTCACAGGTATCGTGATTCATCGCAACTTCGATATTGTCTACAGACACATTCTCAGGCTTGGCCTGTCTCCTCTGTGCAATCTGCTGTCTGCATGCGATCTTCAGAGCTTCTGCGATAGCATCAAGAATCTCATCCTTGGGAATATCCCTGTCTTTCTCAAGCTGATCGAGTGCTGCACTCAGTTCACTAAAGTCTACCATCTTATCCTCCTAATGTATATGTCAGAAATCAAATGCAAGTCTGATCAGCGAAATATCCTTCCGTGAAAAAACCTGCTCCCTATCTCCTGTATCAATCGTGACCGTATCCTTGTCATAAGCCTTGAGGAATCCGGAAAACTCCTTCTGTCCGTCAATAGCTCTGTATGTGCGAAGCTCCACATCCCTGCCGACAGAATTCATGAAGTCTCTTTCTCTCTTCAACGGTCTGTCGAGGCCCGGCGAGCTCACAACAAATGTATACGGTTCTTTAATATAGTCTTCTCTGTCAAGAATCTCATTCATTCTCGAACTGACAGCCTCACAGTCATTGACATTGACGCCGCCCGGTTTGTCGATGAATGCAGAGAGGTAATATTCTTTGCCCTCTTTGCTGAAAACGACATCCCAGAGCTTGAGTCCCAGCTCATCAAGAATCGGCTGTAAAAAACCAATTGTCTTCTCTTCGTATTCTTTTGCGCTCATAAAAATATCCTTATACAAGCAAGAGAGCGGACCCGAAGGCCCGCCCTCTTGACTCAAGAGTTATGGAAAATAGTTCCTAGGAGAATCGAACTCCTGATTCCGCCGTGAGAGGGCGGCGTCTTAACCGCTTGACCAAGGAACCATATCTGTTATCGCTCACGCGCAACAATGATTATTATACTCATTTCAAAGCAGAAGTCAATAACGAAATTGTATTTATTTAAGTTCAGAGATGATTAAGTTCTTAGTTCAAAGTTCAGAGTTCAGAGCTATAAGAACTCAGAACCTTGAACTTAGAACTTTAATCGCTCAATTCTGATCAGTCTTTAAATCCATTCGGATTCTTCTGCTGCCAGTTCCATGAGTCACGGCACATCTCTTTGATGTCGTATCTGGCTTCCCATCCAAGCTCTTTCTTTGCCTTCTCAGCAGAAGAATAGCACTGAGGCACATCACCCTCACGGCGAGGCTTGAATGAATACGGGATCCTGACTCCTGTTGCTTCCATGAAATTGTTCACGACATCGAGAACCGAATATCCCTTGCCAGTACCGAGATTGTAGATACCTACACCGACATTCTCCTGAATCTTTTTGAGAGCAGCCACATGACCGGTAGCAAGATCACATACATGGATATAGTCTCTCACGCAGGTACCGTCCGGTGTATCATAGTCATTACCGAAGATACCGAGCTCAGGCAGCTTGCCGATAGCGACCTGAGTGATATATGGCATGAGATTGTTCGGGATACCGTTCGGATCCTCTCCGATAAGGCCTGACGGATGTGCTCCGATCGGGTTGAAATAACGAAGCAGAATGACATTCCACTCAGGATCAGCAGTATGCATATCAGTAAAGATCTGCTCGAGCATCCACTTTGTCCATCCATACGGATTCGTGCACCTACCCTTCGGGCAGTTCTCTGTGATAGGAATCTCAGCAGGATTGCCATATACAGTAGCTGATGATGAGAAGATCAGGTTCTTGCAGCCAGCCTTCTTCATGGCATCAAGCAGGGTAAGTGATCCTGTGATATTGTTATTGTAGTACTCCCATGGCTTGTGGACCGATTCTCCTACTGCCTTGAGACCAGCGAAATGAATCACACAGTCAATATCATTTTCTTTAAAAATCCTGTCAAGACAATCGTGATCTAAGATATCACCCTTGTAGAACTTCAGGTCCTTGCCAGTGATCTCCTTTACTCTCTCGAGTGACTTCTCACTTGAATTGTAGAGATTGTCGATGACCACCACATCATAACCATTGTTCAGAAGTTCCACACAGGTGTGGCTCCCGATAAAGCCTGCACCGCCAGTAACAAGAATCGTCATAGCTTACCTCCTTCTTTAAACTGAGCCAAACGACGTAAGTAATTTATTAGTCATCAGATATAGATTATATCTGGTATCAGCTTTGAATACAACTGTAATGATCTCCTGATTCGTCTTCCTGCTCTTCGATAAGAGAACAAGACAATATCCGGCAGCATTTGTCGTACCAGTCTTGCCTCCGAGAACCTTTATCCCGTCAGGAGCCTTGATATGGCCAGTGAAATAGAGATTTGTCGACTTGTATGTCACCACACTCGAATTGCCCTCCTTGTCAGTCACAGTGGCATCGAGCTTCTTCGCCTGAATGATATTCCTGAATGTCTTTTCTTTCAGAGCATTATGAAAAATGACATACATATCATATGCACAGGTATAGTGATTGTCGTCAGGCAGCCCGTCCGGATTCACAAAATGAGAATGTGAAGCTCCGATAGCTTTTGCTGTCTGATTCATCATATCAGCAAATTTGTCCTCACTTCCTGCGACCGATCTGGCAACAGCCTTCGCAGCATCATTTCCACTTTCGAGAAGCATGCCCTTCAGCAGATCTTCAAGAGACAGCTTGTCCCCTTCTTTCAGATGAGCAACCGATGACCCGGCTGGCAGGTCAAGATCAGATGCTTCTACAGTGCAGAGCTGATTCAGATTGCCATTCTGTATGGCCACCAGAGCTGTCAGAATCTTCGTAGTAGAAGCTGGATATATCTTCTCAAGCAGATTCTGGCTGTACTTTGTCTCTCCTGTCGTATCATTGAATGCTCCGGCAGCATAGACCGACTTATTGTCATCGGCTCCCGAAGAATTCTCTACGTACGGACAAAGATCAGAAGCCATGAGCTCCGACTTGTCCTCCTTTATGAAATCATACTGCTGCGCACGGCTCATCAGCGAATACTGCTGCTTCACTTCCGAAGAGCATCCTGTCAGAATAAAGGATGCTGTAAGGAGTATCGTCACTATGCAGTTTATTTTTTTCTTTTTACTTGTACATTTCACGCCACTCAAGATCTCCTCTGTCTAGTGCCCTGATCAGAAGCTCTGCCGTCGCGAGATTCGTCGCCAGCGGGATATTGTGCGCATCACACATCCTAATGATCACATTGACATCTGGCTCATGTGACTTCACGGTCAGAGGGTCACGAAGGAAAATAACGAGATCTATCTCATTATGCTCGATCTGAGCCCCGAGCTGCTGCATCCCGCCGAGATGTCCGGACAGATATTTATGTACCTTCAGATTCGTCGCTTCTTCAATCAGTCTGCCAGTGGTCCCCGTAGCATACAGCTTGTTCCTTGCGAGGATTGATCTGTAGGCAATGCAGAAATTCTGCATCAGTTTCTTTTTCGCATCATGTGCGACAAGTCCTATATTCATATAACCACTCCTTCATCTTCAATCGTTCAGATCCAATGTGAGATTCCTTTCGTCTCCGTAGAACTTCTTCGACTGGATCGATACATTGAGTACAAACCCTATTCCGAAATACAGCGTCACCAGCGATGTCAGTCCATAGCTCACAAAAGGAAGCGTGAGTCCGGTATTCGGCATGAGTCCAGTGACAACGCAGATATTTACAAATGCCTGGAATGCTACAAGAGATGCCATGCCGACACATATCAGCTGCCCGGCCAGATCCTTGGCCTTCTTCGCTGTACGCAGACATTCGAAAACTATTCCGAAGATCAGGACTACCATCAGAACCGTCCCGATGAATCCGACCTCTTCGCCTGTCACCGCAAAGATAAAGTCTGTGTGCGGCTCTGGGACGTAATTGCCATTCTTCACTGAATCGGCGCCGGTTTTGCTCAGTCCTTTTCCAAAGAGCATCCCGCTGCCCACTGCCATGATCGAATTCTGCTGCTGCATCGATGAAGAAGGATACTTCTCCGGCTGCAGCCAGGCTGCGATTCGCTCATTCTGGTATCCCTGCAGGACACCGCTTGAATGGAGTGTCATAAAAATGACTCCGACAACGCCAACGGCTCCGATTCCTACAAGAGCTCCGGTAAGCTTCGCCGAAAGCCCTGCATAGAAAAGCATTGTAAATATCACCATGAAAGTAACTACTGTCGTTGACAGATCCGGCTCTATAACAATGAGCATCAGAGGTATAGCTGCCAGAAGCACCGTGATGAAAAGCCTCTTCATCGTATTCAGCGTGTCAGCATACTTCAGCAGATACGCTGCGAAAAACAGTATCAGAAATACCTTTGCCATCTCAGACGGCTGGAACTGCAGACCTCCGATCCTGATCCATCTCGTTGCCTCATGGGACGAATACCCGAGCGGACTCTTGATCAGTGCCAGAGCCATGACTGCCATGGCGTAAAGGACCCACGAGAATGACAGTATAGTCGAATAGTCGATCATCGACACCACTACCATCACTATGACTCCAAGCACCATTCCTATGATCTGCTTGTTCTGGTAGTCCTTATCAGCACTCCCGATTATTATTATACCATAAATCGTGAGCGCTACAACAAATGCTACAAGTCTGAAATTATAATTTTTGAACCTGTAATTTCTAAACATTTACCTTTCCTGTAAATTCTTCCGGACTCAGATGTCCATCCTCAACAGTCACTATGATCAGATGATTCTTCTTAGACAGAAGTCTCGTCCTGTTTTTCACGGAGAAATTCTCGCGCACTGAACCGATGCTGATATCGGCCTCCTGAATACCAGCCGTCAGCACGAATGCACTCTTCCCGGTTTCACGACCGGCATATGCCTTTCCGGCGATAGTGCCGAGAACCACGAGACTGCCACCACATTCAGCTGTAGCGCCTGTCTCTATATCTCCCGTGATGAGAAGTCCATAGTTGCTGATAATCTTCTCACCGTTTTTCACACTTCCATCATGGATCTTCAGATAGTCTCCTGTCTTCTGGAAATAAAAGGCATCCTTTTTCCTCGACATCTCTTTTTCAAAGAAACGGTCCTTCGTACTGACAAGAGAGATCCGGATATGACTGTTCCTCTCTATCGACTGGATCACAGCCTCGAGCTCTTCGTTGCTTAAGTTTCTGCCCTCTATCGTAAGTGACATGGAAGCCTCGCCCCAGAATCCCTTGGACGAAGCGAACTTCACACAGACTGAGGTCAGCAGCTGCTCTATCGGTATATCAGGATTCATCACGAGCCTGATGCCGTGAGGATATCCCTTGATTATCACGTCTTCTGTCATTTCTACTCCTTAGTCATTCAGAGTACCTGCGGCATTGACATCATTGGCCCCACCCTTCAGGAGCTTCTCAGATGACTTCACCTTGAAGTATACTCCGAGTATATTCTTCGATACATCCGCTGCATTGTGCGAGGTGTATCCGAATGGAATCCTTGTAGCTATCGTGATCTCAGGTGAAGAATATGGTGCATATCCAATGAACAGAGCGTGGTTGGCATGTCCGCTCTGCTGGGCAGTACCGGTCTTGCCCGCGACATCTATAGGGAAATTGTCAAAAGTCTCAAGGCCCTGAACCACCATTCTCATACCTGAATGAATAGCCGACCACTCCGAAGAATTGAGCACATCGATATGTCTGATCTGCTTCGGACTGTAGCTCTTGATTGTCTTGCCATCAGGGCTCTCCACATGATCGAGAAGAGTATACCTGTACACATCTCCGCTGCTTGCAACAGCTGTCACATATCGTGACAGAGCAATCGTCGTATAGTTGTTATCAGACTGTCCGATGGCAGCCATTACAGGGAACTCAGTAGCGATATGCGATGTATTCTCACTGATCTCTACCCCGGTCTTCTGATCGAGTCCGTACAGCTTCGCATACTTTCTGATACGTCTGATTCCTCTGGCATCATTATAATTATTGTCGCCGCCTGCTAGTCTCCAGCCTACCTCATAGAAGAAGTAGTTACATGAATCCCTGATGGCCTCAGATACATTGATGACACCATGGCTTCCCGGATAGATCCAGCATTTAGGCTTGTTCGATACTTTTTCAAAGGCACCCTTGTCCTCGATCGTGGAAGTCGTAGTGATCACGCCCTCTGCAAGTCCGGCTGTGGAAGTCACCAGCTTGAATGTAGATCCTGGTGCTGTCCTCTGCTGCGTTGCATGATTGTACATAGGATTCGAGGTATTGGCCAGCAGATATGAGTAATAATCATTATCTACGTTATTTGCGAGCCTGTTATTATCATAGCCCGGATATGACACGAGCGCAAGGATCTTGCCAGTTCTGACATCCGTGATGACAGATGAACCATTTGACGGTTCGAGTCCGAGCATTCCCGGAGTCAGCTCAAGACTTCTGATCTTGGACTTCACGAATGAAAAGGCACTCAGGCTGCCGTTTACAAGTGCATCTCTCGTCGCCTTATCTTTTTTCAGGACACCCTGATCATAAAGGATCGCACAGAGACTGTTGCCTGAGATCTCATTGTTTTGGATCGCATAATGGAATACGATCTTCTTGAAATCAGAATCCTTGACTATGGTCTTCAGGATATAGTCCACGAGCTCATCATACAGCTCTGATGAATCCACGAGCTGATCCTCTCCCGAGAACTTCGTGTAGTCAATCCACCCCTTTGACAGGCAGTGCCTCAGGTAGGTATAGACTGATATCTTCTCGTCAGACCATCTCTTGTAGTACGAATCATCTTCATTCTTAGACTGCTCGCCGAGAATGCCTGAATTCCTGAGCAATTTGATGATATATGTCGAATAGTCCTGACCTTCTTCGCTCAGCTTGTCATATGCAGGAGCCTTCGATGACAGGATATTCTTCTCTACATATGACAGAGACTTTTCCTGATGAGCCTGATATGCGTCACTGACCTTATGCTCCACCGATGTCGAAGACTTCTTTGACAGTTGGTCAATATCAATCAGATTATTGTTGACAAAAGAGAAATACACATCATATACAGGAACTACTACATTTGAATTCGTACTTCCTGCTGGAATCTTGAACTCCTTGATATTTGCGATCTTTGAATTCAGGATTCCGGCGATCTCTTTCTCGAGGAGCTTGTATGTCTTCTCCTGCAGATCCTTGTCGATTGACAGATAGACATTGTTGCCGGCTGTCGCAGCCTTTTCACTCGTGACTGAGATTGGCTTGCCAGCAGCTGTAGCATAGATCTTGCGGTAACCCTTCTTTCCTGCAAGAGTGGACTCCATGACTTTCTCGATACCGGTCTTTCCGACCTGATCATTCATCGTCACGGTATCATCTGCCTCTTTTTTCCTGGCATACTCATCGGATGAAATGGTTCCCGTGTATCCGATGATACTTGCAAAGGCTTCCGGATCACTATACTTTCTGATCGAGTCCTCTCTGATATCAGCACCTGTCAGTATGTCTGTATTCTCCTTGACATATGAGACAGTCTCCTGACTCACATTGTAGGCAATAGGTGTCGCCATATACTGCTGATAGCGGTTCAGCCATATCTTGTATCTGACGACTGCGATCTTGAACCGCATCTCGTCATCATAGCTCTTTGAGATCCTGAACTTGTTCCTGTCATTGTACAGATAGTCCATGATCTGCTCAGGAGTAGCATCTGCTGTATTGTATCCGAGATCAGTATCGAGGCCCAGATCTGTGGTCTTGGCCTTGCCATATACATCTGCGCGGAATCTGCTCACCGCACTTCCACTGTCACGGAATGAGAGCCTGCCATCGCTGTCGCGCACGATTCCGAAGTCGAGATCAATCTCGTCGCCATTCTTCTCAATATTCGTGATCAGCTCTGCTATCTCAGCATTGAATTTCTTCGCCTTGTCAGCGCTATCCTTGTATGTACCGCTGTCGGTGAGCGTGACAGTATAGGCCAGGTCATTGTATGCGAGTACTCTGCCCTTCCTGTCGTAGATATTGCCCCTGACCGCACTTACGGGCTCAGTCTTTTCGATCTTCAGATTGTAGTTGGACCTGAAGCTCTCGCCGCGGATGATCTGCAGGTAGAAAAGTCTCGCTACAAGGATTACTGCAAAAAGTGTGAACAGGGCGTATATTATATTTTTTCTTGAAGAAAAGATTCTGCCGAAGGCTTCCTTTATCTCATCAAGCACTTCTGCGTTCCCTCCTGTTCCTGATTCGTTCCAATAGTTCGTTCAGATGGTAGACCGGAAAATATAGTACCAGCGCACATATGACGGTGATCACCATCTCAGGCATCATCACATTGAAAAAGTAATAGTAAATGTCTGCATGTCCCTTTGGGAGGAAAAATACGAGATACACTGCAATTCCGTAGATCAGATCTGTTGCTGCGGTGAGGATCACCGGAAGCCTGATGCTGTCGCCAAAATATATCTTCCTGAAAAAACCGTTCATATATCCCAGCAGCATATAGATAAGTGTGTATGTACCAAAAAGCTGTGTTGAAAAAAGATCCAGCCACAGCCCTGCCATTAGTCCTGTCAGTGCACCAGTCTTTCTACCTCTCATGAATCCCATCATCGAGACAAAGATGAGGCACAGATTCGGTACTGTAGACAGATTGAATCTCGGCATGACTGCTGTCTGCAATATAAACACAATAACGAGGGCTAAAAAGATTATGCCCCCGCGTAAAAAATAATATACTGTCTTCATGAACCCGATTCCTTCAACTGCGTGATCACGAGAACTTCTGACAGATGAGTAAAGTCTGCAACCGGCGTAATGGTACCAGAGCTCGACAGATTATCAGAGCCCTGATCCATATCACCAATGTAGCCAATCAGGATTCCCGGAAGATATTTGCTCGAGATATTGCTTGTGACTACAGCATCTCCCGACTTCACCTGCTTCTTCTCATCACGAAGTCCGCTGAATGTGATCATGCCGCTCTGCTGCATATTCTCGAGGCTGCCGCTGACTATGAGCTGATCCTCAGTATCTGCTACCTGAGCCGATACATTGGAGTCATCATCAATGATCGAGCGGACATTGGCATAATGCTTGCCAGTAGAGACTACTACACCTACGAGTCCATTGTCGGCAATGACATTCATGTCACGTCTGATTCCATCGGCACTTCCCTTATTGATCGTAAAAGTAGAGAACCAGTTGCTCGTACCTTTTGCGATGATACGTGCTCCTGTGGTCTTGTACTTGTCATAGTCCTTGCTCAGATCGAGAAGTTCCTGCAGTCTGTCAAGCTCATTCTCACGGAGCTGGGTATTGGTAAGCCTCGACTCGAGTTCTGTGACTCTCGCCTCCAGCTTCTTGTTCTGCTCTAATAGTTCTTTCTTCGAAGTGTGCTCTTCTATCCTGTTTGAGATTCCGCTGCCTGCTGCCGAGAGTCCCTGCTGCATCGGTGCAAACACATAGTCTGCCACGGTCTGGAGCGGTCCGCCCGAGAATCCTGTTGCATAGCTGAAAAACAGTATTACTATACACAGGAGTCCTAGGAAAAGCAGCACCACATATCCTGGTATATTGATCTTATTTTTATTATTCATCGCTCTGTTAGCTGAAGATTCTTGACTTCATCGTATATCCGAATCTGTCAAATCTGTCCTCTGAAAGCACCTTTCCAAGGCCTTCTGCCACGGTCTGCTCCCCATCTTCTGCTATGTTCATCTTAATATTCGTCATGCTCTCGAACAGATCCACGAGTCCGCTGATCTGTGAGCTGCCGCCTGTCACATAGATACCGGAATTGACTATATCCTTGGCGAGTTCAGGCGGAACCTTCTCAAGGATCATCCTGATATTGGATCCGACGTTCTCGAGCTCATCCTTTATAGCCTCATAGATGATATCACTCGTAATGTCATAAGGTATCGGAAGTCCGCTCACTATATCACGTCCAACGATAGATACCTTCTGGACAGGATCTCCTTCATTCTTTACAGCAGAGCCTATCTGCTCCTTAAGAGCCTTGGCTGTCTTCCTGCCGATCACGAGATTCTGTACTCGCTTCATATAGGTGACGATGGCATCATCGAGCTTGTTGCCGCCGAACGGAAGAAGCTCTGACAGTACCAGACCTCCAAGAGAAATGACTGAGATCTCAGTCGTATCAGCACCTATATCTACTACCATGACACCTGTAGGCTCTGTGATATCGAGTCCGAGTCCCAGCGCATCTGCAAGAGGCTTCTCGCAGAGTCTGATGCTCTTTGCCTTGATACGGGTCTTGGCAAACATATCGTAGAATGCCTTCTTCTCAACCTCTGTGATATCTGTCGGAACTGCTATCACGATATCGGAGCCCTTGAGACGAGCATCTATTTTTTCTCTTAAAACTTCGAGAAGCATCGTCTGCATATTGTCAAAATCGGCTATGACTCCGCCGACGATAGGGAATGACACCTCGATATTCTCCGGTGCCTTCTCGTACATCTCATACGCCTCGTCTCCATAGGCATACATCTGATTGCCCTCGACTATGGCTATCGTATTCTTCTCTATAGTTACTGTATCCGAGGCACGGCTGTATATCTTGAGATTGCCTGTGCCCATATCGATTCCGTAACCGTTGGTCATGTTGTCCTCCTGTTTCAATGCGGTCCTGAGATCAGACCGTTTTCCCTGAAACTATAAAATCTGAAATCTCCGACTATTATATGATCAAGCAGCGGGATGTCAAGGAGCATCCCTGCTTCTTCTGCCTTCTTCGTGGCCTCAATGTCTTCATCACTCGGACTCGGATCTCCGCTCGGGTGATTGTGTACGAGTATCACTGACGATGCCTTTTTCTTAAGAGCCATTGAAAAAAGCTCCCTCGTGGAACAGACTGCATTCTCCGCTGTCCCGATAAACATCGTGACCCGCTCCATCAGCCGCATCCGCACATCAAGCATCATGAGTATCACATACTCTCTGTGCTCATAGCGCAGCTCCTGCATCACTATATCAGCTGCATCCTTGGCGCTCTGAAGCGGTACCTTAAACTGCTTCCTGCCGCCATATGCCCTGATCGCTATCTGCTGTACTGCAAGGAGCAGGTAGGCCCTGGCTTCTCCGATCCCGTCTATTGACAATAGATCTGCCTTGTCAGCCTCCATTAATGCATAGAAGCCATCTCCGCCGGCAAGCACATCAGAGGCTATCTCAAGAGCATTCCGGCTCTGAGTACCATTCCTGATCACAAGCGCTAAAAGCTCTGCATCAGTCAGGCTGCCTATGCCGTACTGCGCTGCCTTGGTCTGCGGATCTACTGTAGTGGTCCAAAGGACTGTCTTTTCCATGATGTCTCCTCTCATCCCCATCAGACATCACGGTAAAATACATACGAAATAAAGATACCACATTCCTTTTATTTTTTCAACGAAATCTCTCCGGCATTTACAAGATACTGCAGTGCCATGAGGATTCCGAACTTCGCATGCGGATAGGTGAGTCCGCCCTGGAAATAGGCAGCATACGGGTCTCTCAAAGGTCCGTCAGCTGACAGCTCTATCGAAGCACCGCTCACAAATGTGCCTGCTGCCATGATGACCTGATCCGAGTATCCCGGCATATCCCATGGCTCCGGCTTCACGTAGCTGTCGATCGGAGACGCTGCCTGAATTCCCTCACAGAATGCGCACAGTGCCTCCGGTGTCTTCAGTTCCACCGCCTGAATGATGTCGTGTCTGTCCTCATCTGCCTTCGGAACACAGGTGTATCCTAATCCTTCGAATATCTTTGCGGCAAAAATGGCACCCTTCTCGGCACTTGCCGTGACTGTAGGCGCAAGGAAGAATCCCTGATAGAAGCTCCTCATTGCCTCCAGTGAAGCTCCTACCTCACGACCGAGTCCAGGGGATGTGAGCCTGTTGGCTGCATTCTCGATGCACTCTTCCCTGCCTACGATATATCCACCGATTGGTGCCAGTCCTCCGCCAGGATTCTTGATCAGGCTTCCTGCCATGAAGTCTGCTCCGACCTCAAGCGGTTCCCTGTCTTCGACGAACTCGCCGTAGCAGTTGTCTACAAACACCAGCACATCAGGCTTGATGCTTTTTACAAAATGAATAGCCTCTCCAATCTCATCTACTGAGAATGATTTTCTCGTGGCATATCCCTTTGAACGCTGGATCTCGACTACTTTTGTCGTATCATCGATCACATTTCTGATGGCATCGTAATCGAATGAACTGTCATCCTTCAGGTCTGCCTGCTTATACTTCACTCCGTACTCTGCGAGTGAACCCTTGCACGGATTGAGTCCGATCACATCATCGAGAGTATCGTACGGCTTGCCTGCTATCGAGACAAAGGTGTCACCCGGACGCAGGTTCGAAAACAGTGCCAGTGCTATTGCATGGGTTCCACAGGTGATCTGCGGGCGCACCAGCGCATCCTCTCCATGAAATACATCTGCGTACACCTTCTCGAGTGTATCTCGTCCGACATCGCCGTATCCATATCCTGTCGTACCATTGAGACAGTCATATGACACGCGATTCTTTCTCATTGCCTGTATGACCTTGATCTGGTTCAGCTCTGAGAGCTTATCAATACCGGCGAAACGGTCTGCAAGGCCCTTTTCTATCTGCTCTCCATATTCATATACCTCGTCGCTGATTCCCGCATCAAGGTAAAAATCACTCAAATTCATCTGCTTTCTTCCTTAATTCTGATAGTTTATTCAAAGCCTCAATCGGTGTGAGGTTATTGACGTCTATATCTTTTAATTCATTTACCAGTTTTTCAGCCCTGTCATCACGAGGAGCATCTGCAACCATCGTATCGAAAAATGACATCTGTCCTTCGATATTGTCATCCTTCTTATGAGACCTCGACTTGTTCTCGAAGTCCTCCCGTTCGAGTTTCCCGGCTATACGCTTTGCACGGCGGAGTACCGGCTGTGGGACGCCGGCGAGCTTTGCGACCTCGATTCCGTAGCTTCTGTCTGCCTCGCCTGGAACTATTTTTCGAAGGAAAGTGACATCTTTGCCTTCTTCCTTCACTGCGACGCAGTAGTTATGGACTCCATCGAGCTTTCCTTCGAGAGAAGTCAGCTCATGATAGTGGGTTGCAAAAAGAGTCCTGGCTCCGATCTTATTTTTATCAGAGACATACTCGACTACGGCCTGTGCTATAGAGAGTCCATCAAAGGTGCTTGTTCCTCTGCCGATCTCATCAAGGATCACAAGGCTCTTCGATGTCGCATTCTTGAGGATATTTGCCACTTCATTCATCTCTACCATAAAGGTCGACTGGCCGCTGGCGAGATCATCACTGGCTCCGACTCGTGTGAATATCCTGTCGCAGATGCCTATGTCAGCTGAATCTGCAGGCACGAAGAATCCGCACTGTGCCATCAGCACTATGAGTGCTGTCTGTCTCATATATGTGGACTTTCCGGCCATATTCGGTCCGGTGATGATTGCTGTCCTGAAGTCACAATCATCGAGATAGGTATCATTTGCGATAAATGATCCGTCCGGTATCATTTTTTCAACCACCGGATGACGACCACCCTTGATATCTATGACGCCCTGGTCATTGATCGACGGACGCACATAGTGATTCTTCTGCGATACATCAGAGACTCCTGCAAGTACATCGAGCATGCTGACTGCATCTGCTGTCTTCTGGATACGGACTGATGCATCATTCAGCTTCTCGAGGATCTGGTCAAATATCTCATGTTCCAGAGAATTCAACTTATCCTGTGCACCTAGAATTGTATTCTCGAGTTCCTTCAGCTCAGGTGTATAGTATCTCTCGCCATTTACGAGCGTCTGTTTCCTGATATAGTCATCAGGCACCTTGTCCTTGTATGAATTGCTGACCTCTATGAAGTAGCCGAACACCTTGTTGTACTTGACCTTGAGCTTCGGGATTCCTGTACGCTCCCGCTCCTTGGTCTCGAGATCAGAGAGCCACTGCTTGCCCTCAGTCCTGGCCTTTCTCAGCCTGTCTGCCTCTTCATCAAAGCCTTCCTTCAGAATCCCTGCATCATGAACAGACGCCGGTGCATCCTCATCTATTGCGGCTTCTAAGAGCTCGCGCAGATCATCCATTGGATCTATCTGATCTCCGAGGCTCTTAAGCATTGAGGAATTGAAGCCACCAAGGATATTTTTTATAGGGCCTAATGGCTTGATTGAATCGCGGAACGCCAACAGGTCGCGGGGATTTGCACTCTTATATGAAAAGCGCATCAGAAGCCTCAGCAGATCATAAACGCCTGACAGATACTCCCTGATTTCCTCACGGTCTACCATATTGGAATTCAGCTCATCAATCGCATCGAGACGCTGATTGATCTCATCAGGATCAAGAAGCGGGTGCTCTATCAGATTCTTGAGCTTTCTCTGTCCCATAGCTGTCTTCGTACGGTCGAGAACCCAGAACAGAGAACCACGCTTTTCTTTTTCACGCATAGTCTCCGTCAGTTCGAGATTGCGGTACGTCGAATGATCTATGATCAGATACCGTCCGATGGAATATGGATGGATCTCATTCATATGCGACAGGTCATTCATCTGTGTATCGAGCAGATATGATGTCAGCGCTCCGCTTGCTATAAGAGCTTCCGGGTATCCGTCAAGTCCCAGAGCTGCTGTTGAATACACCTTGAAATGGCGTGTCAGCACATCTGTCGCATTATCAGGCAGGAAGTATGATCTGTCGGCCTCGGAACACATCTTTTTCTTATCGGTCTGATCCTTGATGAAGTCCGATTCTTCCTTTGTAAGAGCGCTATTATAGATGAACTCTGACGGATCATACTTTGACACCTCGTCAGAGACCTTGCTCATGCTGTCTGTCTGAGTCGTATAGAAATCGCCGGTCGATACATCTGCAAATGCAAGGCCGATATTTTTCATGTCCTTATAATAGATGCAGGCTATATAATTGTTGCTGCCCTCATTGTCAGAGCCACTCAGGTCTGTACCCGGTGTGACGATCCTGATGACGCCACGCTTCACGAGCCCTTTTGCCTCTTTTGGATCCTCGAGCTGTTCACAGATAGCTACCTTGTGGCCGTTCTTTACGAGCCTTGAAATATATGTGTCCACTGCATGAAATGGGACGCCACACATTGGCGCCCTCTCATCCAGTCCACAGTTCTTCCCGGTCAGCGTGAGCTCTAGTTCCTTCGACGCCAGCTCTGCGTCATCGAAGAACATCTCGTAGAAATCGCCCAGCCTGTAGAAAAGTATACAGTCCTTATATTCTTCTTTTGTCTTCAGGTACTCCTGCATCATAGGAGATATTTCCTGTTGTTTCGACATTTTTTCCTCTCTTAAAAATAACAGATCACTTTTTCATCAATTCACTATTCTCTTAAATCTATGGTCAAGCTCTGTCTTTGTGATCCGGATCACTGTCGGTCTGCCATGAGGGCAGTGATATGGCTCTTCTGAGCGCATCATCTCCATGAAGAGATTCTCCATCTCTGTGGCAGATATCTTCTGATTGCCCTTGACTGCGGCCTTGCATGACATTGATGCGATCTTCTCCCTCACTATCTGAGGTACCTTTTCAGTGCTCCAGTCATCTATGCCCTGCAGCACATTGGTGAAGAGCTCACGCGGATCTATATCAAAGAGATTCCCCGGAACGGCCTCAAGTGCTACTTCCTTTTCACCAAAATCCGAAATACGGAATCCCAGATCCTCGAATGCATCTATATGATCGAATACCGCCTGCTTCTCCTGCTCGGTGAGGCTTATGATGATAGACGGTGAGATCATCTCCGAAGTCATCTGATGATCCTTCAGATGCTTCATGAGTCTCTCATAGTTCACCTTCTCATGAGCCGCATGCTGGTCCACGAGGAATAGCGCATCATTGTATTCGAATATCCAGTATGTATCAAATGCCAGACCTATGAGACGATGGTTTTCGACTGAATCCTTTGACAGAAATGATGTCTGCTCATAATTCTTATCAAGAGTCTCCTTACGGAGTGGGTTGTCAAAGACCGGATCATACTTTGCCCGCTCGTCTCTCTCAGCCAGGAATCTGTCCACACTCGACCGCTCATATTTTCTCTCATATGGGGAGTCTTTTGCAATCTGCTGGGTCAGCGCACGCTTGATCTGATCGAGTCTGTTCTTCTCAAAAGGCTCAGGAGCGCTCTTAGGTGCTGACTGCTGTCTGTCTGAATCTGTTTTGCCAGCTGATGCATTAGCTAAAGAAGCATCTGACGAAACGCCTGAGACCGACGACATGGTGACTGGCTTCGGTGGAGCTTCCTCAATGTCAGAAGTATCCCTGATATTGTCACCGTTCACATATGCCTCATGGATAGCCTGCTGCACAAGTCTGTACACGAGCGGTTCGTCCATGAATCTGACTTCCTGCTTGCTCGGATGGACATTGACATCCACCAGTGCCGGATCAAAGTCAAGGAACAGAATCGCGAAAGGATACTGATGCTTCATCACATATCCTTCGCCACCTGCTTCGAGAGCTTTCGTCAGGATATTGCTCTTCACGAGTCGCTGGTTCACGAAGAATATCTCCATCGTGCGATTGCCGCGGTTCAGTTCGCTTTTTCCCAAATACCCTGATATGCGAATGCCTTCTTCAGCCCTGTCAACATGTAACAGATGATTGGCAATACTCCTGCCATAGACGCAGTAAATAGCATCAAGCAGCTTGCCATCACCTACAGTCACGAACTTGTCCGCCTTATTCGAGCGGAATTTGAACGCAATGTCCGGGTGGGACAGTGCCAGTTTTTCTAATAGATCACGGATATAATTGCCCTCTGTGGTCGGGCTCTTTAAGAATTTCCTCCTTGCCGGAGTATTGTAGAATAATGATCGTATGATAAAAGTAGTCCCATCCGGGGCTGCCTTTGATTCCTTTTCTATCTCTCTGCCGCCTTCGATGCGGTAATGACAGCCTGCCATCTCATCCTCGGTCTTCGTAAATACTTCAACCTTCGAGACCGCTGCAATACTGGACAGTGCCTCTCCCCTGAACCCGAGAGATCCTATTGAATGGAGCTCCTCCTCTGTACGGAGCTTGCTCGTAGCATGACGCAGGAATGCCACCTCTATCTGATCCTCAGGAATCCCGGAACCATTGTCCGTGACCCTGATCAGATCTATGCCGCCGCCTTCGATCTCCACCGAAACAGCAGTCGCACCTGCATCTATTGCATTCTCCACCAGCTCTTTTATCACAGACGCCGGCCTCTCCACGACCTCGCCTGCAGCAATCTTGTCAATGACACTCTGGTCCAGTTCCTTAATCTCTCTCATAACGGGAAATATTATAGCACCAGAGAGGGAGAATTGGCAATATTTTCATCATTACTTCATCTATTAGTGTCGCTCACTTCTCCGCTTTCTTGCAACAGCAAGTGCCTCATCTGATATTTCGGAAAGAGATATGGCATCAGCCTCTGACATACCGCGGTCAAGGCAGTTATTATAGACCTTGATTGACTTGTCGTTTTCACCCTCTTGCCTTGCCTCTTCGCGGTCCTGTTTATTAAGTATTTTCCGATTCCATTCTACATCATATAAAACATCCACCATATCAAATACCTCCTGCTCATGCTCTGTCAGATATTCTTCGAGAATACCACTGTTAGTACATATTCTTATAGTCTCAAGAATAGCCTGCTTTGTCCTGCCATGAGCCCTTATCTTGTCATCCAGAACTCTTGTAAACGTCACGTACTGATTGATGATGTCTCCTTTGTGACTATCCCTTATGACTTTCACTCTTGCATCAAGAAAACTGCTATCGCCATCAAAGAACTCTTCAGCGAGATAATAATCATTCCTGATATCCATCTTGTCACGGCCAGTGTATATTACATAAAACTCCGGTCTGGGAAGTTTCAGTTTCTTCGACGAATACGGGCTCTGCGCAGTATCATGAATACACTTCTTCCACTCAGCAGCAAGATACAGCATTACCCTGATGACAATATTTATCGACCAGCTCGACTGCTCTTCAATCAGGATCATCAGACGCTCATGCACCATAAATCCCAGATCATTGTAAATGTCATTCACAATAACCGACTCAAGAGTCACCGTTGTGATGTCACTTTCTGATACCAGAAAATCCTCAGGATGCAGTATTCTGTATATCATCAACTGGTACTTCGTATCGCTGAACAGATTACAGAACACACTGTCCTTGACATTTCTCTTCACAACATTTCTGTTTTCATTTCTCACTTTATTCTCCCTTCTATTATATCAGCTTCTGCAAGCTATTGGAAATGTTTTCTTCTACATGAAAACAGAATATCATGCGGTAGATAGGAATTCAATTAACAACCGCTTAAAGTTTTATTAACGCGAGTTTATAAAGATAAAATTTTTGTTTAGAATTTGTTCGGAACAGAGCTTTTAATATTTTCAAAACGCTCTTGACAATTATCCCTAAGCAATTTATACTCATATCAATAGATGAGTATTTTTCTCATCACAGCAACGAAGCTTCTGTCTAGTGTCGGCATGCAGTCAGATGTGGAGCGGGACCGTGGGTTATGCGATAACCACAAACCGAATAGAGCCTATAGGCTCGAAAGAAAACGCTTTATAGGCTTCGCCGGATGGCGAGGCCTTTTTTATACCAAAGGGAGAGAGTAAATGGATTTATGTGATATCAAGGAGACTCTAATTAAAAAGGCCGCATCTTCATGGATAAGTGTATGCTTTAAGAAGCTTTATGGTCAACAATTTATCTCTCTTCAAAATTCCATTAACAAAAAAATTCTGATTTCCAGTCCCGTCTCTTCAGATCACCTCCAGCCTAGCTGGATTTGCACCCGCTTTCTGAATGAGACAGTCCTCACCAATAATAGGAATCAGTCTGGTAATCAGTCTCCCGGAATCATTCCTGTCATTTGCATTCGAGATAATGTGCACTCTGGTATATTCTGGTTGTAGAAACATACGAAGTACATCCTTGTCAGTCGTATCAAGTGAATGCCCGAACACCCAGACATCTGATGACACATGATATGAATCCCAGGCATCCTTCATCTTGTTCTGCCAGTCCATGTAATTAGACGGGTCATGATATCTGACACGCTGTACAAATTTCTTGAAAGTCGGATAATTATTGCGTTCATCACGGTCTTTATCATCCAGATATTCATCAATACCAAGTACTATTTTAGAAGAACTGTCATTATAGTCCTTTTTCCTGCATTCCCCATGAATGTAGCAATATTCACAACTATCATCCTTATCATAAAGCTGCCGGTAAGTATCAGTGTAATTAAATGATAGAACATAGTCCGGAGACATCTCCTGTATTTTCTTAATAGGGCTTACATTCTCATCATAATCTATAAATGCCGAAAGATATATTTCGAGTGCCTCAGTCAGTCTTCTGAGTTCATCATACATTAGCTCGCTGTATTCCGCAAGTGTCATATCAAGCCTGACCTTTCCACCATGGAATCTCCACATGTCATCAAAGAAATGTCTGAACTTGTCATCCTTCGAAAGGCTTTTGATATAATCATTATACAATTTGCTGTAAGATGACTGCGGAGTCAGCTTCTTCTCAGGATCATCAATCCACTGAATAACATCTCTGATTTCATGTTCAAAATCAACCCACTTGTGCTCACCTGAGACATTTGTAAGATACACATTCCAAAAATAGTTGTACCAGGCATTCTCATGAAGTCTGCTACACATATCAACTATATCATGATATCCTGGATGACTGATATCACTCTGACTTGGACCTTTGGGATCATAAAAATCGTTATAAGCATATACAATTTCATTATACAAAGGCAACTGATTCATCTGGATATCTTCTTCATCACTGACCTTATTAAATCTATTTAAAAAATCCTGCAGTATATCATCTCTGTTTTGATAAAATGAGCCAATATATCCCTTGTAGCATATTTTCAGATATACCTTAGAATATTCCAGGAAATCAGCATAGCTCGTATGCAGCCCGTGTGCCAGATCAAATCCATTGCCAATGATAAGTAAAGTCTTTCCCTTACTCTGATTTTTCGACTCATTGATACTCATCCCTTCGCCCTCCTTCTGATGGGCCCAATTTCCACCGAATCTCAGCGCATTAGAAATTGTTGCCTGAGAAACACCATACTTTTCTGCAATTCTTTCCTGCGTTTCGCCACTATCATATAGCTTTTTTATCTCATTCTTCTCCCGCTGATCTAATACCTGACGAGCCATATGCGTCTCCTACTATTTAATATTATTTCGCCTATTTCCTGATTATTTAATAATTTCTTTCTTTAAAATCCGGGGCGCTGGGAGATGCGTCCCGGACTTAATTGTCTGTGATTAGTTTCAGAGAAAAATGTCAGGGTTCTCTGAAACTCTTGTCATGTCAAATTTGTTGATTTTCTTTGAAGGATTGGGTATTACTTCTTGTCAGTCTTAAGAGTCTTCTTAGCAGCCTTTGGACCCCAGGTTGTTGTTCCAGCAGAATTCTTGATGAATGCCTTTACCTTAACCTGAACCTTAGCACCCTTCTTAACTGAAAGAGTTGCCTTGTTTGAAGTAACGTTCTTAGCAATCCACTTACCGTTGCCTACCTTCTTATAAACACGATAGTTAACTCTTCCGCCCTGTGAAGCCCAAGTAACAGATACCTTAGCACCCTTCTTGTTGGCAACTTTAAGGCCAGTCACCTTTGAAAGTGCAGCAGATGATCTGTAAGTAACAGCGAGCTGCTGAACAGCATTTGCAACAATAGAACGATCTGTCTCAGAAATGTTACCTGAAGGTGTAAATTTAACTACCTGTGTACCATTTGCTGTCGGATAGAGATAGAACGTATTATAAGTATCGCCTGTCTTAACTGTCTCCTTGGTTGCAGTCATAATACTCTGATTCAGAGAATCTTCTGCGTGACCTGAGTACAGATTTGTTGATGAGATGTTCGCAGTAGTCTGGTTCTTATCAATAGGGTAAGAAATTGTAACCTTAAGTGTTGTAACACCATTAATCACAATCTGAGGAATGATAGTGCCCATGTCAGATGTGTAAATTACTTTATTTGTTGTAGCATCCTCAATCTTTGTGACTGAATCAGTTACACCAGGAACAGAAGTAATTGTAACGATCTGATATTTAGCTCCCTTAGTCTCTTCACCATACTCAAGGAGAACATGCTCTGTCTTACCCTCAGCAGTAGCGATATATACTGACTTAGCAGTTTCACTCTCTTTGAAGTTCGTGTTGATATTCTTTGCATCAGGATAAAGTGTCTTCGTTGCAAGAAGATCATCATCCTGGTCAAGGAATGTCACTGAATTAACCTTGTACTCTGATCCAAAATCAATAGTTGACTGATATTTAGCATTTGTACCATCAGCCTTTGTACCAATCTTGAAAGCTGCAGGTGCAAGCTTTGCATCGTTATCTTTTTTATCGATTACTACGAATACATAGCTCTCAGTAAGCTCGTTATTAGCAGTAGCTGAAGAGATAAGCTTGATAGCTGCAACACCGGTTGTAGCCTTTTCATTTAAAGTGATAACACCGTTGTTGGTTACATCCTTAACAGCGGTACCCCACTGATTCTGAAGAGAAGCTGTTACAATAGCTCCACCTGTTGATGCAATGCTAAGAGCCTCAGTTACGTTTGAGCTCTCGTTACCTGTTACCTCAATCTGAACATACTGAATCTGAGATCCAGCAAGTTTCTTCTCTGTAGGAAGATTGTTAGTATTCCTTATAACTGCATCGTAATCAAGCTTACTTAATACTGTTGCAGCATCCTTGTCTTCACCAACAACACTAAGTGTGTCAAATGGAAGAGCGTTAACCTTGAAATAAACAAGCTTTTTAGCTACTGTAGCGCCATTGAGCTTACCTGTAACTGTTACTACGAATGAATCAACAGCAGTTGTTGCAGTAACAACACCTGTTGTAGCATTAACAGTGTTTTTGGCGTTATTTGAATCATAAGAAAGAACGATAGAATCATTATTCTTGTACATATGCTTTGAGAGATCATATGTATTCAGATTCTTAACGTTAAGAACGATAGGATTGTCCTTATTCTCACCAATCTCACCTGTTGTAGCTGTTCCATCAACAGTAGCCTTCAGGGCGTACTTAGATGTACCAATAACTTCAAGAGTAATCTCAGTCTGAGCAACTCGCTGTGTATTATCTGTTGCAGAAACAGTCACAGTTGTCTTACCAGCTGCATTAGCATAAAACTTACCTGTGTTTGTTGCATAGATAGCATAGATGTCGTTTCTGTTCTTGTACTTTGCAAGTAAAGCGTCTACCTGGGCATCTGTTGGGTTAGCTACAAGTGTGTCATCCTGAACAACATTTGCGCCTGATACAGACCACTTTGTCTTATCCTTAAAAGCATCAATCTCAGTGCTTGTCAGATAATTACCCTGTACATCAGAGACTCTGATGCCATCAGTAATATCACCTGTCTGAGTGTCAACACCAAGTGCAAGGGTATAACTGTCACTAGCAAGCTTCAGTTTGAATGTTGCATTAGCCTGCTTTACAACAGTAATCTTCTTGAAACCTACAAGAGTATAGATATTATTATTGTTCTCAAGCTTGTATGCAGCAAGATAAAAGTCTGCTGTAGCAGGAAGTGAAGATGCACGAGTCAGCTTTACAGAACCCTTCTGAGAATCAACACTGAGAATCTTAGTATTCGCTGTGCTGTCAGTCTCTGTAGCATTTGAAGTAATGCTCTTATCTGCCTTCTGGTAAATTCCTGTTGCTCTCTGGTCGTACTGTGCGCTTGTCAGTGTAGTTTCCTGCGGTTTATCAGGTGCAGTGACTGCATAATAGAGCTGCTTGCCATCATATGATGTCTTCCCATCACTTGTAACCACGTATGATGGATTAATTGTGTTAGAAGTGTTTGCAACATCTCTAAGATATACATTGGCATCAACGTTCTGGAATGTTGCATTCTCAGCTGCCTGCAAGATTTCCGCATCAGTAGGATCTGCGGCTTCTGCCTGTACAGGAGCTCCAAGATTAGCAACTGGTGCGAATGTGAATGCTGTTGCTGCAGCAAGCACCAGGGCTAAACCTTTTTTAAGATTTAACATAATTTGTATTATTCCTCCTTTTTAGTTGGAATGTTTTTCATTGTGCTAAGTGAAC
>JAQYAY010000033.1 GCA_029338735.1 Lachnospiraceae bacterium | reverse complement strand
AGTCGTCACTATCGCCCGTTGCCTGCTGCTCTTCCTCGGATGGGAAGGTGGCGTCACGGTCGATGGCGGCTTCTTCGGCGGCAGCCTGTTTTCTGGCCTGTTCCTTCGTGAGGACGCCTTCGCTGTCCTCGATTTCCTTGACTACGTCGAGATAGATCTGGTATTTCGATTCTGGTATATCAAGTGCTGCCATGGCCTGCTCATCTGTGAGATTCAGGTTGTTGGTCATGCGGATGATGTCACGTGCCTTTGTCTTTCTGGCGGCGCGAAGCTTCTTCACACGGTTCTCATGTGCTATCTTTTCGCGCTTTGCGATCTCCTCGGGATCCTCCTGAGTCATCTGCTCATAGATCGGTGCTATATCATTGATATCTCCGAACGCCTTCAGATGGCCGTGATCAAGGATCATTGCCTTATTGCAGATTCGGCGTACCTGATCGAGTGAATGCGATACGAAGAGCACCGTTACATTGCCGTCGAACATGCTCATGATCTTGTCCTCAGACTTGCGGCGAAACTTTTTGTCACCGACTGAGAGAACCTCATCAAGGATCAGGATGTCCGGATTCACTGCCGTACAGATTGCGAATCCAAGACGGCTCTTCATACCTGATGAATAGTTCTTGATCGGCACATCTATGAAATCCTCGAGCTCTGCGAACTTTATGATCTCGTCAAACTTCGTGTCGATGAAGTCCTTCTTGTATCCGAGAATGGCGCCGTACAGATAAATATTTTCCCTGGCCGAATACTGGGGCTCGAATCCGGCACCGAGCTCAAGGAGCGGTGCGAGCTTGCCCTTTCTCTTCACGGTACCGGTCGTCGGGTGATATACACCGGCAATGGCCTTCAGGATCGTGGACTTGCCTGCGCCGTTCAAGCCCAGGATACCAAGTCTGTCGCCCGGATAGAGCTTGAAGCTCACATCCGTCAGGGCCCAGAACTCATCCTTTTTCATCTTGTCGCTGTGTCTGAACAGATTTATGAAATAATCTTTTAATGTGTCGTGCATCTCCTGGCTGAGATTGAACTTCATCCCGAGATGACTGACTTCTACTGTAGGTTTCATGAATTGATCCTCATATCAAAGTACCATGAGGCTCAGGCCACACATGAGCTGCGAAAGACCTTTCGAAACGCCGGCGCTTAGTCCGCGTTCTTTGCGGCCTTATGCGTCCGCTGCGTTGAGAACTGAGTGCAAACGTGTCTTGAGCAGCTGCATGTGTGGCCTGAACCGGTAGTATAATTACAGGTGCAGGATAAATTCATCCTGCGTCTTCTTCATTGCCACGAATCCGATGATACAGCAAATCAGTCCGAAGATCAGCGGATAGCTGTATACCTTCCAGCCTACCCAGTGTCCCATCATGGCTCCACGGAACATTTCGATGATGCAGTAGAGCGGATTCAGGTGCAGAAGCCACATCAGATGGTGTTCCTCGATACGCTCGATCGGGTAGAAGATGGCCGACAGATACATGATGATCATCAGAAGTACGTTCCACAGATACTCAATATCACGGAAAAATACATCAAGCACCGACAGGATCATTCCTACGCCGATCGTCAGGATCAGAAGCCAGAGGATTGATGGGATTACATTTATCATGTGTCCCGTCGGAAGCAGACGTGAATATATCATTACCGGAACCAGCACTACAAGCGATATCAGATAAATGATAAAATTGTACAGCACATTCGATAGCGGATAAAGATATTTCGGTACATACACCTTCTTGATCATGCCCGCATTGCCACGGATGGCCTTGCTCGCGCCTTTCGTGCCATTCTGGAAAAATGTAAACGTCAGACGACCACACATGATATAGGTCGCAAATGTCGGATCAGAGAGCCTGTCGAACAGCGCTCCGAATACTACTACGAGTACCGCGGTCGTCATCAGCGGCTCGATCAGTGACCACACGATTCCAAGGTAACTTTTTCTGTACTTGAGCCTGATTCCACGCTTGACCAGCTCGCTTAACAGGAAACGGTAATCGTAGAAGCCCTTGAGATACTTTTTCATTTTGCTGTCTTTTCTCCTTCTTCCACGCCCTCAGTGCTTTCCTTCTGGAAAACGACCCTCAGGGTAAGAAGTATCAGTTGCAGATCCAGAATGATCGATGCCTTCTGGACATATATCATATCGAATTTCAGCTTGTCATAGGTAGTCGTATTGTACTTGCCGTAGACCTGCGCATATCCGGTCAGCCCGGCCTTCACCGACAGTCTGAAATCGAATTCAGGAACCTTCTCACAGTACTCCTCGTGGATCTGGGGTCTCTCAGGACGCGGGCCGACGAATGACATGTCACCCTTCAGCACATTGAAGAACTGCGGGATCTCATCGATTCGCGTAGCCCTGATGAAATGTCCTATCGGAGTGATACGGTCATCATTCTCGCTTGCAAGCCTTGCTCCGCTCTTTTTCTCAGCATCCACTATCATGCTGCGGAACTTGATGACCTTAAACGTCTTCTTGTGGATCGTGTACCTCTCCTGCTTATAAAATACAGGCCCCTTATCGTACGAGTGGATCATTATGGCAACCACAAGCATTACGGGTGAGGTAATAGCGATTCCCAGAAGCGAGAGAATGATATCTCCGGTCCTTTTCACTATCCTCTGCCCAAGCGAGAAACCAATATTTCTCGACAGATACAGCGGCGAATCAAAAAGATTCAGCTCCTCGGATTCCTTTACTATGATATCTGAAATCTTCGGGGTGAAGTATACTCTTTTCTGTCTGTCAAAGCAATACTTCAGAATCTTGTTCTTTAATTCGGACGGAACATCATTGATGAGCACCGCCTCATACTTATCGATTTTTGCTGTGATCTCATCGAACGGAGCCGTATCCATCACAGTCTCGGCGATCACGTATTTGTCACGCCGCAGGCCCATCTTGTGATCGAGATTGTTGACATGCTCGCCATGAATCTGCAGCATCTGATATGGCGGAAATATCCTCCTGTAGAGCCATGTCATAAAATATGTGACGATAAACAGGATGATCACATCAGCCAGAAACAGTTCAATATATGCAACTATTATTCCCGGCACCAGCCGCCTGTATCCTACCATCATGACAGTGAATACCATCATCAGGAAATTCACGATAAGCGACGCCAGTGCGCATCCGATCGATGCATGCGATATCCGGCTGACTCCGATCTCGTACCCGCCGAACCCGTGAATGAAGAAGATTGCAAGCACCATATAGATCACGATCATCGTCGTACCACCGAGGGTCAGGAACGGACGGTCCAGAAGGACATTCAGCCATTCTTCCCATACATAGGAAAAAAGCACCGTGACCACGAGGGTGATGACGATATTCGAAATCCCCCGGTACAGATGCTTCATGGTTTCCATTTTTTTAATCATACTGCCAGTCCACTAGTCCTTTTTAAACACAAAAATCTTTGAAAAAACATAGTTCAGTGTAATAACCACAACCTGTGCTGCGACCTTCACCGGCATATTCGGCAGGTGGATCGCACCGATCAGGATTCCAAGCATCAGCTCCTCTATCCCGAGCGTCAGGACTCTTCCGACGCAGAAGGTTCCGAGCTGATAGAAAAATGCAAACACTCCTGATGTATGGTTGTAAAACACGAAATTCCTGTTCGTGATAAAAGCAAAAGCAGTCGCGAATATCCATGACAGGGCATTGCCCACAAGGACATTCATGTGCATCGGCTCTGTAAACAGCCAGTAGGTAAACAGCGATATGATAAAGGTGCCCAGTCCGAACATTCCGTACAGCATGAGCTCTTTATATTTTTGGTATAAGGGTTCGACCTTGCGGCTCTTCGGATGCCTCGTGAAAATGCGGTCGAAGATCCGGTCCAGCCAGTCTGCCGGTTTTAGCATTTTCTACCTCACAGTATCTCTTCAGAGAGCGCAAGCGCCTCTGCGATCACCTGATCCATATTGTAATACTTATACTGCCCCAGTCTTCCCCCGAAGTAAACCTCTTTTTTCTTTTCCTTCTTTGCAAGATCTGCGTACTTCTGGTACAGATCGTTGTTCTTCTCATCATTGATCGGATAGTACGGCTCGACACCAGGCTTCCACTCCGATGAATACTCGCGTGAAATGATGGTCGTCGGCTGCTTGCCGAAATTGAAATGCTTGTGCTCGATGATACGGGTATACGGCACATCTGCTGATGTGTAGTTCACTACTGCATTGCCCTGATAATTGTCTGTATCGAGCTCTTCAGTCTCGAAACGCACTGATCTGTACTCGAGCGGACCATACTGATAGTCGAAATACTCATCGATCTGACCTGTAAAGATCAGCCTGTCGTACTCGATCTCAGTGCCGTCTTTCAGCGTATTATTTTTCCTGAAATCAAAGAAATCCTCGTCTGTAAAAATGTCCGCACCCCTGAGAAGCTTCTCAACAAGCGCAGTATAGCCCTCTACCGGAATTCCCTGATATCTGTCTGTGAAATAATTATTGTCATAGACAAATCTGAGAGGAAGTCTCCTGATGATAAATGCTGGGAGCTCGTTGCACGGTCTGCCCCACTGCTTCTCGGTGTAGCCCTTGATCAGCTTCTCATAGACATCACGTCCCACAAGTGAAAGTGCCTGCTCCTCGAGATTCTTTGGCTCTTTTATATCAAGATCCCTGATCTGCTCTGCAATCTTTGCCTTGGCCTCAGCCGGAGTCTTAATGCCCCACATCTTGCTGAAGGTATTCATATTGAACGGCAGATTGTACAGCTCGTCTCCATAAATGGCGACCGGCGAATTGATGTAGTTATTGAACTCCGCAAACCGGTTCACATACTCCCACACATCTCTGTCTGATGTATGAAAAATATGGGCTCCGTACACATGCACATCAATATCAGACACCCGCTTCGTGTAGACATTGCCGCCGATGTGATCTCTCTTTTCAATCACTGCGACGCTCCTGCCGCTGTCAAGTGCCTCTCTTGCATATACAGCTCCGAACAGCCCGCTTCCCACTATCAGATCATTGTACTTCATTGTTCTCCTTTAACTGTCCTGTCTTTGCATATTCCTTCATTGATTCCAGCTGTTCCTTCTCCCAGTCATCGAGCGGATAGTAATCAATTGAAGTGACCTCTCTGGCTATCTTTCTGAAATAGCTGTCCCTGAAGTATTCCCTGTCCTCGACAAGTCTCATCCTGTAGAATACCTCGAGCGCATAGAATACGTACTCCTGCTCGAGATACCACTGCGGGTCCTCATGCTTTCTCAGCAGATGTCTCATCTCTGAAAAGGCTCTACACATCGTCATCTCGCGCTCAAGCACATCGAGACTCAGTACACCGTCATCAGGATTCAGGAGATCTGTCGCCGAACCCTTTCTCTGCACGTAATGATACATCCTTGCAGGATTGTACCGTATCGCATCGCAGTGCAGCGCATACTCGCAGACAAACAGCTGGTCTTCTCTATAGTAACAGTCTTCGTTGAAACGCAGACCATATTTGTCGATTATACTCTTTTTGAAAATTTTATTCCATACATATCCCTGATAATTTTCCTGGAAAAAGAGTCTGCATAGGAAATCCTCCTGATTCATGACCCTGATTCCGCTCTCCTCAGTCTCATCGATGACATCGTCACCATTTACGATATCATATCCCACGATGCCGAGCTGTGCGGAAATCCGCGGAAACCCCTTTGCCATCACAGGCTTCCTCGGATCTGCTATAGTTCCAATCAGCGTGCCAAGATACCCTTTTGTGATTCTGTCATCTCCGTCCGGAAATACCAGATATTCTCCTTCGGCCGCCTCTATTCCGGCATTCCTGCCAGCAGAGACTCCCGGATCATCACGGTATACGATCCTGATCCTCTGGTCTGTGGCAGCCATTTTCTCAGCTGTCTCTATAGTCGAAGGATCATCACGACGGAGTACGATTATTATTTCAAAAAATTTAAATGGCTGCCCGAGGAGATCATTGACCATCCCGGGCAGCTCATTTGCGATATTATAAGCCGGTATAATAACACTGATAAGCGGTTTCATTCAGAACTCCTAGAGCTTAAAACTTTTAACTTACAACTCATCACTTATATACTCTTTCAGTGCATCCTGCCATGTCGACATCTCAAAGCCCTCACCATCCTCTGGTGAGATAAGTGTCAGCATCTGGTCCTCAAGCACGGAATAATGCGGTCTCCTGGCAGACTGCGGGTTCATCTTCTCATATTCATCCGATGATATATGATTGACCTTTGTCGTCTTCCCTGACAGTCTGAATATCTCTTCTGCAAAATCAGCCCAGCTCGTCTGTCCACGGCAGACACCGTGATACAGGCCGTACTGCTCTGTCTGTTCGAGATAGTGGATCATCCTTGCCAGCTCTGCAGTGCTTGTCGGGCATCCCACCTGATCATCAACCACACTGACCTCATCATGAGTCTCAGCGAGACGCAGCATGGTCCTGACGAAATTGTGACCGTCACCATAGAGCCATGCTGTACGGATGATGAAATATTTCTGGCAGAGCTCTCTGACGTACTTCTCTCCCATGAGCTTTGAACGTCCATATGCACTCACAGGCTGTGTCGGATCACTCTCTACATATGGTCTCGTGCCGCATCCATCGAATACATAGTCTGTGGAGATATGTACAATCTTTGCCCCGCATTTCTGCGCCGCAATTGCGAGATTCCTCGGGCCTACAGCATTGATCCTGCCAGCCAGATGTGTATTATCCTCGCAGCCATCAACATTCGTATAGGCTGCACAGTTAATGATCACATCAGGCTGCTCGGCAGATATTTTTTTAAGGACGGCATCGAGATCCTCGATCGCCATCTCCTCATGGGAGACAGGAATGATCTGAGCGTCCTGATCCTTTTTGTATTCTTCTGTAACCGCTCTCCCAAGCTGTCCATTCGGACCGGTCAATAATATTTTACGCATCATCATTTCCTTTTTAGTCCTAAGTTCTAAGTTCAGAGCTAAGAACTCAGGACTAAATACTACGAACTTATAAATCCTTCTCTTTCTCAATCATCCTGTTGAGTGCTGAGAAAATACCACGGATAGATGCTCTCGTGATGTTCGATGAGAGTCCTACACCGAAGCTGATATTCTCTGTACGCGGATTCTGCAGTTCGATGTATGCAGCTGCCTTCGCATGGGAGCCTACACCAAGTGCATGCTCTGAATAGTCGATCAGTACGAAGTCAACCTCCGGAACGCACTGCTTGATGGCAGTCTTGACTGCATCGACAGGTCCGTTTCCATCGGCCTCTGAATGGAACGACTCACCATTGTACCTGAAGTCGAGAGATACATGTGTATCCTCATCCTCTGTATTATCATCGATATCTACGAAGTCGAGCCTGAACGGATCCTTCTTGTCGAGATATTCTCTCTTGAACTCCTTCATTATACGCTCAGGCTTGACCTCGCCGCCCTCTTTCTCACTGATTGCCTGAATGACATCAGCGAACTCACGCTGCATGGCCTTAGGGAGCTTGTAACCATATACCTTGTCCATGACGAATGCGACTCCGCCACGGCCTGACTGGCTGTTGATACGGACAACAGGCTCGTACTCTCTTCCGATATCCGAAGGGTTGATCGGCAGATACGGAACCTGCCAGATGGAAGAATTTCTCTCCTTCATGGCCTGCTCGCCCTTGTTGATGGCGTCCTGATGTGAGCCTGAGAATGCAGTAAATACAAGGCTTCCGGCATACGGATGTCTCGGATCCACTGTCATCTTCGTGCATCTCTCGCAGACCTCTGTGATCTCCTTGATATCTGAGATCTCAAGGCCCGGATCAATGCCCTGTGAAAACATATTGTATGCGATATTTAAAATATCTACATTACCGGTTCTCTCACCGTTTCCAAGGAGTGTTCCCTCGATACGGTCAGCTCCTGCGAGGAGTCCGAGCTCTGCACAGGCAATGCCGGTACCACGGTCATTGTGTGGGTGGAGTGAAAGGATCACATTGTCCCTGTTGTCGAGATGATTGTTCATCCACTCGATCTGGTCAGCATAGACATTCGGTGTATTCATCTCAACCGTTGCAGGAAGATTGATGATCACCGGGTTGCCTGTTGCATTGTCCCATTCCTTCATCACGGCATTACATACTTCAGCAGCATAGTCTACC
>JAQYAY010000032.1 GCA_029338735.1 Lachnospiraceae bacterium | reverse complement strand
CGGAGACATTGTAAGAGCGTCAACAGGGCAGACATTTGCGCATGAGCCGCAGCCTGTGCAGTCGAATGCGGATACATTGATAGCGAACTTGTATCCGTCCATGCCTGTCATATCCTTCATCTTCATTCCTTCCGGAGCCTTGGCTGCCTCATCGGCTGTCATAGCTACCGGACGGATAGCTGCGTGAGGACATACAAGTGAACACTGGTTACACTGGATACACTTTGTGACATCCCATACAGGTACGTCTGTTGCTACTCCACGCTTCTCGAATGCAGCTGTTCCTGAAGGTGTTGAACCATCTGCATATTTCTTTACTACTGATACAGGGATTGTGTTACCCTGCTGAGCGTTAACCTTCTGCTGGATATCCTTAACGAACTCTACAGCATCAGCTCTGTCGCCCTTTACCTCTACTGAAAGATCATCATCCTTGCAGTTCTTCCAGCTCTCAGGTACGTTAACCTTGTGATATGCGCTAGCACCTGCATCAATAGCGTCCCAGTTCATCTTAACGACATCATCACCCTTACGAGCATATGAAGCCTTGGCTGCGTCCTTCATGAGCTTGATTACCTGCTCCTCTGGGATGAGCTTTGTCAGTGAGAAGAATGCTGACTGAAGGACTGTATTGATACGCTTTCCAAGTCCGATCTCCTTACCGATCTTGACACCATCAATGATGTAGAAATTGATGTTGTTCTCTGCGATATATCTCTTTACCTGGCCAGGAAGCTTCTCATCGAGCTCGTCCTCACTCCACTGTGTATTGAACAGGAATGTGCCGCCCGGAACGAGGTCCTGAACCATATTGTACTTGTAGATGTATGCTGTACAGTGACAAGCTACGAAGTTAGCCTGTGAGATCAGGTATGTAGATCTGATTGGCTGATGTCCGAATCTGAGGTGAGAAATTGTAACACCACCGGACTTCTTTGAATCATAATCGAAATATGCCTGAGCATACATATCAGTATTGTCACCGATGATCTTGATTGAGTTCTTGTTGGCACCAACTGTACCATCAGCTCCGAGTCCCCAGAACTTGCAGTTCGTAGTTCCCTCTGGAGTAGTAACAGGGTTCTCCTTGACCTCAAGTGAGAGATTTGTCACATCATCTGTGATACCGATTGTAAATCTTGGCTTCTCTGTATTTCTGAATACAGCGATGATCTGTCCTGGTGTAGTATCCTTTGATCCAAGTCCATAACGACCAGTGTAAACTGGAACGCTCTCGAACTCTGAACCCTTGAGGGCTGCTACAACATCAAGGTAAAGAGGCTCACCGATTGAACCCGGCTCCTTTGTACGATCAAGAACTGAAATTCTCTTAACAGTCTTAGGAATAACTGAAAGAAGGGCTTCCTTAACGAACGGGCGATAAAGTCTAACCTTTACTACGCCGACCTTCTCGCCTTCCTTGCGGAGATAATCGATTGTCTCGTCGATTGTCTCACAAACAGAGCCCATAGCGATGATGACGCTCTCAGCATCTGGATCACCATAATAATTGAAGAGCTTGTAGTCTGTACCAATCTTCTCATTGACCTTGTCCATGTACTTGGTAACGATTGCTGGAAGATTGTCATAAGCTTCGTTGCAGGCCTCACGGGTCTGGAAGAAGAGGTCAGGGTTCTGAGCTGAGCCCATTTCCTTTGGATGCTCAGGATTCAGAGCGTTCTTTCTGAAGTCCTCAACAAGCTTCATGTCAAGCATATCTGCGAGATCTTTGTAGTCCCATGTCTCGATCTTCTGGATCTCGTGAGATGTACGGAAACCATCGAAGAAGTTGATGAAAGGAACATGTCCCTCAAGTGCTGCGAGATGAGCTACAGGTGTAAGGTCCATGACCTCCTGTACTGATGACTCACAAAGCATTGCACATCCAGTCTGTCTGCATGCGTAAACATCTGAATGATCACCGAAGATATTCAGTGCGTGTGTTGCTACGCAACGAGCTGAAACATTGAATACTCCCGGAAGTCCTTCACCTGCGATTTTGTACAGGTTCGGGATCATAAGGAGAAGTCCCTGTGATGCTGTAAATGTGGTTGTGAGTGCGCCTGCTGCGAGTGATCCGTGAACAGCTCCTGCTGCACCGGCCTCAGACTGCATCTCTGTGATCTGAACTGTCTGACCGAAGATATTCTTGCGGCCTGCAGTTGCCCATTCATCTGTGGCTTCAGCCATGACAGATGAAGGTGTGATAGGATAGATAGCTGCTACATCTGTGAATGCATAAGATGCATGAGCGGCAGCATGGTTTCCATCCATGGTCTTCATTGATCTCTTGATCATGTCTATTTTTCCTCCTATACTTTTCATAACGGTTTTTATGCCCTTTTTATTACATAAAAACACGGCATAAAAGCCGTTACTTTTTCTCTAATAAATATAGTATTTTTGTGTGAAAAATTCAATCATTTTTCCATCAAAAAGGTGTTCTTTATGCGATACAGGCATCGGGCGGGCTCACATAGAAACCGCCTGTGATGAACTGCTCTTTTCAGCTGATAAAAGCCTGTCCACGAGCTTCACACATTCAGCGGCATCAGGGGAATATCCGTCTGCCCCGATCTCATCTGAATATGACGAAGTGATGCATGCGCCACCGATCACGACCTTGCATGAAGGATATTTCTCATTGCGGATTTCCACTACTTCCTTCATATGTACCATGGTCGTTGTCATAAGCGCAGACAGCCCAATGACTGATGCATGGCTCTTTACAGCTTCATCAACGATGTCTTCTGCTTTCACATCCTTGCCCATGTCTATGACATTATAGCCATAATTCTTGAGCATCAGGACGACAAGATTCTTTCCTATATCATGAATGTCGCCTTCAACAGTAGCACAGACTATAGTCTCCCTGGTCTCTCCGCCTGCTGCCGCCCTCATCAGAGGCTCAAGCACTGCAACGCCTTTTTCCATGGTATTGGCACCTGATATCATCTGAGGCAGGAAATATTTTTTCTCCTCATAGAGCTTTCCAACCATATTGATGCCGGGGATCAGGTCATTGTCCAGAATATCCTTTGTATCCCTGCCTGCCGCAAGCTCCTTTTTCACAAGAGACTGGATGTGAGTCGTATCACCCTTTACCACAGCTTCCATCACAGGAGGCAGATCTGACTTTTTTTCTTCCTTATTATCAGTGGTCTTACTTCCTGATGAAATGGAAACATCTGCTGTTGATGCCTCGGTCAGATATTTTTCTGTAGCTCCATCCTTGCAAAGAAGCATGTCTGCAGCTGCTGCCGTAAGCATCAGAAGCTTCTGTGACGGATTCGCTATAGCACAGGTGAGTCCATGTGCTATTGCCATATTAAGAAAAGCAGTATTTACAAATGACCTCTCAGGCAGACCGAAGGAAATATTGGACAGGCCGCAGACCGTCGGCAGACCCTTTTTACGGCAGTAATCAATTGTTGCAAAACACTTGACTGCGCTCTCAGGATCAGCTCCGACCGTTGCTGTAAGCACATCAACCACGCACCTGTCCTCTGACATGCCTGCTGCCTTAACAGCATCAAGGATCCTGTCGAGATTGGCATGCTTCTCCTCGAGTGTCTTCGGAAGTCCTGCTGACGAAAGAGGGAGAACAATAAACATGGCACCGTACTTCTTCGCAATTGGAAGCATGACTTCCATTCTCTCCTCTTCACCTGAAATGGAATTGATAAGAGCACGTCCCGGATAACGGCGGAGCGCAGCTTCCATGACTTCCGGATAGCTGGTATCTATACATAGAGGCAGATCCGTAGCGAATGTGACCTCATCTATCGCACGAAGCATCATCTCTTTCTCATCAATGCCGTTCGTGCCCATATTGACATCAAGTATTGCTGCCCCGTTCTCGTCCTGACTTCTGGCAAAATCATTTACCATATCCATGGAACCGGCACGAAGCTCAGCCTGCAGCTTTTTCTTTCCAGTAGGATTGATACGTTCACCAATCACAAGGAAGTTCTTTCCAGGCTCTATCTCCTGCACTTTTCGCTCAGACGAGATCACACGGTCTGTAACCGGCGCCGGTTTCAGGACGTCCATATTTTTTGTTCGCTCAACCATTGCCCTGATGTGTGCCGGAGTTGTCCCGCAGCAGCCGCCGATGATGGCGGCACCTGCATTTACCAGAACCTCCATATCTGAAGCGAACTCATCCGGAGTCATCTTATATACTGTATTCTCATCAATCAGCTCAGGAAGCCCTGCATTAGGCTTTGCAATTATAGGGACCTTCGCATAGCGTCTCATCTCTTCGATAAGAGGCGGCATCTTGTCAGGACCTGTAGAACAGTTTAGTCCTACAGCATCTGCACCAAGTGACTGAAGAACAACAATAGCGTTCGCAGGAGAAGAACCATACAGAGTCTTGCCGTCCTCATTATATGTAAGCGAAGTAATTGCAGGTATGTCCGGTGCCAGCTCTTTTACAGCTATAAGTGCAGCCCTCGTCTCCTGAAGGCTCATCATTGTCTCAATGAAAAAAATATCAATTCCGCCGTCAATCAGAGCCTGAGCCTGTTCCTTATACACATTTACAAGATCTTCGAAATCAAGCTCACCTATAGGAGCAAGCTGCTGACCAGTCATCGTCATATCACCGGCAACAAGGCATTTTCCCTCGGTAGCTTTTCTTGTATTCTCTGCAAGAGTCTTATTAATCTCTTCTACCTGATCCGAAAGTCCGTACTCAGCGAGCTTGATCCTGTTTGCTGCAAAGGAAGGAGCCAGAACGATATTGCTGCCTGCCTCCATATAGTCATGCTGCAGCTTCCCGATAGGACCGGGATTGTCCACCATCCACTTCTCCGGGCAGACACCCATAGGCATACCGGCCTTCATCATATTCGTGCCTACACCGCCATCAAGGAAGATCGGATGTCCGGAGTTGAATAGTTTTTTAAAATCTGATACAGTCATTTCTTTTTCCTTAGTTAAGTTCGAAGTTATAAGTTCCAGGTTCTAAGCCGGATTTTAGCCACAAACTCAGAACTTAGAACTCTGATCTCTAATCTCATTGATAATACTACATATCAGCTGCACCCGGTTAAACGGCACCATGAAGTAGTAGCCATCTGTTATATCTTTCATTTTAGTGGCGATGTCAAGCGATACCTGCTTTGCCACTTCTTCTGCCTCTTCTCGTGACATATCAGGCGAATATCTGTCGACAATCTCCTGCGGCACGCGGATTCCCGGCATCTCTGTCGACATGAACAGAGCGTTCTTATAGCTTACAAGAGGCATCAGACCACAGAGGATCTTCGCACCTGTCCGCTCCTTGAGCAGAGCTATCCGCTCTATATCCTCATCACCATACACCGGCTGCGTCAGGAAAAATGAGCATCCCTGTTCAATCTTCAGATTCATGCGGCGCACTATCGCATCGACGTTCTTCCCATGATAGTTCAGTGCTCCGCCGTAGATGATCCTGTCGTCTGAGAAAACTTCATCATTCATGAGCTTTGCCATATTCATGAACCGGATCGAGTTGTAATCAAATACAGGTGTGATCTGGCTTCTGTCAGCCGACGGCACCGGATCTCCGGTGATCATCAGAAAATGTCTGATGCCTGCTGCATAGCTTCCGAGAAGTGATCCGCGCAGTCCTATGATATTCCTGTCACGACATGTCACATGCGGCATCACATCAAGGCCTGTCTCCTGTTGCATGAGCGCACCAAGTAGCATCGGGTCCATCCTGCTCCGTCCCATCGGGGAATCAGACAGCGTGATCATGTCAATATCAGCATCAGCAAGCGTATGAGCTGACTTCATGACCTTTGATATATCGCTGTTAAAAGGCGGATCCAGCTCCACGATAAACGGCTTGTCGCCGCTCTGTAATTTTTTATAAAAAGATGAAAAAGTTCTTGTCTTTTTTCCCGTCAGCTGAGTGATATTCTTTGCAGCAGGCTTCTTCCCTGCGAATGCTCGGCTCAGCCGTTCAATGAATTCAGGCGTGGTACCACAGCATCCGCCTATCAGACCAGCTCCTAGTGAGACTATGGTCTTCATTTTTTCAGAGAAAAATACAGGATTCCCCTTGTATATCTGCCTGCCTCGGAGCGTATAGGGATATCCTGCATTCGGCATTACGATAAAAGGCTTGTCCGAATACATATGAGCCTTCTCTATGATCGATGCCATATGTGAAGGACCGACGCCGCAGTTGAAGCCGTATGCATCTATGTTTTCCTCGGTAGCTCCGAAGCGCATTATATTGTCGACCGACAGTCCGCCGGTCGTCATACCTGTCTTATTTATAGAAAAAGAAACCAGGATCACGGCAGCCGGATTTTTCTCCCTGATATAGGAAAAAATCTCAGTGAGTCCCTCTGTCTGAGTCTGTGTCTCGAAATCAAAAATATCCGCTCCTTCATCGAGAAACGCATCTATTACGGGCTTTATATCCTGGAATACATGGCCCTCCATTGCCGGATCAAAGACAGTACCGATATCAGCTGCAACAAAGCAACTGTCCCCGGCAGCATCCATTGCAATCCTGTATGCTTCATGTGCAATCCGGACCTTTTCCTCAACTGACTCAATAAAAGGCCCCGACACCGCAAAGCTGTCAGTCCTTATAAGCATGGCTCCGGCCTTAATATACCTTTTATGTATATCAGAAATCCTGTCAGGATGTGTGATGACCGCTCTCTCGACCAGCTCATCATCCTCAGGATAAAGGCTCTGGTAATAGGTCCCCATCGCCCCGTCAGCTATTACTATCCGCTTCTTTACATCATCAAGAAAACTCATATATCCTTTTCTCTTTCAGATCAGGACTCTTCATCCATCATCTTCTTCGAGGTCACCGCCACATCCTTATGGATCTGGCTTTCTGACCGCGGTGACATAGCTATCGTCATATGGGGATCACTCAGATCCTCTTGTCCTGCCACTCTGCGCGGCGCCTCGGAAAATCCGCTCTTTATTCCTTCGCCAAGGATCTCTGCCCCGGATACCTCATCCAGCAGCTCGGTCGGCATGAATATCTTTGTCGCGTTTCCGTTTGCCACACCCTGTATCGCCTCAAAGCTCTTTAGCTTTATGATCTCAGGCGATACATTGGCCTCAGTCAGTGTACGAAGCGCCATCGCCTCTGCCTGCGCTCGAAGCTCTATTGCCTTCGCTTCGCCCTGCGCCCTTGCAACCGCTGCCTCGGCCTCTGCCTGTGCCGCAAGTACCTTTGCCTGCTTGTCTCCCTCTGCAGTAGTGACAACCGACTGCTTATGAGCCTCCGCCTCTGTGATCGCCTGACGCTTCTCACGCTCCGCTCTCATCTGCTTGGTCATGACCTCCTGGATATCCTTTGGCGGCTGGATATTCTTGACCTCTACCCTGGTGATCTTTATCCCCCAGGCATCCGTTGCCTCATCGAGCTCTGTCTGAAGCTTCGCATTGATCGTATCTCTTGAAGTAAGGGTCTCGTCAAAGGTCAGCGCACCGACAAGGTTCCTTAACGTCGTGGCAGCAAGCGTCTCCACCCCCTGTCTGGGATTGGTGATCTTGTAGGTGTAGAGCATCGAATCGAATACCTTCATGTAGACAACCGAATCTATCATCATCGTCACATTGTCCTTCGTAATGACAGGCTGCGGCGGAAAATCGAGCACTGCCTCCTTAAGCGAAACCCTCGATCGGGAGCTTTCTATGAAAGGTATCATGAAATTGATCCCGGCGTGCATCGTTCTGTTGTACTTCCCCAGCCTCTCGACAATCACCTCATTCGACTCCGGCACTATCCTTACCGTCGCGAAAAAAAGTACAAGTAGTACCGCTATAATTATTAAAGCTATCATAATAAATCCTCCGTTTTGTTTTTAATAGCCTCCGTTTACTGTTATATTTTACCATTACGGGAGAATGTCCGCCACATTTTTTTACAAAAAAAAGACGCACCCTACGGTGCGTCCCCTGTAGCTGTGTCAGTCTGATCTCAGATATCTGCCTTCCAGAGTCCGTGAAGATTGCAATATGCGTATGCACACACAGGCTTCTCACCGTCAGCAAGAACGAACTCTGCGCATGGTGCATCTCCCGGCTTGAGGTCCTTCTTCTGGTAGCCGTTTTCTGTCTCAACGATGATGAACTGGATATAATGCTCCTCTGTCATCGGATGAGCTGTAGCTCCGACCTGAACCGTGATCTTATTGCCATCGGTCTTCACGACCGGAACATGCTTCTCTACTGCTGCGTCAGTT
>JAQYAY010000031.1 GCA_029338735.1 Lachnospiraceae bacterium | reverse complement strand
CCTGTGGAAAGGTCAGAAGTGCTTTATTTTTGGCCGCAGGGCAACCGGGCGCATGGATTTGAGGCTTTTAGATGGAACACATGTCAATGCCTCTGTAGGATATAAGAACCTAAAGCTGTTAAAAATGCGTAGTAGCTATCTAGTAGAACAAAGAAAGGTAGGTTAAAGGCGGTTCCTTCCACAGGCTTTTCCTGTGGGTTTCCCCGCTAAATATTTATGACGAGCTGGATGGACTCATCTCAATCCGGGAGAGTCTTGGTATCCACAGGGGTGGAAGGCCATCGTGAATGAGGCAGGAGGACTCCCTCACACCGTCCTGTACGCCTTCTTCGTCACGGCGAAGTACAGGATGATCATTGTGGCTCCGGTGATAGCCCAGCTGATCGGGTAGATCATGACTACCTGATAGAAAGCCGTGAAGCGGTGCATCATGATATTCATGTAGATGAGTCGCAGGATACAGCTGCCGAGAAGAGTGATGATGGTTGGCATCAGTGAGTGCCCGATTCCACGCAGTGAAGCACCAGGTACTTCATACAGGGCAGTCATAGGCTCGAGAAGCGCAATCCAGAGCATCCTGATCACAGCGAATTTCAGTACGGCAGGATCATGCGTGAAGAACGACAGGATCGGGTATCTGAGAATATATGCACTGACACTCAGGATCGCAGTGAATCCGATGGCAGAGAAGAATGCAATTCTGGTGGTACGTCTGCATCTGCAATACTGGCCGGCAGCATAGTTCTGGCTGATAAAAGTCATCAGTGCCTGACAGAACGCATATACAGTGAAGTAGCAGATATACTCCACATTGAGGGCGGCGGAATTGCCAGCTACGCAGTCGGAACCGAACAGGTTGATCGCAGCCTGAATGACTACATTAGAGATAGAGAAAATCATTCCCTGAAGTCCGGCAGGAGCACCGATCCAGAGAATTCTTCTCACATATTTCCACTTGAGGGAGAGTCTCCTCAGATCGATGTGGAGCATACCCTTTTCTTTTATCAGTGTACGAAGTATAAAAAATGCACTTACCCCATTAGAGATCGTGGTAGCGTATGCGACACCGTCAGCATTCCTGCCAAGCACTATCACGAAGAACAGATTCAGCACCACATTCAGTGATCCGGAAATGATCAGATAGTACAGGGGACGTCTGGTATCACCTATAGACCGAAGAACGGCCGAGCCGAAATCATATACCATGAGGAATGGCATCCCAAGGAAATAAATCCTCAGATACATCTGCGCCATAGGCAGAATATGAGACGGAGTATTTAGAAGCCTGAGGATAGGGACAGCGATTATCTGCCCGAGGGCGAGCATGATAAATCCGCTGATCAGCGCAACAGAGAAGCTCGTATGAAGCGCATCATTTACCTTTTCTTCTTCATCCTTTCCAATGAAATGGCTGAGCATTACATTGCTTCCGACAGACAGACCAGTAAAGAAGGTCACGATCATATTGATGACAGGGGCATTGCTTCCGACGGCAGCCATGGCCTCAGATGATGAGAAATTCCCGACAACAGCAGTATCAGACGCATTGAACAGCTGCTGCAGTGTGCTCATCAGGAATATAGGAACTGTAATGTAGAGTAATTTTTTGAAAATGCCGCCATGGAGCATGTCCACAGCTCTTTTATTGTTTTCTTTCATAAGTAAATATTCTAGATTAAATTTTTTCTCTATGCAATAAAAAATGAGTGAAAATTCTATTAACAAAAAGAAAATATTATTGTATAATGAATCGGTGCAATCGATTGCGCATATCACATAGGCAGGAGGTTTTTATGAGGAGAAAGATCATGTCAGTTCTTCTGACAACAGTCATGGCGGGCACGATGGTGCTGGGGAGTGCGTGCTCTGCAGGAGGCAGTGCCAGGAAGACGGTGGAGAATATCAGGGGCATGGATATCTCATCGTATATCAGTGTGCAGCAGGGATTTGATGAGCTGAACAGGCAGGAGAATACTGATCAGTACGGATTCAGGGATTCAGATGGAAAAATAATCAGGAATCAGGACTTTTTCAATTTCCTGGCAGATCAGGGCATGAACTGGGTCCGCATCAGGGTCTGGAACGATCCGTATGATAAGGATGGCAACGGATACGGTGGCGGCAATAATGATCTGAAGAAGGCCATTACCATGGGAAAATGGGCAACCAAAGCCGGCATGAGAGTTCTTATTGATTTTCACTATTCAGACGACTGGGCTGATCCAGCCAGACAGACGGCGCCAAAAGCCTGGCAGAAATTCAATGGAGATGCAGACAAGACGGCAGATGCGGTAAAGACCTTCACTACAGAGTCTCTTGAAGACCTGATCAAAGAGGGTGTCGATGTCGGCATGGTTCAGGTAGGAAACGAGACTAATAATGGAATCGCTGGTGTAGAAGCCAGTGGCAACTGGACGGGCAACGTCGACAAGGTATATGCAGCAGGCTGCGATGCCGTTCATGAGGTCGCAGAGAAGCATCATTCGACAATCCTGGCTGCAGTACATTTTACTGATCCACAGAATGACACCCAGATGGGTTATGCTGACAATCTGAATGCTGGAAAGGTAGACTATGATGTGTTTGCCACCTCATGGTATCCGTACTGGCACGGTACAGCAGAGAGCATCACAAAGGATCTCGAAGCCATAGCACAGAAATATGATAAGAAGGTGATGGTTGCCGAGACGAGCTATGCCAATACCCTGACAGATTACGATGGCTTTGAAAATACAGTAAGCGACGGAACCAATGATGAGGGCGATGGAACTGTGTACCCATTCACTCCTGACGGTCAGGCAAAGTCATTCCATAGTGCGCTCAAGGCAGCTCTTGATGTAAAGGGCAAAGACGGCAAGACCGCAGGCCTCGGTGCATTTTACTGGGAAGGCGCCTGGAATGGTCTCATGGATCTGAGCAGCATCTCAGGTGACAAGAAGATCACAGCCATTTCAGAGGAAAGAAAGATCTGGGACAGCGCAGGCTGTGGCTGGACATCTTCATATTCTCATGACTATGATCCGACTCAGACAAATGGAACAGCAGGTGGATGCGTCATTGACAATCAGTCATTCTTCGGTCCTGATGGCAAAGTCCTCGACTCGATAAAGTGCTTCTCAGAGGACTACGACGGCACTCAGGAGATCAGGCAGGACCTAAGAGTAAAAGAGGTAAAAATGAACCAGTCCGAAGTAGGGGAGCTGGATCCGGCAACGGAGCTCACCGCTGATATCCTGGGAAGGGCAAAGGTCTACTATGAAAACGGATCAAGAGCCACGGTTGATGTAGACTGGAATCAGGATGATATCGATGCATATGAGAAGGCCCGTTCAGGCGGTAAAGATTATGGAAAGACTTTTACAATAAAAGGTAGAGTCGACGGCACGGATGTGTCAGAGGATGTGAAGCTTCTCTATCCGAATCTGCTGAAGAACGGAGACTTTGAGACAGCTGACTTCACGGACTGGAAGACAGATGGCGACGGATTTGATATAGAGACAGATTCGAATAACGTGTACAAAGGACACAATACCCTTCACTTCTACAGTGACAGCGATTTCAGCTTCACTCTGAGCCAGACAGTAGAGGCCCCAGAGCCGGGATACTATCAGGCTTCGATGATCACAAGCGGACAGCTCATGGGAAGCGATGACTATGCGACGATTGCAGCATATGCTGATCCGGATTCGGACTACACGGACAGCAGAGGTACGCTGAACGGCTGGCAGGCATGGAACAAGCAGACAGCTGATACAGTGACCATCACCCAGGACATGATCGACAAAGGGAAAAATAAGATCGCGGTTGAGTTCGGCGTAAAGGCTGCGGCAAAGAGCTGGGGCGCAATTGATGAAGTGCGTCTGGAGAAAGTCGGTTAATTTTTCCTTGCAAAACGCCGCAATTGTGTTAGAATAATAAAGGTGTGTGCCACGGACCACTTTATTTCCCGTGTGCACATGGATAAAATCAATTTTACAGGAGGAAATCAAATGGCAGACAAGAAGTGGGTCTACAAGTTCAATGAAGGCAGAGCCAGCATGCGCAACCTCTTAGGAGGAAAGGGCTGCAATCTCGCTGAGATGACATACATGGGTATGCCAATCCCTAAGGGCTTCACCATCACAACAGAGGCTTGTACTGAGTACTACAACAATGGTAAGGGACTTACCAAGGAGATCGAGGATCAGATCTATGAGAACCTTGAGTGGCTCGAGAAGGAGAACGGCAAGAAGTTCGGAGATCCTGATGATCCATTACTCGTATCAGTTCGTTCTGGTGCCCGTGCATCAATGCCTGGTATGATGGACACAATCCTCAACCTCGGACTCAACGACGTAGCAGTTGAGGGATTTGCCAAGAAGACAGGCAATCCTAGATTCGCATATGATTCATATCGTCGTTTCATCCAGATGTATTCAGACGTTGTAATGGAGGTTTCCAAGTCTCTCTTCGAGAAGGAGATCGATGATGTCAAGGCTAAGAAGGGCATCAAGTACGACGTAGAGATGGATGTTGATGATCTGAAGGAACTCGTTAAGAGATTCAAGAAGATCTACAAGGATGCTCTTGGAAAAGACTTCCCACAGGAGGCCAGGGAGCAGCTCATGGGAGCAGTTCTTGCAGTATTCCGTTCATGGGACAACCCACGTGCCATTGTTTACCGTCGTATGAACGACATCCCTGGAGACTGGGGAACAGCCGTTAATGTACAGACGATGGTATTCGGAAATAAAGGAAATACATCAGGTACAGGTGTTGCATTCACACGTGACCCGGCTACAGGTGAGAAGGGTATCTTCGGTGAGTACCTCCTCAATGCACAGGGTGAGGACGTAGTTGCAGGTGTTCGTACACCTCAGCCTATCAGCACACTTGCTGATGCTATGCCAGACGTATACAAGCAGTTCATCGAGCTTGCTACAGGTCTTGAGAACCATTTCCATGATATGCAGGATATGGAGTTCACAATCGAGGAAGGAAAGCTCTATTTCCTTCAGACCCGTAACGGTAAGAGAACAGCTCAGGCTGCCATCAAGATCGCATGTGACCTCGTAGATGAGGGACAGATCGATGAGAAGACAGCTGTTACACGTATCGAGGCAAAGAGCCTTGACCAGCTGCTTCATCCTGTATTCGATCCAGAAGCCTTAAAGGGCGCCAAGAAGATCGGCCAGGCACTTCCGGCATCTCCTGGTGCTGCAGCAGGTAAGGTCGTATTTACTGCTGAGGATGCCAAGGCTTTAGGTAAGGGCGGCAAAGGCGAGAGAGTCGTACTTGTTCGTCTTGAGACCTCACCAGAGGATATCGAAGGTATGAGCGCTGCTCAGGGTATCCTTACAGTTCGTGGTGGTATGACATCACACGCAGCCGTAGTTGCCCGTGGTATGGGAACATGCTGCGTATCCGGATGCTCAGAGATCACAAATATCGATGAAGAGAAGAAAGAGTTCACTCTTGATGGAATCACATTCCATGAGGGAGATTACATCTCACTCGATGGTTCTACAGGAAATATCTATCAGGGTGATGTAAAGACCAAGGAAGCTTCTGTTGCCGGTGACTTCGCTCGTGTAATGGGATGGGCTGACAAGTACAGAAGACTTAAGGTTCGTACAAATGCCGATACTCCACGTGATGCAAAGAAGGCTCGTGAGCTTGGTGCTGAGGGAATCGGTCTCTGCCGTACAGAGCATATGTTCTTCAGTGGCAACCGTATCGATGCATTCCGTGAGATGATCTGCTCAGACACAGTTGAGGACAGAAAGAAAGCCCTCGCTAAGATCGAGCCATATCAGGAGGATGACTTCAAGCAGCTCTATGAGGCAATGGAAGGTGATCCTGTTACTATCAGATTCCTTGACCCACCTCTTCATGAGTTCGTTCCTCAGACAGAGGAGGATATCAAGAAGCTTGCTGATTCTCAGGGCAAGACAGTTCAGCAGATCAAGGACATCATCGCAGGACTCAAGGAGTTCAACCCAATGATGGGTCACAGAGGATGTCGTCTCGCTGTTACATATCCTGAGATCGCAGAGATGCAGACAACAGCAGTTATAAAGGCTGCTCTTGCTGTCAAGGCTGAGCATCCGGATTGGAACCTCGTTCCAGAGATCATGATCCCACTTGTATGTGAGGAAAAGGAGCTCAAGTTCGTTAAGAAGACTGTTACAGATACAGCTGACAAGCTCATCGCTGAAGCTGGTTCAGATATGAAGTACGAAGTTGGTACAATGATCGAGATCCCAAGAGCTGCTCTTACAGCTGATGAGATCGCTAAGGATGCAGAGTTCTTCTGCTTCGGTACTAACGACCTTACTCAGATGACATTCGGTTTCTCACGTGATGATGCTGGTAAGTTCCTTGATTCTTACTATGAGAACAAGATCTTCGAGTCAGATCCGTTCGCTCGTCTTGATACAGACGGTGTCGGCAAGCTCATGAAGTATGCTGTTGAGAATGGTAAGAAGACTCGTCCATCACTTCACTGCGGAATCTGCGGAGAGCACGGCGGAGATCCTTCATCAATCGACTTCTGCGATTCGATCGGTCTCGACTATGTTTCATGCTCACCATTCCGTGTACCTATCGCTCGTCTTGCAGCAGCACAGGCAGCTATCATGGATGAGAACAAGTAATTAGTTCTTAGTTAATAGTTCAGAGTTGTGCCTGGCACAGCCTGACAAGAGAGTCATATCATTTTTATGGTATGGCTCTTTTTTTTATGTTATAATGTTTCGGAACCCAGAACTCATAACTTAGAACTCATAACTCAAAGAGGAGAACATTCATGATAGATGATTACAACAAGGCACTGAAGATGGGTCTGAGGACATTCAGGCGCGACACGTCGAGAGGCCGCTACCCGTATCTGCCAGTGCTTGATGAGATAGTCACACAGAGCGAGACCAGCGAGGAGCCGGTGGGACTCGTGGAGGTGCCGATAGAGAATATCAAGGGTACCAAGACAAAGGGGAGAACTGAGGCCTTCGCGAGTGACTTCATGCCGCTTCTGGGACCGGGATCAGAGTTTGCGATGAAGTGGTCCAAGCTGTATGATTCAGCGGCAGTAGAGGGAATTCGTGAGCCAATCAAGGCATACGAGTACATGCGGTCTTTCTATGTGATGGAAGGCAATAAGAGAGTGTCAGTGTCAGCCTATCTGGGCATTGATACGGTTCTTGCAGATGTCACAAGGCTTATTCCGAAGAGAACAGATGATATAGACAACAGGATTTATTTCGAGTTCCTGGATTTTTACAGGGTCTGTCCTTTGTATGATATCTCTTTTTCTCAGGAAGGCAGATATGAGAAGCTCGCAGAATTCTATGGACAGAATCTGAAGGATAAATGGCCAAGGGAAAAGGTCGAGGATCTGCGTGCCGATTACAATGCATTCAGGAAAGCCTTCAACAAGCTGGGTGGAGAAAGGCTGGAACTGACGACAGGGGATGCTTTTCTTGTGTATCTCAGATTTTACGGCACAGCCCACAGTCTCATTACGATAAATGAGAATCTGCTCGCCAGTCGTCTGAAGAAGCTGTGGGATGAGTTTGTAGTCTCAGGCGATGATGATCCGGTTGAGATAGTAGAGCATCCTGAAGAGGTCAAAAAAGATACGACAGGTGTGAATGCGATCAGGTCGCTGTTCAGTTCGAAGCCTTCGTATTCTGTTGAAAAGCCGCTCAAGGTAGCATTTTTCTATGAAAAGCCGGCGAGTGAATCCCAGTGGATATATGGCCATGAGCTCGGCAGGAACTATGTGGAGCAGCACTATAAGGGAAGAGTTGTCACGAGAAAATACGATGACTGTGTTAACGACGATGTTCTGCGTACCAGAATAGATGAGGCGGCTGATGCAGGATTTGAGATGATGTTTACGGTATCGCCTGTCCAGATGGATGAGACGCTGAAGAGTGCCGTACACTATCCGGACATCAAGTTCCTGAACTGCTCAGTGAACCTGTCACAGAACGCTGTCAGGACGTACTACGGCAGGATGTATGAGGCGAAGTTCCTGATGGGATTTATCGCAGGTACGAGAAACAGGGGACACAGGATAGGATATCTGGCGAACTACCCTATTTATGGTGCAGTTGCAGATATCAATGCATTTGCGATAGGAGCATCAATGGCTGACCCTGATGCTGAGATCTATCTGGCGTGGTCATCGGTGAAGAACTTTGACTGGAGGGAATATTTCCACGAGATGGATACGGACCTCGCCCTTGGACCTGATTTCATCAGGCCGGATGCAGCCACGAGAGAGTTCGGACTGTACAGGTTAGGTGATGATGGAAAGATACAGAATCTCGCATTCCCACTGTGGGACTGGGGCAAGTATTATCAGCTGATCATAGATCAGGTGCTGGACGGTACCTGGGATGACAATCCTACAGATGGTGCCAAGGCTCTGAATTACTGGTGGGGTATTTCATCAGACGTAATCGACGTGATCCTGTCGCCGCATCTGCCATACCAGACATACAAGCTCGCAGATATCCTGAAGCAGGCCATGCATATGGAGATGCTGAATCCGTTTTACGGGGAGATCTGGGAGCAGGGCCACAAGAAGGTCAAGGGATTCGGGACACCGAAATTTTCAAATGAGGAAATACTTACAATGACCTGGCTCAATGACAATATTTTCGGAAATCTGCCTCAGCAGGACGAACTCATACCGGAGGTAGAAAAAGCTGTTTCGGTAAGTGGTACTTTGGAGGACTCAGACAAATGAAAATTCTGGCACTCGCAGATGTTGAGGACAAGGCACTCTGGGACTATTTCGACAAGGAGAGGATAAAGGATGTGGATCTCATCATATCATGTGGAGATCTGAATCATCACTATCTGGAATTCTTAGAGACGATGTCGAACTGTCCGCTTTTATATGTGAGGGGCAATCATGACAGAGGCTATGACATGAAGCCGCCTCTGGGATGCGTAGATATAGACGACAGGATCTATGATTTCCATGGACTCCGTATATTAGGGCTCGGAGGCAGCATGAGATACCATGAGGGTGGTGACATGTACACGGAGCAGGAGATGGCAGCCAGAATCAAGAAGCTCCGGGGTGCGATCACCATCAGGAATGGCTTCGATATACTCGTGACACATGCTCCGGCCAAAGGATACGGTGATATGGATGATCTGCCGCACAGGGGATTCGAGTGTTTCAATTCCCTGATAGACCAGTACCATCCGAAGTACATGCTCCATGGCCATATACACAAGGACTACGGGCATTTCGTGCGCGAAAGGGAACACCCGTCGGGGACAAAGATCATCAACTGTTATGACAGGACCTACATCCATATCACCGATGATGACCACCCGGCAAGAGGCAAGACAGGGTCACTGCTGTATGATCTGTATACAGGCATGGAAGATCGTCGTAAGAAAAAATATTTTTAATACAATTCTAAAAAAAATTATATGGAAACGTTTTCAATGAAGTGGTACTATGTTACTATGTGTTGAGACGATTCTAACAGGAGGTAATGACGATCATGAGACAGCAGGAGCTCGACAGAGGAGCCGGAATATTACTGCCGGTGAGCTCGCTTCCGTCACCATACGGAATAGGAACATTTGGTAAATGTGCATATGATTTTGTGGATGATCTGGTAGCAGCCGGACAGTCATACTGGCAGGTCCTTCCGATAGGACCTACAAGCTTTGGAGACAGCCCGTATCAGGCCTTTTCAGCATTTGCAGGCAATCCGTATTTCATAGACCTGGATACACTTGCTGACGATGGACTTCTCGACAGGGAAGAGCTCCGGTCCATAGACTGGGGAAGCAGCGCAGACGATGTGGACTATGCGAAGCTGTACAGCAACAGGTACCGCATTCTCCGCAAGGCATATCTTGCATTCCTCGGATCAGGTGATCAGAAGATAGCTGACAGGAGAGAGGATTTCAGACAGTTCAGGAACCGTGAGAGTGAGTGGCTCACAGACTATGCTCTTTTCATGTCATTAAAGGACAGAAATGACGGAAAGAGCTGGCAGGAATGGGACGATGATATCAGAAAGAGAGTTCCTTCTGCAGTCGATTATTACAAGTCGCTTCTTGCTGAACAGATTGATTTTTACAGTTTTATACAGTTCGAGTTTTATCGTGAATGGACACTTCTCAAGAGATATGCAAATGACCGTGGCATTCAGATCATAGGAGATATCCCTATATATGTGGCACTTGATTCCGCAGATGTATGGTGCAATCCTTCTGATTTCCAGCTTGATGAGAATCTGCAGCCTGTAGAGGTGGCAGGATGTCCGCCAGATGCATTTTCAGACTATGGCCAGAAGTGGGGCAATCCGCTCTATGACTGGAAGAAGATGAAACAGGACGGATTCACCTGGTGGAAAAAGAGAATGGGAGCAGCAGCTTCCATGTACGATATAGTCCGTATCGATCATTTCCTCGGAGTTGTAAAATATTACTGTATTCCGGCCGACGGGGATCCGGTGGACGGTCATTATGAGGACGGACCGGGAATAGACCTGACGAATGCCATTGATGAAGTCATGGACGGTTCCAAGGTCATTGCAGAGGATCTCGGAGTCCAGATCGCAGGGGTCAAGACACTCCTCGCACAGACAGGTTATCCGGGAATGAAGATTCTCGAGTTTGCATTTGATGGCAATCGTGAGAATGAATACCTGCCTCATATGTATCCGAAGAACTGTATAGTGTACAGTGGAACCCATGATAATGAGACACTGAAGGGATATTTCAGGAGCCTTTCACCTATGGGATACCAGTACCTGCTCGACTATACAGGTGCGAAGGATGAGAGCGAGCTCATTCCTGCGATATTCAGGATGGCATACATGAGCGTTGCGGATACTGTAGTGCTTCAGATGCAGGATATTTTAGAGAAAGATAATTCCGCAAGGATGAATCTTCCATCGACCATAGGCACCAACTGGAGATGGAGAATGAAAGAAGGCGAGTTCAATGATACAAGGATCAGGATGCTCCGCAAGCTTTCAGATACATACGCTAGAAACGAGCACAGAAAGGTGAACAGAGAACACATGGTAGAAGAAACAGCAAAGAAGTTATTCGGAAGAGGCATCAGTCAGTGCACAAATGAGGAGCTTTACATCACGCTTCTTCACATCGTAAAAGACATGGCTGAAGAGAGAAAATCAGATGCAGGAAAGAAGAAGGTATACTATATCTCAGCAGAATTCCTGATCGGAAAACTTCTGTCGAACAATATGCTGAACCTTGGAATTTTCGATCAGGTCAAAAAGGAGCTCGCCGACAATGGCAGGAGCATCTATGACATTGAGGAAGTCGAGAACGAGCCATCACTCGGAAACGGCGGGCTCGGACGTCTGGCAGCATGTTTCCTTGATTCAATGGCTTCACTTGGAATCCATGGCGACGGAATCGGAATCAACTATCATCTCGGACTCTTCAAACAGGTATTCCAGAACAATCTCCAGAAGGAGACACCAAACCCATGGATCACTAACAATTCATGGCTTATAGACAGGAAGAAATATTTTACCGTTGAGTTCAGATACCATACGGTTCATGCTCATATGTATGACATTCCTGTGACTGGATATGAGAACAGGACGAATGAGCTTCATCTCTTCGATATTGATTCAGTTGATGAACATATCACAGAGGGTGATACGATCAATTTCAACAAGGATGACATCGAGAAGAACCTGACACTTTTCCTGTATCCTGATGATTCAGATGACAAGGGCAGAATGCTCCGTATCTATCAGGAGTACTTCATGGTAAGTGCCGGAGCCCAGCTCATCATTGAGGAGTGCAAAGAGAGAGGCAGCAATCTCCATGATCTCGCTGACTATGCGGCTATCCAGATCAATGATACGCATCCGTCAATGGTCATCCCAGAGCTCATCAGACTTCTGACACTCAATGGAATAGATGTCGATGAAGCCATTGAGATAGTATCTAATGTCTGCGCATACACGAACCACACTATTCTTGCTGAGGCTCTTGAGACATGGAACTACGACTTCATGAATCAGGTCGTCCCACAGCTCATGCCGATCATCACTATCCTTGATGCCAAGGTAAAGAACAAGTACAAGGATCCGTCAGTATATATCATTGATGACAATAAGAACGTACACATGGCATTCATGGATATCCATTACAGCCACAGTGTAAATGGTGTTGCATACCTTCATACTGAGATTCTGAAGAATACTGAGCTTCACAACTTCTATACGATCTATCCTGAGAAGTTCAACAACAAGACAAACGGAATTACCTTCCGCAGATGGCTCATGGACTGCAACCCGGAGCTCACAGATCTGATTGAGTCAAAGATCGGATCAGGATTCAAAAAGGATTCGATGGAACTCAAGAAGCTTCTTGACTACAAGGATGATCCGGAAACACTCGAGGCCATCAGGTCGATTAAGGTTCACAACAAGAAGAAGTTCGCTGACTATCTCCAGAAGACACAGGGCATTACTCTTGACGGTCATTCAATCTTTGATGTACAGGTCAAGAGACTTCATGAGTACAAGAGACAGCAGCTCAATGTCCTCTCACTCATTCATGAGTATTTCGAGATCAAGAGAGGCCATCTGCCAAAGAGACCTATTACAGCTATCTTCGGTGCCAAGGCTGCTCCTGCATATACAATCGCCAAGGATATCATTCATCTGATCCTCTGCATGCAGCAGATCACGAACAATGATCCTCAGGTGAGCCCGTATCTGCGTGTCGTAATGGTCGAGAACTATAACGTGACAAAGGCTTCACAGATCATTCCTGCGGCTGATATCTCAGAGCAGATCTCTCTTGCTTCAAAGGAGGCTTCAGGTACATCCAATATGAAGTTCATGCTGAATGGTGCCCTGACAATCGGTACAATGGACGGAGCCAATGTAGAGATTGCAGACCTTGTAGGTCAGGACAATATCTACACCTTCGGTGAGGATTCACAGACTGTCATCGACAGGTATGCAAGAGGCGATTATAACTCACGCAGTTACTACGAAAAGGATCCAGTACTCAAGGAGTGCGTCGACTTTATCGTCAGTGATACAATGAGAAATGCAGGCAATTCCGAGAATCTCGAGAGACTCTACAATGAGCTCCTCAATAAGGACTGGTTCATGACCTTCCCTGATTTCGAGGATTACATCAGTACGAGAGAGAAGATGTGGGCTGACTTCGAGGACCGTGATGCATGGGCCAGGAAGTGCCTTATAAATATTGCTAATGCAGGCTTCTTCTCATCAGACCGTACCATTGATCAGTACGATAAGGAAATCTGGCATTCAAGGTAAGAGGATAGGATTCAGGATATAGGGGATAGGATTCAGGATATAGGGGATAGGAATCATATTGAAAGAATATCACGATTTGTGATAAAATAAAGACGGTGTCTCTTATGAGGCACTGTCTGTTTTTTTGTTCACAAGCTCTACGCACAGACCTGGAACTTGTAACATAGAACTTGTAACTTTTAACTTACAGCCTAGAATTTGCAGCTTACATGGAAATACTGATAGTAGACGACGAAGCAATAGAGAGAAAAGGACTGGCGATGCTCCTGAAGAGGGAGAAGATCGATGCTAATATAAGAGAAGCAGGAAATGGCAGACAGGCGCTCGACAAGCTCGAGGAGAAGCCAGCCGACCTGATGCTCACCGATATCAAGATGCCGTTCATGGACGGACTTGAGCTCACCGATATCTGCTCGAAGAAGTATCCGGATATGAAGATGATCATCTTTTCCGGGTATGGAGAGTTCGAATACGCGAAAAAGGCGATGAAAAGCGGAGTCACAAACTATATCCTGAAGCCTGTGGATCCGGCCGAGTTCCACAAGACGATGGAGACCGTGATGAAGCAGATGGCTGAGGAACAGCTCGAGAGCGAGAATCGCAGTGCCAGAGGTGACTTCATCTTCGAGCATGTGCTACTGTCTCTCGTGAACGGAACTGATCCTGATACGATCAATGCATCTGTCAGGAATATGCTGCCTGAGGATTTTGCCTGGGACTATAGGTACATGGTGCTTGTCTCATTCGAGCATGATTTCTTCGGACTAGGTTCTGTGAATTTCTATGAAGGCATGAAAAAGAGACTCGGATATGATTTCACCTATCTGAATATAGATCCGATGAACAGCATAGTGCTTTTAACTATCAATACAGACGACAGACAGAAGCTCGGAAAGGATATCTGCGACGCTGTCAGAGCCCTGTATGAGCATTCCCCGTATGTCGCTATCTCAGAGAAGCTGCCTGGAGGACGGGCCAATCTCCGTGCACTTTCGAGAAACTATGAAGAGCTCGAGTCACTAATGGAGAACCGGTTCTATATGCTCGATACCAGGGTATTCCTTGCAGGCGAGGATGTAGGCAAAGAGGCTGACCTCAGTGATATAGATTCAGATCTCCTGATGAAACAGATCAGGCAGGACATCAACCTGAAGGATATGGTAGGTCTGAGGGAGCATTACGAGAAGCTCTGCGACAAATACAAGAAAAATACAGGATTTTCCCAGATATATGTCAAGTTTGTCTTTTCCAATCTGATGAAGGAAATCTATGACAATCTCCCGAAGGAGAATCAGGATTCGCTGTCGGAGGATGTGGACAGACTATATCGCACGACCGATTTTTCCGAGGTCATGAATATTCTCGACAGGGGTATTTCACTGCTGGAGAAGAATTTCGAGGTCAATCCGCAGACTGCACACAAGGAGATAGATACGGTCAAGAAGTATATCTATGACAATTATGACAAGGAGCTGTCAGTAGATATGCTTGCAGAGAAGGTTTATCTGGCGCCTAGCTATCTGTCTCATATCTTCAAAAAAGAGACTGGCCAGAATATTTCCAAGTTCATCAAGGCTCTACGTATGGAAAAGGCCAAGCAGCTGCTGGAGGATACGCATGAGAAGATCGTCAATATCAGTGTGAGTGTCGGGTATCCTAATGTGTCGTATTTCTGCAAGAGTTTCAGGGAGTACTATGGTGTGAGCCCGCAGAAGTACCGTGATGAAGAGGATGCGTAAATGCTCTCGCGTGCAAAAGAATTCATAAACCGCAAGTTCAGGGATCTGCCGCTGATCAGGAAGATCATGTTTATCTATATCGTGATATCGGTTATTCCGATCCTGATACTAGGTATAGTAATGGTGCATCAGGAGATGACGTCAATCCGGAACAGAGCCAGGGAGAGCGTCCAGCAGTCACTGACGAAGGCAGCGGGACAGATGACAACTGATGTCAGGATTTTTGACAATCTCTCAGACTACATAGCCTACAACCAGCCAGTGAGCAATGTCCTGAGTGGCAATTTCAGCGGAAGCAGGTATGAGCTGTACGAGCAGTACAACAGGACCGTAGACCCGATTCTTACATCACCTACATATTTTTCTTCAGGGATCAACAGGCTGACAGTCTACGTGGATAGAGACATCGCATCCCATTCAACTTCTGTAGCACCGCTCTCTGAAATAGCCGATGAGAAATGGTATATAGAAAATCTCGGGGACTTCCAGGATGCTTCGAAATGGCTCATTGATGCAAAAGAAAAGACTGTCCGGAACGTGCGCCTGATGCCTCTGATGGAGCAGAGCGGCAGCAGAGGACTGCTGTATCTTGAAATAGACTACAATTCTTTTTTCAATGAATTCAAGGGAATCTGTCAGAAAGGGCAGGGGCTCTATATCTATGACAGTACCGGGAAAGTCGCCTACAGTGCCGGCGACAGCAGGAGCCTGTCAGCATCCGAGGTCAGAAAGCACAGCAATTCATACAGGGGCTTCTATCTGATCAAGAGAAAAGTTTCTGGAACAGGTCTGTCAGCCGCCATCTATGGTGACAGTGGTTTTTCACCCGGTCAGTATCTGAATGTCATTCTGTTTCTTATCATCTATCTGGTTATTGTAATCGTAACCCTGTTCATGGCTTCGAAGATGTTCGGTCATTATGTCGTGCGGGATATCGTTTCTCTTGAGGAAAATATGGACGAGGTCGGCAAAGGCAACCGTACCCTTACTGTACACAGTGATTCACAGGATGAGATCGGCTCTCTGATCCGCGGATTCGGTAAGATGCTCGATGAAGAGAATTCCCTTATAAAAGAAAATTATGAGAACAAACTCGCGCTGAGGAAGGCAGAGATGAAGGCACTTCAGGCCCAGATCAACCCTCATTTCCTGTACAATTCTCTGTCACTGATCAACTGGAAGGCAATAGAGGTCGGGGCCGATGATATCTCAGATATCACTCTGTCTCTGTCGAATTTCTACCGTACATCGCTTAATCGTGGGAAAAATGTCCTGACCGTTGAAAAAGAGATCGAAAACGTCAAGAGCTACATAGCCATTCAGTCATACATGCATGACAACAGCTTTGATACGGTGATAGATGTGGATGAAGAGATCCTGCCGTATGAGACACTGAATCTGATCCTGCAGCCTCTCGTTGAGAATGCAATAGACCACGGTATTGACATGAAGGAAGACGGCAGAGGTTATATCAAGATAATCGGCCGGCAGAGCGGAGACGATATTACGCTGACTGTCGAGGACGACGGAGTCGGTATGGATGCAGAGACTGCTGCGAAGATCACGACATTCAGGAGTCATGGCTATGGCGTGGCAAATGTAAATGAGAGAATCCGCCTGTTCTATGGCCAGCCGTATGGTCTTAAGGTCACCAGTGAGATAGGAAAAGGTACGAGATGTACCGTTACTATTCCAAAAAGATTGAAAGAATCTTAAATGACAAAAATGTTACATGAATCAAAAAAGTGTTATATTTACGATTCGGGTTCTGGAAACTATAATAAATGGCGTAAACAATAAGTTTTTTCTAAAGCCCAAAAGAAAAAAGGGGCTTAAGAAGGAGGAAAACAAGACATGAAGAAGAAACTCGTTTCACTTCTGCTTGCCGCTTCAATGGTAGCATCACTTGCAGCCTGCGGAAGCACAGCAAGCAAATCAAGCTCTTCAAAGAGCTCAAGCTCATCAGCAAGCAAATCAAGCTCGTCAGCTGAGGATCCTGTACAGACCCTGATCAAGAACACAAAGGGAACTGTAGATCTTACTCTCTGGGTATCTGAGACAGATGCTTATCAGAAGGTAATGAAAGAGATCGTTGACAACTTCAAGAATGAGTACAAGGACGTTGATTTCAACATCACAATCGGTTCTGAGTCAGAGGCCAACACAAAGGATGACCTTCTGAAGGACGTTGAGTCAGGTGCTGATGTATTCGCATTCGCAGATGACCAGATCAATGAGCTCGTTAAGGCAGGAGCACTTCAGGAAGTTTCACAGACATATACCTATGATCCTAAGGAAGTTGATTTAGATGCAGCTGTTAACTCAGCTACAGTAGGCGGAAAGCTTTACGCTTACCCTATGACAGCATCAAACGGATATTTCCTCTATTATGATAAGAGCGTTATCCCAGATGAGGATGCAGGCTCACTCGACAAGATCCTTGAGGATTGCCAGAAGGCTGGCAAGACTTTCGGAATGGAGCTTTCAAATGCATGGTACCTCTACAGCTTCTTCAAGGGAGCAGGACTTGAAGCTACTCTTAATGATGACGGAAAGACAACAGACTGCAACTGGAACTCAACAGACAATGATCCTACAGGTGCTCAGGTAGCAGAGGCTATCACAGCAGCAGCTAAGAACAAGGCTTTCAAGAACCTTGGTAATGATGACCAGATGTCAGCCATAAAGGATGGCACAATGGCAGCATGTGTAAACGGAACATGGTCATCTGGAACAGTATCAGACGCCTGGGGCAAGAACCTCGGAGCTGCCAAGCTTCCTACATTCACATGCAACGGCAAGCAGGTTCAGATGGGTTCATTTAAGGGATTCAAGCACATCGGTGTAAATGCTTATTCTAAGCAGACAGGATGGGCAATGCTTCTTGCAGAGTACATCACAAACGCTGACAACCAGAAGAAGATCTATGATGCAACAGGTGAGGGTCCTGCAAACAAGGCTGACCTTGAGGCTGCTTCTTCGCCAGCACTTAATGCACTTAATGCTCAGGGAGATTACGCAAGCCTTCAGCGTGTAGGCGCTAACTTCTGGACACCAGCTAACTCACTTGGACAGTCACTTGCAGAAGG
>JAQYAY010000030.1 GCA_029338735.1 Lachnospiraceae bacterium | reverse complement strand
AAAAGTTTTACTCTCTTCTGCAATCACATCATCAATAAGATTATAGACCCTCTGTGCAACCCTCATCATAGATTCCCCACCTGAAAAGCTGTCGCAGAAGTTTTCCTTGGCAAGCCTGAAATCCGCACCATCTCTTGGTGTTCCCTCCCACCTGCCAAAGTTCTGCTCGATAAGTCGCGGTTCAACCTGCACAGGAAGTCCTGTCATTTTCCCGATCTCATCTGCCGTATCCTTTGCCCTCGAAAGAGGTGATGTCAGAATCTGATCTATGTGAATCTGCCCCTTATCAATAGACTCTTTTAAGATCCGTCCTGTCTCTCTTGCCTGTTCATGGCCTTTTTCAGTCAGCGGGCTGTCGGTAGCACCGCAGATTTTATTTTCGACATTCCAGACCGTCTGCCCATGTCTTACAAAATATAATACGCCCATTTCACTTACTATTTCCCTGAACTCACTCTAAAAAATACCACCAATCGGAACAAATGCAATATCAGCTGCCGCAGAACTGCTGATTCTTCTCCCCGTAATATCTGTCGATAACATGCCGCAGCTTCGTGACTCTGTCCATATATTCATTTTCGCCACTGCCATCAAGAACTGACTGTACCATATCTACACACTTCATAGTCTGATTCAGAAGTTCATCTGTCATTACCGTATCCTCATCTTCAAATATCCTATTGGTCAACAATATCTATTCTATCAGAACTGTCCGCATAAAAAAAGATGCTGACAAACGCCAGCACCCTTTTATCAATGTGCAAAAATCAAAAACCCGGTTATTTTCTATGTCTCCTCATATAGTCCGCCTTCACTTTCTTAAGCCCTGAACACTCGTCAAGTGCCATACCTACGCTGCCTTTCTCTGACTCCCGGACGCAGGTGACCACATCAGTAATAGCTTCGTACTTCACACGGTTTCCCAATGAATCATTCTCATATGTGACAGCTCTGTTCCGATCAATTCCGAAACGGCTTGCGACCTCAACCGCATCCATATTGGCTCCGAGAAATAAGAATTCCCAGCCATACTTTTCCTTCTGTTGCTCGATCATGTGGCGTACTTTCTGATACGAATACTGCCTGCTGGAATTCTCCATACCATCTGTCGTTATGATAAAAAGAGTCTTCTCATGTCTGTCTTCGTCTCTTGCATACTTATGGATATTTCCTATGTGATGGATTGCACCACCTATCGTGTCTTATTTTCAATTCTGCATATATTTCCATGGCAGGTAAATAGTATCTTTGTAATCATCCTACAAATTGCCATCAATAACCCACTGAACCTTTCTCTGTGAATCGGCTCTGGTAAGTCTACCTGAATCCTTTAAGCTATCCATAATGATCACAATGGCGCTCTTTGAAAAGCCGGCCTTTTGAGCCAGATCAAGCTGAGAAATCGATGGATTCTTCTTTATGGTGTTTATTACAGTCTCGACCTTTTCCGAAGCAACAGCACTCTCCCCGCGGATATACTGTATCTTTTCTATCCCATCTTAGTTCCCGGCAGGAAATTAGCCAACCTCTATATCAATATCATTAACATCAACATCCTTCAATGCCTCATCAAAACTATCATACATCTAAATTTTGAGGCTGACATTCTATGCCTCCTGAGCTTCTATTTTAGCAGAAATGAACAGACAGAGAAAAAGAGTGCCGTAACCGACACCCTTTTTCTCTGTCCATACAATATTCTTTTTTATTTCAGCTGCAGTCCATCATGGAATGCCTGACCCACAACAGGTCCGATCACACGATAAGTTCCTGTACTCATGTCAAACATGATCGGCTGCATCTTGTCCAGGTCTACCTTGCCATCAGTGATGATGCTGTCATCAACCTGGGAACTCACAATCCTCCCTACAAGGATTCCTGTACTATCATCCCAGGAGACGAGCTCACATTCAAGCGTGAGTGGATATTCCTCAATGATTGGCGCATTCACATGCTCTGACTTATGCACATGCACACCGGCCTTATCGATCTTATTCACCTTGTTTCCGGTCTCAACACCGAAGTAATCCGAGATCACGACTGTATCCTTTGTCGCCATAGCCACAGTGAATGCTTTTGTCTTCTTGATGTTCTCCGTGGTCTTATGCTTCGCAAGGAAAAGAGTGATCTCGCCATAGTCACTCTGCTGACCCCATGCAGCGTTCATCGCATTCGGGACACCATTCTCGTCATAAGTCCCAATAATAAATACACCCTCGGGTGTGATAACTGATTTCTTTCCGTCAAATTCCATTGTAAAAATCTCCTTTCCGACTTTCTGCATAAAGTATATCTGAGCTTCCGGTATCCTCCACCTGTGCCTTACAGCTCAGGTTTTATCTATGCCAAAGATAATAAGAGCGATCACATTTACAGCTATGAGATAGTATTCAGACTTTTTATAAAATCAAGAGACCACTTTGATGCTTTCTTCTCTGCAGACCCATAAAATCCATGATCTGCTCCCCCTATTGTTTTAAGCTGCGCATCCGGGATTGTCTTTGCTGCCCTCTCCGAATATTCCAAAGGAACTATAGAATCATCAGTCCCGTGGATTATCAGCGTCTTTCCTGTATATTTTTTCATCACATCATAGATATCAAAAGACTGCGCATCCACATCATAGATCTTTCCTATCCTCATCCCCATGACACTGCTCTCATCAGGACCTGACTGCGGATCCGGATTTCTTTCCCTGCTGTCATCCTGCAATACGAATGCCGGGTACAACAGGACAAGCCCTGCCACATCCTCCGATCTGTTTCCAGCAACATATGTTGAGACAAACCCCCCCTGGCTTTCTCCAAAGAGAAAAATCTTCTTTCTGTCAATAGTACTTTCTTTTCTGAAATGATCCAATACCAGATTCAGATCATCTGCTTCCGTAAGGACTGACATCTCTGTCATGCTGCCACCGCTTCTGCTTCCATAACCGCCGCCCACTAAGTCAAAAGCGAAGGAAGCAATCCCGTTCTTTGCGAAGTTTATCGCATAATCCTTTACATTAGTATAGCTGCCTCCGATTCCATGAGACAGGATGACCAGAGGCTTCTTTCCTTTTCCGGAAGGAGTGTAAAGTTTCCCATATATGTTCTTATCTCCAACCTTGATATGTACTTCTTTTTCCATGTATAATGTCTTCTTTGTTTTTTCTTATTCACTGACCGTGCATCAGATGTCACACCAGATGCACAGGAAGAAAGCAACAGAGATATTATAAGACATATTGCAACAGATGAAAACTTTCTTTTTGAAAAGTACATGGCTTTTTTCTCCTCTTACAGATATTTTCTGAAAAACTCCTCGATCCTGTTACAGATCTCTTATGATAACCGCGTTTTGTCTTGTAGTATGCGCTGTACTGCTTCACAAAGTCCAGCTGATCATCAGGAGCAGGATAATCAAAGCATCCTCCCGCCTTTGCAAATCTTCCGGTGCCATATTCCTTAGTCCGCTGCTGCGCTGTCTGCTCTTTCATATGATATCTTTCGTCATCAGTCTGCTGATTAAAATAGCCATGAGCACCGATTCTCGGCATATCATACATCGTGATCGCAGCTGTAGCCTTTATCCTCGGATCATTTGCAGCAGCATTAAGCGATATCCCGCCCCAGCCGCATATCCCAATGATACCAACCTTTTCAGGATCTACCTCCGGCAGATTTGACAGATAATCTACCGCTGCCTGGAAATCCTCTGTATTTATATCAAGTGAGAAAACATCTCTTACTCCTCCGCCTGATTCACCTGTAAATGATGGGTCAAATGCTATCGTAAGGAATCCTCTCTCGGCAAAAGTCTGCGCATATAGTCCGCTTTCCTGTTCCTTTACTGCTCCGAAATGTCCGCATACTGCAAGTGCAGGCAGCTTCCCATCATAATCCTTCGGCGTGTACTGGTCTGCTGCAAGCTTGATCCCGAAGTGATTTGTATATGTCACCTTCTTATGATCTACCTTATCGCTTTTTGGAAAAACCTTATCCCACTCTTCTGAAAGATTCAATCCTGTGCTCATCTGTTTTACCTCATATGGTCTGGTTTATTGTTTCTTGTTCTTTGATGTAAGATGTCTTATTTCATCTAATAGAAATAATATATCACAGCAGTTATGTGATGTCACTAGTTTTATTATATCTTTTTCAAAAAATTTTCCCAAACCTTTTTTCGGCCACCTATCAAGGCATAAAAAAAAGGAGCGGCGCCTCCCGGCACCGCCCCGATTGGAGAAAAATATAAACCCAACTGGGAAGGATGTTCTCTTCGTTAAATTCGAGCTTCACTTCGTTCGCTCTCATTAATCTCAGAGAACGACCTCGCCTGTGGTTCAAACTGCGACTTCGTCTTGTTCTCACCTACAGGCTTTTGGTCAGTGAACTTCAATCA
>JAQYAY010000029.1 GCA_029338735.1 Lachnospiraceae bacterium | reverse complement strand
AGAAAGATCCTTCACCGATATGATGGAGCTTGCCCTCAGCATAGCCTAGGCAGTAAGATCAAGGTTAGATCCGACGAGACCCCTTGCCCTGTCATAGGAGGCAGCATTCCTCTGATATGGATTGGTCTCGTTCGGATAGGCAATCTTTGTCGTCGTGGTACCGCCGGACACATAGACTCTGCCGTGTAAAGACAAGGGGACGGTTCTCCTGTCATTATACTTAAATTAATTGAGTTAAAAAGACAAGAGAACCGTCCCCCTGTCCCCAGTACCTGCGATATTGACCTGACTCGTGAAGAGTGGTATCATCTTTATCTGTCAGCCGGACATCCGTTACCATAAAATACAATTAACTGCTAGAATTAACAATCCATAACGTATATGACATTAAAAGAACTTAAAATCGGTGAGAGCGCCGTGATCAGCAATGTAGGTGGAGAGGGAGAACTCAGGCAGCATTTCCTCGACATGGGTGTGATCCCTGGGGCAGAAGTGACTCTCGTGAAATACGCTCCAATGGGTGATCCTATGGAGCTTCGTATCCATGGATATGAGCTGACTCTGCGACTTGATGATGCAGAGCAGATCGGCATAGATAAGGAAGCGTATAAAAAGAGAAAAGAAGAGGAAAGCACTGGCAGTATTGAAGCTGCAAAGCCTGATCATGTGGAGAGCCCTTATCTGGATGCCACGAATCATCGTCATGATGCGCATCCAGGACTAGGTGAGGGTGGACGTTTTCACGACAGAAAGAGTGAGCATCCGCTCCCGAAGGGGTCGAAACTGACATTTGCTCTTGCAGGTAACCAGAATTCCGGGAAGACTACACTTTTCAACCAGCTGACTGGCTCTAACCAGCATGTAGGCAATTTCCCTGGCGTGACTGTTGACAGGAAGAGTGGCGTGATCAAAGGACATCCGGAGACAGAAGTCACTGATCTGCCAGGTATATATTCGATGTCCCCGTATTCAGAAGAGGAGATCGTATCGCGGCAGTATATCCTGAATGAGAAGCCGACCGGTATCATAAATATCGTCGATGCTACAAATATTGAGCGTAATCTGTATCTTACCATGCAGCTTATCGAGCTTGATGTCTCTATGGTAGTGGCTCTCAATATGATGGATGAGGTGCAGGGAAACGGAGGCTCTGTTAAGGTGAACCGTATGGAGTCTCTGCTGGGAGTCCCTGTCATCCCGATTTCTGCGGCAAAGGGCGAAGGAATAGAAGAGCTCATTGACCATGCAATTCATGTGGCAAAGTATCAGGAGAAGCCTAAGAGGCTTGATTTCTGTGATGAAAATGATCACGGCGGCGCTGTCCACAGATGCCTTCACGGGATCATGCATCTGATACAGGATCATGCCAACAGAGCGGAGATCCCGCTTCGTTTCGCAGCGACAAAGCTTGTAGAGGGTGATGAAAGAATCACACAGGCTCTCAATCTCGAACAGAATGAGAAGGATATGATAGAGCATATCATAGTGCAGATGGAAGAGGAGAGAGGCCTCGACCGCTCTGCCGCCATTGCTGATATGCGATTTGCCTTCATTGAAAAACTTGTCTCACAGACCGTCATCAAACCGAAGGAATCTAAGGAACATGAGAGAAGCCGGAAAATCGATAAGATTCTGACTGGCAAATACACGGCCATTCCGGCATTTGTCGGTATCATGGCACTTGTATTCTGGCTTACCTTCAATGTGATCGGCGCTTATTTCCAGAATCTGATACAAATGGGAATAGATGCGCTTGCAGGTGAGCTTGATAAAGGAATGACAGCATGGAATGTGAGTCCTGTTCTGCATTCTCTTGTAATAGACGGCGTGTTTGCAGGAGTTGGATCCGTAATCAGTTTCCTGCCTATTATCGTTGTACTTTTCTTCTTCCTGTCATTGCTTGAAGACACAGGATATATGGCGCGAATCGCCTTTGTGATGGACAAGCCTCTAAGGAAAATAGGTCTGTCTGGACGATCAATCGTTCCGATGCTTGTCGGATTTGGGTGCTCGGTACCGGCTGTGATGTCGTCGAGAACGCTTCCTTCTGATCGTGACAGGAAGATGACTATCATGCTGATACCGTTCATGAGCTGTACTGCGAAGCTGCCTATATATGGATTCTTCGTGGCAGCATTTTTCCCTGGAAAAGGCGGACTCATCATGGTACTTCTGTATCTTCTGGGAATTGCTGTCGGGATACTTACGGCTGTTATCTCGAAAAGTACGTATTTCAAGGGCGAGGCGGTTCCGTTCGTCATGGAGCTTCCGAACTACAGGATGCCTTCAGCAAAGAATGTACTACAGCTCATGTGGGACAAGGCAAAAGATTTCCTGCAGAGAGCATTTACGATCATATTCATCGCTTCAATAGTAGTATGGTTCCTTGAGACGTTCAGCCCACATTTCTCTATGGTCGCAGACTCATCGGAATCTATCCTTGCTATTGTCGCAGGATTTATAGCACCTATATTCAGGCCGCTTGGCTTCGGCAACTGGAGGGTGACAACCGCTCTGATCAGCGGCTTCATGGCAAAGGAATCCGTTGTAGCTACACTTAACGTGCTCTATGGCACAATGGCTGCTCTCAGATCCTCAATTACGACAGGTGCTGCCGCAGCCCTTATGGTATTCTGCCTGCTATACACTCCGTGTGTCGCCGCAATTGCATCAATCCGTCGTGAGCTCGGTGGCAGGTGGGCAGCATTCATTGTAGTATTCCAGTGCGTGGTAGCGTGGTTATGCGCATTCGTCGTGCACGGGATATCGCTATTATTATAAAATACAGAAAATGGTCAGTCTCGGACAGGGGATTCGTTCCCCTGTTTTTTGTGGGCTAGCCCTGTAATACCAAGAAATGCTGGTAGCATCAGGATCAGTGGTATGAAGACGATCCCGGAACGAAGAGAAGCGAGTATCAGGGCATCACGTGCTTTTCCGATGCTCTGCAGAAGCATATTGGAACTCCCGGAATCCCCTCTGCTGATAGGACATCTTCACAAAGGGGATGTAGTCAGGGATGCAAAGCAGAAGTCATGGATAGATCCACAGCTCAATATATTTGACTTTATTTCTGGATGATAGAGCCTGAGCAGTCTTTCCATTTGGAAATAATGCCGCTGAAATGAAAATATTGGCGTCTATCATGACTTTCATACTAGACAAGATGGTAGACAAGGTTCAGATCTTTCCCAAATGAAAAATATCATTTACCGGGCGCTCATAATAATCAGATAGTCTGAGAGCAGTAGCCAGGGTTGGGGTGCGGACTCCGTTCTCATATCTGATGATCGAGCGTCGGTCGACCTTTATTGCGTCAGCCACGTCCTGCTGGGAGACGCCTTTTTCCCTGCGGCATTCACGCAGCTGATTTTCTACTTCAACACTCATATTTACAGCACTTCCTCCCAGATCACTGTTTTGCAACGACTCTTCCGAAGATACGGAATACGTCGTTTTCTATATCAATCTTCTTTGGCGCATACTCAGGCTTTGAATCATTGAGTGAAATGAGATATGTGCCGGACTGATC
>JAQYAY010000028.1 GCA_029338735.1 Lachnospiraceae bacterium | reverse complement strand
CCGTGCGGTATATGCAGGCAGGTGATGAATGAGTTCTGTGACAGCTCATTTGAGATCATACTGCCTGTGTTCAAAGAAGGCAGTATTGCAGGCGTATCGAAGCATACTCTTGCAGATATGCTGCCGTATGCGTTTGACTTGTGAAAATATATCTACAGGGTGTCAGGCATACATATCATTTTGAAGCTGACCTGACTTCCTCCACAGCTCCTCTGTCTATCGTGATCGTACATTCTGCCTGTGGGTCGAACTCACGCAGCAGAGAGATAGTCTGGTTTTTCACGCGGTCTTCATCGACAGTAGTGTAGCTGTATGGCACTACGAGGTCAAAGGTAACGATCTTTTCGTTGGGACCGAATGAGACATGGAGATCATGAAAGGTGAGAGCAGGGTCCAATATCTTTAAGATTCGAGTGATATGGTCGCGGATTTTAATTGTACGCATGTCATCTATATCGACAGGATCCACGTGTACCACCAGGATTATGCCGAGGGCACGTCTGACTTTTCTCTCAGCAATGTCAGCAATTGCATGAGCATCTTCAAGAGTCAGGTGATTCGAGACTTCTACATGAATTGTGGCCATGGTGTGTTCCGGCCCGTAGCTGTGGATGACGAGATCATGGACACCTATTACTGAAGGATCCTGACTTACAATTTCTTTTATCTTTTCCACAGTCTCGGAATCCATCTCACCACCAAGCAGGGGAGACAGGGTATCTTTTACCAGACTGATTCCTTCCCATATGATGATCACAGATACGATAAGGCTTGCGATGCCATCTATATTTTTACCTGTCAATACATATACGATAAGTGCAGCAACAGTAACAGAAGTGGTGACTGCATCGAAAAGAGAATCCATAGCCGCTGCATTCAGAACACTCAGGTTCAGAGGCTTTGCAAGACTTTTATCAAAGACATACATCCAGAGCTTTACTCCTATAGAGACAAGAAGCAGAATGAATGTCACCAGACTGAATGCCAGGGCAGATGGATGCATGATCCGGTCAAGTGATTCTTTGAAAAATTCAATTCCAACATTTATGATCGCAATTGAGAGTATAAGAGTAGCGACGTATTCCATTCGTCCATGACCGAATGGATGCTCCTTGTCAGCAGGCCTCGAAGAAATTTTTGCGCTCAGAAGGCTTATTACTGATGAAGCAGTATCTGACAGATTGTTCACAGCGTCAGCCGTGATCGCAACAGAGTGAGAGACGGTTCCTATTATGAATTTCATTACAGACAGGAGGATGTTACAGATGATTCCTGTCACACTTCCAAGCGTCCCATAAGCAGCCCGGTCATCCGGATTCTTTATAAATTTTTTCACCAGAATATTAGTCATGGCTTATTTCCTCTTATAAAAATACAAATGCGGATCGCTGCATCTGGCGCAGTCAATCCGCAAAAAAAAATTGTATACATATTCTATCAGCTGAGTCTGTGCTTAGTCAATACGAACTTTCGGACCAGGGCAGATCATGCATCTCTCTTCCCGTAAGAACTGTACCCGGATGAATTCGAAGTTATCCATCCCACTGATCATAACCGGGCCATCTTCATTAGTGTCTTCTCTGTAAATGTCATTTTCTGTGAGGACTCTGCCGTCGCCTTTTAAAAATTCAATAAATTTAATTAAAAAGACAGAAGAACCGTCCCCTTGTCTGAAAAATTCAATAAATTTAATTAAAAAGACAGGAGAACCGTCCCCTTGTCTGTTCTGAAAAATAAAAATCGGTTGTATATACAACATACAATAAAAAATTATTCTGTTAATATAGATAGAAAATACTGTATTTTTATGAGAGAAGGTGTGCAGATGGGGTATATTTTAAAAGAGGAAGCTTTTAGCGAGCTGATAGGCAGACTCCTCGATTCCTACCGGATATTTGCGCCGGTAAGAAAGAAGGGCGCGGGAAGGTTTACCGATGTCGATGCGGTGATCTATGACTTTGTTAAAAGCGGAGATGAGATCGAGCTTTCAGCCAAGTCAGATTATGCGCCGAAGGAGTTTCTTACGCCGCTTTCTGAGACGCTTTTTTACTTCACTGAGGAAGAGGTGAAGGAAGCAGATCTCGACACGAAGCCGGTCCTCGTCTTTGCGAGAAGCTGTGATATCCATTCACTGAAGAGACTCGACCAGATCTATCTGAATAACGGCAGGGAGAAGGATCCTTTCTATCAGAGGAGAAGAGATCTGATCAGCTGCGTTCTGATCGGATGCAGTCATTCCTACGACAACTGTTTCTGTGTTTCAATGGATTCCAACAGATGCGAAGACGGATACGTTTTTTCAGTGGATGCTTATGGGGACGAGATTCGCTCAGATGTCCGGGATCAGAGCTTCGATGAATTTTTCAAAGGGATAATCGGAGCGGTGAAGGCTGATGTCGTGCCGCGGTTCGTTACTGAGAACGAAGTGAAGGTCGACATCCCTGATAAGATCCCGATGTCAGTCATTAAGAGTGATTTCTGGGATGAGTATACGACCCGCTGCATAGGCTGTGGCAGATGTAACTTTGTCTGTCCTACCTGCACCTGCTTCTCGATGCAGGATGCGTATTATACGGATAACGGCAGGGCAGGTGAGAGACGCCGGGTGGCAGCTTCGTGCATGGTGGACGGATACACCGATGTGGCCGGAGGCGGCTCTTACCGCAAAAAGAACGGTGAGAGGATGAGATTTAAAGTGCTGCACAAAATCTCTGACTTCAAGAAGAGATTCGGATATCAGATGTGCGTAGGCTGCGGAAGATGTGACGACGTCTGCCCGGAGTATATTTCTTTTACGAACATAATTAAAAAGACAGGCGAAGCCTGCAGGGAGGCGGAGTCATGAACGGAAATAATCCATATCTTCCTTTTTCATCGACCATTCTCGATGTGATAAAGCATACGGCGAAGGAATACACATTCAGGATGGCTTATACTGGTGAGGTAAGGCCTGGACAGTTCTTTGAGGTATCGATGCCGAAGTACGGCGAGGCACCTATCTCGGTAAGCGGAATAGGGGACGGTTTCGTGGACCTTACCATCAGAAAAGTTGGAAGGGTGACAAACGAGGTTTTTGAAAAATACAAGGGACAGAGCCTTTTTTTGCGCGGACCTTATGGCAACGGATTCGACGTGGATCTCTACAGGGATTGCGAGGTCGTAGTAGTGGCAGGAGGTACAGGAGTCTCTCCTGTCAGGGGAGTGATCTCCGCGTTAAGCGCCATGCCTGATGCCAGGGATAAGTATGTGATAGCGGGATTCAAATCTCCTGAGGACATGCTTTTTAAGGATGATCTCGCTGAATGGGACAAAAAGTTAAACCTCTGCCTCACTGTAGACGGAGCACCGGAAGGATACACGGGAAAAGTCGGACTCGTAACGAAGTACATAGAGGGGCTTCCGCTCAGGGATCCTTCAGCTGCGAAGGCAGTCGTGGTAGGACCGCCTCCAATGATGAAGTTTACCATCATAGAGCTTCAGAAAAAGGGATTTGCGGACAGCAACATCACAGTTTCTCACGAGAGAAAGATGTGCTGCGGCCTTGGCAAGTGCGGACACTGCAGGGTAAACGACACCTATATCTGCCTGGATGGGCCGGTATTTAACTATGCCGAAGCCAGGAATTTTGTGGACTAAGGAGGAATAAGAGATGGGCAATCTGGATGTGAATGTACCAAAACTTAAGAAAAATGCTTTTCGTTACTCCAAGGTCCGCGGTGAGACAGCATCGAGGATCAGGATACCGGGAGGCGTCATTGACGCAGCGTCTCTGGCGAAGGTGGTTGAGATCGCGGAAAAATACGGTACCGGAGTGATCGACATCACCAACAGGCAGGGTATCGAGATACCGGGGATAAGCCTTAACGATGTGGACAAGGTAAACGAAGAGGTCCAGCAGATCATCGATTCGCTTAGGATCAACCAGCCGGAAAAGGGCAAGGGTTATCCGGCTTCGGGCACCAGAAATGTGATAGCCTGCCCGGGAGCACGTCTGTGCCCGTTCGGATGTTATGATACTACAGCGTTCGCGCAGAAGATGGAGGATGTGATCTATCCGAATGACCGTCATGTGAAGGTAGCCTTCACAGGATGCTCGAATGACTGCGCGAAGGTCAGACTTGCTGACTTCGGCGTCATAGGAATGACGGAACCGCAGTATGACAAGGACCGCTGTGTAGCCTGCGGCGCTTGTGTGAATTACTGCAAGAGGCGGTCTGTGGGTGCTTTAAAGCTTGTTAACGGCAAGGTAGTAAGAGACGCAGACAAGTGCATAGGCTGCGGAGTCTGTGTGACCTACTGCCCGACAAGAGCATGGACCAGAAGCCGCGAGCACTACTTCAGGCTGGTTCTTCTCGGACGTACGGGCAAGAAAAATCCTCGTCTGGCCGAGGACTTCATCAAGTGGGCCGATGAAGAGAGCATCCTGAAAATGGTAAAAAATACCTATGCTTATATCGAGGAGTACATAGATCCCGACGCAGTGGAGCACAAGGAGCATATCGGCTATATAGTGGACCGCACCGGATTTGATGAATTCAAAAAGTGGCTTTTTGAAGGAGT
>JAQYAY010000027.1 GCA_029338735.1 Lachnospiraceae bacterium | reverse complement strand
TGTAGCATCTACTACACAGTTCAATACCCAGAATCTTCTTGATGGAACATTCTCAGGAAAGAACCTTCAGGTAGGATCACTTTCAGGTCAGAAGATTGAACTTTCAATCAATGCTATGAATACTGAGGCACTTGGATTAACAGGTGCTACTTCTACTTCTGATGCAGCATCTGTTAGCGCGGCTGACATATTCAAGAATCACAAGAATGATAAGATGGGTTCTACAACAAAGCCAGCTGATCTTAAAGTTAGTTCATTCTCAGCTGCAGGTACCACAATGAAGCTCGTACAGAGAGCTATCGATGTAGTATCTACACAGAGAGCTACTCTTGGTGCAGTTCAGAACCGTCTGGAGCACACAATTGCCAACCTCGACAATATCTCAGAGAATACCCAGTCTGCAGAGTCTCGTATCAGAGATACAGATATGGCAAAAGAGATGGTTACCTACAGCAAGAACAATATCCTCCAGCAGGCAGGACAGTCAATGCTGGCTCAGGCAAACCAGAGCAATCAGGGAGTACTTTCACTCCTTCAGTAATCTCGTTACTGAAATATCTGAAATCCAAAAGAACCATCGGGTCGTACCGCCCGGTGGCTCTTTTTGACAAGACATATAATTCAATTAAATAAAAGCAAATAGGGATTAGGAAAAATGATTAAAGTAGTCAATGGAGAAATATATAATCTGGACGCAGATGATCTTGATACGGCAATAAGGACAGTGGCAGAATTCTTTTCTCAAGACGGTCATGAGAATGATGTTGTAGCTGTAAGAGAAATTTCATCAGATGTTTGGTATATCAGCAGGAATGATCTGATCAACAAGTGCCTTGATAAGAATGCATATGTTCACTTCTCTGTCAGGATGTTTAAAGAGGCCACAGAGAACAGGCATATAATGCGTGGAGGCATCATACCTGCTATTAATGAACTGGGCGAACCGGTTTGTCTGCTATCACTTACCAATCCGGTAGGGTTTTATCTGAATTATGAACAAGAGGATGATAGACTCGCAGATGTCAGGGTGTTTTCTCTATATGACAATGTAGTTCTGACAGGTGTAGTAGATTATGCATTTGTACTGTTGAATGGAGTTTTAAAGAGATATGACGGCAGGGTGATATGTGTCGGAAGAGACTGGGAGGATTTTAAACAACTGCTGCCTGGCAGGGATGATATCGAATACTATGAAGATGAGGCGTCACTCCCAGAGGAGATAAAGAATGGCAATACCATGTACCTGAGCGAATTCTGTTCAATAATGGCAGGATATCAGGAACGGTGCAGGCAGGGCATTTTCAGCTATGACGAGATTATGGCACTTGTCTATATGTTTTCCAGAAGAGTATCATGTGGCAATAAGTATCCTGAGAAAAAGTTTTTCCTTGTAGATCCAGTGTTTACAATGGAAGGTCTCATGTCGATATGTGACAAGCTTCAGACACCGTATGCTTATGCACAGGCAAATGGCTATATTCCTGTAATCAGGCTTACGCAGTCCGAGTATTCTGTTTATTCTGATCAGAACGGTGAGGATATCTGGGGAAAGTTTTTCGTGCAGCCATATGGAAATGAAGCGAACGAATGGGTGGATGCTGCAAATGTGTTTATGTATCCTTTTTCAACAGTTACATTCTCGGCAAGATGGCTGATGCATAGGATAATGAAGTTTGATGATCCATCATTTATGAATACCCGATATATGAATCAACGAGTCAGGGATATGGTGGATGCAGAGCGGAAAAAGGTGCTGACAGATCCAGAGCACACGATAGGGGTATTGATCCGTGGAACGGACTACACAGTTTCACATCTGCCGGGACATTCTGTTATGGCTACACCTGAGCAGGTGATGGACAAGATAAAAGAGTTCGAATCCACTGGGAAGTATAATCATATATTCCTGTCAACAGAGGATGCCAGTATACTTGAAACGATGAAGCAATACTGTGGCGACAGACTCAGCTATACAGACCAGCGCAGATTTGATATCAAGCAGGGAGAGCTATTAGCCGATAAGAGAGCCAATAGAGATAATGATGGCTGGCTCAGAGGGGAAGAGTATCTTACAACATTGGAATTATTATCGGAATGTGGCACATTTATTGCATCAGGTGGATGCTGTGGCACAACCTGTGTGATGAATACAGCCGGGAGCAGATTTAAGGATACGTATGTATTCTCACTAGGAAACTATTGATTGGCACTGCTATTGCGATAATTCAGATACTTGACAAAAGCCAGATACTGGTTGCCGCGACACATTCTTTTGGGATATAATGGTGTCATGAACGCAAAGAAATCACTTCCTAAAGTCACAGTCATAGTCCCGTGCTACAATGCAGCGGCCACTCTGCCACGCTTGCTCGGAAATCTGCTGCACCAGACACTTGATGATATGGAGATCATTCTGGTAGATGACTGCAGCACGGACGATACAATCCGGATAATGCATGATGCGCAGGTTCAGTTCCCGTCAAAGGTTCAGATCATACAGAATGATAAGAATTCAGGCCCTGGTGTATCGAGGAACAGGGGCATCGAGCAGGCACACGGTGCGTACATCGGATTCGCGGATGCCGATGACATTGTGGATGTGACCATGTATGAGAAGCTGTATCAGTCAGCTGTTCGGGATAGTGCCGATATAGCTGACTGTGCATATATGAAGGATGAGAAGGAAGGCCCGCTGCTGCAGTTTTCAAAGGAGTTCTGTGGTGACCTGACCTGGGGCCGGAGGTCAGGTCTCATCTCAATGGGAGGATATCATGCAACCAAGATTTTCAGGCGGAGCCTTCTGATGGAGCATGACATCAGATTCTCAGATGCGTATCAGCTGGAGGATATGACATTTCTCGCGGAAGCGATTTATTTTGCACAGAGAGTAAGTGGTATACCAGAACTGCTGTACATATATTCGCAGAGCGAGTCATCCCTGTCACACATCAGGAAGCCGTACACCTATATCCAGTCAGTGGCAGCGGCGATGGCTTTTCTCTTTGAAAGAATGAGCCCGCTCCCACACTACGACAAGGTGCAGGAAGCACTCGAGTACATGGAGACAGAGATCTGCAAGGATGCGCTTTTCATGGCCCAGACACTAGATCCGCCGGTTGACGCACAAATGAGGCAGTTGCTGCTGTCGATTCATTCGGCTATAGTGCGGATACCATTCGCAGAAAATCGCTATATCCGTGCGAAGATCCCAGCCGATGAGATAGCGGTCTTCGCTTATTGATTTTTAGTATTTGCCGATATAAAATATAAGTCAGTAAAAATCATTCCAAAGATGTATGCCTTATTAGAATCGGATAAGGTACGAGGAATGCAATAGAAAGTCGGAAGGAACCGCACTAAGGATGCAGGAGGCATAAGGACCGGATGGCATCGACATCTGGCTTTTATTTTGCTCAGAAATGACCGGAGATGAAGTCTGACATCGCTCATGGCGTGCAGATGTAGTCTCCGTGACATAGCAGAGTCTGTTAAGGGCGCCCATATGGGTGGCTCTATGGCGAAGCTATGTCTTTTTTAAATCGTGTAAATATAAGGCAGAAATGCACTGTAAAGTATTGAAGAAAAATAGGATGTGCTAGTACTGAAGATCAATGAAGGTGAGAAAATAAAAATTGGAGATAATATAGACCTGCTATTCAAGTGGAACTCAGGCCAGCATGCAATCGACGTGTGCATAGATGCGCCTAAAGAGGTTGGTATTTCGAGAGTGAGCTGGCCAACTCGACAAATGAAATCGGAGAATTGTACATGATATTCTATTCTATATTATGGATAATCAGTGCATTCATAGTGCTTTTTAAAGATAGAAATCGTGGATTTTCAAAACGTATTTAAACTTTTAGCGTATAATGATGACTGATGAAATACAAATGTGGTTAAGGTATAGCCAATGTCATACATAATTAAAAAGACCACTCGATATACGTCTATTGTATTTACTGTTCTAGGATTTGTAGGACTGTTATTTCCATTAGATAGTATCATTCTGTTCGTAAAAAAGGAACCTGAAATAAAGGATAAAATTACCTTTACAGCTATAGTTTTTACGGGCGTAGTGGTAGTTGCTTTTGTAATATCAGCTTTAGTATTTAAGAAAAAGAATAGAAGAACAATTGTAAATACGTCAGAAGGTCATCATATATTTGTAGAGTATGGGGATATATTTGATGATAGTATTGTCGACAGTGAAAAAAGGAATATTGTTGTCTCGTTTAACAGAACATTTGACACAATTGTTGATGATGACTTGATAAGGCGTTCTTCACATCATGGTCAAATGATAAGTAAATTTTGGCCAGGGGAGCAGGCCAAACAGTTAGATAAAAAAATAAAAAACAACCTGAATGAAACATTTCATGATAATCTCCAAACTTTGACAAAAAGCGAAAAGAGAAAAGGGAATCGTAAAGAATATCCAGTAGGTACTATTGCTGAGGTAGAATACCCTGAACATAATATACAATTCTTTTTGGTGGGGCTAACACATTTTGATGAAAACCTTCATGCTCATTATTCTGGAAATGATTATCAGACATGCTTACAAAGTATATTGAATCATTGTATCAATCGTGCTCAACATTATCCGGTGATAATGCCAATAATAGGTGCTGGCGCTAATGATGATACGGGATATGATGAAATGGATTTGCTTCAGTATATGGTTTCATATTTTAGGCTGAATAGAAAGAAAATTAATTTTGATATCCATATGGTTGTAGACAGAGAACATAGAAACAGAATTTCAATTTTTGACATCGATTAGTATGGGAAATATATATTATGTATAAAGCTTTTAAATTAAATGCAACGTCACCTGAATTAGAAGATCTATTCGAAAGTATGGGATATGGTACTGAGACTCTAAAAGCTCAGGGGCAATCCAGGAAGACGGTTCTAACACGTGAATACAAAGATATACTCTATAAATCAATAGATGATAATGGCGTGATTGTTGGCGAACAGTTTATTAAAGAATGGTTCCCCGTTAATAGAATGTATGATGTCTTTATTTCATACTCACATGATGACGCTGATCTGGCTCTTAAATTGGTTGGATTCTTAGTGCAGTATTTTGGCCTCAATGTATTTATAGATGAAACTGTCTGGGGAAGTGCAGATACACTAATAAAGCAACTTAATGATACATATAATGAACCGACAAATGGCGCTTATAATTGTAGAGATTATGACTTTTATTCATCCCATGTACATGTGATGCTTACTACTGCAATAATGAAGGCAATTGATCAGTCAGAAATAGTGATTTTTATCAATACTAACAATTCTACGTATACCATTGGAAGTAAAATAGATGATAGCCGTACAAAATCACCATGGATATATGAAGAAATATATATCACGTCGATTATAAAGGAAACCGCCTTTGAAATATATAGAAACGGTGGGAAAGCATATTTTGAGAATCAGACTATAAATTCAGCTAAGGATATTTCTTATAAACTTCCAGATAATAAATTGATTCCTATAAACGAGCTTACTTTACGAAAATGGTGTATGAAATGGAAAGAAAGGAAGACTGATTCAGGCAACAGTCGATATGGTAAAATTTTCTGTGATAAAAGCGATCATCCATTAGATATTTTATATAAAAGTGTAGTAGAAAAAGGTGTTTTATAGTTTGCTATGATTATAAGCGCACGGATTGGAGACATGAAGTAATGAAAGATAAAGTGATATTATATGGTGCAGGGAATAATGCTGGTAAAGCAATCAAGTATTTAGACAGCCTTACGAATGGTGATAAGGTTACAAAGAATTATGAAATTGTAGGATTTGTTGATAAGGATCCTGCTAAATGGGGTAAGACATGCAATGGCTTTGAAGTGAGGCGATTTGAAGATGTTGATAGTTCAAGCAATTATTATTGGTTTATAACGCCATCAGAACCAGCGAGAGGAGATATTCAATATTATCTTGAAATAAATGGTATAAAAAAAGATAAGATTATTGGATATAAAGATTATCAAAATGGAGACGAATATGTGTCTTGCTATTCGCTTGAGAATGTTGCTATCGTTGATCATAATGCAATATACAGTTGTTGTTTATTGAACGAGGAGTTGAGGAACTATTCGCCTTTGGTTCGCTTCGAAGATTGTAATTATGACATGGAGAAGACTGTTGAACAATTTCTGAATCGCAGGAAGCAAATAATAACTGCATTGAGAGCCAGAGAAGAAAATCCGTGTGAAGGATGCAGTGAATTAAGATATGGAAAATGGGGGGGTGGGGATAAAATAACGGAACTTGCGATATCGCCATCTGTACCATGCCAAATTGCCTGTGAATACTGCAATATAATTAGTAATGCTAAAAATATATTTAACCATCAAAAAGAAGTGAATCGTGCTTTAAAATTTGATATTGTTGAATTTGTAAAAACATTAGAGCATATGGATGTTCTCGAACCAAGTCAGCCTATTCAGTTAAGTGCTGGAGAAATTACGGTGAATAAAAATAAAAAAGAGATTTTAGACTATCTTAGAAAATACCCACTACAGATATTCTCTAATTGTGTATTATATGACGAGCAAATTTCAGAGTTGTGTGCTCATGATAGGAGCTTTTTGAATGCAAGTATAGATGCAGGTACGAGAGATACATATCATAAAGTTAAGGGTATTGATGCATGGGATAGAGTCAATGAGACCTTGAAGAAATATTCTGAAAATGGTTGCAATATAGAATTGAAATATATTATTATGCCGGATAATTCAGATGATTCAGATTTGGAAGGATTTATGAATCTGTGTAAAAAAATAAAACCTCAGAATATTAATATTAGTTGCGATTTAAATATAAAACCTAATGAGATTTCAGAAAAGATGATAGATGCGGCAATTTTTATCGCGAAGAAATCAAATGAATACGGATTGGCATATAGGATTCTGCCATATTTTGGCGAAAAAAACATGAATAAAATAAAAAAAGGAATCGACAATGAAAAATGAATTACACCCAAAGGTGTCAATCGTAATACCTGTCTTTAATGGGGCAAATTACATGCGGTCGGCAATACACAGTGCGTTAAGTCAAACATATGACAACTGTGAAGTTATTGTTGTCAATGACGGTTCAACTGACGGAGGGGCAACTGACTCTATCGCAAAATCATATGGCAAAAAAATCAGATATTTTTCAAAAGAGAATGGCGGTGTTTCTACTGCGGTTAATCTTGGAATAAAAGAAATGAGCGGGGACTATTTTGCATGGCTATCCCATGATGACTATTTCACAAAAGATAAAATTGCAAAGCAAATAAAAGAAGCATTAGAAAGAAATAACGATAGGGCCATCATTCATTCCAATTTTTCTTTCCTTCATACGGATACAGATACATTTCAAAAAGTGAATTGGCTTGACAGTTATTCAAAAGAGCAATTAGAGACAGGAGCATTCGCACCTGTCTTTCTGGCGATTCATGGAAGCACCTTATTGATACATAGGAGCCATTTTGAGAGGGTTGGACTATATAATCCTAAATTAAAAGCTACTCAGGATAGTGAATTTTTGTTCAGAGTGATGCGTGGACAAAAGTCGGTATTTGTCCCATATGATCTTATGGTAAGTAGAATTCACAATGAACAAGGACAAAAAACTATGACATGTCACGCGCCAGAATATAATGCCATGTTTTTGAAATTTTGTGAACAGCTTACCGATTTAGAAAAAATTGAAATGTGTGGTTCTGTTAAAAACTTTTATTATAGATTATATCTCTTGTTAAAAGGCAGTAGACCAGCAAAAGAAATTCTTCCATATCTTGTTGATAAAATAAAGAATACAGTTTCTCCGAATAATGATGACAAAATGTTCAAATCAGAACTGTTGATAAAAATGAGTCATCAGGATATATATATTTTTGGGGCGGGACAAATTGGAAAAGAAATGAAGACATTATTGAGTGATTATGGAATTGAAATTAAGGCTTTTATTGATAATGATATTGAGAAGCAGGGAGATGATATAGATGGAGTACCATGTATATCGCTAAAAGAGGCTGAACAGAAGTCAATTATTGTATTATCTGTAATGAATTCTGATGATATAAAAAATCAACTAGAGATGAACAGATATAAAAATGTTGTTATGTATACTCAGATAAGAAAAGAGTTATTCTACATTTTACCAGAAAATATTACGATATAGAGAAAGGCATTTTGTATGAAATGGAAAAACAAAGGCAAGGAGTATGACGAATATGTAAACAGAATTTGGAAAAAGGATCGAATGTATATTTATGGGATAGGAGGGAATGCAGAAGAAACAACACGAATCCTAGCCCACTTCAGGAATGAACTACCATGGGATATTATTCTGGTAGATAAAGATATTAAAAAGCAAAATCATTTAATTCAAGGGTTTCGTATTATTTCTCCTAAAATTTTTCTTGACGAATTCTCTAAAAACGATTATGTCGTTATTTGCCCGTTCAATAATCCTAGGAAAGAAATAACAGAACTATGTATATCAAATGGTATTAGTTTAGATGATATTGTGTATGGTGAAGAGTTTATTTGGAAAAAGTTTCCTGTGATTTATACATATAAAACTGGTAAGGTGTTTTTTTATTCAGTTAATATGTTGCCTTCATCTATATGCAATTTAAATTGTAGAGATTGTCTTAATTTTACACCATATATTAAAAACCATAAAAAATATACGTTAGAGGAGTTAAAAAATGATGTGGATTTGTTTTTTGGAGCGGTTGATGAAGTATATCGCTTTCAAATTACTGGTGGGGAACCGCTTTTATATCCTCATTTACAAGAACTACTAGAGTATATTGATAGTATTTATAGGAATAAGATTTTGGAATTAGAAATGGTTACTAATGGTACCATTTTGCCATCTCCAGAATTTTGTGAGTTTTTAAGCAAAAAAAATATAAAAGTATATCTTGATGATTATAGGATGAGTCTTCCAAATTCAACAGAAAGATACAATCAAGTATTACAAATGTTTGAACAGCATAATGTTAGATTTATCAATAATCATGTAGACAAATGGTTTCAAATGTACAATGGAACAGATTATCATAGAACAGATGAACAGAACGCACAACGTTTTGATGACTGCGGTGAACCTTTTACAACTTTAAGGGAGGGAAAAATAGGACTTTGCAATTATGCTCAGTATGCTGATTATGCCGGGATATGCAAGGCCGATGATAAAGAATTATTTGATCTAAAAAACTATCAGGACACAAAAAATCGTGAGTTAATCGAATTCAAATCTGGCTATTCTGAAAAAGGATATACAAACTTTTGCAACTATTGTAATGGTTGGTACTGCGATGGATCAAAAAATAAGTCTAATTTGATAGAGGTGAAACCAGCGATACAGGCTGAGAGGAATTTATAATGAAATGGACAAATAAGGGTCATGAGTTTGATAGAATTGGGAATTTTTTTAAAAACAAGAAATTACTTATATATGGGTTAGGAGAATTGGGGCAATATGTATTTGACAATATAGTCAAACATAATTTGCAGGTAGATGCCTTTGCTGATAGAAACCAGAGGTATATTGAAAATGGATATTGTGGTCATAGAGTGTATCATGTAGACGATATTTATTATAATCGTAATATTGGCGAGAATTATCTTATTATAGTTTGTTTTGTAGAAGAACATAAAGATGTAGTAATGCGTCGTCTTGAGCAGTCTGGCTATATTAATGGAGTCGATTTTATTTACTGGTCGAATTTTTTAAATACTGAAATAGAGCAAATATATGCATGGTATGCTGCTAATAAGCTTATTATATCATCCTTGTGTCTTGTGCCGAGTACGGCATGTAATCTAAGGTGTAAGGGGTGTTTGAACTTTTCTCCATACTTTAAGACTGAATCAAATATAACATATGATTTACAGTATTTATATAATGAGGCAGACTTAATATTTGAATGGTGTGACTATACACCTAGGTTTCAAGTCTCTGGTGGTGAGCCATTGTTATATAAAGATCTTGATAAAATACTTGTATATTTAGATGTGAAATATAGAGATAAAATAGAAAGACTTGAAATAGTGACGAATGGAACTATTTTGCCAGATAGCAAATTATTAAGTACGCTTAAGGAACATAACATATTTGTTTATCTTGATGATTATACTATTCAAAATCCGACTTTTAAGAAATCGCATAACATGGTTGCAAATTTGTTAGACAAAAATGGGATTGAGTGGTCCGATAATAAAGTCGAGGAATGGTTTTATTTGGATATAGATAACACAGATCATTCATGTTGGACTGAAAAAGAACTTATTGATTTTAGAGATGAATGTGGAAATCCATGGAATAACATTGAAGATGGGAAGTTGTATTTCTGCAATTTTGCCAAATTTGCCTCTAAGGCGGGACTTTACGACATTGATAAAAATGATTATTATGATTTGACAAATTACTCAGAAAATAAAAAAATTGAAATTCTTGAATTTACATTAGGATATTCTGAAAAAGGTTATACAAATTTTTGTAAAAATTGCTCAGGGTGGGAAAATCTAAATAAGAAAAGAATTCCTGTTGCCGAGCAGCAATATAATATCAAATAGTTTTGAGAGGTAATATTTGTGTCTTCATTTTCAGACAAAACACTTATGATAACAGGTGGAACAGGAAGCTTTGGACATTGTGTTCTTAAGCATTTTCTTAAAAGCGATATTAAGGAAATTAGAATTTTTTCACGTGATGAAAAAAAACAGGACGATATGCGTCATGAACTTCAGTCCGATTATCCAAACGATTATGAAAAGGTGAAGTTTTATATTGGGGATGTGCGTAACATAGATAGCTTACACGATGCTATGCACGGTGTTGATTACGTTTTTCATGCTGCAGCATTGAAAGAAGTGCCTAGTTGTGAGTTCTTTCCAATGGAAGCAGTAAGGACAAACATAGAAGGGACTAATAATATGATTCATGCTGCAATTGATGCTGGCGTAAAACATATTGTATGTCTTTCTACTGATAAAGCAGCGTATCCTATTAATGTTATGGGTATGACCAAGGCTGTTATGGAGCATGTGGTCTATGCAAATGCACGGGCAGCCGCTGAAAGCGGTACTATTTTAAATTGTACAAGATACGGAAATGTAATGTGTTCGAGAGGGTCAGTTATTCCACTTTTTATTCAGCAGATTAAAAATCATCATCCAATTACAATCACAAATCCAGAAATGACTAGATTTATGATGAATCTGGATGAAGCGGTTGATCTGGTAATGTATGCCTTTGAAAATGGAGAACCTGGTGACTTGTTTATACAGAAGGCTCCGGCAAGTACAATAGGAGATCTTGCAAAAGCTGTACAGGGGTTATTTGGCGACACCGGTACAAAAATTATTGGAACCAGACATGGTGAGAAACTATATGAAACACTAATGACAAGGGAAGAACGATTACGTAGTGTAGATATGGGGAAATATTATAGGATACTCCCTGATGGAAGAGATTTAAACTATGATAAGTATTTTATAAATGGTGATGTGCAGACTCAGGCAGATGAGGCTTATACTAGTCATAATACTGAACGCTTGGATGTCAATAAAACAATCGATAAATTACTTACAACTGAATACGTAAACCTACAATTACATAATGAAGATAACGATATTGAGAAGGGACTGATATGAGTATGAACAAAATAAAACTTATGACAATCGTTGGCACAAGGCCTGAAGTCATTAAGTTATCTTCGATAATAAAAAAAGCGGATGTATACTTTGACCAGATTCTTGTTCATACTGGACAAAACTATGATGATACTCTTAATGGTGTGTTTTTTAGGGAATTAGGAATTCGTCAACCAGATGTATATCTTGATGTCCCAGATATAAACCTGGGACATATGATGGGTAATGTTATATCAAAGTCGTATGATTTGATGGAAAAAGAAAGCCCCGATGCTGTATTGGTTCTTGGAGATACTAATTCATGCCTGAGCGTGATCTCAGCCAAAAGGTTGAAGATTCCAGTGTTTCACATGGAAGCAGGAAATCGATGCAAAGATGAAAACCTTCCAGAAGAAGTTATAAGAAGAATAGTTGATGTGACCAGTGATGTTAATATGTGTTACTCTGAAAATGCTAGAAGATATATTCTTGATTCAGGTGTTCATCCAGAATACACATTTGTAGTTGGCTCTCCTATAGCTGAGGTGTTGAGTGAGTATGATGAAAAAATAGAAAAAAGTGATATTTTAGACAGATTAAATTTAGAGTCTGGGAAATATATTTTACTATCAGCACATAGAGAGGAAAATATAGATATAGACGACAATTTCTTTTCACTTATGAATGCTGTAAATGTTTTGGCTGAAAAGTATAATTTCCCAATTCTTTACTCATGTCATCCTAGGTCAGAAAAAAAAATTGCAGAGAAAAATTTTAAGTTCGACAAAAGAGTTGTTAAGCATAAACCATTAGGTTTATTTGAGTATAATGCACTTCAAAAAAACGCATATTGTGTGGTTTCGGATAGTGGTACATTACCTGAGGAAGCAGCTTATTATCATTTTCCAGCCGTATCAGTTCGTACAAGTACTGAGAGACCGGAGGCTATGGAGCAAGGAGCTTTTACAGTAGGTTCCATCACTTCAGATAGTATAATACAGGCAGTAAATATGGCTGTAAAGCTTCATAAGAATAGAAGTGATGATTCTTATTCAGAAGTATCATGCTACCAAGATTTAAATGTCAGTGACAAAGTTGTAAATATAATACAGAGCTATACTAATGTTGTTAATAAAATGATCTGGAGAAAAAACAGATGAATTTTTTGATACTAGGTTGCAATGGAATGGCTGGGCATACGATTACATTGTACCTTAAAGAAAATGGATATAATGTTGTTGGATTTGCACATAGTAAATCACCATTTGTCAAAACGATTATAGGAGATGCTCATGATACGGAACATATAAAAACAGAAATACTAAATGGTAATTATGACATAATAGTTAATGCCATAGGTATATTGAATAAAGCCTGTGATGAAAATCATTCGGATGCTATATTTATTAATTCGTATTTACCGCACTATCTGGCATCTGTGACAGATAATATGAACACGAGGATTATACAGTTGAGTACAGACTGTGTTTTTAGTGGATCTGTTGGAAAATATACAGAAAATTCATTTCCTGATGGGGTAACGTTTTATGATCGTACTAAGGCATTGGGAGAGTTGATGGATAAAAAGAATATTACCTTAAGAAATTCAATAGTAGGTCCGGATATTAACAAAAATGGGATTGGTCTATTGAACTGGTTTATGCTACAAAAAGTTGAGGTTAATGGGTATAAAAATGTGATATGGACTGGGATGACAACATTACAGCTCGCCAGGACTATTGAAAAACTCTCTATGTGTGATGCTTATGGATTGTATAACATGGTTCCAGAAGTCAGTATAAATAAATATGATCTATTGTGCCTTTTTAATAAATATATAAGAAAACATCAAATAAAAATTTTACCAGTAGAGATACCAAAAGTTAATAAATCACTTGAACGTACAAATTATAAAGGGTTTAAGGATAAGATTCCAGATTATGATGATCAGGTAAAAGACTTGGCGCAATGGATGAAACAACATAAGTCTATCTATAAATATTATGATATATAATTGCAGGAGCGAACATGTGCAATAAGGTGTCAATAATAATCCCCGTTTATAACGGTGAGAATTTCTTGGAACAGGCTATAGATAGTGCTCTTTCACAAACATATAAAAATGTGGAAGTTATAGTTGTGGATGATGGTTCTACAGACAAAACTCCAAAGATATGTAATCGTTATGGCAGATATATAAGATATTATAGAAAAAATAATGGAGGGGTTGCTAGTGCTGTGAATTATGGCATTAGAGAGATGAACGGAGATTTCTTTTCATGGTTGTCTCATGATGATGCTTATTATCCTGATAAAATTAAGATACAGATGGAAGCAATGGAAAGTCATTCAGAATGCGATATTATTAATGGTAATTTTAGCATTGAAAATATAATTTATCATAGTAACACAATAACGCAATTTGAGAAAACATACTCAAAGGAGCTAATGGAAACATCAGTATTCCCGTTACTTGTGACATCGTTTCATGGCTGTGTTCCGCTTGTTAAGAGGTCAGTGTTTCATGATGTTGGTACATTTAATGAAAATCTTTTACTAACGCAGGATTATGATTTTTTCTTCAGAGCCATGAAAAATAAAAAGACGGTATTTTTGGAAAAGCCTCTTGTAACTGTCAGAATACATGATCGAGCAGGTAGGATAACAAATAAAGATTTTTCAAAAGATTGTGCCAAACAATATATGTATTTTTGCGATTCACTGTCAGATTCGGAAATAAGAAAAATGTTTCCTGAGCCATCAGTGTTTTATTATAGGACGTTGGCAATGATTAGGGCAAGGGGAGACTATGATGATGCGAAGACGTTTATAAATACTCACAATATTATTTCAAAAAATGAATATTATGATTTTAAGGATATATTAAATAAACTGGCTATTTATCCGTTTGATAATGTGTATATATATGGTATAGGGTTGCAGGGAAAGGTGCTTTCGCAGGAACTAATAGGAAGAAAAGTACGTGTATCCGCATTTGTAGACAATAATATATCAAAAGTGGGACAGAGTTTTGACAATATACCATGTATTAGCAAAGAAAATCTGATTAAAAAAAATGGATATGAAAAAATATTAGTAATTGTCTCACCAGAAGATAATAGTGATATACTTATAAATCTTAATATTATGGGAATAAAAAATGTCTTAACAAAAAATGATTTAGAAAAATTCTTTTTACAATATCCACCTATAGACATGGAGGCATTAAATGAAATGGCATCATAAGGAACATGAATATGATGAATACTGGCATAAGATAGAAAATATTAAGTCGGTTTACCTTTATGGTGCTGGTCTAGTGGGGAAATCGGTTTTACATGTGCTTGATGGTTATCTGGATATTTTAGGTTTTATTGACAGTGACCATAGTAAAATCCATACATACATTGAAGGTATTTATGTATATTCATTATCGGAAGTGCATCTGGATGATACATCCACTATCTTGATAACCGTTTCACCAGATAATGTTGAGGATGTTATAAAGCATACGAGTGAGTATAATTTTCGCAGTGAAGATATGCATGTTTTTTTACCAGTTATGTTTAACTATAGGTATAATAAACTGTTATTGACTTCTGTATCATATCTGCCGACTACCGTATGCAATTTGAAATGTAGATACTGCCTTAATTTTTCGCCATATCTGAAACATAAGGAATTTCGGGATATTGATAAATTAAAACATGATATAGATGTGTTCTTTTCACAAATAGACAATGTCTTGCTATTTCATGTGTCAGGAGGAGAACCATTTTTATATCCCCAAATAGATGAGTTACTACATTATATTTCGGATAATTATGTTGATAGAATAGAAAGGCTTGAGACAACAACAAATGGGACGGTATTACCTGGTGACAAATTATGCAATACTCTGTCGGAGTTAAATGTAGGAGTCACATTGGATGATTATAGGGAAGCAGTACCACAGTTTAATGAAACATTCGATAAAATTATAGCAAAATTTGATCATTATAATTTAAATTATAGAATTCAAAAGGTCGATAAATGGATAGATTTAAGATCATCGAATAATGTAAATCTATCTGAACATTATTTAAAAAATCATTTCGACAGATGTAATGTACCATGGCAAGAATATAGGAATGGTTTCTTATATCTATGTAATTATTCAGATTATGCTGCCGTGGCTGATTTATATACGGTTCATGATGATGAAAGACTGAATATTAGTAATGCATCAAAAAAGGAAATAATGGAATTTAGATTAGGATATTCAGATAAGGGATATGTAGATTTTTGCAGACATTGTGCTGGTTATTACAACAACAATAATTATGTGACACCAGCAGAACAATGTTGAGGGTTATTAGAACGACATTACATATAGAAAGCATAAAATATGATTCCTTATTATAAAAATGTAATAGATGTAATAACTGATTCCGTAGAGTCAATCCCAGAGGATACCTATAGCCAGATACTCGATGAATGTGTCGCAACTATCAAAAACGGTGGCAAAATCATCGCCAGTGGTCTTGGCAAGAATGTGCCTATCTGCGAGAAGTTTGTAGGTACCTTAAATTCTCTTGGTATTGATGCCCGCTTCCTGCATACTAACACCGCTATCCATGGCGATTTAGGTATGGTCAGATCAAAGGATATAGTATTTTTGCTGTCCAAGGGTGGTGGTACTAATGAAACGATACAACTTGGGCAGTACCTCAAAGAGCGTGGAACGAATACATGGCTTTGGACTTTCCATGAGAATAGCAGAGCTGGTGAAGTGGTTGATAAGCAGTTAGTGCTGCATCTCGAGAATGAGGGTGATGAGTGGAATATCGTGCCGAATAATTCGACGACTGTATATCTGATCATCCTTCAGGGGATGGCGATTGAGATTGCGAAGAGGCTAGGCGTGACGATAAAGGATTTCGGACGTAATCATCCGGGCGGAGGTATTGGAAGAAAGCTAAGAGAACAGGGAGAGATATGACGTGAAATATATTATCGTTCAGGCTGGCGGCAAGGGAACCCGGCTAAAATATCTTACAGAAAACAAGCCTAAGGCATTGGTACCTGTGCACAACCTGCCAATGCTTTTTCATTTATTCAGGAAATATCCTGAGGCTGAGTATATTATAATCGCTGACTACAAGCGCGAGGTGATGCATGAGTATCTCGAGAGCTTTACGGATGTGAAGTATCAGGTGGTGGATTCATCTGGTACAGGAACCTGTGGCGGAGTAGGTCAGGCTGTGAAGCTCATTCCTGATAATGAGGCATTCGCACTGATCTGGTCTGATCTGGTATTGCCGGAGCAGTATCATTTTCCGGATGAATACGAAGCAGAAAAGATACCTGATAATAATTACATAGGGATTTCACAGACGTTTCCATGCCGTTGGTCATATGAGGAAGGCACATTCAAAGAAGAGAGATCTGCTGACCATGGGGTTGCAGGTCTTTTTTTATTTAAGGATAAAAGTCAGATCGAAGGAATTCCTGAATCAGGAGAGCTCGTCAGATGGCTGTCAGAACAGGATATTTCTTTTGAAGAGACCGGATTAGCGGGTACTTGTGAATTCGGTCTGTTAGAGGAATATGAGAAGCTTGGTACTGACAAGACACGTCCGTTCAATAAGATGACTATAGACGGTGATGTTGTCATCAAGGAACCTGTAGATGCGCAGGGCGAAGATCTGGCTAGGAGAGAATGCGCCTGGTATGAAAAGGCGCGTGAGCTCAGATGCCATGTACTACCAGAGATATATGGCTTGCATCCTCTCAGGATGGAGCGCATTCATGGACAGAATATATATGATGTGCATCTGTCTCACGATGAGAAGAGGAAGGTGCTCGAAAAGCTGATCAGAGCATTAAGGAATCTGCATGATTCGTCACATATACCGGCTGATAGTTTCTCCATGTATGAAGCTTATTATGGCAAGACGATAAAGCGTCTATCGAAGCTGCACGATCTCGTGCCTTTTGCTCATGATGAATATGTAATTATTAATGGCAGACGATGTAGGAATATATTCTACTACAAGATAAAGCTGGAAAACAGACTTCAGCAGCTACATTGTGATACTTTCAATTTCATCCACGGGGACTGTACATTTTCCAATTTGATGATTCGTGATAGTGGCGATCCGGTACTTATTGATCCACGAGGTTATTTCGGATACACTGAGCTATACGGTGATGTGAGGTATGACTGGGCGAAGCTGTACTACTCGATTGTTGGAAATTATGATACTTTCAACTTGAAGAAATTCAGACTGCATATAAATGAGAATGATGTGCAGTTAGATATAGAATCGAATGGCTGGGAAGATATGGAAGATGATTTCTTCGAACTGACAGGAGCAGATCAATATGAAATTAAATTGCTACATGCTGTGATATGGCTGTCACTTACGACTTATGCATGGCAGGATTATGATTCAATATGTGGGGCTTTTTATAATGGACTGTATTACTTGGAAGAGGTGCTATGAATTCTGAACACTTCTATAGACAGAAACTTGATGATAATCTGAAGAACTATAATAAAATATTTCTAATCTCTGCAGAATGTATGGAGTTGATAATTCATTATACAAATCGACTACCGAAAGAAATATTTGATAATATTATGATAATGACAACGGAATCGAAATATGAACGGTTAACTTCAGTAAAATTGGTTTCACAAGAAGAATATAGTATTATACGATCTTTATATTATACTTATGAATTTTCTGATAAGTTTTGTTTGATAGAAAGTACGGAGAAATTTGGTATTCTAAAGAATTATATTGACATAAATATTATTACGCCTATTGAAGCTGTAAGAGCTATATTTATTTGAGGAAAGACAAAATGCGTAGAACTGAAAAAAAGACAATTCTTGAGCTTCTAGATACTATTGGTGAAGCTCATAAAGAATATAAGAAATATAAAAAAGATAATGATATGCAAAGATGCATTGAGGTTCTTACAGCTTGTCAGGAAAGCGCCGTTTCAATAGGTAATGCTATAGAGAAATCAGAAGGAAATGGTACAGGGAGTGTCAGACTGCTTGAAAAGTATTGCGAAGATTTATATCAGCTTAGTAGGGGAATGAATGGAATCAGCATTGATACTGATCTAATTAATATTAGAAATAGTATTAACGAGGAAATCCAGGTAGTTCTTGAAGTTGTTTTTTTTCCGTATAAAGCTTCCATGTGGGATTCGATGGAGAGTATTTATCTTGCGTTTAGAAAACGCGAAGATGTGAACGTATATTTAGTCCCGATACCGTACTACAATAGAAAGAATGATGGTACGGTAGATAACATTCATTGCGAAAGTGATTTATTCCCAAAGGATGAACCTGTAACGGATTGGGAAGCTTTTGATGTGGCAAAAATAAAACCAGATATTGCATTTATTCACAATCCATATGATGACCTGAATTTTGTGACAACAGTCGATCCCCGATTCTATTCATTTGAATTAAAGAAAAATGTGGATTGTCTGCTATACTGCCCGTATTATTCTACTGTTGGCATGATACCTAAGGGACAGAGCTTGTGTAAAGGTTATCTGTATGCTGATTGTATACTTACTCAGTCCGAGTATCAGATGGGATTCTATGACAAATCTATTCCAAGGACAAAATTCCTGCCAATGGGATCACCAAAATTTGATAAGGTTATAAGGCTTAATAACGAAAGAATAACTAATCCCGATAAATTTAATTCAAGGATTCCTTTGGAATGGCAAAATAAACGTGCTGGAAAAACAGTTTATTTTTTTAATACAAGCATAACGGGAATTTTAGCGGATACTCAAATATTCCTTGATAAGATGAATTACGTCTTTGATGTTTTTTTACATGAGAAAAATGTTATACTGTTTTGGAGACCTCATCCACTATCGGAAGAAACATTCAAGGCACTTAGACCGGAATTTTATGATAGCTACTTGAGAATACAAGAACGTTTCATCAATGAAAATATAGGAATTATTGATAGAACTCCTGATGTATCAGTATCAGCAGCATTTTGTGATGCATTCATTGGTGATAGTGGTACATCAATTACTTCGTTGTTCGTTGTAATGGGAAAACCATTGTTTATTCTGAATGATATTATAACTGCAAAAGCAATAGATCGAGATGTAGATTCATGCTTGTTTCAGATACCTTTTGCTGATTGGCAGAATGGCTACATCATAACAGAAGGGAATAGAATATTTAAATGTGAATATCCATTACAGAATACAATAAGATTTCATTATGTTAATAAAATATCAGACTATAAGACACAGATGTATAGCTTGTGTTGTAAGTATGGAAGAAAATATTATCTTACTCCATTGCGCACTGAGGATATAGCTGTTTTTGAAGACGGAACTTTTACACATATAAAATTAAAACACTGTACGGATCAAGCTAATAAATTCGTTACAACTGTAGTGTGTGATAAGTATATATTTCTGATTCCTAATGAATATTATTATATTGTCAGACTGGATATGGAGTCCGAGAAAGTTACATACACTGATGATTTGAGAAATATATTTATTTCAGAGGATCAGAATTTTAATAGAAAATTTGGGGGATGTTGTCTATTCCATAATCATTTGTATATTGGCTCAACTGGAAGCAACAAAGTGCTTCTGGTGAACATAGAAACACTAGAACACAAGGTGATTTCAATTGGAGAAGATTCGGAAAATGGATGCGTAGGATTTGCGTACATTCCACAATTAGATAATGTTGAATACTGTGAGCATGAAAGTCTCATAGTACTCCCTTATAAAGGCACAAGATTGAGAAGATTTTATCCAAACACTGGGAAAGTTAAGTATTACGATATTCATTGTGAAGGCTTTTTTTGTTCTGAGCAGGATCATGAAGAGGAACATGACAACATATTTCCTTTTTCATCAATGATAATGGATAAAGGGATTTTATATATAGCACCTTACAGGGGTAATAAGTTTATAAAACTTAATACTGTAACTGGTAAGTCTAAGGAGTATAAATTTCCGCTTTCGATAGATTGGCAACCACATAGTAGGTATTTTACCGGAGGCTATAAAGGTTCATTTGCTGTTTATAACGACAAGAATTATTGGATATCTGGTACTCAAAGAAGATTTTATGAGATTGAACTAAATGAGACGGAATGTAAGATTGTAAAAGAAATTCCTGTAGAGTTTGATGCTGATGAAGTCAGGGCACATGCCAATGGATTCTGTGTAACTGCCCCATGGTGGACTCAGTATGGCCTTCAGGAAGACGCCATTAATTCACTATCATCATTTATATCTGGAAAGGTATATGGTGCGCCTTTTGACAAACAGAAGGAATTGGATTCATTCAAGAATGTATCAGTAAATCTTGATGGTACATGTGGACAGAAGGTATGTGATTTCCTTATGAAGAAGATGGAGCTGTAAGTCGATGACACTTTCAACTTTACCCAAGACCTGGCTGTTTGATATTGATGGAACTATCTTCAAGCATAATGGATATAAGAAAGATGGTTATGACACCTTACTTCCTGGTGTTAAAGAATATCTGAACCAGATTCCCGATGGGGATTATATCATTTTTCTTACCTCAAGAACAGATGAATATCGGGAGATGACGATTGATTTCCTAAAAACCAATGATATCAGATATGATGAGATTATTTTCAATCTGCCTTATGGTGAAAGGATACTGGTCAATGACAGAAAGCCATCAGGACTTGATATGTCGGTAGCAATTAATATAGATAGAGATGAATTCTCATTACCTGGGATTGAGAGAATAAAATGAACCTTATACAGTTGAATACTGTAAATGAGAACTTGAGTCGCCTTGAGTCTACGCATGCCTTTGATGGCAAGGAAATTTTTCTTTTTGGGCACTGTCCACTGACTGATGATATGGCAGATCTTATTATGCAGAGAGGATATCATATTTATGGGATTTTTGATAATAATCCTATGAAATGGGGAAGTGAGTATCGGGGGATTCCGATTCTTAAGCCGAATGAGATCAGTAGACATGAGAACGCAATTGTCCTTATTGATATCAGATTCTATGAAGCGATGAGATCACAGCTGAGAACTTTGGGATTTGATGGACCTGTTATCAGGATGATTGACTACAATTCTTTTTCAGAATACAGTCTGTCAGATGAGACGGTTGCAAGAAAGCGGATGAGACTGGGGCATGGAATAGATATCATAAAGAGCCTTGATGAAAAGTATGGCAGATTATTCTATGTGTTCTGTCCATTCCCAGCACTTGGCGATGTATATTTTACCATGTCGTACTTAGAGTATTTCCTTAAGAAAAGAGACATAAGTAAAGATAATGTTTGTGTGTTAATGTCGTTCTATGCTGGTATCGATGTAGTAAGACTATTTGACAAAGAGATATACACGGAGGTCCTGAATCAGGATGACCTTGAGGCTGCCATACAGGCTGCGATATACTCAGATGAGTATAGATTCTTTATTGCACATCAGGACAGGCCATATGTAGTAAAGCTACAGAAGATCCTTGATACTAAGTGCATACCTCTTGATTTAATATATAGATGTGGAGTATTTGGACTGCCAAAGGATACCATTCCGAAAATCCCAGTAAACTGGGATAATTATCCATATCTTAGTAGCATAGAAGCAGACAATACGGTTATCATTTCTCCTTATGCGAAGTCAGTTCCTACTATGGATGAAAAGTTCTGGGCAGGTATTGTTGAAGAATTACAGAACATGGGCAAGAAATTATACACAAATGTAGCTGGCGATGAGAAACCATTATCTGGAACAGAGCCTATAAGGGTGAGATTGTGTGAAAAGAAATCTCTTCTTGAGAAAGCTGGTACATTCATAGGTGTGCGTAGCGGTCTTTGTGATATCATTCGTTCTGTAAATTGTAAAAAGATTGCATTATATCCGGATTACTACTATATGGGGACAAGATGGAAGGCAATTGATATGTATAGCATTGACTCATTTACCAATATTGAAGTGACCGAAGACATAGATGTGAAATCGTTAATAGCCGAACAGTTGTGATTCTTAAAGACTTATAAGGGCCATTTGTTAATTTAAAAGATATGGTGGCAACGTTCACTTTATAACAGAAAAGTTTATAGTTCTTATTGAGTAATGCTGTATATGCTTTATAAAAACTTTTAACAAATAGCTAGAAGGGAAAATCTCAATGATTGCAAGTATAATATATGTTTTTTCGATTGCCTTTCAAGTGAGTGGAGCATTAATTTTGCTGGAGTTTTTAGGGAAAGACGTTGATAAAAAGATTCGATACAATACTGTTCACGAAAATTATGGAATTCCCATGTGGATTATGGATGACAATGGCAAATATACGGATCTAGACCAAAAAGATTTACAGAGGCATGCTGAATTATTATACAAAAATATTGTGGCTTTTGCTTTTATCGTTATTGGATATGCTTTGGGAATATTCGGTGATACAGCAGGAAATAAATGGATTATATTTATTGCTGTGATTGGAACTACATTTATTTCAATGCTTCTTTCGAGATGCATAATTAGGATGATTGTCAAAAGAAAATATGACAAGCCTGTTAGACAATATGAAGATGGTAGCTTTGAAAAAATAGATCAAGACTGAAATATTGTGGGAGTTATGAACCATAATTATTACTAATAATAAAATATATATTTATTGATTTTTCTTTTTAAATGATACAATATATTGTATAGATTACGTAGAAATTTTCTGGAAAGAAGGATGGTCAGACTCCCGAATTATTTTCAACCCGTCAGGAACCCGTTTCCTGGCGGGATTTTTTGAACCATTAAACAGAACGTCTATTCTTACAGCACATTTTTCTGTCTTGACCTCTATTCACGGCTTACATATAATTCATACAGTATTTGGTTGACGAAGGTAGGTGAGCAGATGGGTATTTATCTGAATCATGGAAAGGCAGCGTTTGAGAAAGCCGTTAATTCTGAAATATATGTCGACAAGACCGAAATGATTCTGTATCTGAATTCTCTGGTTAATACAGAACAGAACGACGTGTGCGTGTCACGTCCGAGACCTTTTGGAAAGACTATGGCAACCAGTGTTGTGAGTGCATATTATGACAGAAGTGCGGATAGTAAGGAGCTGTTTACTGAACGCAAGCTGGCAGAGCATGCTGGCTGGGATAGATTCCTGGGCGGATTTGATGTGATCAGACTGGATATGACAGAGTTCATAAAGGAAGACAGATCTGTCGCAGAAGGATTAAAGAAACTTTCATCACGCGTGCTTGCAGATCTGGATGAGGCCTATCCGGAATCAGGAGGAGATTCAGATGATCTGGTATATAGTTACGTAGGCGATACCGCCTGATCCCGATCACAAGATTTTTATACAGACCGGTAAGGCTCCGGAAGCAAAGAGATATTCAATATATAGTCCGTTTTCAGTGACGAGGGCTCTGCATTATGGAATCATAGATAATTACTGGAACAATTCAGAAAGCTATGAAGCTCTTGAAAATTATATTGTGAAGGATTTTGATGTACTTAAAGATACTATAGCTTTATTGATGGACGGTGGTAGTGTGAAGGTTGATTTGTTCCATCATAACTGGAGGAACGTGAGAAGGGAAATTATGGTGAAGTATTCATTCCTAATAAGGAAGTGCTGGAGGTATTCCGTTCCTCTACAAAGGGTGATGAATGGACACCTGTAGTATTGAAAAAGCATGAATTTATATGATCTTTTTTCATCAATTCAATTGACCGAAGCACAGGCTGATGCTATCCGCCAGCTCGAGTCTGACACCCGCTATGCTTCAGCTCCTGCCACATTCACCTGGCAATCCTCCTGCTTCCTGATCTCCTGGCTCAGGGATGAGCTTGTATCTTCTGGCTGGCTGGACGAGACCGTTCTTGCTGTCCTTGGTGATGATATCGATGGCAGGATGCCGTTCCTGCAGGAGATGCTGTCGGGACAGGGGGAGAAGTTTCATGAGTTCAGGAGGAGAGTGGCGCCGTATCTGATATATGTGCCGGATGGGACGTGTTTCGGGGCGCTGCAGGCATTTGCATATCAGTTCGGGGAGGCACTGAAGAGAGCAGGGTATGAGGTCGTCTACGCTGGAAAGGATGAGATCACGCCAGATTTCGTAAATTCGCTTGTGGGCAGGACTTTCAGGGGGATTATCGGATTTCAGAATATGTCCTTCGGTCTGAGGCTGAGTGACGGCAGATATCTGTATGATCTGATCGATGCGCCGGTGTATGATATGGTTTTTGACCATCCGTGCTGGTATGGGGATACTTTTGCCGGGATGCCGCAGCAGGTGGAGTTCCTGTGTGTGGACAGATATTATGCCGCTTACATTGATAAATATCTGCATCATCGGGCGGTGTTCTTCCCGCCTGCCGGCGAGAAGACTGATCTGTGCGACATGTCATTTGCTGAGTTCAGGAACGCGAAGCAGTCACTGATCACCTATCCTGTCTCTTTCATGGGGACCTGCACTGACAGTCTGGATGAGGATCTGTCTGTGATCCGTAAGCAGCAGCCAGCGCTGTATCCGCTTGCCTGCATTTATGTGCAGAAAATGATACAGGACGTCAGGAGGCCTCAGGATGTTGTGCTTCGCGACCTGCTCTCGGATCCGGATGTGATGAGGCGGTACTTCGGCAGGGATGATTCCTTCTCAGATGAAGAATTCGTGCGGTTCTGCAAGTCGTGGGCATTCCTTGGCAGGGATGTCGTGCAGCATCTCCGTAAAAAGGTGATCCTGGCTATTCTGGATGCTGGTATTGAGCTTAATGTGTTCAGTGATTCCTTTCGCATTTTTGAAAAATATCCGAATCTCCACATTCACCCTGGCGTGGATTACAATGATGTGGAACAGATTTACAGACAGTCCCTTATCTCACTTAATGTGATGACCGGGCACAAGGCCGGGTTCACGGAGCGGGTTGCGGATATCATGCTGGGCGGGGCGCTGTGCTTTACCGAGGGGACCGAGTACATTGATGAAGCATTTACTGATGGTGAAAATATAGCGACCTTCCGCCTGACTGATGAGGATATCGCCGCCATCCCTGCGCGTATTAATGAACTGCTGTCTGATCAGGACAGGACTCTTGAGATCGCATACAATGGCATGAAGAAAGCGGCAGAAGAGCACACCTGGGATAGAAGAGCTGATAAATTCGAGAGGCTGTGTGAAAAGATATGAGAATACTTCTGGCTGATGATGAGGAGGAGCTGATCAAGCGGTACTATTTTAGTGTGTTTCTAATGGATCGTAAAGTCCTTTGTTTATTTTGCACAAAATGAGCATTCAAATTTTGTCAGTTTCTTCCAATTTACAAATGATTCATTAGCATAGTATAATCTTTTTAAGAAATGTGAGAACGTTCTCATATGATATGGGCAATGAGCTCAGCCCATATATTTTTAGACATATTGTGAGAACGATCTCAGGACAAGGGGGGACGGTTCTCCTGTCTCATTCAATTTTTTTAATAAAACGGAGGAACAATTATGGACTACAGAAAGTCAGCTCAGGGAGTGCTTGACCATATCGGCGGCCCGGAGAATATCGTATCAGCAGCACACTGTGCCACAAGGCTCAGGCTGGTGATCGCTGACAACAGCAAGGTAGACAAGACGGCAATCGAGGATGTCGATGGTGTCAAGGGATGCTTCGAAGCGAGCGGACAGCTTCAGGTCATCTTCGGGACCGGAACTGTGAATCATGTATATGATGAGTTTATCGATCTGGCTCATATAGAGGGAGGTACGAAGGACGATGTCAAGGCCGCTGCGGCTCAGCAGCAGAACTGGTTCCTTCGTGCAATCAAGACTCTTGGAGATATCTTCGTTCCGATCATTCCGGCAATCGTTGCCAGCGGACTTCTGAACGGACTTCTCGGCGGTCTGTCTAGTGCTATTCCGTCGATCACACAGTCTGACACATACAATATCATCAATCTCTTTGCCGGTGCGGCCCTTTCAATGCTGCCTATACTTATTGCTATTAGCGCGGCGAAAAAGTTCGGCGGGAATGAATTCCTGGCTGCTGTTATCGGATTCATCATGATCCATCCGAATCTGATCAATGCGTGGAATGTGGCTTCTCTTGAGGAAGCTGGCAAGGCCATACCTCAGTGGAGCGTGTGGTTCGGCGCATGGCATGTGGATCAGGTCGGATATCAGGGACACGTGATTCCGGTCATTATTGCAATATTTATCATGAGTAAGCTCGAGAAGTGGTTGCACAAGCACGTTCCAGCCATGTTTGACCTGTTCGTGACTCCACTTGTGTCTGTACTTGTGACCGGATATCTGACTCTTACAATCATCGGACCTGTATTCTCAACTGTTGAGACCTGGGTTCTACATGGTGCACAGGCTCTCATCGGACTCCCATTCGGACTCGGTGGAATCCTGATCGGCGGACTCTATGCTATCACTGTAGTTGCCGGCCTTCACCATATGTACAATATGATCGAGGCTGAGATGTGTTCGCTGGCTACCCCGAAGAATACATGGATGCCTATCGCAACTGCTGCGAACGTTGGTCAGGGTGCCGCTGCCCTTGCCGTTGCCGTCAAGACGAAGGACAAGAAGATCAGATCTATGGCTGCTCCTTCTTCTCTTTCAGCATTCCTCGGAATCACTGAGCCGGCTATCTTTGGTGTCAATATCAGATTCATGAAGCCTTTCATCGCTGGATGTATCGGTGGTGCGGCTGGCGGATTCGTAGCTGCCATCTCTGGTGTATATGCGACTGCCTATGGTATCACCGGCCTCTTTGGATTCCTGATCACGACCCAGTCGACCATCATGTATGCGCTGACAATGGTTGTGGCTTTCATTGTGGCCTTCATCTGTTCATACATCATGTACAGGGATCCTGTAAAAGAAGACGCCAACGGCGCTGTTGATGACAGGGCTGAGGTCGCCGCTGGCGATGAGGAGATCGTTTCTCCTGTAAATGGTGAGGTAGTTCCTCTGGACAAGGTTGTGGATGAGACATTTGCTTCCGGCGTTCTGGGACAGGGTATCGCTGTAGAGCCTTCTGAAGGAAAAATATATGCTCCTGCGGATGGCACTGTCACCACATTTTTCCCGACAAAGCATGCAATCGGTATCACGACTGATAAGGGTGCAGAGCTTCTGATCCATGTGGGACTCAATACTGTAGAGCTCGATGGAAAGTATTTCGAAGCTCATGTGGCTGAGAATGACAAAGTGAAAAAGGGTGACCTGCTCTTATCATTTGATATCCCATCGATCAAGAAGGCTGGCTATCAGCTCGTGACTCCGGTTCTCGTGACGAATCCTGATGACTACAAGGATATCGAGCCGGTTAAACAGGGACTCATCGAGCATGGACAGGCACTTATCACAGCAAGAAGATAAAGAAATTTAATTAAAAAGACAGGAGAACCGTCCCCCTGTCTTGAGGTGAGATATGGTTGAAGGAAAATACAGACACAAGTTTCATATACAGCCGCCGCAGGGGTGGATGAATGACCCGAATGGGTCATGCTATTTCAATGGACAGTATCATATATTTTTCCAGTATTCGCCGAACAGCCCGCTGGGCAGTGGCGGCAGGTTCTGGGGACATTATGTGTCTGATGATCTCGCTCATTTTATCTTTGTGGACATACCGATTGTGACTGATACCGAATGGGACAGCGATGGGGCATATTCCGGAACGGCATATACAGATGAAGGAGTAATGGAAATTTATTATACCGGAAATGTCAAGCATCCTGGCAACTTCGACTATATCAATGAAGGCCGCGGGCATAATGTGATCAGGGTAGATTTCAAGGATGGGATCCACCCGGGAGAGAAGCAGCTGCTCCTGACAAATGATGACTATCCGTCTGATCTGTCGTGTCATGTCAGGGATCCGAAGGTGTGGCGTGAGTCAGTGACTCAGAAATCAGGCAAAGATACTGCATACTATATGCTTCTTGGCATGCGAAGCCGCGCGTCAAAGGGCGGCCTGCTGCTGATGAAGTCAGACGACAGAAAAGACTGGCAGGTGGCAAGGGAATATTTCCCGAAGGATGATTTCGGATTCATGCTCGAATGCCCGGATTATTTCATGGCTGATGGAGTGCAGGCTGTGGCGTTCTGCCCACAGGGCATGGTACATCATAGGAACAGATTCCAGAATACATATGAATCCGGCTACTGCATATTGGATTCAGATGGCAATACCCGGCAGGACTGTAATGATGAAAAGAATAGTTTCTCAGGTCTTGAAAAAACTGATTCATGCATACTTGACGATCTGATCTCAATCGACAATTTCCATGAGTGGGACATGGGTTTTGACTTCTATGCACCGCAGACTTTTACAGCGCCGGATGGTCGTCAGATTCTGATAGGCTGGGCCGGAGTGCCTGATGCTGAATACGGCAATGACCCTGCAATTGTGGAAGGCTGGCAGCATTCTCTTACACTGCCACGTGAGATAAAATACAAGAATGGCAGGTTCTACACGACACCGGTTAAGGGATTTGAATCACGTCGTGGGAAAAAAATAGTTGACTTCATACAGGAAGAGAGTTCAGCCACCGAAGCGATTTCTGGAAATGGATTTGAGTGTGACCTCGAAACAGGTGCCTGGGATGTTGAGATGTCGATGGATGCTGCAGACGATGGGCTGCTCTTTATGCTCAATAATGATGTGCAGCTTCTGGTAAAGGACGGAATTGTGAGTCTGATTTTTTCAGGGAATAAAGGCTGTGGCCGCACGGAGCGCCATGCTGAACTGATGGATGGCAGAGTCAGCAATGTTCGTGCAATTTTTGACAGGAGTCTGCTCGAAATCTATATCAATGATGGTGAAGTGGTATTCACGACCAGATATTATCCGGATAATCCTGACATGATACATTTCAGAACGGAGTGTGCTGATTCAGCAGCAGGCTGGCTGATCATCTGACATCTGTAGCCAGATAAACGCTGGATAAATGTCACTCATCAGGATTCAGGTTGTCATGATTTCCTGATAAATTTTGCTCCGCACTTCGGGCAGGTAATCTCTATTTTTCCGTGACCTCGTGGGACACGTACTTTCTGATGGCAGGAAGGACAGGTGAATTTTTTGTAGCCGTTCTTCCTGCCATATCTTATTTTGCGATATAGTTCAACGAAAAAAGCACGGACCTTCCAGAAATTATTCATTGGGCCTGTCCTTTCCCGGAATCTTTTTTCCCAGAGCCTGCCTCATACCCCTCGTAGTGCTCTGTTTCCTCATCGTCATCATATTCATCTTTTCCATAGAACTCGTCAAAGAGATTCTCGAGTCCGTATGTGACCTCAGGCGGCCTGTCGCCGTTCCTGTCGAGTCTGTTGCGGTTCATTTTCTGCGTTAATCCCATAATATATCCTCAAAATTAATATTGTAGTTATCAGCTGTTATTCTACCATATTGCCTGATTCATTTCATCAAAAAATATTTGAACTTGACACCGCGTCCTTTTTTAGCATAGAATATCACTCAGGCAGATCACATGGCCGCTGGCACTATACCCAAAAAGGGTGTGCGGGAGGAAAGTCCGGGCTTCACAGGGCAGGATGCCGGTTAACGGCCGGCGGAGGCAACTCCAGGGACAGTGCAACAGAAATATACCGCCTGCGTCGCAGGTAAGGGTGGAAAGGCGGCGCAAGAGACCACCGTCCTTCTGGCAACAGAAGGAGCCATGTAAACCCCATCCGAAGCAAGACCGCAAAGGGAGATAAGGCGGCCCGTCTCTCCCAGGTAGGTCGCTTGAGGCTGCTGGCAACAGCAGTCCTGGATAGATGGCCATGCAACGACATAACCCGGCTTATCGATCTGCCTATTTTTTTATATAAAACTTATCTTGTTGATTCCCTTATTTTCAGATCAAAAGAATACTTCATCTCATTCACCGGCGTGTCCCCTTCCTTGATGTGTGTCAGGAGCATGGAGGCAGCTGATTCACCAGCCTTGTCATAATAGAGATGAACCGTCGTGAGAGGCGGGTAGAGCACAGTGGATACGGTGCTGTCGCCGAATCCGGACAGCTGGATATCCTCAGGGATACTGAGGCCCAGAGTACGTATCGCACATGATGCTCCTGATGCGATGGTATCCGTGACACAGACCAGAGTGTCGATTGAAGGATATTTTTTCAAAAGAGAAAGTGCGGCCTTTTCGCCTGATGTGGCGTCGAATCCGCTGATGGCGATATGGCTCTTCGGTACGCTGAGTCCGTTTTCTCTGAAAGCATCAAGGAAGCCGTCACGTCTGTTCCGGCCTACGGCATCATCAGATGGAGTAACGGAGATCATGCCTATCTCATGAGCGGTCTTTGCCAGGTGAGTTCCCAGTTCGTGAGCAGCCGTATAGTCATCTGAGTATATGCATGAAAAACCAGTCTCATGCTGGGCCAGAATTACGACTGGCACGTCGAGCGCCTTGAGCAGTTTTCTGTGTTCAGGGGTAAAAATAGTTCCGAACAGGATGATGCCGTCTACATTGTTCTCCTGAAACAGTGACAGGTATCTCAGCTCTTTCTTCTCATCATTTTCGGTACAGGCAAGGAGCAGCTGGTAGCCTTCTTTTGCGAGTTTCCTGCTGATGCCGTCTGCCATGCGGGAGATGGAATCGGAGTTGAGCTTGGGGATGATGACACCTATGAAGTTGGTGTGATGTGAGCGCAGAAGCTGTGCAGAAACTGACGGAGTGTAGCCGGTCTTTCTGATCACGGCTGCGATCCGTTCACGCTTTTCATCACTTACATATCCGTCATTTAAATATCTTGAAACAGTGGCACGGGATACGCCGGCCATCTGAGCAATCTCATTTATCGTCATGCCGTTATTATACTCTCATGAGAACGATTTCACAAGACTTTATGGAAGACGTGCATAGTATAAATATACAACCTCTTCAGAATATGGTAGAATAGACTCATTAAACGGAATGATTATTCTACCAGTTTTTTATAAGGAGAAAGATATGGTCATAACAGACAGAATAGCAATTGGAAGTACGGCAGCTGGTGCGGTGATGGTTAAGAGCCCTGGTGGAGAGGGTCACCCGAATATGATCCTGATTGAATGCAACAAGGGATACCTGATGTGCGGATATCTGAATCTCGAGGCTGCCGAGAAGTTCGGCGATGCAGCTGTACTTGTGGGCGGAGCTGATTTCAACGAAGTGCTCGCAAACCCGATCAAGGGCATGACAACGGCTGCGAGAAAGCTTGGCATCACGGATGGCATGACTGGCCACGAAGCTGCCATGATACTGAATCTATGATCAGCAATAGAGAATCAGAATCGATGAATAGCCGCAGTCATTATGAAAATAGGGATAGGCAGCCCGGACCGCGCAGGCACCAGCCTATATACAGGAGTTTCGGCTACGCTTTTCAGGGCATCTGGGAATGCGTGAGGGATGAGAGAAATATACGGATCCACCTCACAATGACGGCTCTCGTAATAATTGGCGGGATCATTCTGCGCATTTCTCTGAATGAGTGGATCATCTGCCTGATCCTGTTCGGACTTGTGATCAGCCTCGAGCTTGTAAATACTGCGGTCGAGAGCACAGTCGATCTGGTCACGGAAGAGAAGCGGCCTCTTGCAAAGAAGGCAAAGGATACAGCAGCAGGCGCAGTGCTTGTAGCGGCGATATTTGCGGCGATTATAGGGTTGATTATTTTTATTCCGAAGATAGTAGATTTTTTCAGATGAAAAAAGTCTGGCACTATGGTAAAATGAAAGCATATATCTGAGAAACATTACACGTGTCATTTATTGACAGACAGGAGGTTATGATATGTCAGAAGAAGGAATCATCGCAGGAGCTATGAAGAAGGTATTCCTGGCCGGAGTCGGAGCTGTTGCTGTGACGGCCGACAAGAGCGAGGAGATCTTCAATGATCTGGTGGAGAAGGGTGCGAGCACCGTTGAGCATGGCAAGTCCATGAATGAGGAGCTAAAGCATAATGCAAAGGAACGTGCAGAGGAGAGAAAAGCCAGGGCCAGGGAAGCTGGTACTTCTGACAACCCGATCCGCGATCTGAATGCCATTCTTGCAGGCATGACAGCTGAGCAGCTCGATGCTCTCAAAGGGAAAATCAACGAGGCTGAAGCGAAAGTGAAGAATGCTGCAAGTGATACAAAAGCAGATGAAAAGGCTGATGCAGCTGATGACAGCCTTTTCGATGAAGACAGAAAAGATTCATGAGTGGCGATACATCGAGACTTCGTGAGATCACATCGGTACTTCACAGGTACCATATTACAAGAGGCGTAACTCCAGAAAAGTTACGCCTTATTTTAGAAGACCTGGGTCCCACATATGTGAAGCTTGGCCAGATCATGTCTCTTCATTCGGATATTCTTCCGAAGGCCTACTGTGACGAGCTGATGAAGCTGACTTCGGATGTGCGTCCCATGCCGTTTGATGAAGTGCAGACGGTCCTTAAGGATTCGTATAGCAGGCATGGCTGGGATTACCATGAGATTTTTTCAGCGATAGAAAAGGATCCGATAGGTTCGGCCTCAATTGCGCAGGTGCACAGGGCGATGCTGAAAGATGGCAGTGATGTCATCATCAAGGTGCGGCGCCGCGGCATCTACACTATGATGAAGCGTGATATCGACCTGCTGCACAAGGCGGTGAGGGTGCTTCCGGCAGCGGTTCCGAAGCTTAAGGATATAGTCGATCTGGACATGGTTCTTGACGAGCTGTGGGAAGTCGCACAGGAAGAGATGGATTTCACGCGCGAAGCTGCCAATATGCAGGAGTTCGCGGAGGATAACCGCTCGGTTGTGTATACTGCGACGCCTGAATTCTATCCGGAATATACGACGCATCATGTGCTCGTGATGGAGTATATCGATGGTTTTGCCATCAATGATGCCAGGGCTCTTAAGGAAAATGGCTATGACCTGAATGAGATTGGCCAGAAGTTTGCTAACAATTTCATCAAACAGGTCATGGATGACGGCTTCTTCCATGCAGATCCGCATCCGGGCAATGTGAAGATCCGTTATGGAAAAATAGTCTGGCTCGATATGGGCATGATGGGCAGGCTCACTGACAGGGACCGCCGGATAATGGTTCGTGGAGTCGAAGCCATTGCCATGCATGATATTTCAAAGGTCACAGATGCTGTTCTTGATCTGGGTGATTTCTGGGCGAAGCCTGACCGGGATGCGCTCTACAATGATCTGAGGGATTTCCTCCAGCAGTACCAGTCGAAGGCTATGGGCGATGTGGATCTGGCAGAGGCAATGAGTGATCTCATGGACATCATGAAAAATAATCACATGAGCATGCCTCACGGTATGACGATGCTGGCGCGCGGACTCACTCAGGTGGAGGGAGTGCTTGCAGAGATCAGCCCTGATATCAGTATGATGGAGATAGCCTATGAGCGGCTTCTGGAGGAATCCATTCACAATATAGATATCAGACAGGAGATCGGCCATGCCGGGCGCAAGTTCCTGCGCATGGTGTCGAACGGTTCTGAAATCCCGTCACTCACTTCCGAGATCATGAAAGAGCATCTCCGTGGAAAAGGCAGGATGACTCTTGATCTCGAGCCTACGTCAGAGCTTACGGCAGTCATAGACAGGGCTGTGAGGAATCTGGTCATAGGCCTCTGCATCACAGGACTGCTCGTAGGATCGAGCATCATCTGCACCACGAATCTGAGACCGCGGATACTGGGGATTCCATTCCTGGGATTCATAGGGTTTTTCATATCGGTCGCAGCGATATGCTATTTTACAGGCAGGTATTTCTTAAGAAAATGGCGACGCAAGAGGTCTGAAAGACCGATGAGAGCTAAAAAGAGAAAATATAAATTATGAAAGAAAGAAAAATATTACAGAACAAAGCATATCTCTATCTCACCGAATTCTTCTCCGGAATGGCGCTCGGGAATGTCTACGGCGGCAGATTGGCAGACAAGGAGCAGGGCATGAGAGGAGTCATGCAGGAGCTCGGCATATGAGGGTAAAGCTCACGGTAGCCTACGATGGAACAGATTACTGCGGATGGCAGGTCCAGCCGAATGGAGTCACGATTCAGGAAAAATTAAACGAAGCCCTGTCGGATCTGTTTCACACGGATATATCAACGATCGGCGCGAGTCGCACAGACTCCGGCGTTCATGCGCTCGGAAATGTTGCGGTATTCGATGTGGATTCGCGAATGCCAGCAGAAAAGATAGCATACGCACTGAACGAACGGCTGCCGCATGATATCGTGATCCAGAAGTCAGAAGAAGTTTCACCTGACTTTCATCCACGCTTCGCGAAGACAAGAAAAGTGTATGAATACCGGATCCTGAACCGGACCTTTCCGAATCCATTACTGTCCAGGTATACGTATTTCTTTCATAGAGATCTGGATGCATGCCTGATGAATAAAGAGGCACAGACGCTGGTCGGAGAGCATGATTTCACAAGCTTCGCCTCGGTCAGGTCGCAGACCAGTACATTTGTCAGGACGATATATGGGATAGAAGTGAGCAGATCGGATGACAATGTGATTACGATCCATATCGAAGGCAACGGCTTTCTGTACAACATGGTCCGTATCATAGCAGGCTCGCTGATACAGGTCGGAAGCGGCCAGCGTGGGCCAGGCTTCATCAGGCAGGCACTGGAAGCCAGAGACCGCGAGACCGCCGGCCCGACCGCACCGCCAGAAGGGCTGGTATTGCTACATATTGATTATTAATATTATTATAAAATGTGATGTGAAGGCGAATTGGGAGCGTAATTTTTATGACACAAGATAGATATGGTATTAATATCAAAAAATGGTGCAGACAACATCAGACTCAGGTAGAACAATTCATAAGTGAAGACCATACTCCCGAGGAAACTCAGCAGGAACTGAAATATCACCTGCAGAAAATACGCTTCCTCCAGCACGAGCGCCTCGTCCACCTGATCGTCGTATTCTTCACGATAGTCATCACCCTCTTCGCATTAGGAGTAGTCCTGTACCTGCCGGACACCATCATAGCCTCAGGCCCGATCTTCTTCGGCTTCCTGATCCTGCTGGCATTCTATCTGGCGCACTATTTTTTCCTGGAGAACACAGTCCAGCACTGGTACCGCCTGTACGAAGAGCTGCTGGATAAGGCCGGCCTGAAGCCAGATAAAAGGTGAATCACATTATTATTAGGAAGTCAACAGACAATAATATACAAAATTAACAGACAATAATTGTGCAAGGTGACAAAATTCATAAAAATCAGAAAAAACCCTTGACTAAAGCAGTGAAGAGTACTAGAATACAGACATAGAGAAACAAAGGAAGCTTCCAGAGATAAGAGCAGTGAAGAAAAGGCGGTGAGCAGGAAACTTTAGCCGATATGAAACTTGTTGATTTTATTTTTACAAATACTAAGCCGTCCCTCACCAGAGATGCAGGTTAGACGATCTACATACAGTGAGAAGGAACCCGAGCAGAGCAAAGGTCGGGACAAGAGGATACGATCTATAGTGTATCGAAGGAGAGACGATTAGTCACAGACTCGTAAACCCAATTGACATGTTTTTTTTAAAAAATTAACAGATCTGTTGGACATATAGGGAACTAAGAAACGAAACAATCAATACCAATGACAGAAGGAGCCGTTCACACACAGGTGGACGGTTCCTTTTTCTGTGTGATATAATCAGACCATGTCAGGCTGTGACCTACAGGATCGAGCTGATATACAGGCTCTTCGGCTGTGTCAGGAGATCAAGGATATCTCCATTGTCGAACTGGACTATAGGGCGGCTCATGCAGTCCTTGTGGTGGTGGATGTAGACCACTTTGCAGCGGCGGCCGTCGCTTAAGATGACGCGTGCATTCTGATATGAACCTGCGAGTCTCGAGAGAAAAGTCATGACCACCTGTGGCGAATATTTCTGAAGGCCGTCGTTTTCAAATGCGCCGATGACCTGGAATGCACACAGCGGTGCTCTGTAGACACGGGCTGTCGTCATGGCATCATACACATCTGCGACAGCGATCACTGATGCGACCGGATCGATCTCATCCCCAGAGAGTCCTCTCGGGTAGCCGGATCCGTCATTTCTCTCATGATGCTGAAGCGCAGCATACAGAATTCTTGAATCAATATGAGGAATCTTCGACAGGAGCTTTTTCCCGTTCATCGGGTGCTGCTTCATCAGGGCGAATTCCTCATCTGTCAGCTTGCCTGTCTTATTGAGCACTTCGGAAGGAATAGTAATTTTGCCAATATCATGGAAATATCCGGCGAGTGTCAGGATATCGAGCGTCTCCTGATCAGCCTGCATCCATCGGCCGATGCCCCTTGCAATCAGAGACACATTGAGACAGTGTACATACACTGCATCGTCGAGTGAATGCATGGTCTGGAGAATATCGAACAGATCAAGCACCGTCTTCTGTGAAAAGAGAGCCGATACATCTCTTAGGATTGCCTTGAAATCAATGGCAGGATGGTCTTCTTTTTGAATACGGAAAAAGACACCGCGCATCTGAGCGAGATTCCGGGAATAGTCCATCTGGAAAGTCTGATAGACCCCGGTGCTTTTGAGCTTCTGAGAATATGAAATGGTCTGATTGTCCTGCTTCGGCGGTTCGGCTTTTTTTGCTTCTTCCTCAGCTTTCACCTGCTCTTCAGGACGTATCTCAACATCAAATATGGAATAAAAACTGATCCGGGCAATCAGGTTTCGCGTCAGCCTGTCGCCTGCTCTTGCAAGCGTTTGTCCCTGAAGTGTCACAATATCTTTGTCAAGGACCATGTCTGGCCTTAGTTCACTAACTTTGTACTTGATTCCCATAAATCCCTCGGTTCAGATTTATCAATTGATACCTCATAATTATAGATTTTTTCATGGTAAATAGCAACAGATTTTTCGGGCGTTTCGTGGAATAATGGAGCGGAATATGGTATCATGAATTCATGAATGAAGTGACGAAAAATACAGGGGAACCGATGACTCTGGATGAGATCCATGCGGTTCTTCTGTCTATGATGAAAAAATTTGCCGCATACTGTGACAGTCATGGTCTGCGCTATTATCTGGTCGGAGGTACGCTGCTTGGCGCTATCCGCCATCATGGCTTCATCCCGTGGGACGATGATGTGGATATAGGCATGCCGCGCCCTGACTACGAGAGGTTTCTTGACCTCGTGGAACAGGAGCCTGTGGATGAGCACTGGAAGTTGCTATCCGGTGACCGGGGGACGCTTTCAATCCCTTTTGCAGAGCTTGTAAATATGGATACGGTTCTCGATAGGGATACATCGGAATACATAGCAGAGAAGTATCAGATCCTGCATCTGTTTCTGGACATTTTCCCGCAGGACGGCTGGCCGGCAACTGACGCAGAAGGAGAGGCTGTCGTAAAGAAAGGGAAAAAGTATCTGTTCGACATCTTAAATTCCAGGGCTAAGTGCTTCCATGGCACGACTCTTGCGAAGAAGATCATGAAAACGCCTGTCATACTTTTCGAAAGAATCAGGGGAAACAGGCGGATTGTCCATGATTTCTGCACATGGGCCGCTTCTGTTGCTGACTATGATACGGCTGACTATGTCGGCTCGATCACCTGCGTCACAGGAGGTATGGGTGAGCGCTGTGACGGACCTGCGACACGGCGCCTTGAGAAGGCAGAGTTCGAGGATACTGAATTTTTCGTGCCGGGTTCATATGGTGAGTATCTACGCGGCAAGTACGGCGAGGACTACATGCAGCTGCCGCCGGAGTCGGAACGCACGACACACCGCATGAGGGTGTATCAGACAAGGAGATAGCATGGGGTACAGAGAAAAATATGAAGAGTGGCTGGATCACCTCTCAGCTGATGACCAGCTGCACAGGGAGCTGGAACAGATCTCAGACCAAGCAGAGATTGAGGACAGATTCTATCAGGATCTGAGCTTCGGAACTGCAGGCCTCCGTGGAAAAATGGGTGCCGGCACCAACAGGATGAACCGTATCACTGTCGGGCGAGCTAGCCAGGGAATTGCTGATTTCATCAGATCACAGGGCGCTTGTGCTATGAAAAAGGGTGTCGTGATCGCTCATGATCCCAGACACAATTCAAAGGAATTCTCAGAGCTTGCGGCAGATATTTTTGCCGCGAACGGGATCAGGGTATATACGTTTCCAGATCTGCGGCCGACTCCGGAACTGGCATTCATGATCAGATACCTGGGTACAGTTTCAGGAATCAATATCACTGCTTCCCACAATCCGAAGGAATACAACGGTTACAAGGCATACTGGGATGATGGCTGTCAGGTGTCTGCTGAGATTGCAGATCAGATGACTTTTTTCATTGAAAAAGTGGACCCGTGGACTGATATCAGATCCGATGTGTCTGATGAGTCGCTCATTACAGTTCTTGATGACAGGTATGACAGGGAATATCTCAAAAAAGTCATATCACTGTCCATTCATTCAGGCGATGAACTCGATCTGTCAATACCATTTGTCTATACGCCGCTGAATGGCGCGGGAAGCATTCCGTTCAGGCAGATGCTTGATGAGAGAGGCTTTACGAACTATGGGATAGTGAAGGAACAGGCAGATCCTGATCCTGACTTCACTACTGTCGGGTATCCGAATCCCGAGGACCCGAAAGCCTTTGCACTGAGTGAGAAGTATGGTCGTGAGATGGGAGCCGAGCTTCTGATGGCGACAGATCCTGATTCGGACCGCTTTGCAATCGAGATACGAAATGCAGATGGCGACTATGTGCCGCTGAACGGGAATCAGACCGGATATCTGCTTGTGAATTATATCCTTGAAGGCAGGAAGACTGCAGGCACCCTGCCTGAAAAAGGTGCCATGGTGAAGTCGATAGTGACGTCTACTCTTTCTACGAAAATTGCGAATGCGTATGGCGTGGAAATGTTTGAGACGCTGACAGGATTTAAGAATATCTGCGGGAAGATTCCATACCTGCATGAGCATGGCTACACATATCTGTTTGGATATGAGGAGTCTGTCGGCTATGCTGCCTGTGAGGATATCCGTGACAAGGATGGCATCTCTGCCGGAATGCTCGTAGCTGAGGCCGCTGCATTCTACCGGAAACAGGGTAAGACCTTGTGGGATGTGCTTCAGGAGATATATGCGAAATATGGTTACTGCGCCGAGGATGAGCCGAATATAGTCCTCGAAGGAATCGAAGGCTCAGAACGGATCAGTCAGATGATGAAGGATATGCGGGATAATCTGCCAACAGAAATCGCCGGGATCAAAGTCTCAAAAGTAATTGACTATAAGAATGGCTACGGAGATATCCCTCCGCAGAACTGCCTCCGCTTTTTCCTGGACAATGGTTCGTGGTTTGCAATCCGCCCGAGCGGCACGGAACCAAAGATCAAGTTCTATTTCTATTCGTTTGGCAATTCATCAGCGCAGGCACATGAGACAAACGACAGAATAAAGACAGGGCGGTTCTCCTGTCTTTTTGGATAAAATAATTTAATTAATAAGACAGGAGAACCGTCCCCCTGTCCGCTGGTGTGGAGCCCTGAATCATGTCGGCCTTGCCGCCGCCTTTGGCGCCGAGCTTTTCCTTAAGGGCTGGCATGAGGTCACGGGCGTCTATGTCGCGGCCGCCGGCGAGGAAGGTGCAGCCGCCATCCGGCTTCTCTGAGAAAATGTAGCAGGCACCGTCGTGAGTCTCTTTCAGGTGGTTGAAGGCAGCTGTCAGGATATTGCGGTCGGTGACTTTTGTAAAAATGACACCTGTGTCATTTTTATCGATCTGTCTGAACAGCTCATCCCGTTCAGAATCGGCGAGCTTCGTGCGGAGTTCCTGATCTGATGAGATGAGTTTTTTTACTGCATCGAGGGCATCCGGACGGCCTGTTGAGAACAGATGCCCTATATCAGTGAGCGAGTCAAATGTCTCTACATAGTCTGTGAATGCACGTCTGCCGCAGGCTATGTAGAGCCTGGTGCCTCCCTTGTAGTTGAGATGCGAGATGACCTTTAACAGGCCGACCTCAGCTGTCGTGCGGACATGCGGTGCGCAGCAGGCGCAGACGTCCACACCTGGGATCGTTACGATACGTACAGGACCGGTGAGCTCTTTCTTGCTTCGGTAGTCAGTTGTCGCGAGCTCTTCTGATGACGGATAGCGGCAGTCGACAGGAATTGCCTGCCAGATGACATCATTTGCCACAGCCTCGATCCGGGTGATCTCGTCATCTGTGAGCTTCCCGTTATAGTCCATCTGGCAGGTGTTTTCTGTGAGAGAAAATCCGACGTTGTCATAGCCCTTCAGGGAATGGACGAGTCCTGAGAAAATATGCTCTCCGGTATGATTCTGCATATTGTCGAAGCGGTGTGCCCAGTCGATATGGCCTTCCACCTCATCTCCGATCTGGAGTGAATCATCTGTGGTGTCAAGGGTGTGACAGATGTCTTTTTTTATCTGGACATCTGTGACGGTGAACTCGTGGCCCTTGCACCGGATCGTTCCTCTGTCACAGGTCTGGCCTCCCTCTTCCGGGAAGAAGAGCGTGCGGTCGAGAGTGACCGTATTTTCATCAATATCTGTAATCCTTGCGACAAAGTCAGTCTCGTAAGGTGCTTCATCATATAGCTTTATAGTATTCATATATTTCCTCAGTCTGTAATTGCTTTCTCAATCTGCTGGAGACGATGCTCCATGGAAAATTCATTGCTGGCCTTTTCAAATGCCTTCTGCCTGATAGCATCAGCCTCAGTATCATGCGCTGCGTAGTACTTCATGAGCTCGAATGCTTCATCATACGATGAATAAATGAGACAGTCAGTTCCATTTGACAGGTATTCATATGCTTCTTCCGATGCAGGGAGCAGGACGAGCCCGTGGCACGCCATGATATCAAGCGCCCTGAGAGGTATTCCAGTGCCTATGCATCTGAGTGACGGACAGAGATTTATCCTGCTGTCACGGAAGATAAGCGGCATCTCTGAATAGTAATCGACGTGACCATGAACAGTGACATCTGGCAGAGTCTTCTTAAGCGATTCTGTATCGCCTGTGCAGACAAAGGTGTCTGTGACTCTTGCGGCAGCGGCAACGAGCGTCAGTCTGTCGAGACAGGTGATGCGGGTCGCCATTGTAAAAATCAGATTCTGCCTGCTCACCTGGCCGGCAAAATCATTGGCTGCTTCGACGGCGTTCGGACTGAAGCCGGATGGATTGTTTTTTACAAAAATGAGTCTGTCATCGACCTGCTTGGCAATATCGTCGGTGATCAGCTCCGGCAGGATGTAGTAGCCGATGAGATTCTTCTGCGCGTTCAGAGTTCCCTGCAGCAGGCCGCGGAGATAGTCATCCATTGCCGACAGGATCGGGACATACGGTGATGCGTAGAATGAACCGATGAAGCTGATTCCGTAGTGATGGCTGCTTTTTTTAGAAAGAGCCTTCTCAAATGCCGGTATATCGACACCGAGTGGGAGATGGAAGACTCTGGTGACGCCCTGATTCTGATATTCCTGGACTTGTCCACGGTCAAAGAGAAAGATGAAATTGTTATCTCTTTCCATTTCGTCGGTCCCCGCCAGACGCAGCGGTGCATCATAGCTCCATGATACATACTTCATGCCGAGGTCATCAAGGACAGGCGCAAGCACTGGCCAGAAATTCACGGTGAAAACGAAGTCGCATTTCTCTCCTTTAAGCCGCTCACGCACCATCTGCTGAAGCCTGGCATCGTGCACGAAATCCTCCGGTGTATAAAAGGTCTCTTCCTCGACCTCCCAGCCCATCCGTTTCATCGCGGCAGGCACAGATACATCGAAATATGATTCAAACAGTTTAATAAATATCACTTTCATAACCTGTACTATATCACAATTCAGGACGTATTGAAATGCAAAAAATGATCTGGCATAACGACCGCGCTTCAATTACGGAGCTGGAGGCAGGTCTTTTTTTATAGATAAATTTGACAGATATACATAAAAATTATAAAATCTGTTTGAAGTTTTATTTATTACATAAGGAGTTTTACATGAAGATCAAAGAGATTACTGTTACTGCACTGATGGCAGCTGTGTGCTGCATTCTGGCACCGATTTCGGTACCTGTCGGACCTGTTCCTGTATCACTGTTAGTGCTTGCTGCACTGTTCTGTGTATTCGCTGTAGGTACCAAGCTCGGGACACTTGCATTTACTATTTTCCTGCTTCTCGGAGCTGCCGGACTGCCGGTATTTTCGGGATGGCAGGGCGGCATCGCCAAGCTTGCCGGTCCTACAGGCGGATATCTGATCGGATGCATCCCGATGATCCTTATCGCAGGAGCATTCATCACCTGGTCTGAGAAAAAGAAAGGCGCGCTGAAGTATGTGATTCAGGCCATCGGAATGGTTATCGGAGTTCTCGTATGCTATGCATTCGGTACAGCATGGTTCATGATCGAGTCAGGAAGCAATCTGGCTACGAGCCTTTCGCTCTGCGTACTTCCGTTCCTTCCATTCGATGCTATCAAGATTGCTATCGCAATGATCGTCGGAAATCCGCTAAGAGCAGCTCTTACCAAAGCTGACCTGATGCACTACGGGGTTCAGAAGGCCTGAATCATAAGGATTCGTTGAAAAAAGTAAAGGAGAAAATGAATGGGATTTATCAAAGCATTTGCAGGCTCCGTTTCAGGAGAGCTTGCCAATCAGTGGAAGGAGTTCTATACCTGTGACTCACTGCCGTCACAGGTTCTGATCAGAAGAGCCACGCACATGGTGAGTGGCAGATCATCGAATAAGCATGCTGATACAGATGACATATCAAAGGGTTCAACAGTCATTGTAAATAAGGGCCAGTGTGCGATTCTGGTGAGTCAGGGGCAGATACTTGACGTGGCAGCTGAGCCGGGTGCCTATACCTGGGAGGATGGGACGTCGCCGTCATTTTTCTCCGGAAGCATCTCTGATGTGATAAAAAAGGGCTGGGAGAGATTTTCATATGGCGGACTGAATCCTATTCAGCAGAGGATCTACTATGTCAATATGAAGGAGCTCATCGGCTGCAAGTTCGGTACACCGCAGCCGGTGCCTTTCCGGATAGTCGATGGAAATATCGGCCTGGACCTCGATACATCTGTCAGATGCAATGGAACATATACGATGCATGTGTCGGATCCGGTGGTTCTCTATACTGCAATTGCTGGAAATGTGGCCGATGAATTCACAGTAGATCAGATGAATGACCAGCTCCGTGCGGAGTTCGTTCAGGCACTGCAACCGACATTCGCACAGCTCAGCGGTATCGGAATCCGTCCGTCGGCTCTGCCAGGTCAGACGAAGGCGATAAGTGATGCAATGAAGAGTGAGCTCGACCAGTCATGGACCTCGCATTACGGTCTGTCACTGACTTCGGTTCAGATCATTTCGGCTACGATTCCTGAAGAAGACCAGAAGATGCTGCAGGATGTACAGAGACAGGCAGTATACAAGAATCAGGGTATGGCAGGAGCAGCGCTCGTGCAGGCACAGGCTGAGGCCATGCGCACGGCAGCAGGCAATAGTAATGGTGCGATGATGGGATTTGCCGGGATGAATATGGCATTAAATGCAGGCGGCATCAATGCGAACCAGTTCTTCCAGAACCAGAACAAGAGCGAGCCACAGCAGAGCGATGTATCAGCTCCGAAGCCAGGTGAGTGGTTCTGCCCTAAGTGCGGCACGAAGTCGGACGGCAATTTCTGCCCTAAGTGCGGCGCCCCGAAACCAGATTTCTAAGGAGGATTAATTGGCGAATCTTTTTCCGTGCCCGTCATGCGGCGGGCAGCTCATATATGATGTGAAGAGCCACAAGATGAAATGTCAGTCGTGTGGCTCTTTTTTTCCAGTAGATGAATATAAATCACAGGAGTTCAATTATATACGGGAGGTAGTCACCTGTCCGAACTGTGGCGGCGAGGTGGCGGCGCCGTCTCTTGACGGGATGAATTTCTGTCCGTACTGTGGAGCAGAGATCACGAATGCTGAGCATTTTTCGCAGAGAGGATATCCGGACAGGATTATCCCGTTTGCACTGTCGAAGCAGGACTGTATAGACAGGTACCAGCGAATGGTGGACGGTGTGCCTTTTCTGCCGGATGATCTGAAGACATCTGCCGGACTTGAGTCATTTGTGGGACTCTACACTCCGTACTGGATCTATAATTATGAGGCAAAAGGCAGGCTGTCTATCCCTATCGCAAAGGACGATTCCGACGCCATGTATGACTACCATTACACGGCAGATATGGAGACAGACCTCGACTGTGAGATCAGTGTGGGGCAGGATGCATCCCAGACTCTGGATGATACGGTGAGTGAACAGATCGAACCATTTTTCTATGAGCAGATGCGCGATTTCAACCCGAATTATATGGCAGGTTTCTATGCGGAGAATTCGACGGTCGATCCGGATGTGTACGATGACGAGACGAAGACGAGATGCATAGATATCATCAGGAGAAAGCTGGATCTGACAGCTGGTGATCATGACGGGTACTATCTCGCGGAGAGTGCATATGTGCAGCAGCAGGAGATTGATCCGTATGTCAGCAAGGCATCTGAGAATACCGGGGCATATCTGCCGCTGTGGTTTCTGACTACGAGGAAAAATAACAGCGTGGCCTACACTGTCATCAATGGCCAGACAGGTGCAGCTCATGTTGATCTGCCAGTAGATATAGGAAAATATGTGAGGGGATCTCTTGTGGCTTCGGCAATATGTGCAGTTATTCTGCTCCTGCTGTCAGGAGTTTTCGGAACTATCGACATGCATGCGGTGCCTTTTGTGACACTTCTTTTATCTTCTGTTCTGATGATTGTTGCATCTTTCCAGTCGAACAGGATATACAGGAAAGAGAATCATCTTGATGATGCAGGATATAACGGAAACAAAAGTAATAAAAAACCGAATGACCCGTATGCAGTGGATCACAAAAAGAAGGGCGGTCTGAGTGCCAGAACTGTTACGAGTCTTGTGCTGATGGTGATTGCTATTCTGATGGCTATGAGTGGGACTGCTATCGGGTATCTGTTCAGGGGTATTGCATTTATCATATTTGTGGCGGCTGTGATCGTGATGATCGCCAAGGCAAGAGGCAGTTCTTCTTTCACTGCTGTTCTTGCTATGATTGGTTCGATGCTGTCACTGGCTGATCTGGTGCTTGATCCGCATTCTGATGTGTTCATGTACGGACTTATCATTATAAATATTGTTGTCATGATCATTGTGGCGGTGCAGATGGCGAGGGATTACAACAGGATTGCGACGCAGCCGCTGCCGCAGTTCGGGAAGAGGGGAGGCGGACTTAATGAGAAATATTAACAGATGGGCCGCCTGCCTGCTTACTTTTGTAGTTATTTTCCTGATGTCTGGTCCCCTTGCTGCTCTTGCAGCTTCTGATAACGGCAATGTCTTCATCTATGATGGGGCGGGGCTTATGACTGACGCGCAGGAAATGGAGCTGAGTAATCAGTTAGCTGAGTATTCTGCTGACAGGAACTACATGATTGTGACTGAGAATGCCTACATGTCCGGGGCCAGCAGCATGCATGAAGAGATGGACGAATGCTATCATGAGAAGTTTGGTGATTCGGATGGTGTGGCTTTCATTATCAATATGTCTGACAGACAGCTCTACACTGGTGGATTCGGCAGCTGTCGTCAGGAATTCACCAGCTCAGATGCGCGTGATGTGACCGACAATGTCTACAGGTATGCAACGAATGGTAATTACTATGAGTGTCTGAGCGAGGCTTTTTCACAGATCAATGATGTTGTTGAGCATGGCTTTATTCTGCGGCCGATGAGATATGCAGTTGCCATTCTGCTTGGGATTTTTCTCGGGTTCTTTATCATGTTTATCGCCATGGTTTCATCACGAAAGAACAGAAAGGTAGCACCGGTAATCCCTGAAAATATCGGCAGAACCCAGTTCAGGGCAGCGACCTTCAATGGCATGATCAATCCTGTATTCTTAAACGTCGTGATGCACAGAACCCGCAGGCCACAGTCATCATCGAGTGGCGGATCATCTGGCGGCTTCTCAGGAGGTGGCGGCTTCTCAGGAGGTGGCAGCAGTTCATCGGGCGGCGGACACGGATTTTAATATACCTATAAATAGTAATGACTTATTTTACACGATTTTTCTTAGATAACGAAAAAGACATCGTCGTGACTCTCTACTGGGAGCTGGACGATTTATATTACGAACTGGCGACCCCGAATCATCACACTGGAAACCTGATACGGAATCTCGCACGCCTGATTGACGAGCCGCTCTCAGAGGACGAGAACGGCCTCCTTGTGATACGCGGAAAGGTGCCATGCTACGTGGATGGCAATAATGAGGATGTCTGGGTCTTTAGAATGGGCAATATGAAAGTCGCCAATATCCATGCCGATGGAAGGGTCGAACTCAAGGCCAGGATCCCAGCCATTTCGAAGACGCTGATGAGCCAGACGAAGGATTATAGCACAGACCTCTGGCGCACCATTTTCAAGGACTATATCCCTCGTGATTACAAGTTCCGTTCCGACCTGCATACCCATATGAACGCGAATCTGTCAGGCGATATCCTGATAGCACTGGGAATCATCCATCAGATCCGCTACCCTCTCTATTATGTGAGAAAGCTCGAACTGAAACTGACACCGGAGCAGGAAGCAGTGATGGCAGCGCGCCGTGCAAAGGTCGAGAAGCAGTTTGTGGATTCGGTTCTGAAGGGCAAATACCTCGCCAGAAGGATAAATGACAATACTTTTATCAACTTCGCAGACCTGATCCTTCACAATCTCGATAATGCCGAGGAAAATATAGCAAAGATCCGTGCCTCGCTATCAATACTTAAGGACGGCCAGGCGGTGTTTACGAATCTCGAAAAAGTCTACCTCTACCGCTATGTCTTCTGTAAAGGCAGGGAGGCAGAGGATACTTTTCCACTGGTGAATGCAGGCCAGGTGCCGGATGATGATATCAGGCACTATGTGTATCAGATGATGAAAGACAGGGAAGACAGGAGATATCACAACAATTCTCTGTTTCAGGACCTTCTGCTGTGGATCGCGCGTACATACGAGTCACAGGGCATAGTATATGCAGAGATTTCTGATACGACTCTCGTGAAAAAATATGAGTCCATTCATATGCTCGAAGAGGTCCACGAGGTGATGCCGGAGATCTATAAGGAGACAGGCGTCATGCTGCGTTTCCTTGCAGCAATCCGAAGGATTCCGCTCACAATCGTAAAAGATGCCGTCACACCTGATGACTATCTGTCACAGAATATTGCGGCCCTCAAGGGTACGGCACTGGATCCGTATGTGGCAGGAGTCGACTTTGTCGGTGAAGAGATCAATGATATCATTTCCCTGAAGCCGGTATTCAAGGAGATTGCAAAAATAGCAGCCGATGACCCTGATTTCGTAATCAGGGTTCATGCAGGTGAGAATGACAGCCAGAAGGAGAATATTGCTCATTCGATTGAGTGCGTCAGGGATTCACTTGCACCGGGACAGAAGATGCCACATATGCGTATCGGCCATGGTCTCTACACCTATTCCCTGACTTCGCAGAAGGGACGCGAGCTCATGAATGCGATCAGGGATTCACATATAGTACTGGAATTCCAGATCACGTCAAATGTCCGACTCAACAATCTGAATTCCCTCGAGAACCATCCGCTGAAGCAGTATCTCGAAGAAGGTATCATGTGTGTTCAGGGAACAGACGGAGCAGCAATCTATGGTACGTCCCCACGTGATGAGCAGCTGTCACTCATGTATCTTCTGGGACTGGGCCCAGATCAGGTCGCTTCAATGAAGCACACCGACCAGTATATCATTGATAAAAGCATATCAGGATTCGAGCGCAAGCAGAAGCGTTTTGAAAAAATAAAAGGCGACCACACTATAGAAGAGGTCATCCTGTCGCATATGGGAAAGAACCATATTGAGGGCCTCTACATCAATAAGAACCGTCATCTGGATGCTGTGACAGAGCTCAAGAACCAGATAGATGATCTGCCATGGGACCGTACACCGGTGATTCTGGTCGGCGGCAGCTTCAATACAGAGAAGAGAACGACCCGTGCCACAATGGATGGAATAGCACAGATTAAGGAGCTTATGGACCAGCTCGACCCGTCAGAATATTTCTTCGTCATAGGTCACAAGCTGAGCGGATATGAGCAGAAGCTGGTGGAGCTGAATCAGGAACGCAGCAGCAGATTTGATATATATGCTTTTGTGCCGTCACTTCTGACAGCCAAGGAGAGGAATGCACTCCGTGATTCAGGAGTCCATATCCGTATTTCACCTGACTTCGAGGGCATGGGGATCTACAAGAGTGTCAACTATGAGATCTATGAGCGCCGTCCGTCAATACTCATCGCAATGGATGGCAATTCTGCCGGTGAAAATATGATCCAGGAGGCAAAGAATGGCAAAGGAAAGGCGCGCATCTTTGTCTGGAAAGGTGCACGCCATCTGATCAGGAAAGCCGAGTCTCTTGAAGGCTATGTGAAGTTCTTCGATAAGGAACGGCCGCTCTACACTATGATCTGAGAGCCAGCTGTTCCTGAACCTTCCCGATCACGTCATGAGGAGTCGAGAGTGAGTCCCATGTCTCATCAGGAATCCTGATGCCATAGGCTGCTTCGACCTTCGTCATGATCATGATGAAATTCAGTGAATCAATTCCCTGATCCCTGTTGATCGGGGTATCCATCTCAATAGTAGCCATGTCGAGATCTGGGCAGCAGATGCCGAGGATCTCTTTTAATTTTGCAAAAATTTCTTCGTCTGACATTGTATCTCCTTATATCTTATATCTTATATCTCTGAATCTTGCCTGTGATAGTGCGCGGGAAGTCGTCTTCATGGATCTCGACCTTCCTGATCTTGCGGCTCAGAGGCACTGTCTTGTTGTAATCGTCTATCATGGTCCTTATCTTTGGCTCTTCTGATGACGGAGCTTTTACCGAGAGGGTAAGAGTATTCTCACGCAGTATCAGCACGCATTCATGCTCCAGATGACGGACCAGATCATTTTCTACCTCAGGACAGTATATCTTTTCACCATTAGGCATCACGAGGACATCATCGAGGCGGCCTATAATGGTGATGGCTCCGTTTTCACCGATCACTGCGATATCTCCTGTATGGAGGACTCCGCCGGTGAGCTTCTTCCCGGTCAGCTCCGGATGCATGTAGTAGCCGTCCATCATGGATGTCGTACTGATGAGCAGCTCCTCGTCCTCGGTGACAGAGGCTCTCGTGTCAGGGCATGGGCAGAATGAATACGGATCGTGGTCTGATATGCTGATCGCGACACCGCTTGCTGTCTCAGTGAGACCGTATCCGAAGCGGATACTGACTCCCTTGTCGATGACCTGATCTATCAGCTCTTTCCGGCATGGACCGGCACCGATCAGTATCATTCGAAGCTCCGGATTCAGGGCATCTGAACGAAGCAACAGATCGAGCAGTGTAGGCACTGCCGTGATGATCGTCGGATGGTAGCGGAGCGAATCAGTCATAAGTCCACGGTACCCTGTGCCCAGATCTATCTCAGCTCCCTGTGACAGCGGCCACAGGAAAGAGCAGACGAAGCCGAACACATGAAACAGCGGAAGAATTGACAGCAGCCTGTCATTCATGTTGCAGGGGAGCATTTGCTGCCCATTGGCTGTTGCATGAAGCAGGGCTTCCTGACTCAGTACGACGGCCTTGTTCTTCGATGTGGTGCCCGATGTGAAAAATAAGAGCTTCCCCGGCAGATAATTCTTATCATAGATGTCGTCATCATATTCCGGAGTGAGAGCCGGATCCATGAGGACCGTCATGTGTCCACCGATCACGGAACCAAGCATAGTGATGATCCATGACAGCCGGCCCTGATCTATGACCTTGACAGTACGCCTACCTTCCAGTTCAGTGACTCTCTGCATGACCATAGTGTAGAGCTCGTGATAGGTCATCGTGGCGCCCGGATCATCGGGGTCATATCTGAGTGCTATCCGATCTCCGTACTGCGCATCATTTTTCTCTAGCAGATCCTTGAAATCCTTAGCTATATCCATTATTCATACCTCTCTGTATTCCTGCCACTAGGATAACATAAATGACAGATAGCTTCTATTCGTCATATTGTATAAAAAATGATATCACAATTTGTGAATAATGACGAATTTATTTTTTTGTACAAATATGCTAAACTGTATAAGGAAACTCTTTTTTAAAATAGTGGTTTCCAAAAGAAAGTTATTGTTAGTATAAACGGAGGAAATGACAATGAAATTTGATCCACAGACCAAGATCTGCATTATCGGGGCTGGCCCTGCAGGACTCTCTGCAGCAATGTATCTGGAGAAGAAGGGCTACAAGAATTATACAATCCTTGAGAGAAACGGATGGGTAGGCGGCAAGTGCCACTCTCCTGAGTATAATGGCAGACGTTATGAGATGGGCGCCATCATGGGTGTTCCGTCATACTATGCAGTTCACGATGTTGAGGAATTCTGCGGAATCACGCATGACGGTCCGAAGCTCAACCGTGATTACAAGAATAAGGATGGTAAGGTCATTCATCCTTTCGATCCGAAGAAGAATCCTCTTGGAATTCCAAGAATGTTCAAGATGAAGAAGCAGATCGTAGAGTTCGGCCGTCTCCTTGAGAGCAAGTACAAGGGATATGATGTCAATGGTCACAGAGGAGTAGCCCAGGGTAAGTATGATGGCTGGGACTGCACTCCACAGCAGAACAGGGTATCAGGTGAGAATCCTAATCTCAAAGATCTGTCAATGCCATTTAAGAAGTTCTGTGAGATGAACGGAGTACCACTCGTTCAGGATGTATGGATCGGACCATTCACTTCATTCGGATATGGATATTTCGATGAGATTCCTGCAGCATATGTACTCAAGTATCTCGATTTCCAGACTACCATGAATTTCGTTAATATCAATCTCTGGACATGGAAAGACGGAACCCAGTCCATCTGGGAGCATCTGAATGATCACCTGACGAATCATGCCCAGCTGGGCAGCAATATCGAGAAGATCGAGCGTGACAACGGCAAGGTAGAGGTCACAGTCAATGGTGAGACAACTACATATGACAAGCTCATCGTTACAGCACCTCTTCAGTATTTTGGCGAGTATGCTGATATCCGTGATGATGAGAAGAGCCATTTCGACAAGATCGATTATGAGAGATATGACACAATGGCAGTTCTCACAAAGCCTGAGGATCATCCTGAGATTTCATACTATGTATTCGAGAATATGACGCCAGAGCGTCTTGGTCATCTGATGGTTTACTACAGGAGATGGAGAGACGATGTGAACCAGCCTATCGTCACATATACTCTGAGAAAGCATCAGGGCGGAGCAGAGCTCGACTATGAGAAGACCAAGAAGGTAGTTCTCGATGATCTGAAGACAATGAAGAACCCTGCCTCTGAGATGATCAATGAGGGCAAGTGGTATTATTTCCCACATGTATTCTCAGATGACTATGCAGCAGGCTGGTACGATGAAGTCGAGGCAATGCAGGACAAGTATGATACCTTCTACGCAGGCGAAGTAATGTCATTCGGTGACATGGACGAGACAGCCGAGTACTCAAAAGAGCTTGTAGAAAGGTTCTTCTAATATGGCGTTTTATAAGGATAAATATGACGTAATCGTCATTGGCGGAGCGCTTGCCGGCATGAGCTGTGCAATGAAGCTCGCCACCGAGGGAAAGGATGTGCTCGTTCTCGAACGGCACAACCTTCCCGGCGGAATAGCTACGTCTTTTGTGAGGGATGGCATCGAGATCGAGGCCACCCTTCATGAGATGATGTCGATCGGGTCCGACGAGAAGCCGCTGCATCCGCTTTTTATAAGAAAATACTTAGACGACATGAAGGTCGCTATCGAGTGGCTCAAGGTACCTGAGGCATATGACTTTGTATCACCTGAGGACGGCATTGATATAGAGCTTCATGCAGGCCGTCGTGATGATGGCACCTGGATCTGTGCAGATGAGATCGAGGCACAGTATCCTGGCTCGAAGGATGATGTTAATGCACTTTTTGAGATCATGAAGCAAGTCTATGAGTCTGTGCTCTATCTCAATGAACATACCATTTCCAAGTTCGAGACACTTAAGAATCATGAAGCACTGGCAAAGACCGCAGGATATTCGGCGAAGGAAGTAATTGACCGTATGTTCCCGAATATGAAGAAACAGGTCAGGCAGATCCTGTCTGCATACTGGATCTATGTCGGACAGCCGTTGTCTTCTCTTCCATTTACCATTTATTCATTCCTGATGGCTGACTATATGCTCGGTGGCAGCTATGTCGCAAGAGGATTTTCACATGAGATGTCTGTTGCAATGGCTGAGAGATGCATGCAGCTCGGAGTCCAGATGGAGTTCTGTCAGAATGTTGACAAGATCCTCGTGAAGAACGGTCATGTATACGGAGTGCGTACTACGCATGGCGATGAGATCCATGCAGACTATATCGCATCAGCTCCATATCCGAATACCGTATATGGCAGGATGATCGAGCCACAGTCGGAAGTGCCTGCAAAGGCCAGACAGTATGCCAATGCCATGCCGATGTCTGTATCGTGTTTCTCTGTTGTGATGCTTCTTGATGCGAGACCGGAGGCTCTGAATATACATGCATATTCAGTATTCTCAGCAGATACATCAATGGATACGGACAAGTTCTGGGCACAGGGCAGGAAGCTCGGCAACTGGGATTATCTGACGACGATCTGCCTGAACTTCGCCAATCCGGAGGGAGTGCCGGATGGCATGACTTCGCTTTCGATCACGAATCTTCCTCTTCCGGAGTGCTTTGATGGTGTCAATGCAGACAATTATTTCGAGACGAAGAGACGGATTGCCTCGCAGATGATAGATCAGGTATCGAAGAGACTCGGAGTCAATCTGAAGGATTACATTTACGATATTGAGGTCGAGACACCTGTCACAATCTCTCACTATACGCTCGACTACAAAGGCGGTATCTACGGATACCAGCATTCAATGGACAATTCAGTCGTTGCCCGTCTTGAGGATGTAGAGAAAGACCAGTATATCAAGGGTCTCGTAGGATGTGCTTCCCACCAGCTCGTTGGTGACGGTATGGCCTGCAATATTAATAATGGAAAAATTGCTGCGACTATGATTCTTACTGAAATGGAAAAGGAGGGCGCGTGATGAGGGTCAATGGATTTTTAAAAGATGTCACGGGTGCCTCCAGAGTCACAAAAGCCAGAAGAAAGCTCATAGATTCAGGCAGCCCGGCGAATGAATACAAGGATCATATCAGAGAGATAGCTCAGGAAGTTCATCCTGCAGCTACCCATGTCAGAGTCATAAAGGTAGAGGAAGTATCACCGACTGCAAGAAAGTTTACTTTTGCAGCAGATGAGGGTGACGTGCTTCCTCCGTTCCAGGCAGGACAGTACTGCTCTCTTGATCTGAAGATCGGTGATACAGTAACTACAAGACCGTATTCCATCTGCTCAGCACCGTTTCAGGCGAGACAGGGAGAGGATTCTTTTTTTGAACTCACGATAAGGAACGGCAAGCCGGGAGTCGGATTTGCATCTTCATGGCTCTATGAGAATGTCAGGGTGGGAGATAAGTTTACAGCCCACCTGCCTTTCGGACAGTTCCATTATGAGCCGCTCAGGGATGCTGACCATGTGGTGGCACTGGCTGGCGGTAGCGGTATCACTCCATTTTATTCAATGGCTCAGGAGATTGCTCACGGAACACTCGACTGTGATCTGACTATTCTGTATGGTTCTGTGTCTACAAAGGATATCATCCTTGAGAAGCATATCAATCAGATAAAGTGTGACAGGGTCCGCTTCATAAATGTCATTTCAGGTGAGCCTGACTATGACGGTGAAAAGGGATTTCTGTCAAGGGATATCATTAAGAAATATTCATATGGCGACCCGTCAGACGGTAAGACATCATACTTCGTATGCGGACCGCTTCCTATGTACAATTTCGTGAGCGGGGAGCTCTCTGCTCTTAATGTGCCGCGCAGACGGATCCGTATGGAAGTGTTCGGTGCACCGCGTGATGTGACACAGGCCGAAGGATATCCGAAGGATTTCAGGCCTGCTACTTTTAAGCTTACTGTACAGCGTGGACTTGAAGAGACTGTCATTGATGCTTCATCAGCTGAGCCTTTTGCCGTATCAATGGAGAGAGCCGGTATCCCGAACAATACGAGATGCCGTTCAGGCGCCTGCGGATACTGCAGGTCGAAGCTCGTCTCAGGAAAAGTGTTTGTCCCGTCAGAAGGAGATGGCAGGAGATATGCCGACAAGAAGTACGGATATGTACATGCATGTTCGACATATCCACTAAGTGACTGCACAATTAAGATCCCGATTCTGTGAATTTTTTCTGTTGCAAATGTATACAGAAAACTGTAAAATAGGCGTATATTTTTTGAAAGGAAGGCTTTTATTTTCATGAATACGAAAAAAGAGACCTTGAGCCTGGTGCTTACAGCACTGTTCACAGCAATTATTATTATCATGGCATTCACACCGCTCGGATATATCCCGCTCGGTGTGATCAATGCTACAATTATTCACATCCCGGTCATCCTGGGAGCGATATTTTTAGGACCGAAGAAAGGATCCTTTCTGGGATTCGTCTTCGGTCTTACGAGCTTTATCAAGAATACGGTGACACCGGCTACTGTCAGTGCGTTCGTTTTCTCACCTGTGCTTGCAGCATCGCAGTTTGGCCTTTCAGGTGTTTTCAAGAGTGCATTCATCTGTTTTGTACCGAGAATTCTTGTCGGAGTATTTCCATACTATGTATATCTCCTTGTGAAGAAGCTCTCAGGCGGCAGTGCTGAGCGGGCCAGGATCACAATACTTGATGCAATCATCAGTATTATTGCATTCATTGGTCTGTCACAGCTTCTTGGAAGACAGATGAAGAACGGCACAGCAGCAACAGTTCTGTCTGTTGTCATTGCAGTGGCTGTTTTTGCAGCACTCATGGCACTCTCACTGAAGAAGGATTCAGGTGCATTAGGATATGCATATGCCGGACTGACAGGTGCTCTTACGAATACACTCATCGTTATGCCATCAATCTATATACTCTATCATGATGCATATGCAAAGGCCACCAATGTGGCGCAGGATGCGCTTCTAGGAGTCATCCTCGGTGTCATTGGATTCAACGGCGTGATTGAGGCTGTTCTTGCTGCTGTCATTGTTGCAGCCATTGCAGGCGCACTCGTTCATGTGGTTCCTACATATGCCAGCCGTAAGGCACAGAATCAGAAGGGCTGATACTTTTTACCAGGAAGGAGAAGTTATGCAGCAGATACTCGAGAAAAATCAGACACTCGAATACAGAATGTTTGATCACCGCATCATCAGCGACACAGATGACAGGTATTACTGCAGGGCGGCGAATACCATCTTCGATCCGGACTTTTCTATATGTACTGACTGTCCGTTGTGCAGCGGCAATTATCCGGATAACGACTGCCGTTACTTCGATCTCGATGATCCCAAGGATCATTATGAGGAGCTGTATCCGACTCCTGAGATGGAGAAGATCAGAATTGATGATTTCATAGAGATAGGCTTGGCCGGTGAGTTCCCTGAATTTGTAGAAGAAGATGCGACGATGGGACAGCTCACTGTTGAGAAGGCCATCAGATTCGCGGCTGTAGCTCACAAGGGCGCCACGAGAAAAGGCAATCACGTCCCGTACATCGTGCATCCTATTGAGACGATGATGCTCGTTGCGAAAATGACTGATGACACCGATGTCATTGCTGCCGCAGCACTTCATGATGTGCTTGAGGATACCGACTGCACGGCCGAAGAACTGAAGAAGGAATTCGGAGACCGGATCACGAAGCTGGTATCTTCTGAAACTGAGAATAAGAGGGAAGGCGAGCCGAAGGGAGCGACCTGGAAAATCCGGAAAGAAGAGAATCTCGAGCATGTGAAAAATGCTCCTGTCGAATCACAGATGATCATGCTTGCCGACAAGGTGAGCAATCTCCGAGCTACCGTAAGGGATTTCAGGCAGAGCGGATCGGACATCTGGGACAAGTTCAATATGAAGGATGAGGCGCAGCAGGCCTGGTATTACAAGAGTGTGGCCCATGTGCTTAAGAATCTGTCATATCTCCCAGCATATCAGGAATATCTGTATATGCTTGAAGAAGTGTTTAAAGGCGTGAATACACCGCCGCTGATACAGTGAATGGGGCTTGCAATCGTGACAGCTTTATTATAAAATATCTGCAGAGGTGATATCTAATGAGTCTTTCAATTGGAAGAATAAGCGGTATATCGACATCGCCGCTGTCTGCCGTAGGGACAAGGAATTATGCATACAATGTCTCCAATGAGTCAGAGGTCAGTGATGTCTATGCCAAGAGGATTTCAAATATTGATCCTTCACAGGAGGTCGATCCTGTCAGTCCTGTAAAGTATGCCTCAGCAGCAAGAAGCAGTGATAAGGCAGCAGAATCAAAAGAAGCCAGTGCAGGCTTCAATGATCTGGCATCTGCTTTTCAGATAGGCGGATATGACAATTCCGGCAGTTCATATGCATACTCTGTTGTCGGTAAGAATTATGACGAGTTCGCATGATGCTCGCCCTGATACAATGAATTCAAGGAGCTGTGGCTTGTCGCCATGGCTCCTTTTTCGCATAGAGAGGTTTTTATGTACGAATTGATGGCACCATGCCACTTCGGCCTTGAGGCAGTGCTGAAGAGAGAAATATATGATCTGGGATATGAGATCACGAGCGTTGAAGACGGGCATGTCTGCTACTCGGCTGATGAGCAGGGCATAGTGCTGTCGAATCTATGTCTGCGTACAGCTGAGAGAGTTCTCCTCGTACTCGGCAGATTTACAGCGACAGATTACGAGAGTTTTTTTCAGGGAATGGAATCTCTGCCGTGGGAGAAATATCTGCCGCGCAATGCCAGATTCTGGGTCACGAAGGCGACTACTGTGAAGAGTGCCCTTTTTTCAACTACAGATCTCCAGAGAGTCGGCAAGAAGGCTATGGTAAAGCGGCTTTCACAGATCTATGGGCTGGAGCATTTCCCGGAGGATGGAGCAGACTATCCTGTCAGACTTTTTTTATACAAAAATGTCGTGACAGTGACTCTCGATACATCTGGAGAGGCGCTTCATAAGAGAGGCTACAGGAAAAAGACGGGCAAGGCGCCTATTTCTGAGACTCTCGCGTCGGCGCTTCTGATGCTCACACCGTGGAGAGCCGACAGGATACTTGCAGATCCATTCTGCGGCAGCGGAACTTTTCTCATAGAGGCAGCACAGATGGCTGCAAATATTGCGCCGGGGCTGTACCGTGATTTTGCATCAATGAACTGGACGAATCTGATCAATCGGAAGATATGGAAGGAAGAGAAGAAATGGCTCTTAGAGGCCGTTGACAAGTCTGTCCATACTGAGCTGTTCGGAAGTGATATTGATCCTGAGATGATAGTCATCGCAAGGGAAAATGCAAGACGCGCAGGAGTCGATAAGATGATACATTTCAAAAGGGCAGATGTATCTGATTTTTCAAGCCAGAAGCTATACGGATTCATGGTGACGAACCCGCCATATGGTGAGAGAATCTCAGATAAGGAAGATCTGCCTGACCTGTATATGAAGCTGTCCGATGCGTATCACGGTCTGAACAGGTGGTCACTGTATGTGATCACGGCCTGGGAGGATGCTCCGAAGTATCTTGGCAAGCCGCAGAAGAACAGGAAGATATATAATGGAATGATGAAGACCTACTACTATCAGTATCCGGGTCCGAAGCCGCCGAAGGGGTATTTCGATGACAAGGATTGAGTCAAGGGTTGTCACTCTCGTATCGGTCATCATTGCGGCGATTGCTGTAGGGGGCCTTGTGCTCATATACACGATGCAGGGCACTCCGATACTTGCACGTACCAGAGTCCCTGATAACAGTGGTTCTCTGATCGCTTATGTCAGGCAGCAGCAGAAAAATGCTTCTGCCTATGACAGGCTGCATGAGCTCGAGCTGCATATCCCTAAGGGACACAAGGCCTCGGAATTCACCATAAAGGCCATGGATGAATACAAGGGATATTCGATCCATATACCGGGTATCAGTGCTTCATATTTCGCTGACTATCCTGTGTCGGGCAACGGCAGGAATATCAGCGATATGACATATAATGTGTCAGGCAATGGCGGCACCATCAGGATCACGACAGACCAGCCTCTTTTCATAAAGAAGACTACAGATGGAAAAAGAGTATTCTTCGATTTCACTTCACCGAAGGAATATTTTGACAGGATTGTTGTGATAGATGCCGGGCATGGAGGCCGTGACAAGGGTGCTGAATGCGAGGGTGTCTACGAGAAAGATATCACTCTTTCCATTGTGAAAAAGATAAAGGATATAACCGGAACCGATGCGATGCCGGAACTCACTGAGTATGGTGATGAGCTTTCGGCTATGCAGATAGACGGAGTCGGGAAGGTTGGTTTTTTCTATACGAGACTGACTGACAGGAAGGTCTTCCTGAAAGAACGTGGCAGATTTGCACGTACCTTTGATCCGGATCTGTTCCTGTCGGTTCATATCAATTCGACCGCAACAGGAAGGATTTCGTATATCAATGGCGCAAGCGTGCTTTACCGTGCTGGCGACAAGACCGGTGAATCGAAGAAGTTTGCTGACCTGATCCTAGGGAACCTGCTGAAGGATCTGAAATGTACGAGCAAGGGCACTATCGCAGGCGACGAGATGTACCTGATCCGTACCTCAGCCGAACCATGTGCTCTTGCAGAGATCGGATTTCTCACGAATCCTGACGAGCACAAGAAGCTGATCTCAGACTCATACCAGCAGAAGGCAGCGCAGTCTTTAGTTGATTCGATAAGGCAGTACCTTAAAAGGGGTCAGGAGTCAGAGGACAGGGATTAGGGACAAGGGGACGGTTCTCCTGTCTTTTTAAATAAATAAATTTAACTAAAAAGACAGGAGAACCGCCCTGTCTGGAAGGAAAATATGAATAAGATAATATTTGCTACAGGAAATAAAAATAAGGTCAGGGAATGCCACGAGATCCTAAAGGATGTGGCTTGTGAGATCATTTCGATGAAGGAAGCAGGACTTGATCCTGATATAGATGAGAACGGGAAGACATTTGAAGAAAATGCGATGATCAAGGCAAAGGCTGTACATGATCTCGCTCCGGAATGCATAGTGATAGCGGATGATTCAGGACTCGTGGTTGATGCATTAAATGGTGAGCCTGGGATCTATTCTGCCAGATATCTTGGAGAAGATACCTCATATGATATCAAGAATGCAAAGATTCTCGAACGTCTTCAGGGCGTACCGAAGGATAAGCGCACGGCGAGATTCGTCTGTGCTATGGCTGTCATCATGCCTGATGGAGATTCATTTACGAAGACAGGTGTGATGGAAGGCTATATAGGAGACCATGCGGAGGGTGAGAACGGATTCGGATACGATCCTATTTTTTTCGTAGAGCCGCAGAACTGCTCAACTGCAGTACTGTCTCCGGATGAAAAGAATGCTATATCTCACAGGGGACAGGCGATGAGAGCGATGAGGGAAGAGCTGGTTAAGAGGATATAATCCCTCACGAAGGAGACCTATATGAACGATACACTAGTCCTTGTGGTAAGCGATTCACATGGCAGGCAGGAAAATCTCGACCGTGCCATCATACAGACGCAGCCGGATATAATTTATCACCTTGGAGATGCACAGGGGTATGAGGATGAGATCAGAGCAGAGTGCGGCGTACCATTTTTCTATGTGAGAGGAAACTGCGACTGGGGAAGCGATGCGCCGCTGTACCAGGTGACTTCACTCGGGAAGCACAAGATCTTCATGACACACGGGCACATGTATGATGTGAAGTATTCGGACTATGATCTGATAGAGGCAGCACAGAAGGAAGGCTGCGATGTGGCCATCTACGGACACACGCATATTCCTGAGCTCGTACAGGCAGAAGGAATGACGATCCTGAATCCCGGATCCATCTCACTGCCACGCCAGCCGGGCAGAATTCCGACATTTGCGACGATAGATGTGGACCGGGATGGAGAGCTGCATTTCACCATAAATGAGATGAAGCCTTGACAAAGAAGCCATAAGCACATAGAATTATCATTCAGGGTTTAATAGTTCGTAGTTCTGAGTTCTGGGTTAATAGCTAAGAACTATGAACTACGAACTATGAACTAAAATAAATGAAAGGATCTGCGTATATGAAAACTATCTACGACAGCGTAAATACTGACATGGATTTCGTCGGCCGTGAGCATCAGGTCGAGAAGTTCTGGAGAGATGAGAATATCTTCGAGAAGTCAGAGGAAGAGAATAAGGGCAAGGGAGAGACCTATACTTTCTATGACGGACCTCCGACGGCAAACGGCAAGCCACATATAGGACACGTACTGACAAGAGTCATCAAGGATATGATCCCTAGATACCGGACCATGAAGGGCAAGTATGTGCCAAGGAAGGCCGGCTGGGATACACACGGACTGCCTGTAGAACTCGAGGTCGAGAAAGAGCTCGGACTCAACGGCAAGGATCAGATCGAGAAGTACGGTATTGAGCCATTTGTCAAAAAGTGTAAGGAAAGCGTCTGGAAATACAAGGGTATGTGGGAGAAGTTCTCTGACCAGGTAGGATTCTGGGCAGACATGAAGCATCCATATATCACCTATGACAATAATTTCATCGAGTCTGAGTGGTGGGCTCTGAAGGAGATCTGGAACAAGGGTCTTCTGTACAAGGGCTTCAAAGTAGTTCCTTACTGTCCTCGCTGTGGAACACCTCTGTCAGCACAGGAAGTTGCACAGGGATATAAGACTGTAAAGGAACGCTCAGCAATCGTACGTTTCAAGGCCAAGGGTGAGGATGCATATTTCCTTGCCTGGACGACTACACCGTGGACACTTCCATCGAATACAGCACTCTGCGTGAATCCGGACGAGACCTATGTCAAGGTAAAGTGCGCAGACGGATATACGTATTATCTGGCAGAAGCACTTCTCGACAAGGTATTAGGCAGATTCGCAACAGACGATACACCTGCATACGAAGTATTAGAGAAATACAAGGGTTGTGACCTTGAAAACAGAGAATATGAGCCTCTGTATCAGTGTGCGGCAGACAGAGCTGCAAAGCAGCACAAGAAGGCACATTTCGTAACAGTAGATAATTACGTTACGATGACAGATGGTACCGGAATCGTACATATCGCACCGGCTTTCGGTGAAGATGATGCCCGTATCGGCCGTAACTACGACCTGCCATTCATCCAGTTCGTAGATGATAAGGGTGATATGACAGAGGAGACACCGTTTGCAGGACTCTTTGTCAAGAAGGCAGATCCGGAGGTACTTAAGGATCTTGATAAGAGGGAACTTCTCTTCGATGCTCCGAAGTTCGAGCATGACTACCCTCACTGCTGGAGATGCGATACACCGCTCATCTACTATGCACGTGAGTCATGGTTCATCAAGATGACAGACGTCAGGGATGAGCTCGTCGCCAACAATAAGACGGTCAACTGGATCCCTCCTACAATCGGTGAAGGCAGATTCGGCAACTGGCTCGAGAACGTTCAGGACTGGGGCGTTTCACGTAACAGATACTGGGGCACCCCGATGAATATCTGGGAGTGCGAAGACTGCGGATATCAGGAAGCAATTGGCAGCAGGGCAGAGCTCGCAGAGAAGACCGGCAATCCTGATGATGCAAAGGTTGAGCTCCACAGACCATATATCGACAAGGTGACATACAAGTGCCCTAAGTGCGGCAAGACAATGCACCGCATCCCTGAGGTGCTTGACTGCTGGTTCGATTCAGGAGCTATGCCATATGCACAGCACCATTACCCATTCGAGAATCAGGATACATTCAGGGAGCAGTTCCCGGCAGAGTTCATCTCAGAGGCTGTGGACCAGACCCGTGGATGGTTCTATTCACTGATGGCAGAGTCTACTATTCTTTTCCATTGTGCACCATACAAGAATGTCATCGTTCTTGGACATGTACAGGATAAGAACGGTCAGAAGATGAGTAAGAGTAAGGGCAATGCAGTGGATCCGTTCGAGGCACTCGATCAGTTCGGTGCAGATGCGATCAGATGGTATTTCTACATCAACTCAGCACCATGGCTTCCAAACAAATTCCATGAGGATGCTGTAAAGGACGGTCAGAAGAAGTTCTTATCTACACTCTGGAATACATACGCATTCTATGTGCTGTATGCGAATATTGACAATTTCGACCCGACGAAGTACACGCTCGACTATGACAAGCTGCCTGTAATGGACAGATGGATCCTGTCGAGACTCAACTCTACGGTCGGTGAAGTAGACAGTGATCTCGGAAACTACAAGATTCCTGAGGCTGCAAGAGCTCTGGAGTCATTCGTAGACGAGCTGTCTAACTGGTATGTACGCCGCTGCCGTGAGAGATTCTGGGCAAAGGGCATGGAGCAGGACAAAGTCAATGCTTATGAGACTCTTTACATCTGTCTCGTAACGATCTCCAAGACTGCAGCACCGATGATCCCGTTCATGACAGAAGAGATCTATCAGAATATCGTAAGAAAAGTAGACGCCTCAGCACCTGAGTCAATCCATCTCTGCAGCTTCCCAGAGGTCAATGAGTCATACATTGACAAAGATCTCGAGGACAAGATGGGCGAGCTTCTGAAGATTGTAGTAGCAGGACGTGCCTGCCGTAACGCAAGCAATATCAAGAACAGACAGCCTCTCGCTCAGATGTTTATCAAGGCTGATGAGAAGCTCGACAAGTTCTATACAGATATCATCGCAGACGAACTCAATGTAAAGAAAGCAGAGTTCAGGGATGACGTATCAGACCTCACGACATATACCTTCAAGCCACAGCTCAAGACTGTAGGACCTAAGTACGGTAAGTTCCTTGGCAAGATTCAGGCAGCCCTTAAGGAGCTTGATGGCAACAAGGCAATGACAGAGCTTAATGAGAACGGAGTTCTGAAGTTCCCTGAGATAGATAGCAGTATTGAGCTGTCAAAGGATGACCTTCTGATCACTGAAGAGGCAGAGCCGGGCTATGTGACAAGCAGCAATGGAGGAGTCACAGTAGTCATGGATACGAACCTGACACCAGAACTCATTGAAGAGGGATTTGTCAGAGAACTGATCTCCAAGATCCAGACAATGAGAAAAGAAGCAGGATTCGAGGTCATGGACCGCATCTCTGTGGGCTATTCAGGCAATGACAGGATCAAAGAGATTTTTGAAAAGAATAGTGATATCATAAGTGGTGAGACTTTAGCCGACAGTATTACGGAAGGAGATATACCTGAAGGTTATAAGAAGGAGTGGAACATCAACGGAGAGAAGGTTTCACTTTCGGTTAAAAAGAACCAGGACTAAGTCAAGGAGACGTAGGCGACTAGTACGCAGGGAGGACATTATGAGCCATTTAGAGAAACTGGACAAGGACACTATCAAGGACGAGATAAAGCAGAACGTAAAGCATCTTTATCGTAAAGAGTTTAAAGAGGCAACAGAGAAGGAGATATTCCAGGCAGTTTCTCTGGTGGTAAAGGACGAGATCATTGATGACTGGCTTGCAACCCAGAAAGCAATGGAAAAGGAAGATCCTAAGACTGTCTACTACATGTCAATGGAGTTCCTGATGGGCCGTGCCCTTGGCAACAATATGCTTAACCTCTGTGTATACGATGAGTTCAAGCAGGCTCTTGATGAGCTGGGCGTGGATATCGTATCCATAGAGGATCAGGAGCCGGATCCGGCTCTTGGAAACGGCGGACTTGGAAGACTTGCAGCATGTTTCCTTGATTCTCTTTCTACTCTTGGCTATCCGGCATATGGATGCGGAATCCGCTACAGATACGGTATGTTCAAGCAGAAGATCGAGGATGGCTATCAGAAGGAAGTTCCTGATGACTGGCTCAAGGATGGCTACCCGTTCGAGCTGAAGCGTGAAGAGTACACCTTTGAGGTCAAGTTCGGAGGATATGTACGTTCTGAGGTTGGCCCTGATGGCAATATCAAGTTCATCCAGGAGAACTACAATTCAGTTCTTGCAGTACCATATGATATGCCGATTGTCGGCTACAACAACCACGTAGTCAATTCCCTGATGATCTGGGATGCACAGCCGAAGCAGGTATTTTCACTTGAGTCATTTGACAAGGGTGATTATCAGAAGGCAGTTGAGGATGAGAACCTTGCAAGATCACTTGTAGAAGTCCTCTATCCGAATGACAACCATATTTCCGGTAAGGAGCTTCGTCTGAAGCAGCAGTACTTCTTCGTATCTGCATCTCTTCAGAGAGCTATCCAGAGATTCAAAAAGTATCACAGCGATATCCATGACCTTCCGAAAAAGGTTGTGTTCCAGATGAATGATACACATCCTACTCTTACAGTAGCTGAGCTCATGAGACTCCTGATGGATGTCGAGGGTCTTGGCTGGGATGAGGCCTGGGAGATCACGACTCACTGCGTAGCATATACAAACCACACAATCATGAACGAGGCTCTTGAGAAATGGCCTATTGAGATTTTCTCAAGACTGCTTCCTCGTATCTACAATATTGTCGAAGAGATCAACCGACGTTTCTGCCTGCAGATCCAGGAGAAATACCCGGGAGATCAGGGCAAGGTAGACCGTATGGCCATCATCTATAATGGTCAGGTACGTATGGCATATCTCGCTATTGCAGCAGCATTCTCAGTAAATGGTGTTGCAAGACTTCATACAGAGATTCTGAAGAAGGAGACTCTGAAGGACTTCTACGAGATGTATCCTGAGAAGTTCAACAACAAGACCAATGGTATCACCCAGAGGAGATTCCTGCTCCATGGCAATCCGCTTCTTGCATCATGGGTTTCAGACAAGATCGGAGACGGCTGGATCACAGACCTTTCACAGATGAGCAAGCTCAAGGTATTTGTTGATGATGAAAAGGCTCAGCAGGAGGTACGTACTATAAAGTACAAGAACAAGGTCCGTCTGGCAAAGTATATCAAGGATCATAATGGAATTGATGTAGATCCGAACTCCATCTTCGATGTACAGGTCAAGAGACTGCATGAGTACAAGAGACAGCTGCTCAATATTCTGCATGTCATGTATGAGTACAATCAGCTCAAGGAGCATCCGGAGATTCCTTATTATCCTAAGACATATATCTTCGGTGCCAAGGCTGCAGCAGGCTATCGTATTGCAAAGCTTACGATCAAGCTCATCAATAATGTAGCGGCTGTCATCAATAATGATAAGAGCATCAATAACAAGATAAAGGTCGTATTCATCGAAGACTACAAGGTGAGTAACGCAGAGCTGATCTTTGCTGCGGCCGATGTTTCTGAGCAGATCTCTACTGCATCGAAGGAGGCTTCCGGTACTTCAAATATGAAGTTCATGCTGAATGGTGCCGTGACGATCGGAACCATGGACGGAGCTACCGTAGAGATGGTAGATGAGATGGGTAAGGAGAACGCATTCATCTTTGGTATGAGCGCTGATGAGGTCATCGAGCATGAGCAGAAGAGAGATTACAATCCTATGGATATCTTCAATTCTGATCAGGACATCAGAAAGGTTCTGATGCAGCTCATCAATGGCTTTTACAGCCCTGACAATACCGAGCTGTTCAGACCTATCTACAATTCTCTGCTGAATACGAACGATACACAGTACGCTGATACGTACTTTAACCTCAAGGATTTCAGATCCTATGCTGATGCGCAGGCCAAGATTTCCGAGACATATCAGGATGAGAAGAAGTGGACACGCATGGCTATGATGAACACCGCATGCTGCGGCAAGTTCTCATCTGACCGTACTATACAGCAGTATGTGGACGACATCTGGCATCTTGATCATGTCGTTGTGTCCCCGCTTATTGATGAGGAGTGACAGAAAAGTTGATGCTCAGCCGACACAGATAGTTGCTCACGGCACGCTCTCGCTAATGCTTAGACGCAGCGGACGCATAAGCGGCTTGAAAAACAGCCGCTAAGCGCCGGCGTCACGCTATTGCCGTTCGCAACTTCTGTGTCGTCTTCACATCTCTTAATTGATAATACTATGAGTAATAATGATTTCAGAGAAGTACCTGATGACAAGATAACAGATGTGTCCGGGGAAAATAAAAATGAAGATGATTCCGACTACGAGGACATCTGCTATATGTGCAGACGTCCGGAGCATGTCGCCGGCAAGATGATCCATATTCCGGGCGGCATTTCCATATGCTATGACTGCATGCAGAAGACGTTCGATACGATGGGTAGTTATGCTCCGGGATCTTTTTTCCCTGGAGGATTTTCACAGCTCGATCCGGATGATTCGCATTCGACAAACAATTCGAATTTTGGCAACCTGCCAGTCTTCAATCTGAATGACATAGCAAGCTTTCTTCAGACCACTCCCGGAGTTCCTGAGAATCAGAAGCTCAAGAAGAAAAAGGAAAAGAAGGCAGAGGGTAAGAATGGAGACAAGCAGGAAGAGCCTGTAATTGATATCAAGAATATTCCGCCTCCTCACAAGATCAAGGCAAAGCTTGACGAGTATATAGTCGGACAGGACAAGGCCAAGAAGATCATATCTGTCGCTGTCTACAATCATTACAAGAGAGTCATTGAGAGTGAGAATCTGCTTGACAGTGATGACGATGATGTGGAGCTCGAGAAGAGCAATATCCTGATGCTCGGTCCTACCGGTTCAGGAAAGACATATATGGTCAAGACTCTTGCCAGGCTTCTCGATGTACCTCTTGCAATCACCGATGCGACATCCCTTACAGAAGCTGGCTATATCGGTGATGACATTGAGTCGGTTGTGAGCAAGCTCCTTGCAGCAGCTGACAATGATGTGGAAAAGGCCGAGAAGGGTATTATCTTTATCGATGAGATAGACAAGCTCGCCAAGAAGAATTCTGCTACAAACCGTGATATCAATGGTGAGTCTGTACAGCAGGGAATGCTGAAGCTTCTCGAGGGAGCCGAGGTCGAAGTACCTGTCGGAGCATCAAGCAAAAATGCTATGGTTCCAATGACTATCGTTGATACAAGCAATATCCTGTTTATCTGCGGCGGTGCTTTCCCCAGACTTACCGATGTGATAAAAGAGAGACTCAAGAAGTCAAGTTCTATCGGATTCGTTTCAGATCTCGGTGATGAGTATGACAATGATGAGAATATCCTCGACAAGGTGACATCTGAGGATCTCCGCAAGTTCGGATTCATCCCTGAGTTCATCGGCCGACTGCCTGTGATCTGCACGCTTCAGCCACTCAGCAAGGAGATGCTGGTCAGGATCCTGACAGAGCCGAAGAATGCTATTATCAAGCAGTACCAGAAGCTCTTATCTCTTGATGAAGTGAAGCTCAATTTCGAGACGGAAGCGCTAGACTACATAGCAGAAGAGGCTCAGAAGAGAAAGCTTGGAGCCCGTGCGCTCCGTTCCATCATCGAGGAGTTCATGAATGATATCATGTATGAGATCCCGAAGGATCCGAATATCGGTGAAGTCACGATCACAAAGGACTATATCGAGGGCAAGGGTTCTCCGAAAATCACGATGAGAACATCTGAAGTAGTGCCGAAACTGGCAGCAAATGAATGAACAGTATAGAAATTAAAAGCGTAAAGAATATCATGACCCATCTCCTGACAAGAGAGACTTTTGACAGGTTCACTGTCAGTGGGATCACGGTCAGGACGTTCGTCACATATACGATTGACGGGACGTTCGAGCAGGATTTCTTTACGGATGAGGAAAAGGAGAGTAAAGACTTCCCGACAGAGACTTTTGTAAAATATGCTTCTGTCAGGAAGTTTCTTTTTGAAATAATAAAGGGGAAGAGGAGTCCGACATACATGAAGCTCGTGTTTCATGCGCCGTCCCAGCTCGTGGAATACCTGATCGATAAGAGTTCATCAACCTTTACAAAAGATGACGTGAATTCACTCTCTGCAACAGTTTCCTACAAAAATGGTGCTGTAACCATTGTGACAGGAACAAATTACAGAGTTTTTTCACCGGACAGATCGCTTGACGAAGCCTGGGATCATTTTTTTGAAGTATTCCTGACAAAAAATGGCATCGAATTTTAAAATTTCGCTTTACACGGAGCAAAAAGAGGATTAAAATAAAGATGTTATTAGTTTATGATGTTTTAATATTTTAAGACATCGGTTTTTTGGAGGATCTAGAAATGAGAGGTACAGTTAAGTGGTTTAATAACCAGAAGGGATATGGTTTCATCTCTGACGGCGACGGAAAGGACGTATTCGTTCATTATTCAGGAATTGCCGGGGACGGATTCAAGACCTTAGCAGAGGGCGCAACAGTCGAGTATGATGTGACTGAAGGAGCCAAGGGACCACAGGCAGTGAATGTCAAGGTAGTCGAGTAACAGAATATCATACAAACAGAGGACGGGTTCTTTTTTATAAGGGATTCGTCCTTTTTTTTTGCTATAAAATCATATATAATAGTTTAGACTGACAATACTACAAGACAGGAAAACAGATGTATAAGATTATAGTTGACAGCTGTGGTGAATTTACTCCGCAGCAGAAAAATGATACAGAACATTTCTCACATGTGGCCCTGACGCTTCAGGTCGGAAGCTGGGAGCAGGCTGACGACGAGACCTTTGACCAGAAGGCCTTCCTGAAGAAGATGAAGGATTCCAAGGAGCCGCCGCATTCTGCCTGTCCGTCGCCGGCTGCATATCTGGCGGCCATCGAGGATACCGATGCGGAAAATGTATATATAGTCACCCTGTCAGCGAAGCTGTCCGGTTCATACAATGCGGCAGTTCTCGCGAAGAGCCTCTATGAAGAGGACCATGAGGATGACGATGACGAGCAGAAAAATATCCACGTCTTCGATTCGAAGTCAGCTTCCATCGGTCAGACTCTTATTGCGCAGCATATCGAGGCTGCTGAAAATGAAGGTCTTCCATTCAATGATGTGATAAAGAAGGTCGATGCATTTATTAAAGAAGAACATACCTTTTTCGTGCTTGAGTCTCTTGATACTTTAAGAAAAGCTGGACGCCTCGGATCTCTCAAGGCCATGCTTGCGACGACTCTGTCGATAAAGCCTGTCATGGGCTCCACTCCGGAGGGCTCGATCCAGCAGCTGGCACAGGCCAGAGGAATGATCAGATCCCTTGACAAGATGGTCGAGTGCATGGTGCAGGTGACATCGCATCCTGAGCAGAAGGTCGTTGCGATTTCCCATTGCAATGCGCCGGACACGGCTTCGTCTCTCAAGGAAAAAGTCAAGCGCACCGGGCTGTTCAAGGATGTGTTTGTGCTGGATACCGACGGGGTGTCATCAATGTATGCCGGGCCTGGCGGGGTTATAGTGGCTGTGTGACACGGTCATGGGAGCATATGTAGCTGCTCCCATTCCCTTGTATATACGTATAACAACACGAGAAAATGAAATGAACGCATACATTGATACTGTAAATAAAATAGAAAATATGAAGCGCTTTGGGAATAAGTCCGGGCGCGAGGTGACTGAGAAGCTGTTGCCGAAGATTGGCAGTCCTGACAAGGGTATGAAGATATTCCATATCGCTGGAACCAATGGCAAGGGCTCGGTTGCAATGTATATAGCTGCTGCTCTTGAGGCAAATGGATATAAGACTGGTCTTTTCACATCGCCGCATCTGATCACTATCCGTGAGAGGATACAGGTGAACCGCGAATACATCAGCGAGGATGATTTCACGAGGCTTGCGGAGCAGGTGCTTTCAGTTCCTATGGACGAAGAGTACGCACCTACTTTTTTTGATATATGTCTTGCAATCGCTCTTTTGTATTTTAAAGAGCAGAATTGCGATTATGTGGTTCTTGAAACAGGACTTGGAGGGCGGCTCGATTCTACCCGTGGCATCTCAGAGACGCCTGTAGTCGGCGTCATCACTTCAATTGGTTTTGACCATACTGCAATCCTTGGAGATACACTTGAGAAGATAGCTGGAGAGAAGGCAGGGATCATAAGAGAAAATATGCCAATGGTATTTGCACACAATCTGCCGTCAGTCATCAGGACTCTTGAGAGCTATACAAATGGCTACTATGAATGCGATGAGGCCTATGACAAGACGGTGCATGATTCGGTTTCGGCACCACTCATAATGGCCTCTATGAAAGCACAGCTCAGGGATCCGTCTATGAGACCGCCGCTCCTGGGAGAATTCCAGTACGACAATCTCTCAGCCGCATTTGCAGCCCTTGAATTCTCAGAATCTCATGCTGATGTGGATAGGGCAATGGAAGGTATCCGTACAGTGAAGTGGCCCGCACGGATTCAGAAGATCAGTGATGATCCGCTTTTTATAGTAGATGGATCGCACAATCCGCAAGGAGTTAAGGCACTTTCTGATACGCTGAAGAAGGCATATCCGGGCCGCAAGTTCATTTTCCTGATGGCGGCAATGGCTGATAAGGATGTGAAGCATATGATCGGCCGAACGAAGTCGATAGCAGCGATGTATCTGTGTGTGAAGGCTGATAATCCACGAAGCATGGATGCAGAGACACTGGCTGGTATGGTGCGTGACGTAGGAGCAGAGGCCAGAGCCATGAGAAGTATCAGCGATGCGCTGACGCTTGCAATGGAGCTTCATGAGCAGGATCAGTCACTTGGACTCGTGGCATTTGGATCACTGTATTTTGCAGGAGAAATTTTAGAAAATGTATCTGGCAATTAATAGCGGAGTCCTTACGGACTGGCTCAAAAAATTCTTATCAGGGTCGCTTGATTTTTTCTGGAGCGTAGTGATCGCGCTTATAGTCTGGTTCATCGGAGCGAAGATCATCAGGTTCTTAAGAAAAATAGTCCGTACAGCTCTGGAGAAGCGGGATGTAGATAAGGGTGTACGGCAGTTCACTGATGGAGTGGTAAATGTCAGTTGCTACATTGTACTGATTCTTGTCATTCTGAATCTGTTCGGAATCCAGACCTCGTCTGTGGCGGCCGCTGTCGCATCGATGGGACTCACGGCAGGACTTGCACTGCAGGGCTCTCTGTCGAATTTCGCAGGAGGCGTCCTGATACTCGTGCTCAAGCCATTCAGGGTCGGTGACTACATTATAGAAGACACGCACAAGAACGAAGGAACTGTAGCAGAGATATCTATTTTTTATACGAGACTCCGTACTATTGACAACAAGATCGTAGTGATCCCGAACGGGACGCTCGCGAATTCCTCTCTTACGAATGTGACGACATCAGACCGCAGACAGATAGATCTGACATTCGGTATCGGGTATGAGGATGACCTGAAGAAGGCCAAAGAGATCCTTTACAATATCGCAGAGACTACAGAGAAGCGGGTAAAGGATACAGATATCCAGGTCTTCGTGAGAGAGCTCGCAGAGTCATCGGTCAATCTCGGATTCAGGATCTGGGTACCGATGGATGACTACTGGACAGTTCTCTGGGAGATAAACGAACGGGTGAAGCTGACCTTCGATAAGGAAGACATCACGATACCGTATAATCAGCTGGATGTGACACTTAAAACCGGCCAGTCTGTGTGATTTAAAACCGGCCAGTCTGTGTGATATTTTCTGCTCAGCGGGCGGCTCTCGCCTTATGCCGCTCACGTAGCGGTACATAGGCGGGCAGAATACGCCCGCCAAGTACCGACGCTCGCTTATACCGCTTCGCAGAAAATCACACAGACTGTCCTTTTGGCACATACATGGATAAGAGTTAAGAGAAAGGACATCATGGAAAAAATACCTGAACAATACGAACTAATCTTACAGCAGGAATTAACTGATATTCATTCTAAGGGAAGGCTTCTGCGTCATAAGAAGAGCGGTGCCTGGATCACACTGATAGAGAATGATGATGTGAATAAGGTCTTCTACATCGGATTCCGTACGACACCGGACAATTCCAAGGGAACTCCGCACATCATCGAGCATACAGTGCTTTGTGGATCAGACAAGTATCCGGTAAAGGACCCTTTTGTCGAGCTCGTCAAGGGATCAATGAATACTTTTCTCAATGCGATGACATATCCGGACAAGACGGTATACCCGGTAGCGTCCACGAATGACAAGGACTTCGATAATCTGATCGATGTCTATATGGATGCAGTTTTTCATCCGAACATATACAAGCATGAGGAGATATTCCGTCAGGAGGGCTGGCACTATGAGATGGAGGACAAGGATTCTCCGCTCACGATCAATGGTGTGGTCTACAATGAGATGAAGGGCGCCTTTTCATCACCGGATGATGTGCTTGAGAGGGAGATCACGCACTCACTCTATCCTGATACGACCTACGGCGTGGAGAGCGGCGGAGATCCGAAGGATATCCCGACGCTCACCTATGAGGAGTACAAGGCCTTCCATCAGAGATATTATCATCCGTCGAATTCATACATCTACATCTATGGTGACTGTGACATGGCACAGAAGCTTGATTACCTCGACCGGGAGTATCTGTCACACTATGATGCGATAGACCCGAAGACTGAGATAAAGCAGCAGGCTCCTTTTGATAAGCAGCACGAGGAGTCAATTGCTTATCCTGTATCAGCTGACGAGAGCGAAGATGGCAAGACATATCTGTCTCTCAATTACGTGATAGGAGATGCTCTTGATACCAAGCTTGTTGCAGCCTTTGATATCCTTGACTATGCTCTTCTTGAAGCACCGGGTGCACCACTCAGACAGGCAATACTTGATGCAGGCATCGGAACTGATGTGTATGGCGGGATGCAGACCATACAGCAGCCATATTTTTCAATCACTGTAAAAGGCAGTGATATGGATAAGAAAGAGCAGTTCAGGGAGCTGGTGGAGAAGACTCTTGCTGACCTGTCAAAGAACGGACTCGATCACAGATCGCTTCTTGCAGGTATCAATTCAGATGAGTTCAAGTATCGTGAGGCTGACTTCGGCGGTTATCCGAAGGGGCTCATCTGGGGACTTGGTATCCTTGATTCATGGCTCTATGATCACAGGGCAGCCTTCCAGAGGCTCAGTGTCCTTCCGATATATGCAGAGCTGAAGCAGGATATTGACAGCGATTATTTCGAGGGTCTGATACAGAAGTATCTGCTTGGCAATCCGCACAGTTCGCTGGTGGAGTGCTATCCAAAGGCAGGACTGCAGAAGGAAGAGGACGAAGCATTCAGGAAGCAGATAGCTGAGAAAAAGGCTTCGCTTTCCGACGAAGAGATTGAAAAAATAGTTGCAGACACCAAGCATCTGAAGGAGTATCAGGGAACACCGTCTTCACAGGAAGATCTGGCAAAGATACCGGTACTTTCACGTGATGATCTCGAGAAAAAGGCAAGACCGCATAACAAGAAGATATATATCCGTGAGGGCGTTCCGGTTATCTTCACCGATGTTGAGACGAACGGAATCGACTATCTGAATGTGCTTTTCGATATAGGAAATATCGGACTTGACGATGCCCCTGCATTCGCATTCGGGATGAGGCTTCTCGGACTTCTGGATACAGAGAAGTACAGTTATAAGGATTTCGCAACAGAGGTGAATCTCCATCTTGGTTCCCTGTCAGCCGATGTACGGGCAGCAGGCATTGGAAATGGTGATATAGAGCCGCTTCCTGGCAGCAAGACAGAAGGGTATCGGTTCTTTGCAGATATCAAGACGAAGTTCGTCTATGAAGAGGCTGACTCAGCAATGGAGCTTCTGTACCAGATGCTGTTTAAGACTGATTTCTCTGATAAGAAGAGGATCCGTGAAGTCCTCATGGAAGAGAAAAATAGTATCGAGACTCACTTCCTGACGGCAGGCCATTCGGCAGCAGCTATGCGTGGACTGTCTCATATCAAAAAGAGCGCAGCACTTTCGGACGCTGTTGGCGGAGTCAGATACCTGAGGTTCATTCAGGACTTTGCAGAGCATTTTGATGAAAAAGTGGACGGATTCGTATCGAAGTTTAGAGAGGAATTAAAGACTGCTCTGTCACTTAATACGATGATCGTAAGCACGACCGGTCGTGACAATGTAATGGATATCATAGATCAGTATCAGGAGAAGGCAAAGGAAGTCCTTAATCCTGTAAATGATCTGCCGGGAGCAGAGATTGATCTTGATACAGATATGAAGAATGAAGGCTTCAAGTCTGCATCCAAGGTGAACTTTGTAAGTACAGTCGGCAATTTCAGGGACAAGGGATTCGAGTACAATGGAGCCATGCAGATCCTGAAAGTGGCATTGAGCTATGACTATCTCTGGATCAATATCCGTGTCAAAGGAGGAGCCTATGGCTGCATGGCCAATTTCGCCAGAAGCGGCAATACAACACTCATGACATATCGTGATCCGCATCTTAAGGAGTCACGTGACATCCTTCTCGCAACACCTGACTATATCAGGAATTTCGATGTGTCAGACCGTGACATGACAAAGTATGTGATCGGAGCCATCAGCAATATTGATACACCGCTCACACCGTCTATGGAAGGCCAGAGAGCACTCTCAGACGTGATCGGTGGAATATCAGATGAGGCAGTCCAGAAGACCCGTGACCAGGTCCTCTCGGCTACACAGCAGGATATCAGGAATCTGGCAGATACAGTCGAGGCAGCACTGAAGGATTCGGTGCTTACAGTAGTCGGATCTGAAGATGCCATAGCTGAAAACGAAGAACTCTTCGATAGAACTGAAAACCTTTTTGAATGAAAACGAAGAACTCTTTGATAGAACTGAAAACCTTTTTGAATAAAGTACTAAGAGGGAAGAGTGGCACATGAGTTGTGAGAGACCTTTCGAAACGCCGGCGCTTGGCGGCTGTCTTTCAAGCCGCCTATGCGTCCGTTGCGTTGAGAACAGAGCGAGAGCGCGTCTCGAGCAACTCATGTGCCACTCTGACCGAAAAAGGATACTATGAAAAGTGGATTTGTAACATTAATTGGTCGTCCTAATGTCGGCAAGTCAACGCTCATGAACCGCATCATCGGTCAGAAGATCGCGATCACGAGCAACAAGCCGCAGACGACGAGAAACAGAATAGAAACCGTATTCACGGATGACAGGGGACAGATCGTCTTCCTTGATACGCCGGGCATTCACAAGGCAAAGAACAAGCTTGGCGAGTATATGCAGAAGGTGACGGCTGCTGCCATGAAAGGTGTTGACCTGATACTGTGGCTTATCGAGCCTGACGAATTCGTTGGCGGCGGAGATGAGTTCATTGCGGAAAGACTTAAGAGCAGCAAGACACCTATCATTCTTGTGATCAATAAGATCGACACGATCCCTCATGAGAATATCCTGACCACGATTGCCGCATACAAGGACCTGCTTGACTTCAAGGATATAGTCCCGGTGTCTGCTCTCAGGAAAAAGGGAATCGACGATCTCGTACAGACAATTTATAATTATCTGCCTGAAGGTCCGTATTTCTTCGATCCTGACACTATCACCGACCAGCCTGAGAAGGCAATTGTTGCTGAGATGGTTCGTGAGAAGGCCCTGCAGGCCTTATCTGATGAGGTGCCGCATGGAATCGCTGTGATGGTTGAGTCTATGAAGGACAGGCCTGACAGGCATATCTGTGACATAGATGCGACGATCATCTGTGAGAAGGATTCGCACAAGGGAATCATCATAGGAAAGCATGGCTCGATGCTCAAAAAGATCGGAACCAACGCCCGATATGAGATCGAGCGTCTGCTCGGATGCAAGGTGAATCTGAAGCTCTTTGTCAAGGTAAAAGAAAACTGGCGTGACAGTGAAGTACTTCTTGCCAACTACGGTTTCAAGAAAGAAGACGAGGAATAAAGAGTGCCTGACGACAGTCATTTCATCAAAGCAAACGGCTTCGTCATTTCATCGATGCCCATAGGCGAGACTGACAGGCGTATCGAAATCCTCACCAAAGAGCTCGGAAAAACATCTGCCTTCGTCCGTGGTGGTGCGAAGCCGAAGAGTCCGCTGCTTGCGGCCACGAATCCATTTTTCTTCGGAGAATTTGAGCTGTATGCAGGGACTAACAGCTATACTCTGCGAAGCGCCAGGCAGAAGGCCAGATTTGACGAGATACTGGGTGATCTGGATGATACCTATATGGGTATGTATTTTCTTGAAGTGGCCCAGTTCTTTGGAAAAGAAGGACTCGACGAGAGCGAGCGGCTCAATCTCCTGTATGCAGCTTTAAAGGCCATTATCAGACATGAACCGAAGCGGGAAACGGTCAGGATCATCTACGAGCTGCGTACAATGATGATAAACGGCGTATATCCGGATGTATTTTCCTGCTATGGCTGCGGGCAGCATTTAGATGTCAATGAGACGAATTACTTCGGCGTGGGAGACTGCTTTTTCTATGACAGTGACTGCCGTTCGCAGATCAGAGGCACAGCGATGGAACTTACTCCTACGCTCCTCTATACTCTGCAGCTTATTTTTTCACTGCCGACAGGAAAGCTCTTTTCCTTCGATGTGAATGGTCAGGTACTTGCAGATCTGGAATATGTAGCGAAACGAATGAGGGCAGTGTTCTTTGAGCATACATTTCATTCCGAAGAATTTTTGAAATGAGATTTCAGAGGATGAAAAAAGGACCGGTCGCATTTTTTATCTTGAAAAAAAATATGGACGGCGTATAATAAAAAGGCTATGGATAGACAGTTTACGGAAGAAGAATTGAGATTAAGACGGTTGAAACGCCGAAGGGAGCAGCTTAGCAGGAAGAGAAGAGCCAGGACAGCTTTCCTTGCAGCTCTTGCAATAATCGTGGTTGCAATCATTTTTCTGATAGCATTCCTGAATGGCGCTTTTGAAAAAAGGGCAGGAGAGAATACACTGACAGTAGAAAAAGACGGTACAATAGTCTATGAGGAAGTGCAGTCATCAACTGACGATGCGAAGAATATAAAAGACTTCGCCCAGAAGCAGATAGACGCCTACAATAAGAAGGAAGGCTCCGAGGATGTGAAGCTGGAACGATTCTCAACTGAAGATGATCACATCTATCTGCGCACCTCATACAAAGACGCCGCAACCTACACCGACTTCACAGGGTACGAACTCTACGTCGGAACAGTGGCAGGTGCAAAAAAGGCAGGATACGATACTTCAGATATAGCCGTAACTAAGGTGACAAAGTCATCACCGAAAAAGATACTTGTGATAAAGGAATATACAGCAGTGAATGTACCGGGAACAATAACAGGTTATTCGGGAAGTGGCATTTCTATAACGGCTCCGGGCACGGCGGAGATAAAAAAGTCGTCAACCGATGCGCCGGCTTCATTAGTATATTTGTTATATCGTTAAAGAGAGAAGCAGACAAGGCAGAAATCGCGAAAGGCATTAGCGTGCCTTGAGCGGTTTGCGTCGGCTGTTTCTCGACAATATAGATTAAAGAACCAGAGAGGAATTTTTTATCATGGAAAAAAGTCTTGACACAATCGTCCAGCTTGCAAAGAACCGCGGATTCGTATATCCGGGTTCAGAAATCTACGGAGGTCTCGCAAATACCTGGGATTACGGTAATCTCGGTGTAGAGCTGAAGAACAATGTAAAGAAGGCCTGGTGGCAGAAGTTCGTTCAGGAGAGCCCGTACAATGTAGGTGTTGACTGCGCTATCCTCATGAATCCACAGACCTGGGTAGCATCAGGACATCTCGGTGGCTTCTCAGATCCTCTGATGGACTGTAAAGAGTGCCACGAGAGATTCAGAGCAGACAAGCTGATCGAAGATTTTGCTCAGGAGAACGGCATAGAGCTCGAGAGCTCTGTAGACGGCTGGACAAATGAGCAGATGGAGAACTGGATCGAAGAGCACAATGTACCATGCCCATCATGCGGCAAGCACAATTTCACACCGATCAGACAGTTCAACCTGATGTTTAAGACCTTCCAGGGAGTCACAGAGGATGCAAAGAATACTGTATATCTGCGTCCTGAGACAGCCCAGGGTATATTTGTCAATTTCAAAAATGTTGCCAGAACTTCAAGAAAGAAGATTCCGTTCGGAATAGGTCAGATCGGTAAGTCATTCAGAAACGAGATCACACCTGGTAACTTCACCTTCCGTACAAGAGAGTTCGAGCAGATGGAGCTTGAGTTCTTCTGTGAGCCAGGAACAGACCTTGAGTGGTTCCATTACTGGAGAAAGTTCTGCCATGACTGGCTTCTTTCTCTCGGGATACAGGATTCGCACTTACGTCTCAGAGACCATGATCCTGCAGAGCTTGCATTCTATTCAAAGGGTACAACCGATATCGAGTACACCTTCCCGTTTGGCTGGGGTGAGCTCTGGGGAATCGCAGATCGTACAGACTATGACCTTGGCCGTCATCAGGAAGTATCAGGACAGGATCTCACATATTTCGACGATGCAAAGAACGAAAAGTATCTGCCATATGTCATCGAGCCATCACTCGGTGCAGACCGTGTGGTACTTGCATTCCTCTGCGAGGCATATGATGAGGAAAATATCGGAACTGAGGAGAAGCCTGACATGCGTACAGTGCTTCATTTCCATCCGGCACTCGCACCAGTAAAGGTCGGCGTTCTTCCACTTTCCAAGAAGCTGGCTGAACCGACACAGAAGCTCTGGGCACAGCTGTCAAAGAAGTACAACTGCGAGTATGATGACAGGGGTAATATCGGAAAGAGATATCGTCGTCAGGATGAGATTGGAACTCCGTTCTGTGTGACATACGACTTTGATTCAGAAGAGGATCACAAGGTGACAGTCCGTGACCGTGATACGATGGAACAGGAGCGAATCGCAATTGATGAGCTGGATGCGTATTTTGAGGATAAGTTCACTTTCTAAGTTTATAATTTAAAGTTGGAAGTTAGAAGTCAGGAGACAAAATGAGACATAGAGTTGCCGGAATTATTGGAATCATAATTACAGCAATATTACTTGTGCTTTATCTGCCGCCGCTCATACTGTACGGAATCCTTGATATAGGAAATATCATAGGATTTGTGGTGGCAACGCTGGTTTTTATTTTCTCTATACAGCAGCTCATTAAGGCTTCGGCTGGAGCTGCCAGGAGAAGCTATGACCGTTCACTCTCTGGCGGCACCAGAGGCCGGCTGCGCCATCAGTTCAATCACGATATGGGCAGAAATACAGTGCTCATCGAACGAGGTGGTCTGGGCAATTTCACTGCTGATTCTTCGATTGGATATGACGGTGACAGGGAAAGCCATGCTGGGATGATTGTATGGATCATCATTTTTGCACTGATCGCAGTTTTCTATGCCCAGGGATTTGTGAGGATGTATACAGCACCCACATACGAGAACAGCAGGAGCACTCTGAGTGACAGTAGCATTGTTGTTCTGGGATGCGGAGTCAGAGGAGAGAGACCGACAAGGATGCTGCGTGAGCGCATAGAGGCTGCCAGAGTTGCCCTGATCAGTGACGAGGGTGCAGAAGATGTGGCCGTTGTGACAGGTGGCAGAGGTGCCGGTGAAGACATCACTGAGGCCTATTGCATGCAGCAGTATCTGACAGAACAGGATAAGGCCAATGAAGACAGTGCATATTTCAGGCAGGCATGCGAAGCCCATGGCCTGGATTATGAGAAGGTGCTGTCGGATAATAGTGGAAATGTCCCTGTAATAGAAGAGAGCAGGGTGCTGACAGAGCCGGAAGCCCGGAATACACAGGAAAATATCACGAATTCAATGAAGGTGCTTGCCGAGAGCGGATATAGCTCAAGGTCTCTGGTGATAGTGACTCAGAGGTATCATTTATACCGTGCAGATCAGATCGCACAGAATAATGGTGCGAGTGCAATAGGTTATTCAGCACCGATAGACTGGTGGAATGAAGCAACCTATGCGACAAGGGAATGTGCCTCACTCCTGTATCATATGATAGCAGGATGAAGTTTAATAATTATTTCATAAGGTGAACACATTCTTTTCACATTCTGTCTGTATACTTAAAAGCGTCGAAAGGAACAAAGCCTTTCGATGAAAATTGTTTTCGTTTTTCATACTCCCCCTCTTTTAGGAGCCTCGCAAGAGGCTCCTTATTTATGTCGCGAATGCATGGCTAGGTAATGATTATTCCTCTGGCAGCTCGAATTCATCCGCCTTTTTCTCATATTCTTCAGCGAGGTCCCTGTAGTGGTCGCTTTCATCGTCATCTGTCATTTCGGACAGATGCGCATAGGTCATCCCGAGCGCACGGTAAGCGAGGTCAGTTCCGGCATGGATGTCAAGCGCAGGCTGCTGCTGGGTAGCATTGTAGTACCAGAGGGATGCTTCCCTGTAGTCGCCAGCGTCATAGAAATACTGCCCGAGTTCGTAGCAGGCCTCTGAGCAGGGCTCATCAACAGCGAGCAGACGGGAAGTGTATTTCAGCAGGGCAGCAGCATTGTTTTCTTTCCTGGCATCCATGGCGAGTACGCAGAGCAGTTTTATGAGCAGATCTTCATCGAGGCTGTCCACACTTATCACCTCCCTGAATATCTCGGCACCGCGGCGCAGCTCATCTTCTGAGGCATTTTTGTACAGCTCGCGGGCATACATTGAATACAGGTTGTCTGACAGACTGCCGTTCTTATGGTATGCTTTTTCAAAAATTGCGAAATCCCTTGATACATGAGGCTTCTCAGGGTCATGAGTGATCACGACATCTGAGTCGAAGACAAGCGGGGCGGTCGCAACAGTCTCATGGACCGGATCAGTCCATCTGAATGTACGAAGCCTCTTATAGAGCTTCGGACGCAGCTCTGACTTTGCATTCAGTACGCTTGATACCTTGGGCTCATAGTAGTGCATCTGCACGATCTCAATCGCAGGATCAATGGCAGAGATCAGATTTCTGAATCTGATCTGATTTTTCTCATCGAGATATTCGTCAGCATCGGCAGAATAGATGTAGTCGCAGGTGCATTTTGAAAAGGCGAAATTCCTGGCTGCCGAAAAGTCATCTATCCACTTGAAATCGTATATTATATCAGTGTATCGTCTGGCAATATCCTTCGTTGAATCATCTGATCCGGTATCAACGATGACTATCTCATCGACGAGTCCTTTGAGTGAATCCAGACATCTGGCAAGTACATGCTCTTCATTTTTTACTATCATACATAGTGAAACAGTCATTTGAACAACTCCTTAAGATGAAAAAGGGGACAGGTCCATTTTTCATCTTTTCTGCGGTATCAGAACCAGATGAAAAAGTAACCGTCCCTTATAATAATTACCCTATGATATCACCTTTGACGCAGCAAGGACGATCACGAGCGCACCGAGTGCTATACGGTACCAGCCGAATACCTTGAAATCATGCTTCCTGATATAGCTCATGAAGAAGCGGATGACGATCATTGAGACCACAAAGGCTACTATGCAGCCGACTGCAAGGTCGGCACCTTCGAGGGCGCTCATATGGACTCCCGCGTGGATGTATTTTGCTACCTTGAGCAGTGATGCGCCGAGCATCACAGGTACTGCAAGGAAGAATGTGAATTCAGCAGCAGCCTCGCGGCTGGCGCCTACGATCAGAGCGCCGATGATAGTGGCACCGGATCTCGAGGTTCCTGGGAAAATTGCGGCGATCGTCTGTGCCACACCAATCCACCATACCATCATAAAGCTCATCTCTGCAATGGATGAGGCTGCAGGTGCTTTGTTCTTCGCTATCGTATTTTCTACAATGATGAAAACTATTCCGACGATGATCAGTGCGAGTGCTACAGGAATTGGGTGATAGAAGAGCCTGTCGATCTCATCATCGAAGAGCACTCCGACAACAGCGGCTGGTATGCAGCAGATAATAATCTTGAGCCACATGTCTATAGCACCTTTTTTCCAGGCCGGCACTGACTTCGAAGCCATGCGTCCGGGAATCTTTTCTTTTTTCAGATACCATGGCCACAGCTGATCCCAGAACGTGATGACGACTGCCATGATCGCTCCAAGCTGTATGACGACTTCGAACATGCTGTAGAACTCATCGGAAACCGACAGCTTCAGTGGAGTGCTGTTGAGCAGGATCATGTGTCCTGTGCTCGATATCGGGAGCCATTCTGTGATACCTTCCACAATACCAAATATGGCTGCTTTGAGGATTTCAAGTAAAGCCTGCATTTATTTCATCCTTCTTTTTTTCTTTATTTCTTTGTTCAGGTTCTCGACTGTGTCCTTGTCTATGCCGTGCATTTTATAGTATGATCTCATAATATTCTTACGTCTGATCACGAGGAGAATAGCAACAACGACTACAGCAACGAGGATGACAGCAGCGATAGCGATGATGAGCATCCGTCTCTGCTGTTTCAGCTCTTCAGCCATTCGCTTGTCGGCTGCGGCCTTCTGGGCAGCTGCCTGCTCGGCCCCTTCCTCGGCTTCTTCAGCCTTTTTGCCCTGACCGGGATTTACCTTTGCGGCTGTCTCCCAGCTCTTCTGGTCGATCTTCCATCTGACAGGAGCGAAACCCTTTACTATCAGAGTGATCTCGTCTCCGTCCTTTACCTTTATATCTTTTTCTCCTGCGAGATGTATGGCTACTACATCATCAATGTGTCCGACGAGTGAGTTCACGACCTTCGTGGCATTGTCTTCACTGAAACGATAGACTTCGCCGCCTGAGACCTTGATGAATTTTTTCAGATGAGAAGTCTGCCCTTTCGTCACCTTACCGACCTGCATGGCATACACGGCGATACCGCTGTTCTTCAGGGTGTCGGTCAGCTGGCGCTCGGTCATGCCGGCATCAGTGTCATCGACTCCGTCTGATACGACGATGGCGACGGTACGCATGCCCTTTGCCTTCTTTGATACGGAGATCAGCTTGTCCATTGCGGTGTAGAACTTCGTAGTCTGATCCTTTGCCTTCAGGCCCTTCAGCGCCTTCAGCGTGTCAGCCGGCCTTCTCGAACCGTCTGAGATGACCCTTACCTTATCACCGAAGGTGATCACAGCCAGCTTGTCATCTGAGCCCATGCCATCTGCAATCCTGGATATAGATCTGATAGCTGCGTCGAGTGATGACTGCGGGATCGAGCCGGATATATCGAGAAGAAAGGCATAGAAAATACCGTCTGTGTCGCGATCCTGTGCCTTCACTGAATCCACATCAAAGGTGTAGCTTCCGACCGTTGCCGACACATCATCCTTCGTGATGCCAGACATATCTACACCATCGGAATATACATAGAAGTCCATGTCCGGAGGCGACAGCTGCACCTGCTCTACGGTAAGGGATTCTGCCGCCATTGCAGGAACGCATAAGGCTGTCACAAATAATATACATAGGAAAAAAGCCAGCGCCCTGAATAATTTCTTCATTGATCAAGAACCTCTCTGATGCTGCGCAGGACTACATCCTTCTCAAATGGCTTCGTAATGAACTGCTTTGCTCCGAGCTTCAGAGCCTCGACGACCTTTGACTGCTGGCCTGCGGCCGTGATCATGATGACCTTCTGGTCAGGCTCGATATCGAGGATCCTCTTCAGACATTCGACTCCGTCCATCTCTGGCATTGTGATATCAAGGGTGATGAGATCAGGGAAATTGTCGTGGAAGATTTCGACTGCCTCCCGACCATTAGTGGCCTCTGCAATGACCGAGTAGCCATTACTCTCGAGCAGATCCTTCAGTACAGTCCTTGCCATGTGCGAGTCATCGACTATCATGACTGAAGCCCTGCTGTCATCAGCCAGCTGATATACCTGCCTGGTATTTGATTCGAACTCGAACCTCGTCTGCCCCGGAGTGATATCCTGGTCTGCGATGACCAGGGTAATTGGCTGCTCCTCTATATATATTGGGAGAATGTAAAAGTCGCCTGTGACCTTCTGATCCTGGTAAGCTTCCACAGGCTCCAGTTCGAATTCTCTGCCGGCATTCTTACTCTGGTCTGAAGCGAAAAGACCGTTATTTACATTGATGAATTCGCAGACTCCATCAAAGCTGTCTGCACTGCCTCTGGCGGCCTTCACTCCTGAGAACCTTCCTGCGACCAGCTGGAACGCCTCATCATCGGCAGATGCAGCAAGCGCTGCATAGAAGGTGCCTGCACCTGTGATCCTCTGGCCTGCCAGACAGTGGTAGGAGAGTGACTTTGCTTTACTTATTTGGCCGATATAGTAATCTCTCGTGATGAAACGGTTCACGTTCTTTATTACGAGACCGGCGATTGCCGTGACCAGAGGATTATCTGACTTTGCAAATACAGGGACCAGAGCACCGATATCATCATTCTTCAGAGCTTCCATATCCTGGTCTGTAAAGCCGTTCTCCTTCTGGTAGACAGCAAGAGTCTTCTCGATGACTCCGGCCGACAGTCCTGCGCTCTGCGTGATCGATTCTACAAACTGCATGTACGGATTCCCCTGCTTCGCAAGCAGGGCACTGATCTGGTCATCAGTGAGCAGTCCCTTTTCTACTGCGATATCCCCGAAACGCTTGTCCTGCTGCATTTGCAGGCGGTTGATATCATCTACCTGCTCCTCGGTGAGCATCCCCTCTGCGATGGCGATGGTGCCCAGCTTTACCCTTACCTTCAGCTGGTTCTCGATCGTCGCCCTGTACTCATCCGGGGTGATGATTCTCTTATCTATGAGATAGTGTCCGAATAACTGTGAAAACATAGCGATCCCTCCTTTTTATAAACAGAATCTATTCTTATTCTACTATAATATAAGGGAAAAATAAAGAGTTGCGGATAAATATCCGCAACTCCTGAATGTACTGAGGCACGCGGGATTTGAACCCGCGACAACTTGATTAAAAGTCAAGTGCTCTACCAACTGAGCTAGTACCCCGCGATAGATACATAACCCCGTAACTGGGCCAGCCGGATTCGAACCGGCGAATGCAGGAATCAAAATCCTGTGCCTTACCGCTTGGCGATAGCCCAACGAATCCAACTGATATATGAGACCGTAAGTCAAGGGTGGATAAAGGGATTCGAACCCTTGGCCTCCAGAGCCACAATCTGGCGCGCTAACCAGCTGCGCTATACCCACCACGTCGCCGCAAAAAGCAGACTTTTTGGGGACCCCCAGGCTTGCTGCCTGGTAATGTGCCTGAAGGGATTCGAACCCCCGACCCACGGCTTAGAAGGCCGTTGCTCTATCCAACTGAGCTACAGACACATTTATATTCATAAATGTCCGCACAATGCCTATCAGAGTGCGGACAATAAACATGAATAGAAGC
>JAQYAY010000026.1 GCA_029338735.1 Lachnospiraceae bacterium | reverse complement strand
TCTTTTCGGGATAGATGTTGAAAAGATAAAACAATTGAGTACACCAGCGGATAACTGATGCCTATCAATGAATAGCGAAAGCTATGGAGTTACCTGGTCAGAAATGGCTAGGCATTTTTTTATAAAAAGGGAAATACGGAGGAGACAAATAGTGAAGGAAGGGAATGCAGAGGAGAAGTATGTACGGATACTTTACCCTGATGAGCTCAGTGCTTTGGATAAGAGGGTAATCGGGGAAGCAAATGTATCTGTTCTCGGGGCCATCGAACAGACATCAGCACCAGAAAAAAAATTAATGATTACCGGACGACATGCCTGCAGCTTCTTTGGGACAAATGAAGCGCTTTTCATTGATGTAGATGAATACGATAGAAAATGGAGAAAGGCATATTATGTCGGACTGAGGATGTGGGAAGGCATGGCAGATTTTACTGAGGGCACATTCTCAGAAGGATTTTATCAGATCGCCAATCGTCTCATCAGCAGAGAGGCTTGTTTCTATTTCAAAATTGAAAGTCTGCATGAAGACTTTCCAGATGATTACAGAGCTCTCGACAGTCACCTGTTGGCAGATGCTATATGTGTTTCTTACAATGGTGCAAGGAGAGGATTCTTTGTAATCAAGAATCCTACAGACAACATTAAGTATGGAGCTTATGCCGCACACTTTATGAATTATGCCAAGGAACCATTGCAGACTCTTTGGATAAAGGGCATGACAGAACTTCTCAATCAGGATTTAAGACCGGTGAAGGAAAATGATCTGGTATGTCTTACACTGGGTGGTTCAGAATACAGAACGATCAGAGGGGAACTGCTCTGCAGAGAAGTAAAACAGTACGATACAAATAAATATGTAGGGTATCTGCTTACCAAGCCTGGTTATAGAACTTCATTGTCAGATCTGGCTGAGTCAGTATCCTATGGAAGGATGACTGATAATAAAGATAATAACGCTGTTGTAAGAAGTGCTGTGAAGAGATTTATGGTAAAGTGCCGCAAGGTTCTTGGAGAGGCACCTGTTATTCTGACAGGCGATGATTTTGTAGAGATCAATCCATATTATGATGTGATAGCAGATATCTGCATAGTCCGTCAGATCATCAGCCTGATCCGGGTAGAGAAAGATATGATGATCAGGCTTGGACTTATTGAAAGATTGCTGAGTCTGTATCGTGGGAACTTTCTTCCGGAATACTCCGATGAGCACTGGGTGATGGTGACAGAGCAGGAGTTCAGAATGTACTATATGAATTCTGTCGCCTTAAGAGGAGAATATCTTATCAAGAATGGCGATAAGAATGGCGTAGTCGCAAATTATATTTCGGCACTGAAAGCTCATCCACATGAGATTTCTCTGTATATTCGCTCTGCAGAGGCTTTATGGAGAAACGGCCAGGAAGATAATGCAATGATGATCATCAAGCTGGCAGAGGATGTCCTTGATATAGATGAATGGGATCAGCTATGCGATGACATCAGAGTGGATTCGAAAATAAGGCAGCTGGGATGCAACAGGCTTTTGGAAAGGATCGACAAAACTTCAGGACTGGGAAGTTGAATAGGTTTTCTGAATGAATCTGCCGCGTGCGTGAGCCGTAAGCTAAGTCTGCTATAATCCAAACATAACTCTTATAAATAAAAGTTCAAAGGAGACAATGATTTGAAAGAGTTTGGAGATTATGGCGAGCTTAGCTCGGCAGAGAACCCATTTGAGGGGTTTACAGGAGCAACTGCAGCATTTACAGGGGAGTTCTTTGCGAAGATCAGGAATGTCACTGATCCGGATAGCAGAATGCTCATAATGCTGGAAAGCATCAATCATTTTTATGGCGCAAGCTGGACCGGTACGATAGATGTAGATCTGTCTCTTGGAATATGGACGCCTGCATACTGGTATGATCCTGTAAATGGATTTATGGGAGAGACACTTTTTCACAAGTATGAGTATTCAAAGGATTTCAACAGATGGGTTGAGGCAATAAACAATACCGGAAGACTTTTTACCCTTGATGTCAGTAAGATTGAGGAAGATTTTCCTGTAGAGTACGCTCATTACAGAAGGATGGAAGCAGATGAAGTCTATGCAGTGCCTTTTGATGGAGCGAGAAAAGGATTCCTGATAGTGAGAAATCCGACTATGAATAAGGAATCACGTAAGCTGCTTGAATTTCTTGTGTATCTGGTGTCTGGAGAGCTATATAAGTTGTGGCTGCTGAGCAGAGTCCATCATTCGCTGAAACCGATGGATGTGGAAGAAGACAATGACCTTATTATCAGTATCTTCGGCGATATGGCGATACAGACAAAGTATGGTGTCATTGATGTGCCGGCGTTCGGGACGACAAAGATTGGCAGGGTCATTGCATACCTCGCATTGGAAAAGAATCATAGGGCATCGCCAGCCACTCTTGCCAGGGCAATCTGTGATGGTGATCCTGCGTCTAATGAACTGATAGACAGTGCAAAGAAGGTAAGGCAGTATATCTATCATTTTAAGATAGACCATGGAGCTGTCTTCGGGGATAATCAGCTTATCATTCTGGTCAATGGCGAGTATATGCTGAATCCGTACTATAATCTGAAGACGGACTTTGCAAGGTTCGATGATCTGAGAGAAAAGCTGCGCAGACTGACGGATATTAATACGAAGATAAATGTCTTGAAGTCTATAGTTAAGCTGTACAGAGGTATAATCTTAAACGATACTACAGATAATGAGAAGTTTTCTGATAAGGTAAATGATTATCACAAGAGATATATAGATTGTCTTATGGAACTGTGCGTTCTTCTTAAAAAGAAGGGAGATTACGACACAATCTTCTCTTATACGAACCGGGCTCTGAGTCTTGAATGGAGTGACCATAGAATATACAGATGGAATCTTCTTGCCCTGCATAGGACTGATAACCACAGTACAGGCAGGAAAGTGGCGAGAATGGCTAAAAGGCATCTGACTGAGGATGCTTATAAGAAGATGAAAAAAGATCTCTTCAGTATGAACGGCAATGAAATAAAACTACTCTTTGAATGTTCGTGATAACCTATCAGAGCATAGGAAATAAAGGCCTTCGGGCCTTTTTATTATGCATAAAAATATACCATAAGTATTTCTGATGATACCAGAAAATGACTTTCATTTGACTTTCATTTGACTTTTATTTTATTTTTTTTGATTTTACCCCCGAAAATGGCCTCAAATTTGACTTTCATTTGACCGGCGTTGTGTATCATAGTATATGTAATCTTTCAACAGAGAAAAAGGAAAGGAGCCAGATGGAGAAAGAAAACACAGTAGTTTCAAACTTCGTAGATTTTGCTTCGGGGAGACATGCGAAGGAAGAACCTGATAATATTCTGATGTTTACTGATGCCGGTATGAGCATGAAGTATTTCAGGATGGATTCGAGAAAGAAGGTGGAGTTTATCATTGATAACTTCCGAACCTTTCCTGACCAGCTTGATGCGATGACTGATCTGGTAAAGGTGAATATCATCTGCGAGCAGGAGTACAGGTACAACAGAAATTCGGATAATATCAGGGTACAGTCATCAAGAACATCAGATCCTACAGCGTCCATAGCGATAAGAAATGTGATGCTTGACGATGCAATCTGTAACAATGATGTGTCTGAGGTGATAAAGGACAGGAGAATGGCTGCAGCCTATAACAGGGCTCTTGACGGCATAGAGAATATGTGGCGTGACTATTATATAGTCGGTGCCTATATCAGACTTCTGACACCTATTGAGAAACATATACTCGAGGACTATATGGATTCAAGAACCGGTATGAACCGGGTATCTGAAATAAGTGCCAAGTATGAATATACTGACTCACGTTCGATATACCGTAGAGTGAGGGCAATAAAACTAAGGATAGCAGACGAGGCCGCGCCAGGTCTCGACAGAAAATACGGAGAAATGACAGCATGAATGATATTATCCATGTGAATGGTGGGGAACTGTATGACAATGAAGAACTTGATAACGTGATCGAGGAGGCTTCAAAGAAAAAGTATCAGATGAGCTATATGGTTCATTATACAATGAATCTCGTAGGAATGAGATATGTGACTTATGAGCAGGGACAGCTGCTGTATCAGATGGGTGAGTCAAAGTTCAAGCAGCTTGCAAGGGATGCACATGCGGTAGCAAAAGTCAATAAGAAGGTACTTGTGAACACAGAACTATTTGAAAAGCATCTTGATACTTTTCTGATAGGTAACGGCGGCTGGTAAAGTAATAATGGCAAGCACATACTGATAATTATTATGCACAATCTGTATTTTACTGATTGAAATTATGTTCGATATATGGCATAATATTTTCATAGGAGTTCTGCTTGCATGAAATACAGGTTGTGCCTTCCAAGGAGGCATGATATGTCAAAAGCAAGAAGAGATTCGATGGGACGACCTTTGAGAAAGGGTGAGTCCGAAAGAAAGAAGGAACACAGATACAGCTACGCATACACAGATGTTCTCGGACAGAGACGATATGTGTACAATACAGACCTCAATCAGCTCCGTGAAATGGAGAAGAAGATTCAGAGGGATCTTGAGGATGGCATTGGCTGCTATGGTTCCGGTAATGAATCGTTAAATGATACGTTTGACAGGTACCTTGATAACAAATACAACCTGAGAGGTTCTACGAAGACCAACTACATCTACATGTATGACCATTACGTGAGACCGGACTTCGGCAAACGCAGGGTGAAGAATATAAAGTATTCCGATGTACTTCATTATTATATTCATCTTATGGATGAAGATGGGTTGAAAATCTCAACAGTAGACAGTATTCACTGCCTTCTGCATCCGACTTTCGAGATGGCGGTCAGAGACCAGGTGATCCGGATGAATCCTACAAATGGTGTAATGTCAGAGCTTTATAACAAGACCGGTGAGCATGGCGGAATCAGGCATGCACTTACGCCTGATGAACAGAAAGCCTTCATGCAGTACACCGAGCATCACCCGGTCTATTATCACTGGTGGCCAATGTTCGCAATTCTTTTGGGAACTGGATGCCGAATCGGCGAAGTTGTCGGACTCAGATGGGAAGATGTAGATCTGGATAAGAGAGAAATCTCAATCAATCACACCATTACCTACTATGCGACCGGTGAGAGCAAGTCAGCGGTTATGCACGTACATCAGCCGAAGACAGAAGCAGGTATCAGAATCATACCGATGTTTTCAGTTGTCCACGAAGCATTTGACATCCTTAAGGATGACTGCGAAGAAAACGGTTACAATGAAGAAGAGATTGATGGTATGTCCGGATTCGTATTCAAGAATCGTTTCGGAAATGTACCGAACCCAGGCAGTGTAAACAGAACAATCAAGCGTATCGTATCAGACTACAATGCCGAAGAATCGTTAAAGGCAGTAAGAGAGCAAAGGGATCCACTGCTTCTTCCGAATTTCAGCTGCCATAGTCTGAGACACACATTTATTACAAGGCTCTGCGAGAGAGAAACAAATCTCAAAGTCATTCAGTCAATCGGCGGACATGCTGATATCAGGACAACGATGGAGAGATATGCAGAAGCCACAGAAAGGAGAAACAGAGAGTCCATTGATTCAATGGACGGTGATATGAGCGAACTGCTCAGATAGTATATTATAGGATTCATCAGAATCTGACATCAATTTTTTGCATTGACATCAATCTGACATCATCTAGTCACTGAATAGTGAGTTTCAGATAACGAATACAAAGTCTTATTGATGTAGAAAAAGATGTGAAACACCGCTAGATAACGCTAGCTGAGTGCCAGATGATGATGAATAGGAAGTTATGGTAGGCTTTTCCCGACACTTAAGTCCATTGATGGAAATGACACTCAAGTACATGAGTCGGGGACAGGAGATGACGGAGATGCGAACGGCTTCTTTACACCGAACTCGAAGATTGATTTCAGCGGTGTGAAGGTCGAGGATTTTCTTCAG
>JAQYAY010000025.1 GCA_029338735.1 Lachnospiraceae bacterium | reverse complement strand
GCAGGGACTACGATCGAGGGAGTCGCAGCTCTTGAAAACGATGGAATGCGCGCAGCCATAATAGATGCAGTGAGAACCGCAGCGCAGAAGTCGAGGGAGATGTCATCAAAGTAAGCAATATGCACAAAAACAGATGCAGTTGATCAGTCAGTAAAGATTGATGGAAAGAAATATATCGCAACTGAAGATGGTACTCTTGCAGACAAGGGCATTGTCAAAGCCGACAAGAATGGACGTATAGTAAAAAAACACAAGAAATAATACCATTGGTTTCCTGAAAGATAAGAGCCTGGGGTTGTGCATATTGCACAAACCCGGGCTTTTATTTTTGTAAACTATTTCTGAAGGAAAATGATTGAAAAAGAAAGAAAATGGTGGTATTATCTGAATTGTCCTGAAGGACTATGAGAGATTTTGAAAGATTGACTGGAATTTATGAAAGGTAATTAGCAATGCTGACAGAAGAGAGATTTGCAAAGATTCTCTCGCTTGTAGAGTCAAAGGGTTCGGTGACACTTGCGGATCTGGTTGATGAACTGGATGCCAGCGAATCGACGGTCAGACGTGACCTGGATCAGCTCGACAGCGAAGGAAGGCTTACAAGAGTGCGTGGCGGCGCTATTGCTAAAGAGAGCAGGCGCTCAATGCGTGATGACGAGGTGAGCAGGAGAAAGAGCCGGATGGTTTCCGAGAAGGAATCGATCGGCAGCTATGCGGCAGGACTGATCGAGCCGGATGATTTCGTATATATTGATGCCGGCACGACGACAGAGCAGATGCTATCACACATCAGAGTGAGGAAGGCTGTTTTTGTCACGAATGCAGTGAGCCACGCATTGCAGCTCAGCTCGATGGGCTACAAAGTATTCATTCTCGGCGGTGAGTTCAAGCATACGACAGAGGCAATAGTCGGTGAGGAAGCGGTAGGACTCCTGGCCAAGTACAATTTTACCAAGGGATTCTTTGGAGCCAACGGCATCACGGAGCAGGAAGGATTTACAACTCCCGAAGTGAAGGAAGCCATGGTGAAGCGGAGAGCATTCGCATCATGCAGGAAGAGATATGTGCTTGCAGATAATACGAAGTTCGGTGTCATCTCATCCGTGAGCTTCGGAGATTTCAAGGACGCTGAGATCATTACTGATATGGTCTCGAGCAGCAACTATAGTAAGTATCCTAATATAACGGAGGTAGAAAGATGATAATGACAGTCACCTTCAATCCTTCACTTGACTACATTGTGAGTGTGGACAATTTCACACTGGGTCAGGTGAACAGGACGACGAAGGAACTTCTTTTCCCAGGCGGAAAAGGACTTAATGTATCAATGGTCCTGAAGAATCTGGGACTTGATTCCGTAGCAGTCGGATTCATGGCAGGCTTTACAGGCAAGGCAATTGAGGATCTCCTGAGAGACCGCGGAGTCGACACCAGCTTCATAGAGGTAGAGGAAGGTATCTCAAGGATCAATGTCAAGCTCAGAAGCAACGAAGAGTCAGAGATCAATGGCATGGGCCCTGCGATTTCCAAGGACAATATCCAGCAGCTCTATACGAAGCTTGATTCCCTGAAAAAGGGTGACATCCTCGTACTTGCAGGCAGCATTCCAGCAGTCATGCCGGAATCAATGTATATGGATATCATGAAGTATCTCGATGGCAGAGGAGTACGCATCATAGTCGATGCGACAAAGGATCTTCTGAAAAATGTACTTCCTTATCATCCATTCCTCGTGAAGCCGAATAATCACGAGCTCGGAGAGATCTTCGGAGTTGAGTTGCACACGAAGGACGAGGTCATACCGTATGCGAAGAAGATGCAGGACATGGGAGCAGTGAATGTCCTCATTTCAATGGCCGGTGACGGTGCACTTCTCGTGGATGAGAATGGCAAGGTGACAGAGTCAGTGCCGCCAAAGGGACAGGTCAGGAATTCGGTTGGTGCCGGAGATTCAATGGTTGCAGGCTTCATCTATGGATACCTGACAGGCAATGGAGATTATGAAAAAGCATTCTATACGGGACTTTGTACAGGAAGTGCTTCGGCATTTTCAGATAATCTGGCCACGAAGCCGGAGGTTGAGGCTCTATTGAAACAGCTTGGAAAAGGAGGCAATTAATGAGGGTAAGGGATTTACTTTCACCGGAGAGCATTGAGCTGCAGGGTCATGCTTCGAGCAAATCAGACGTCATCAGGCAGATGGTAGATCTGATGGTGAGGCGCGGCAATATCAATGATCGTGAGACATACGAGAAGGGTGTTTTCGCAAGAGAGGAAGAATCAACAACAGGAATCGGTGACGGAATCGCTATTCCACATTGCAAGTCAGATGCTGTATCAGCCCCTGGACTTGCAGCAATGGTACTGCCTGATGGTGTAGAGTACGATGCACTCGACGGTGAGCCGGTACATATCATTTTTCTCATAGCAGCACCAAATACAGAGGACAATGTACATCTCGATGTTCTCGCAAGACTTTCAGAGCTTCTGATGGATCCGGATTTCGTGACATCACTTGAGAATGCGAAGACAAAGGATGAGTTCCTCTCAGTCATCGACAAGGCAGAGAGCGGCAAGGTAGAGGCAGATGAGCAGAAGGCTCTGGCTGCCAGGACAGAGACCGGATACGAAGTGCTCGCTGTTACCAGCTGCCCGAATGGTGTAGCTCATACATATATGGCTGCAGAGGCACTTGAAAAGGCTGGATTGAAGCTCGGCATCAAGATCAAGGTCGAGACACGCGGTTCAGGCGGAGCGAAGAATGTAGTCACTGATGACGAGATCGCTAATGCGAAGGGCATCGTCATCGCAGCCGATGCTAATGTCCCTATGGACAGATTCGATGGCAAGCCGCTCATCCAGGCAAGAGTTGCCGATGGTATTCACAAGCCTGAAGAGCTGGTCACAAAGGCTGAAAAAGGTGATGCACCTATCTATCATGCATCTGCCGGAGCAAAGAAATCATCATCAGATGATGGCAAGGGCGGTGCAGGACACAAGATCTATACGAGCCTGATGGCCGGTGTATCAGCAATGCTTCCATTCGTCATCGGTGGCGGTATCCTTACAGCAATCGCATTCCTTATTGATACGATTCTCGGATATGGAACCACGGGTGGCAGCAACTTCGGATCAATGGTTCCGCTGTCAGCATTTTTCAAATATGCAGGTGGACTCTCAATGGGACTCATGGTTCCGGTGCTTGCAGGATTCATCGCATACTCAATAGCTGACAAGCCGGGACTTGCAGTAGGTTTCCTTGGCGGACTCCTTGCAGCCAATGGTAATGCGATCGCAGCGAACTTCGCAGACATCTGGCCTAAGCAGATGAGCGGCTTCCAGAAGTTCATCGATACCTTCGCCTTCCAGCAGAGCGGTAATACAGTATCAGGATTCCTCGGCGGTATCGCAGTAGGTTTCCTTGCAGGATATATAGTTCTCTGGCTTGAGAGAGCGACAGAGAAGCTGCCGAAGTCAGTACAGGGTATCAGACCAATGCTTATCTATCCTGTAGTCGGCATGTTCCTCGTATCGGTGATCATGTGCTTCATTTTCAACCCGATCATTGGACTCATCAACACCGGACTCTCAGCAATGCTTACAGCCATCGGTAATTCGGGACTTGTATGGCTCCTTGGCCTGATTCTCGCAGGAATGATGGCTATCGATATGGGCGGCCCGATCAACAAGGCTGCATATGTATTCGGTACATTCATGCTGACAAATGCTTCTGAATATCTGAATCAGGGCGCTTCACAGTCAGATCCGAAGGTTCAGCTCTGCTACATGTCAATGGCAGCAGTTATGATCGGTGGAATGTGCCCGCCAGTTGGAATCGCCATCGCATCGAAGCTGTTCCCGAAGAAGTTCAACAGGACCGAGAAGGAAGGCTTCATTTCAAATATAGTAATGGGCGCAAGCTTCATCACAGAGGCAGCAATCCCGTTCGCAGCATCAGATCCGGGACATGTAATCCCAGCAACCTTCTGCGGATCAGCAGTAGCAGGACTTCTGTCAGCCCTCTTCGGGTGCACACTGATGGCACCACACGGCGGCATCTTCGTCATCGCAACAGTCGGCCACTGGCCACTCTATCTCCTTGCATGGCTCATCGGATCACTCGTGACAGCAATCATGCTCGGAGTGCTGCGTAAGGAAGTACCGGCAGAGGACAGGTAAGAGTTGTGAGTTAAGGGTTATCAGTTACATGTAAAAGGTAGTATCTTAACTAAGATAATTTTGATATAATATTGTTGCTAGTAGATAAAACTGACCACTAGAACAGGTAATAGGAGGAAATCATCATGAAGGAATTCAAGTACACAATCACAGATCCACAGGGAATCCATGCAAGACCGGCCGGCCTTTTCGTCAAGGCAGCAGCCAAGTATCCATGCAAGGTAACAATCGCCAAGGATGGCAAGGAAGTTGATGCCAAGAGAATCCTTGGAGTAATGAGCCTCGGAGTCAAGAAGGATCAGGAGATCACAGTAGTCTGCAACGGCGATCAGGAAGATGAGGCTGCAACAGAGCTCGAGCAGTTCCTCAAGGACAATCTTTAAATCACAGTGGTGTTATGGCGTTTTTCAAAAAAGATGGAAAATGATTGCTATAGCACCATTTTTTATAAAAGAATAAAATGACAGAACACCTACGGAGGTGCAGAAATTGCAGAAAGAATATACAGGAAAGCCCGTTTTCACTGGCATAGCCATTGGAAAGGTGACCATATATCACAAGAAGGATTCAGTCGTAAAGCGTGAGAAGGTCGATGATGTCGAGGCAGAGGTAAAGAGATATCACGATGCGAGCGAAGAAGCCAAGAAGCAACTGGCAGAGCTTCATGACAAGGCCCTGAAGGAAGTCGGAGAGGCCAATGCGGCAGTCTTCGAAGTACACCAGATGATGCTTGATGATCTCGACTATCAGGAATCAGTTGAAAATATCATCCGTACCCAGAATGTCAATGCAGAGTTCGCAGTAGCAACGACCGGAGACAATTTTTCCGAGATGTTTGCAAATATGGACGATGACTATATGCGTGGCAGGGCAGCAGATGTCAAGGATATATCAAATCGTGTAGTAGGAATCCTGTCAGGAGCAGGAGCAGGCGGATTCACAGCCACAGAGCCATCAATCCTTCTTGCAGATGATCTGGCTCCTTCAGAGACAGTACAGCTCGACAAGTCTCTGGTACTCTCATTTGTGACGAGACACGGTTCTACGAATTCACATACAGCAATCCTCGCAAGAACCATGAATATTCCGGCACTCATCGGAGTGGATTTCTCAGAGGATGACATGGAAGGCCATATGGGAATCGTCGATGGCTATGAAGGCAGATTCATAGTAGATCCTGACGACGACGTTCTCGCAGAATACAAGAAGAAAAAAGAAAAAGAAGAGGAGCAGCAGAGACTGCTTCAGGAACTCAAGGGCAAGCCGAATGTCACAAAGGACGGCCATGTGATCAATGTATTTGCCAATATCGGTTCAGTCAAGGATGTAGCCGATGTGCTCGCAAATGATGCCGGAGGAATCGGGCTCTTCAGAAGTGAATTCCTGTATCTCGGATGTGATGATTATCCGTCAGAAGAGGATCAGTTCAAGGCATACAAGACAGTAGCAGAGAATATGGCCGGCAAGAAGGTCGTGATCAGGACACTCGATATCGGAGCAGACAAGCAGGTGGACTATTTCCATCTCGATCACGAGGACAATCCTGCAATGGGCTTCCGTGCAATCCGTATCTGCCTGAAGCGCCCGGAGATCTTCAAGACACAGCTCCGCGCACTGTACAGGGCAAGCTACTACGGCAATATCTCGATCATGTTCCCAATGATCATCTCAGTAGATGAAGTGAAGAAGATCAAGGAGATCATAGCAGAGGTCAAGAAAGAGCTTGACGAGCAGAATCTCCCATATAAGGACTGCGAGCTCGGAATCATGGTAGAGACACCGGCAGCAGTATGGATGTCAGAGGAACTCGCCAAGGAAGTGGATTTCTTCTCAATAGGAACCAATGACCTGACACAGTACACACTGGCCTGTGACAGACAGAATCCGAATCTCGAAGATTTCGCCGATACCCACCATCCGGCAGTACTCCGTGAGATCGAATATACCATCAGGAACGGTCATAAGGGCGGCGCCTGGGTAGGTATCTGCGGCGAGCTCGGAGCCGATACCTCCCTCACCGAGACCTTCCTTCGGATGGGAGTTGACGAGTTGTCCGTCTCACCATCACGCGTACTGGCAGTGAGAAACGCAATCAGAAATACAGATCTGTCAAAATAACATTTAGATAAAATAGCACCATTTGTACTATGTGATTTCATGAATCATGAAATGATCAGGTACAAGTGGTGCTTTTTGCTGGTGAATGAGTAATAGATGGAAGTCTGCAGCACTTTACTTTTTTTAAAAATTACTGTATAGTAGAAAAAGCGTGCAAATCGCGAATGACAGACAAAGAAAGGTATTTATGGACGTTCCGTTAGAATGTACAAGCAGACTATATCAGAAGATCGCCGGACGACATCTGCATCATGCGAATGACGAGCTGGCAGAGAAGATAGAGGGGGTGGACTCCCTTTTTTCTATACCGGACCTGTTGGACAGGAATGAGGTCGTTAGACCGCTTATAGTGACAGATCCGAAGGTCTCAAAGAGCACATTTTTCGAGAGCTTTATTAATGATAGAGAGACAGGATATGTCATATATCACTGGGTCAAAAGTGATCCGACGGTGCAGCAGGCAGAGGAGATAGCAGAGTTATACAGGAAGAATGAGTGCGACTCCTTCATAGCAATAGGCGGCGGCAGCGCAATAGACGCGGCCAAGGGAGCGGCAGCCAGCATAGCACGGCCAGGAAAGAACCTGATGAAGATGCGAGGACTCATGAAAGTAAGACATGAGACACCATTTTTTATAGCAGTGCCAACGACAGCCGGGACAGGCTCCGAGACGACGAGCATAGCAGTGCTGAGTGACAATGCGACAGGACAGAAGTTTGCAATCAATGATCCGCACCTGATGCCGGATGTGGCTGTGCTGGATCCGTCGCTGCTGATCAGCCTGCCACAGGATGAGACAGCATATACAGGAATGGATGCGCTGACACATGCAGTCGAGGCATATCTGAATACGCCGCTTCATCTCGAGGATACGGCAGAGGACTGTGAGGATGCAGTCGAGGGCATAATGGATGCGCTGCCGAAGGCATATGAAGATGGAGAGGACCTGCAGTCACGTGAAGAGATGCTGATCGCGTCGTATACAGCAGGAACGGCACTTAATGCAAGTGGAGTCGGCAATATTCACGCGCTGGCACATGCGCTTGGCGGAGCACTGCATCTGGCGCATGGCATGATCAATGCAGTAGTGATGCCGTATGTCTTAAGAGAATATGGATCGGTAGTAGTGCCGGATCTGGCCAAGCTGGCATCGGTCTGTGACATCGAAAAGGATGGCACGAGACAGGAGCGAGCAGCAGGCTTCATAAAAGCCATAGAAGATATGAATGAGGATATGGGAATTCCGAAGCATCTGGATTTTGATGAGAAGGATATCCCGAAGCTGGCAGCCTGGGCGTACAGGGAAGTCAATCCGCTGTATCCGGTACCGGTTATTTTTGACAGAAGGAAATTTGCAAAGATTTTGAGACAAGTTCGTAGTTCTAAGTCCTGAGTTTTTTGCTAAGAACTCTGAACCAGAAACTCTGAACTAGTAAGAAAGCGAGGTGACAACTTCATGGAATCAGACAATCATTATCGAGCGGTAACTATAGATGAGCATGACATGGAGGAATGTCACCATGCTGGATATTTACAGAACAGATGATGGTGTAATACATGAAACAGAAAAATACGAGCCGGGCTGCTGGATCAAGCTCACGGCCCCGTCGGCAGACGAGTGCGAGCAGATAGCAGACGACTACTATATGGACCTCACAGACGTGCGGGCTGCTCTTGATGAAGAAGAGAGTTCACGAATCAGTGTAGAGGATGACTACACACTGATCCTGATCGACATCCCGACGGCTGAAGAGAGAAATAACCGTCATACATATACCACAATCCCGCTGGGCATCCTGTTGCGGGATGATGTGATCATCACAGTCTGCAACGAGGAGACATCGGTACTCAGGTCATTCATAGATCACCGGGTCAAAGAGTTTTCCACGAAAAAGCAGATGAGATTTACCTATCAGATTCTCTACAATTCGAGTATGGTCTACCAGTCGCTTCTGCGTACGATAGACAGACAGCGTACAGAGATTGAGGAGAGGATGAATGAAAAAAATACCGAGGATTCGGATCTTATCGACCTGCATGAGCTGGAGTCGAACCTCGTATATTTTGCCACTTCGCTCAGGGCCAACAACCTGGTTGTAGAGAGGCTCACGAGATATTCGAGGCTCAGGCATTACGATGATGATGAAGAGATACTCGAGGATGTAATAGTCGAGACGAAGCAGGCAATCGAGATGACATCCATTTACCGTGATATCATCAACGGAACACGCGACCTGATGAGTACACTTATCAACAACCGCCTGAACAATGCCATGAAGTATCTGGCGGCAGTTACGATCGTGCTCTCGGTTCCGACGATTATCGGCGGCCTCTGGGGCATGAATGTGGATTCCAGATGGATGCCGCTGTCGCATACGCCGTTCGGGTTTGCGATACTCTGTGTCGCGACGCTGATCATAAGCGTGTTCACGGCAATAGTGCTGCATAAGAGAAAGATGCTGTAGGAAAAAGTATGAAAATTCTGACCTTCTGTGTACCGTGTTATAATTCGTACACATTCATGAGAAAATGCGTTGATTCGCTGCTTCCGGGTGGCGATGACATCGAGATCATTATAGTAGATGACGGTTCGACTGACAGGACAGGTGAACTCGCTGACGCATACCAGCAGGCATATCCGTCTATAGTCAGGGCTATCCATCAGGAAAATGGTGGGCACGGAGCTGCAGTGAATACCGGTATCCGCGAGGCAACGGGCCTGTATTTCAAGGTAGTGGATTCTGATGACTGGGTAGACCGTGAGGCTTATATGGAGATTCTTGACAAGCTTCGCGAGTTTGCAAAAATGGAGCATCCGGTCGACATGCATCTGTCGAATTTTGTCTATGAAAAATTATCCACAGGACACGAGAGAAGGATGCTGTTGTCACCACTTTTCCCAGAAGATGAGATCATAGGCTGGGACGGAATGAAGCGTAATATCAAGGGATTTTCGATCCTGATGCATTCCGTGATCTACAGGACGCAGCTGCTGCGCGACTGCGGACTGGAGCTTCCGAAGCACACTTTCTATGTGGACAATCTCTATGTGTATATACCGCTGATCCATGTGAAGACTATTTATTATCAGAACGTGAGCTTCTACCGCTATTATATCGGCCGCGAGGGTCAGTCTGTCGCAGAGCAGACGATGATCAAACGTATAGACCAGCAGCTGCGGGTGAACTATCTGATGATCGATTCTGTGGATCCGTGGCAGGTTGAAGAGCCGCATCTGAGAAAATATCTGCTGTCATATCTCGAGTCAGTGACGGTAGTATCTACGTCGATAGGTTATCTTTCCAATAATCCCGAGAATTACAAGAAGGTCGATGATCTCTGGGAGTACATCTATCATCATGATGCCCGCACCTATCATCACCTGCGCTATGGAGTCCTTGGATTTGCGATGCGTTTCAAAGGCAGGCCGGGCCGTAAGCTTGGCGTCTTTTTCTATCACCTCGCACAGAAATTTATAGGGTTCAATTAGTGTTGACAATTTTTTAACAAACTTGTATCATTGAAAAAGACAGGGGGACGGTTCTCCTGTCTTTTTATCTAAAATATTTTAATCAAAAGGACAGGAGAACCGTCCCCTTGTCTTGCGGAGGACAAAATGGCTGATTACAAGAATCTGAAAATCGAACAGGATGGCGCTACAGCAGTACTTTCTATCTGCAGACCAAAGGCTCTCAATGCCCTGAATTCAGAGACAATCGACGAGCTGAATGATGCACTGACCGAGATCGAGGCAAATGATGATATCAAGGTGCTCATCCTTACAGGCGGCCCTTGCTTCAACAAGAAGCTCGGTGCAGATGATCCTTATCGTTCATTCGTTGCAGGCGCAGACATCTCTGAGATGTATGGATTTGATGCTCCATCAGCAAGAAAGTTTGGAATGAAGGCATCAGTTCCTTTCTTCAAGCTTCAGAACATGCGTCAGGTAACTATCGCAGCTGTAAATGGTTTCGCTCTTGGCGGTGGCTGTGAGATTTCAATGGCATGTGACATCAGAATCGCATCAGAGAACGCTATATTCGGACAGCCTGAGTGCGGACTCGGAATCATCCCTGGTTTCGGCGGAACACAGAGACTTGCAAGACTTGTAGGAATGGGAAGAGCCAAGGAGCTCATCTTCACAGCTCAGAATATCAAGGCAGACGAGGCATACAGAATCGGTCTTGTCAATCATGTAGTACCGAAGGAAGAGCTGATGCCTACATGCAAGAAGCTGGCTGAGACAATTGAGGCAAATGCTTCATATGCAGTTTCTGTTGCCAAGGCAGCAATCAACAACGGTTATGATATGGACATCAAGAATGCAGTAGAGCTCGAGGCTAATCTCTTCGGCGTCGTAAATGATACACACGACAAGAAGGAAGGCATGGGCGCATTCCTGAAGATCGACGGAAAGACTGATAAGAACTTTACAGATTTTTAATGTAAGGCAATCAAAATTGATACAGTCATGTGATAATTGTTATATGTTTGAGCATGATCACGAATCATGAGAAGAGTAAGTTGGGATGGGTTCACTTTTCTGAATTGAAAAGTAATCTGTCCCGACTTTCGTATTATGAGCAAATAGTTTATTTTTTGGAAAGGAAAAAATAATGGCAAAGAAAAATCCTATAGTTACAATCAGGATGCAGGATGGCAGCGTGATGAAGGCAGAGCTGTATCCGGACATCGCACCGAACACAGTAAATAATTTTATCAGCCTCATCAATCATGGCTTCTATGACGGAGTCGGATTCCACAGAGTCATCAACGGCTTCATGATTCAGGGTGGAGATCCGGATGGAAACGGCACAGGCGGCCCAGGATATTCTATCAGGGGCGAGTTTTCAGCCAATGGTTTCCAGAATGATCTGAAGCACACTGCGGGCGTACTCTCAATGGCCCGCACCATGGATCCGGATTCAGCCGGCAGCCAGTTTTTCATCATGCATAAGGATGCACCGCATCTCGACGGCCAGTATGCAGCTTTTGGAAAAATTATCGAAGGCATGGACGTAGTCAACAAGATCGCCGAGACCGAGACTGACTGGTCTGATAAGCCGACTACCCCGCAGGTTATGGAAGAAGTGACTGTTGAGACTTTCGGAGAAAAATATCCGGAGCCTGAAGAGGCATGAGACTCTTCTTTCCGGCCTGCCTCTTTCATAAGGTGACAGGCCTGTACTGCCCCGGCTGCGGCGGAACCCGTGCGTTCCTGTATCTGATCCACGGACATCCGCTGCTGTCGCTATGGTATCACCCGTTCGTAATATACATGGTTTTCATGCTTGTCTATTATGTTTATTCAGGTGTGAAGAGAGCAGTCTTTTTGAAAAAATATCCCGCAACTCAAAAGGGACCAGGCTTTCGGACCTGGCCCCTCTGGGGTGCGCTGATAGTAATAGCAGCGAATTGTATTTTTAAAAATATTATACTCCTGGGAGGCGGAATCGACCCGCTGCCATAATCAGACGGAGAACCGTCCCCCTGTCCCCTCCACCCTTGTCTTACAGTTTGATTCCGGAGAGCAGGCTTCCGAGGTCTGTGCCGAAGCCTTTCTTGTCATGAGATTTCCTGTCGTTACGATTCTTATTATTTGATGGGCGGGTGCCTTTCTTCTGATTGCTGCCACGATGGTTGTTATTGTTATTGTCTGATGGCTTTTTCTCGTGATGATCGGAAGAACGGCCGTCTTCTCTCATGGTAAGGGAGATACGTCCTTTTTCCTTATCTACATCAAGTACAGTTACATCTACGATATCACCGACACTCAGGACATCCAGAGGGTGGTTGATATGGCGGTCGGAGATCTGTGAGATATGAACGAGTCCGTCCTCATGGACACCTATATCCACAAATGCACCGAAATCGACAATATTTCTTACTGTTCCTTTGAGCTTCATGCCTGGTTGCAGATCGTCCATTGACAGGACATCGCTGCGGAGAACCGGAAGAGGCATCTCTTCACGCGGGTCACGGCCAGGCTTCTTCAGCTCTTTAATGATATCTGTCAGAGTAGGGACTCCGATATCCAGCTTCCTGGCAATCGCGTCCACAGAACCGGCCTTTTTTTCAATATCTGAAAGAGAACCGTTACGAAGGTCATCCTCAGTATATCCGAGCAACCCAAGCAGTTCACGGGTTTTGTCATAGCTTTCCGGATGTACTCCGGTATTATCGAGAGGCTCTTTTCCGTTACGGATACGAAGGAATCCGGCACACTGCTCATAGGCCTTAGGTCCGAGCCCTTTTACCTTTAAGAGTTCTTTTCTCTCTGTAAAACTGCCGTTTTCCTCGCGATATGTGAGAATGTTGTTAGCTACAGTCTTTGTAATGCCGGCAACATATGACAGAAGCGGAGCGGAGGCTGTATTTACATCGACCCCGACGGAGTTTACTACGGATTCCACGACACCGGTCAGGGCTTCTGAGAGCTTCTTCTGGTTCATATCATGCTGGTACTGGCCTACACCGATGGCCTTCGGGTCGATCTTTACGAGCTCTGAGAGCGGGTCGATGAGACGGCGTGCCATCGATGCGGCTCCACGTCCTTCTACATCGAGATCAGGCAGTTCCTTCGCGGCTAGCTCACTTGCAGAATATACGGATGCTCCGGCCTCATTTACGATTACATACTGTACTGGACGTGAGGCTTCTTTTATGATATCAGCTACGAGCATTTCGGATTCACGGGATGCAGTCCCGTTTCCGAGAGCGATCAGGTCAATGCTGTATTTCTCAATAAGTGAGAGAACCCTTTTCTTCGTACCGTTGACATCGTTCTTTGGCTTGAATGGGAAGACCATATCGGTTGTGAGGATCTTGCCGGTAGGATCGCAGACTGCGAGCTTGCAGCCGTGGACATATCCCGGGTCCCAGCCGAGAACAGTCTTTCCGGCAATTGGAGGTGCGAGGAGCAGCTGACGGAGATTGGCGGCAAATACCTTGATAGCGCCATCCTCAGCCATTTCTGTCAGATCGCTTCTGATCTCGCGTTCGATTGACGGAGCGATGAGCCGTGTATATGCGTCCTGTGCAGCATTCTGAAGGGCAGGGGTAGTATTCGGATTATCCTTAGTGATGATCTGCTTGTCCAGGTACCTGACGATATCCTCTTCAGGAGCGGTGATTTTTATATTCAGATAGTCTTCTTTTTCACCACGGTTCATGGCGAGTATTCTGTGGCCAGGAATGGTCGTGACCTTCTCGGAATAGTCATAATACATCTCGTAGACAGACGGCGTATTTTCCTTCTTCTGAGTCGAGGCGATCATTCCCTGCCTCTTCGTGATATCACGGATCCAGCTCCTGTAGTCAGCATTGTCGGAGATCTCCTCGGCGATGATGTCGCAGGCGCCATTGATCGCATCTTCAGGCACATGGACATCATTCTCCGGATCGACATATTTTTCCGCTTCCTCAGTAAGAGAAGTGGCGAGCTCCTGTGCCTTGATGGTTTCTGCCAGTGGCGCCAGTCCTTTTTCCTTTGCAATGGTGGCGCGGGTTCTTCTCTTAGGCTTATACGGCCTGTAAATATCCTCGACCTCAGCGAGAGTCTGGGCGATGTCGATTTTTCTCTGGATCTCAACAGTGAGCGCTCCGGCCTCTTCTATGGTCTTCAGGACCGTCTGCTTTCTCTCATCGAGACTTCTCAGATATGTGAGTCTCTCGCCGAGCACACGCAGCTGGTCGTCATCGAGCCCGCCTGTGACTTCTTTTCTGTATCTTGCGATAAAAGGTATTGTATTTCCTTCGTCGAGAAGGCCGACAGCAGCGTCGACCTGACTCTTCTGTACATTTAGTTCCTGTGCAATTAATGCATTGATATCCATGGATTTTCCCTCGTAAAAATTTGTAGCCCATCTATTATACAAAATTTCGGGTTGAGAATAAAGCACTTTTTATTTATAATGATAGTTATGGAAAGATTTGAGAGCCATAGTGCTAAAGAAACTGAACAGTTCGCCGCTGATCTGGCTTCGAAGGCTCTGCCGGGTGATGTATATACACTGACGGGTGACCTTGGAGTCGGCAAGACTATTTTTGCAAAAGGATTCGCAAAGGGCCTGGGAATCACTGAACCGGTGACGAGCCCTACATTTACGATAGTGCAGGAATATCTGAACGGACGGCTGCCACTCTACCATTTCGATGTGTACAGGATCGGCGATCCTGATGAGATGGAAGAGACCGGATTCTATGACTATATAGATCGTGGCGGAGTCGTGCTGATCGAGTGGGCGGAGCTGATAGAGGACATACTTCCGGAGAACCACACGGAGATCACGATATCGAAGGATCTCGCGGGGGATGATGATTACAGGTTGATAGAAGTTCGTAGTTCCAAGTGCCAGGCTAAGCTAAGGACTCAGAAATAAATAGGAAATGGATATGCGTATATTAGGAATTGATTCTTCAGGGCTGGTGGCGTCGGTCGCAGTAGTTGACGACGATGTGCTGCTCGGAGAATTCACAACAGATTACAGGAAGACGCACAGCACGACGCTGATGCCGATGCTCGATGAGCTGATTCAGATGCTGGGGATTGAGCTCTCATCGATCGATGCAATTGCGACGGCAGCAGGACCGGGTAGCTTTACAGGGCTTCGTATAGGAGCGGCCACGGTCAAGGGACTCGCATATGCGCTCAAGGTCCCGGTGATCGCAGTGCCGACAGTAGATGCGATAGCGTACAATCTGTATGGCTCGAAGAGGCTCATCTGCCCTCTGATGGATGCGAGAAGGCAGCAGGCCTACTCGGGACTGTACCGTTTTTCAGAGACGAACAAGTTCATTGTAAAAAAAGAGCAGGCGCCTGAAGCCATTGCAGACATTATAGAGCGGATCAATAATGAGGATGAGCCGGTCACATTCCTTGGGGATGGAGTGCCGGTATTTAAAGACTTCATTGAGGAAAATGCGACCGTCGATTTCGACTTCGCTCCGGCCTTCTGTAACAGACAGAGAGCAGGTGCGGTAGCGTGCCTCGGAAGACATTATTTTGATAAAGAATACTATACTTCGGCCGAAGAGTTCAGGCCGGTATATCTGAGAAAGTCACAGGCAGAAAGAGAGGCCGAAAGATCCAGAATGAGAGCAAGTGCAGCGCAGCTCGAATCTGGATCGAGGCCGTTCTCTGAGATTGGTGAGAGCGAGCAGAATGCGAAGCTCGAGCCTGGCGAGGAGAACCTCCTTAGAGGTGACAAAAATGCTTGATGTGTGTCTCCTTGGAACCGGCGGCATGATGCCTCTGCCGAGGCGGCATCTGACATCACTGGCAGTGCGATTCAATGGCAGGACGGTGCTGATTGACTGTGGGGAAGGCACTCAGGTAGCAATGAAGAAGGCGGGTGTTTCCCCGTATCCGATAGATGCGATCTGCTTTACCCATTATCATGCAGACCATATCAGCGGACTGCCGGGACTGCTTCTGGATATGGGCAATTCCGATAGGATAGAGCCGGTGCATATGTATGGCCCGAAGGGACTGAAGCGGATAGTGACCTCACTCATGGTGATCACGCCACAGCTGCCGTTTGAACTGATTTTTCATGAATACCAGAGTGACGAAGAATGCTTCGATGTCGATGGCATGAGGGTCAGGGCATTTCATGTGTACCACAATGTGACCTGCTATGGATATACGATGGAGGTCGACAGGAAGGGCAAGTTCAATGCAGAGGCTGCAAAAGAGCTTGGAATCCCGCTTGAATACTGGCATGTGCTGCAGGGCGGAGAGCCGATAGGAGACTTCACACCTGAGCAGGTCATGGGACCGCAGAGAAAGGGCCTCAAGGTGACATACACCACTGACACCCGTCCTACGAAGTCCATTGAGACCAATGCGAAGGGCAGCGACCTCTTTATATGTGAAGGAATGTATGGCGATCCTGAAAAGGAGCAGAGTGCGAAGGACAAAAAGCATATGATGATGCAGGAAGCTGCCAATCTCGCGAAGAGATCCGAAGTGAAAGAGATGTGGCTGACGCATTATTCACCATCGGTCATCAATCCGAAGGTATATATTAAGGAAGTACGCAGGATATTCCCTGAGACATATATATACGGGGATGGTCAGAAGAAAGAGTTAGACTTCATTGACTGAAAGGAGGAATCCTTATGAATGCGAAAAGAACGGCTCGGACATTGGTTGTTGTATGTATCTGTGCATGCATAATCGTGGCATACTATATTTATCTCGACAGGAGTACGTCGAGCAGGGTGGCCAATTCGGACAATGTCCAGGTGAGCGAGAAGGACAGGCTTCTCACGATGGATTTCGATAAGAATTATCCTCCGACGCCGAGAGAGGTCATCAAGACATACAACAGATATCTGACTCTGTGCTTCGGAGATCAGGACCTGACGAAGAAGGAGATCACAAGGCTTGCCGGCAAGATCCGTCAGATGATGGATCCGGAGCTCGCTGCGAAGAATCCGGCAGATGAGTACGCAGACAGTCTCACGTCGCAGATCAGTGACTACAAGAGCCGCAAGGCCAAGATGCTCAGCACTAAGGTGTGTGATACTTCCGATGTCATATATGGCTCACTCAAGGGTCATGATGTGGCCTATGTTCAGGCCGGATATTCCGTCAAGGAAGCATCCAGTATTTCCAGGACTTATCAGAAGTACATCCTGAGGATGGATGGCAATGATCACTGGAGGATTCTTGGCTTCGAGGTCACCGATGCCGATGGCAATACGATAAGAAGTGGACATTCAATCAGATCTGGAGAAAAGACAAAGTGAAAATATTAGGAATCGAGAGCTCCTGTGATGAGACTGCGGCAGCAGTCGTAGTCGATGGCAGGACTGTGCTCTCCAATGAGATATCGACGCAGATCCCTATTCACACGCTCTATGGCGGTGTGGTACCTGAGATCGCATCAAGAAAGCATGTAGAGAGAATCACGCAGGTCGTTGACCTGGCGCTGAAGAAGGCAGAGACGAGTGCAGACGAGCTGGATGCAGTCGCAGTCACATATGGACCTGGTCTCGTGGGCCCTCTTCTGGTCGGAGTATCATTTGCCAAGGCATTTGCCTATGCGAAAAATAAACCGCTCATCGGCATCAATCACATCTCAGGACATATCAGTGCCAACTATATAGAGGCACCTGAGCTCGAGCCGCCATTCCTGTGCCTCGTAGTATCAGGAGGTCACACGCATCTGGTCAGGGTTACTGATTATGGTCAGTATGAAGTGCTCGGACGCACGGTGGATGACGCTGCCGGAGAGGCATTTGACAAGGTCGCACGTGCCATAGGTCTTGGCTATCCTGGCGGTCCGAAGATCGAGAAGGCTGCGAAGACCGGTGATCCGGATTCAATTGAGTTCCCTAGGGCAAAAGTGGCAGATCATCCGTATGATTTTTCATTCTCAGGCCTCAAATCAGCAGTGCTCAACTATCTGAATCATGAAAAGATGGCAGGTCATGAGATCATCAGGGACAATGTCGCTGCATCTTTCCAGAAGGCTGTTGTTGGCGCTCTTACCGACCATGTATCCATGGCGCTTGAAGAGTTCGGTGAGAAAAAATTTGCGCTTGCCGGAGGCGTGGCTTCAAACGGCGCTCTCCGTGAATCTGTAAAGGCTGAATGTGAGAAGCACGGCGTGTCATTCTACTGCCCGGCACCGATCCTTTGCACAGACAATGGCGCCATGATCGGGGCAGCTGGCTATTACGAGTATATCAACGGAAAGCGCAGCGGACTGGATCTGAACGCAGAACCGTCGCTTGCGTTATAATTTTCAAAGGAGCATAAAGTGAAGAACGGATTTTTAAAAACAGCAGCAGTCATCCTGTCGGCAGCATTTACTTTTACTGCGGTAGTTGCAGTGAATGCACAGGCCCAGCCACATGATCTCGAGGAGGTCTTTGTCCCGCCTTCAGGAAGGCAGACTAATACCGACTTCAATATGATCGAGCCATATGCTACTGAGGGCGGCTACAGGATAAAGCTCAGCGGTACATACTATCTGAATGGAATGCTGCGGCTTGCGAGCAACACATATATAGACGCTACAGATGCGACCATTATCTGCACCAAGGACGGCAGCAAAATGGTCACGCAGGAAGACTATTATGATACTGATATCTATCAGCAGTCAGAGTCAGAGGCGAAGAAGGCGCTCGGCGGGTACAATGCGGTTCATGATATCACAATTGATGGCGGTACCTGGGTCGGAACGAAGAATTTCAGCAGCAATTCGATGGTGAAGAACGGTCAGAAGACGGGACCGAATGTGTTCAATTTTATCCATGCGAAGAACATCACGATCAAGAATGCTACGATATATAATGTTCCGAACGCTCATCTGATCGAGTTCTGCGGCGTGAAGAATGGCCGTATTGAGAACTGCACTCTTGGCTGCTACAAGGATGAAGATGGCAAGATGATCAAAGGCTATACAACTGGCGACAAGAAGCGTGCCGCCATTCAGCTCGATGCCTGTGACAGCGCCGCCAACAACAGGGTAGCCTGGCCATATGATCACACTGTCTGCAACAATATCACGATAAAGAATAATTACATCTGGTTCTATACCGGCGTCCAGGCCTCTGAGCATTCGAAGAAGAAGACAACAAATGTCAGAGTAACTGGCAACAAATTCAGATGCAAGAAGCAGTTCGGCTGGCTCGGCAATACAAAGAAATTCAAGAAGAGTGGTAATAAGACCATTAAGTATTAAAGAAAGCTTATCTGTTGCTATTTCTTATAAATTTATATAAAAAAGAGCGCCCTCCCTTCCGGAAGGACGCTCCTGAATGTCAGATGATATTCAATTATTTCCTGTCAGTCTTGAAAGCCTTGGCTGTTGTAGCCTTTGGTCCCCAGGTGATCTTGCCTGCGGAATCCTTGACATAAGCCTTGACCTTGATTGTAACCCTGGCACCCTTCTTTACTGAGAGAGTAGTCCTGGCACTGGTTACGTTCTTGCCGGTCCACTTCTTTGAGTTGCCGACCTTCTTGTAGACACGATAGAGGATGTTGCCACCCTGGCTGGTCCATGAAACACTGACCTTGGCACCCTTGGCGTTCTTTACCTTTACGTTCTTGACTGTAGCTGGCTTTGCAGCAGGTACTGTCTGAGGATCAACGATTACGGTTACGTTCTCAACACCCTCTTCACAATCAGCTGTTGCAGCAGACTTTACAGTGATTGTAGCGATTCCTGCGCTCTTTGCAGTGACAATACCAGTTGCGTCAACAGATGCTACATCATTGTTGTCAGAAGTGTATGTGATAGCAGCTCCTGTTGCAGATGTTGTGGCGCCAAGTGCTGAAGTAGAACCAACAGTCAGACGTACATTCGGCTTTACAGTGATTACAGGTACAGCCTTTGTGATCTCATTGACAACTGATACTGTGACTTCCTTTGAAGTAGCACGGGTATCTGTACCTTTGCCTACGTTGATGACAAGTGTTGCTTCACCGATCTGGTTGGCTTGGAGCTCTTTGCCAGTGATATTGAATGCGTCCACATTCTGCTTGGCATATGCCTTCTTAGTATATGTCACTGTAGCGTTCTTTGCATTGGTAGAAACGATCTTGCTCAGATCCACCTTTGTATTGTTCTTGAAATCAAGTCTGATGACTGAAGGAGCTGAGATTATAGCCTCTGCATCCTTGTTGACTACGATCTTTACCCACTTATAATCGCCATCAATATTTCTGGCATTTGAATTGGAAGTATATACCTTTACATATACTGTTCCGTCGCTCTTTCCTGCTGTAACTGTACCGTCTGTTGATACTGAAGCAATGGCATTTGAATTGCCGGCAATCAGATTTTTCTGTGATGCATCATACAGATCATATGCTACAGGAAGATTGTTCTGTGATGTTCCTGTGATCTTTACTGACTTGATGGCATTGGCTGCTGTTGAAGTAGACGCATCGAGATCAATTTCTGTGACATCCTTGCCATTGACCTGGGCTTTTACTACATCTGTGCCCTTGTCAGAAACCTGTACCGGGATTGTGTAATGTGCTTTTCCGATAGTAACCTTTACATTAGTTGATCCACTCTTTAAAGCGGTAACTGTTGTAGAAGTACCGGATGCAGGATTAGTGCTGACTACTGTTGAATCTTCAGGCATGTAATAAATAGCTGCTGAAGTATTTGCTACTGAGATCTGTGCCGTCTTGTTGACAACTGTATCAAGGCTGATAGCTGTATTTGTATTAGTCTTGTTACCGAATGTCTCATCGCTTGCAGCTGTCTTCTTAGCGCCCTTCACGGTGTAGCTGACTTCTGTCGTGTCCTTTACATCTGCTGCCTGAGCTGCTACGCCATATACTGCAGCTGGTGCAAAAGTAAAGACTGTGGCTGCGGCAAGTACGACCGCAAGTCCCTTCTTTAAAATACTCATTATGTCTTCCTCCTTTATTATGAAGAACTTCTGTCGATTTATTTCTTTTCTTTCGACATTGGTTATTATAGACGCTGATTTCTGAAATGTGAAGCGTATTTTATTTTTTTATGAAAAAAATGACCCCGAAGGGCCATTTCTGATAAGGAATCCTGATTTTGTATTCAATCATTCATTAAAAAATCATCAACTATTTTTCAATCTTCATCAAAATAATATTTATAGCAGAGATGAAACAGGAGACGGAGTCCCTTTGAGACTGACTCTTTCCATATCCATTCCTCTTCGGTGTGGAGCAGCGCGCCGTCACAGAGACCAAAGCAGATGGCCGGAACACCCATTGACAGCGGGATGTTGCAGTCTGTAGAGGCTATGGATTCCTCTGGATCAATACCTATGATTGACCTGATACTCTCTCGCGCGCGTGCGATCATCTTTTCTTCGGATTCTTCAGGAACGCCCTGAGAACACGGTCTCTGGCCCAGAAGCTCCATTGAGAGTCCAGTGGTAAGCGGCTTGTAGCGCTTTACAATATCGTGAATCGCCTGGTCACATTTCTGCATGACCTGCGGATCACCTGTCCTGAATTCCATTGTAAAAGATGCCTGCTCAGCAATGCTGTTGACCGTATTGCCGCCAGCAATTGTCCCTACATTATATGTATACTGATCGTCTTCGGTTGGTTTCATCTTATATAGATCATTGATGATCTGGGACGCAACATAGATCGCATTCGGATTGCCGAAATTGAGATACGAATGACCACCGACGGTATTAATCTTTATCCGGTAACGGATCGAGCCGACCACATCGGTATATATCTTTCTATAATAGAGATCGAAGGCCCAGAAATGTGAGACCTTGTCGACGTGCTCTTCCATGAAACGGCGGCTGCCTTTCAGATTGCCGAGGCCCTCTTCACAGGTGCCAAAGACAAAGAAGATGCCGCATCTGATTGATGGCTTTTCTTTCGCCGCAAATGCTGCGAGAAGCAGCAGACAGACGAGATTCGCTGTATCATCACCGATTCCAGGGCACAGCAGCCTGCCGTCCCGTTCCGTGACCTCGAGATGAGTATCTTTTTTAAATACCGTATCCATATGCGCGATCATCACGGCATTGTGCTTGCCAGGTCTGATATCATATGGATATACGACATTCCCGGCATTGTCACGATATACTCCTACAGCGCCTGCATTCTCGAGGTAGTTCTCAATGAATTCCGAGCGCTTTACCTCATCACCGGTAGGTGCCGGGATTTCCGTGATCGTCTTCAGCAGATCTATTACATTATTCTTATTATCTTCTATGTATTTAAGGGCTGTGTCTCTAAGCATATGCATTGTCCAGATGCTGGTCAGCGGGTTGTGTCTAATATAACAGAAATGTCACAGGGTGGCAAGAAGCTCTTGCATTTTCCCCCTATTGATTATAAAATATTGAGGATAATGTTCTAATACAAAGGAGATACGTAATGAAGCTTGCGAAGACGTACGATCCGAAGGAGATCGAAGACAGACTTTACGAGAAATGGGAAAAGAACGGCTACTTCCATGCGAAGGTAGATAAGAGAAAGAAGCCGTTTACTATAGTTATGCCGCCACCAAATATCACAGGAAAGCTGCACATGGGGCATGCACTCGATAATACAATGCAGGATATCCTGATCCGTTTCAAGAGAATGCAGGGATATGAGGCACTCTGGCAGCCAGGAACTGACCACGCAGCGATTGCTACAGAGGTCAAGGTCACCAATGCCCTCAAGGAAAAAGGTATCGACAAGAATGAGATCGGCAGGGAAGCATTCCTTGATTATTGCTGGAAATGGAGAGAGCAGTACGGCCGCACCATCATCAACCAGCTGAAGAAGCTCGGAAGCTCGGCAGACTGGGAGCGTGAGAGATTCACAATGGATGAAGGATGCTCAGCCGCAGTAGAGGAGGTATTTGTACGCCTGTACAATAAGGGATATATCTACAAGGGCTCGAGGATCATCAACTGGTGCCCTCACTGCCAGACATCACTGTCTGATGCAGAGGTAGAGCATGTGGATCAGGATGGATATTTCTGGCACATCAATTACCCGGTAAAGGGCGAGAAGGGCAGATTCGTAGAGATCGCAACGACACGTCCAGAGACACTTCTCGGTGATACAGCAGTAGCCGTGAATCCGGATGACGAGAGATACAAGGATATCGTAGGCAAGACTCTCCTTCTCCCGCTGACTAAGAGAGAGATCCCTGTAATCGCAGATTCATACGTAGACAAAGAGTTCGGAACAGGCTGCGTGAAGATCACGCCGGCACATGATCCGAACGACTTCGAGGTAGGAAAGAGACACAATCTCGAAGAGATCAATATATTAAATGATGACGGGACCATGAATGACAAGTGCGGCAAGTACGCAGGCATGGACCGTTATGAAGCCCGCAAGGCCATGGTCGATGATCTCGACAAGCTCGGCCTCCTTGTAAAAGTAGTTCCGCATACCCATGCAGTCGGAACCCACGACAGATGCCATACGACAGTAGAGCCGATGGTGAAGCCACAGTGGTTCGTCCGCATGAAGGAGATGGGCGAGGCCGCTCTTGAGGCAGGCAGAAAGGGCGAAGTCAGGTTCGTCCCAGATAATTATATCAAGACCTATGAGCACTGGCTCACCGGCATCAAGGACTGGTGTATCTCCAGACAGCTCTGGTGGGGTCACAGGATTCCTGCATACTACTGCGATGACTGCGGTGAGATGGTAGTCCAGAGGGGCGGAGCTCCGAAGGTATGCCCGAAGTGCGGTGGCAAGCATTTTACACAGGATCCGGATACGCTTGATACCTGGTTCTCATCAGCACTCTGGCCGTTTGAGACACTCGGCTGGCCGGAGAAGACAGAGGACTTCAGGTATTTCTATCCTACAGATGTCCTCGTGACAGGATATGATATCATCTTCTTCTGGGTCATCAGAATGGTCTTCTCAGCCATAGAGCAGACAGGAGAGGTACCGTTCCATCATGTGCTGATCCACGGACTCGTGCGTGATGATCAGGGCCGCAAGATGAGCAAGTCTCTGGGCAATGGAATCGACCCGCTCGATGTCATCGACAAGTACGGTGCAGATGCCCTCCGTCTCACACTCATGACAGGCAATGCACCTGGAAATGATATGAGGTTCTACTGGGCCAAGGTAGAGAATTCGAGGAACTTCGCGAATAAGGTATGGAACGCATCACGTTTCATCCAGATGAATCTCGATAGCTTCAATCTGCATGATCCGAAGGACAGTGATTTCCATACAGAGGACCGCGCAATCATTTCACTTGTCAATACTCTGGTGAAGGATGTCACCGACAATATGGAGAAGTACGAGCTCGGAGTAGCTGTTGGAAAAGTATACGACTTCATCTGGGATGAGTTCTGCGACTGGTACATCGAGATGGTAAAGCCTCGTATGTATGCAAAGGATGAGGATCCTGAGAGCGCCAACGCAGCACTTTTTACTCTGAAAAATGTACTCTCAATCGCACTGAAGCTCCTTCATCCGTATATGCCGTTCATCACTGAGGAGATCTTCTGCTCACTGAATCCTGAGGAAGAGACTATCATGACGTCAGGATGGCCGGTATTTACGAAGAGCGCCCACAATGCGAATGCGGAGGATATCTACGCCAGAGCCAAAGAGATAGTAAAGGGCATGCGTGGTGTCCGCAAGGATATGAATGTGCCGAATTCAAAGAAGGCATCACTTTTCATCGTGTCAAAGAAGAAGGAAGTGCGCGATATTTTTTCAGAGAACACAGACCTCTACCAGAGCCTCTGTGGAGCCGAGAAGGTCACAGTACAGGCCGACAATAAGGGCATTGATGAGAAGAGCGTATCGTTCGTGATGGCAGATGCAACCTGCTTCGTGCCGCTTGCAGAGCTTGTCGACATGGACAAGGAGAGAGAGCGTCTCGAGAAGGAAGAAAAGAGACTCGAGGGCGAGCTCAAGCGTTCACGTGGAATGCTCTCCAACAAGAAGTTCCTCGACAAGGCACCGGCAGCGAAGGTCGCAGAAGAGAAGGACAAGCTCGCCAAGTACGAGCAGATGATGGAAGACGTGAAGAAGAGACTTGCAGAGCTGTAAGTCAGGAGTTATGAGTTCCGAGTTATAAGTCAGGTATAAGGGATAATAACTATGTTAGATTTTGATGAAGAACTGAAGAACTTCAAGCCGAGCATGGAGATAGGTGAAGCTGAGGATGCTATCCGCGATACCGATCTCACCGATATGATCGACATACTGAAGGAGATCACTACGGAGCAGCATCTCGGTAGTCAGACGACAGACTCCCGGAGGTAACTGATGGAGAAATGTTTCTACTGTGGCAGTCCGGTCGATGAGGATGTGGACAACTGCCGTGTCTGCGGGGCCAGTCAGAAGGCCTACAGGATGATCATTGCGGCATCCGAGCGAGCCTACAATGATGGACTTCTGGAGGCGCAGGCGCATGACCTCTCAGGCGCAATAGTGAGTCTGAATCGGGCGGTCCGTTTCAATAAGAAAAATATTAAGGCCCGTGATCTCCTCGGACTCGTCTATATGAAATATGGCGAGCCTGTGCTGGCTCTTCGTGAGTGGGTCATCGCCAGGAATTTCGATCCGGATGATGAGCTGGCTGACAGATATCTGAATAGTGTGAGTGATGACGCAGGCCTTTTCGACAGGATTGATACAGCGACACGGCGGTTCAATACCGCATACAGGTACTGTCAGAACGGCTCGACGGATCTCGCGATCATCGAGATTAAAAGAGTAGTACATGACAATCCTGGCATGGTAAAGGCCAGACAGCTCCTGGCTCTCCTGTATATCAATAATGGCGAGTATTCGAGAGCCTATCATGAACTGAAGGAAGCTGCGAAGGTCGATGAGAACAACTCCCTGACTGCCAGATACATGAAGGAAGTCAGAAGTCACCTCGCTCCTGATAAGAAAAAGAAGAAGCAGGAAAAAAAGAAACGCCGCCAGACAATCGAGTATAATGATGGTCATGATGTGGTCATGATGCCGCGTCAGACATTCATTGAAGCGCTTGACAATTCAAAGAGCGGACTGATCAATATCCTGATAGGAATAGCAATCGGAGTCCTGTGCTTTGTATTCATAGTAGCACCGACGATCAGGCAGAGAGAAAATGAGCAGGCCCGGTCGGCACTCATCACTGCGAATAATAAGGCGGCCACGTCAAAGAGTGATGCGGCATCCCTTCAGAAGCAGGTAGACCAGCTGAATACACAGCTCGACAAGTATGAGGGTCAGTCGGATGTCAAGGGTTCATATGAGTCACTGATCGAGGCATACAACAAGTCCCAGTCAGATGACTATGATTCAGCATCCAATGATCTGGAGGATGTGAATGAGGATCTGCTCGACAAGAACGGCAAGTCTCTGTACAAGTCGGTCTCAGATACGGTAGATCAGAAGGTATGTGCCAAGAAGTATGAAGAGGGACGCAGCGCCTACAATAGCGGTGATTACGAGACTGCGATTGAGGATCTGAAGCAGGTCGTGAAGCTCGATGATACCTATGAGAATGGTGATGCGCTCTACAGACTTGCAGAGGCCTACGAGAGGAATAATGACACGAAGAATGCCATCAAGTATTATCAGAAGGTAGTCGATGACTATGCGAACTCCTATAAGGGCAGGAATTCAGCCCGGAAGGTACAGCAGCTGCAGGCAGCATCAGATGACGGTTCGTCAGATGATGACACCACAACAGATACACAGCAATAAAAAAGCGGAGCCGCGAGGCTCCGTTTTTGTGTGCATATTTTTTATTATTCGCCGAGGGCTTCGTTCAGATAGCCGAGCTCGTCTCCGGCATGTTCATCATCATACAGATAGCTGGCGGAGAATAGTGAATATCCCTGCCATCCGGCGGCTTTCAGCTTCTGATACTGTTCAGCCAGATTGCTGGTGCTGTTGACCCAGCCATCGTCGGGATAGTAATTGTCATGACCGCATCTGTAAAGAGCAAGAGCAGCATATTCAGGGATTCCGGCGGTATTCAGATCAGGATCGCCGAACTGCTCCAGCCGGTCTGAAAACATCGTGATATCTCCGTCGCTGCCATATTCATCAGTCCAGTACAGCTGAGGCATCAGATAGTCAATGTATCCGGTTTCTGACAGCCAGGTCTTTACATCAGCTCCTGCTGCCTGATCATTTGTCAGGTTTCCCTGTGGTGCCACACCGAAGGTAGCATTGCTGTTGGCTTTGTGAACGGTAGAGTAGACTTTTTTGATGAGCTTATTCACATTTCTGGCCTTGGTACTCTTGGAAAGCTTTGCGGCACTGGCAGCGGTCAGGGTAGTTCTTCCGTTGCGCGAATTGCGGTAACCACCAGATGAAGCGTGATAGAAGTAATCGTCGAAGACTACTCCATCTACATCATATTTCATTACTTCCTTTACAGCTTTATTGATGCGGTTTCTGGCCAATAATGAAGCCGGGTTAAGATAATATTGTGAATTAATCCTGTATGGATTCATCCATGCTATGAGCACTACATTCTGCTTGTGAGCCTCTTCGACCATGACCTTCAGCGGATCGAATTTCAGTGTGCCTGAAGCCTTGCGTGAGCTGTTTTTGGAGCCAAGAGCCTTTGCAGAAGGCGAGATGTATGTCATTGCCGGGAAAGTCTTACTCTTCCATGCTGCATCATCAAACGCACGCACCTGGAAATACAGCGTATTCAGGTGGTAGTCCTGCATGTCAGTGATGAAGTCAGCGGCATTCTGTCTGAATGTATCCTCATCATCGGTGTACAGGCCGATATTCCTGTCGGCAAAGTCATATACACTCATCCATACACCACGCACTTCCGTATCGTCAGCGGCCTGTGCGGTGACAGTTTTATTATTTCTGGTTACTGCAACTGCTGTGACTGAGGTCACGGCGATAGCTGCAGCAAGAATGCCGGCAGCTAATTTTTTAAAAAACATTTACAACTCCTTAAAAATATTTACTTAAAAAGACAGGAGAACCGTCCCCCTGTCCCCTGTCTTAACTTCTGAGCAGTGGTTCGATGTAGTCTGATACAAGACTGTAGCCGTAGTTATTGGCGGCTGCCCAGCCTTTGCTCACAGGGGTACCGTTGAATTCGCCGGTGGTGTAATAGTTATCTTTGATTCCGAGCCATTCTACATATGGAGCGTAGCCGACGAGCCAGCTTCCGGCACGTGGATCAGGAATTACGACAGAGCCGATATTAGGATAGCTGTTGACGGCTGTGACACTGGCAAAGTTCGGTGCATCTCCATCATTTGATGCATACAGAGCGAGATGGACGGCCTGGGCACGGACACCGACTCTGACGGCATTAGATACGGCCTCATCAGGAGTGCTGTATCCAAGTGCGCTGTAGTAGTATTCAGCGTATTTCACGAAGTCGATTCCCGGATTTTTGTTGCCGGTAGCACCGATGCCGCCGAAGTTGCACTGCTCTGCGGATACGTCACCACCGAAGGTCAGGAAGTTCGTCTCTTTGCAGATCTGGGCGAAAAGTATCTCGGCCCTGATTCCGACCTTGTTGGCTTCTTCATATACGATCTGGGTGAAATCATTGATGGTAGGAGCGCCATAGTCTCCATAGACATCGGCAGGATATTCATTGTTTTTCTTCTTTGTGATATTGGCATTGTAGTAGCGGGCCATCTGAGCAGGATTCGTATTTGACTTGCCCTTGATCACATAGGCAGTAGTTCCGCTGGCTGGCAGGCTCTTAATGCCGAAATAGTTTTTCTTTTTTACTACTTTGTATGCACGTACCATATAGGTGTAGGTGGTGCGTTCCTTCAGGCCTGTCATGGTGTATGAATTGGTGGCAGAACCCTTGACGGATGTGATTCTCTTGCCGTTCTCATCAAGGATCTGGTAGCCTGTAGCGGCTGTGACCGGAGTCCAGTGAAGGGTAAGGGATGTGGCAGATGCAGGTGTCACATAGTCCTTTGAATCCGCATCATAATTGGTCTTGTCAGTTGATGACTTGACAGCGGTATAGGCGCTGCGCCACTTGACCTGACTGCCGCTCATGGTGACTGAGACTTCATCGGAGTATGGTGACCATACCTTTGTCTTGCCATTCAGGAAATATGACCTGACTCTGTAGGTGAATGTCACAGGAGTGTCATATGAAGTGGCGACAGCGGCCGGATCTGTGGCATACTTTGTAGTTACATCCATGATATTGGTGTACTTGCCAGTGCTGTCCTTACGGTACACTCTGTAATATACCTTTTCTTTGCTGTTCTTGTATGGGACAGAAGCACTCCAGTGGAGGGCGACTCTTCCGAGTCCCCTCTCAATGGCGTCCTTCATTACGATCGTAGAACTGTTCTTCTTAGCGGCAGTTGACTTCGTTGTAGTCTTTGAAGCAGAAGACCTGGCTGTAGTTTTTGAGTCAGCAGTTTTATTGTCTGCCTTAGTTGTAGTTTTTGTATCAGAAGACTTAGTTGTATCTTTTGAATCATCAGTTTCTGTAGCCGCTTTCTGCACATTAGCTGTCTGCGGAGTCTGGTCAGACTGCTCGGCAGCCGGGTCAGCAGGAGTAGTGAAAGTGACTACATTCGAGTAGCTGCTCCAGAATGTCTTGCTCGTATTGTGCAGACCCTTGCGGAAGAAACGGAGTCTGTACTTGTAGGTGGTATCAGGTGCGATATCAGTGTCTGTATACTTCAGCTCTGCGCCAGGAGCGGCCTGATATACTCTGGTATATTTGCCGTCATCAGTCTTTTTATAGATACGGTAGGTGACATCAGGATCGGCTGACTTTTCCCATGAGAATGAGATGCTCTTGTTATCAGCGGCTGGAGCAGCATTGAGAGTGCTTATCGGATCAGCATCTGTAGTCACTGTCACACCAGGAGCCCGGTAGGTACTCCAGATATTGATGCCATTTACCTTCTTGTATGATTTCACACAGTAGTGATAGGTGGTGTTCCTGGCGACAGTCTCATCGGTATATGAAGTAGACTGCTTCTGGATGGTAGTGATCTTCTTGTAGCTGCCAGTAGTCTTTCTGTAGACTCTGTATCCGGTAGCATCCGGATCAGCTTCCCAGGTGACCCTTACACGATCGAGACCGTTGTCGACAGCGGATTTTGCCACGATATCTTTTCTCGGAGTTGTCACATTCAGCCCTGTAGTATCATAGCTCTCGGCACGGCCATTATCATTGCGTCCGATGACTGTGTAGTAGTAGGTGGTGCCGTATGAACCGGTCGTATCGGTGTAGCTGGTATCGGCAGTTCTTCCGACTTCCTTCCACTTGCCATTGGAGCCCGTCTTCCTGTATACGACATACTCGGATACGTTGGCAGCCTGGTTCCAGGTGACTCTTACATTATTTGCTTGGCCAGTGGCCTGTGCGGATGTGAGTGTAGTCACACCAGGCAGGATCTCTGAACCGTCACGCAGCGTGAGGCCGAGGGCAGCTGCTACGGCATCAGCATCGGTGCTTCCCATTGTAGTAGTCTTCTCATCTGAATTCAGGTAGTTGCTCACATCACTCTTGTTGGAGATGAATGCACCTTCAATGAGGATTGCAGGGATATGGTGCTGCTTGGATCCACGTATCACGGCCAGATAGTCAGATGTGCTGCCATCAGGATACTTCGCTCCTGACTGAGAGTTCTTGTATGTATATCCACGGCTTGTAAGACCCATATTGACAAGTGCAGCCAGGACCTTGCCAGCCATGGCCTTGCCGGTAGTATATGCATCATAATCATAGCTGCTGTTCGGATAATAGACTTCAGCACCATGCGCCGAGGATGATGTTGATGAGTTCAGATGGACGCAGACAAATGCATCAGCTCCGACAGAGGCAGCATAGTCCGTACGTGCGGTCAGCCCGACGTAGTAATCCTCTGATCTGGTCATGAAGACCTTTACATTCCTGTATTCCTCGAGCCTGTCCCTGAGCGCAGTTGCGATATCAAGTGCCAGCTCTTTTTCTTTGAAACCATTGCCCACGGCTCCTGAGTCAGAACCGCCGTGGCCCGGATCGACGACGATCACTGTGTCATTGTCATCCACGAGGACCGGATCGTATGCGTCACCATACGGATCGGTGGCGGCCTCGGCCGTTATTTCCTTTGATACCTTTGTCTGCAGGCCTCCGGTACTAAGTGTACTTACAGTCATCACTGCGGCCAGAATTGCTGCTGCTATCTTCTTTTTCTTCAAAAATCAATCATCCTTTCTCCTGAAAACGTCTGTAATAATAATGTAACACATACGCCCTTTGAATTATAGGTTTTCTGTGGAATTTCCCCATCGTTTGAAAAAATTTATGTGGATTTTCTGACGAAGTCTTCAAGAGTTTTTCAAGAGACAATGAGCATATAAAAACTTTATTACAGTCTACAAATCGCGCGATTTTTGTGATATATTAGAACGTATTGAGAAAGTGATTTTGTGATAAGGAGGAAGCAAAATGCGACACAGGTTCTCGTAAACGATATGGATTCTATTACACAGCGTATGGATGAGAACCAGAAGATAGCAAAGGATCTGAAGGATGAGACATCGATTTTTACCAATATTTAATGCAGCACTTCTGACCGCAGTAGTAGTCACAGGATGTGGCAAGAGTACGAGTTACAGGCAGCCGGATGATGACGATGATACAGTCTACAATGTAGGTATCATTTCCGAGAATGGCAATACGAATCTGGAGCAGGGCTTCAGGGATGCCCTTGAGGATACGCTCGGCGAGAAGCATGTGAATATCGTCACGAAGCAGCTATCAGACGGTGATGTCAATGATACTGCGGCAGAGATGGTGCAGGAGAAGCCGTCAGTCATTCTGACGGAGAGCGAATCAGCGCTTTCATCGACCTACTCTCTTGTGAAAAATGACGACGATACCTCTGTCATTTCTACCAATGTGCAGGATATTCTCCGGGCTTCAGGTGCAGAGAAAAAGGATGATGATTCGGATGACGACAGGACTACCGGTATCAACGTGACTGGTATCAGCTCGAACCCGTATGTGAGCGACCAGCTGTCGGAGCTCATAGAAGCGACTCCGAATATCAGATCGGTCGGGATCCTGTACTCACCGGATGATACGGACACTGTAAAAGTGGACAGGACTCTCGAGACTTTCCTGACACAGGCTGGGATTGAGTATAGAGAGTATATCCTGCCGAGCAAGCTGTACAAGTCACTGATGACAGATGGCGATGATGCCAGCTCGACTACATTACTGAATTCAATCAGGAATTCGGATGAAACTGATCCAACAGTTCCGCTGATTTCAGAGAATTTCGCGAAGAGGCTGCATCCGGAATATACTGATGAAGAGCTCATGGAATGGGAACAGAAGACGCGCAAGTCACTGGCTTTAGCATCAGATAAGAAGATCATAAATACAGCAGTTCGTCAGAATGATGCGCTGTATATTGCAGGCGGTTCACTCGATTCGAAGATATCTTCAATCGCGACAGCTGCGAAGAAGGCCCGCGTCGCTACATTCGGGGGAGACCAGAAGACTGGTCAACAGACCCTCGTAACACTGTGGAGTGATCCGTATGATACCGGCTATCAGGCAGGCAAGATGGCATATCAGATTCTGGCTAATGGTCAGAAGGCATCCGATATGCAGGTACTATACCGTACGAGATCTTCATTTGTGAAGCTGTACAACAAGTCATATGCCGATGCGCTCGGACTGACATTTGGCAAGTCCTTCCACGAATACAGTGAGTATATGAAGGACTACACACCCGGCAGTAATACTACAAGAGTTGAAGAGACTGACGAATGATCAGTCTTTGTATTCAATGACCGCCGGCACGAGACCGTGCTTTCTGGCGGCAGATATGGCCTGATCCTTCATGCTCTCAGGTACATCAATATAATAGATATCACGGTCGACCTGATGTCCGACAGCGAAGTCGCGCGGATCGACCATCCCGCCAATACCATTCGGGGACACAGAGTCTCCGAAGTAGTGACCGGACGATACATGTTTAATGCCCTCTTCTTTGAGGGCTTTTTTTATTTTCTTCCAGGTTTCCTTATCTTTCTTCTGGAATATCGTAACTTTTTTCTCACCAAACATACACTTCACCAGTACGGGGACAGGGGGACGGTTCTCCTGTCTTTTTAATTAAATTATTTGAGCTAATCAGACAGGAGAACCGTCCCCTGTCCCCCCTGTCTTGCCAGCAGTTTCTGCAGCAATTCGCTGACGCCGCCCGCGAGGTCTTCGACATGCCTGATGCGGACGAAGTGCTCACCGTAGATGCGCTTTACATTCTTCACGTAGAGATCCGGACCGGTGAAAATAGCTCCAGTCGTGATACCTGCATTCTGCAGCGTCGTCACAGCCTTCTGGGTATCATCGAGCCCGGTCTCACCGCCGTATTCGTGCATGAAGACATCTTTGCCCTCAGGTGGGACCTTCGTCGAATCAGACGGATTGGCATCTGTCATTATAAAAAATATCCGTTTCGCGGCCTCCCCTGCATCAGCCTCCATGAGCCGGCCGGCAAGAGACAGAGCCAGCCCGTCACGGTTCCATCCGGCAGCCGAATACTGGAAGATGCCACGGTCATCATTGCTGTTATACCCTTTAAGTATCTGAAGGACTGTGTACCCGCGCAGTGAGTGGAAATCCATGATCCTGCAGCGGATATGGACATGTTCGAGTGCCTTGGCAATGATATAGGCCTGCGATGCTATCTGTTCCTGAGAGGCACTTCTGGATGCGGAGGCATCTAAGAGCAGATCAACAGTCACAGCGCTTTCTACTTCATCGCCTGGCTTCTCGAAGATCTCAGTATCATCAAGGACCGGCATTCTCCATGCTTTTTCAGAAATCAGCTTACCTGCCTTTGCCTCTACAGGCAGCGGTTCCATGAATGCAGACAGCACGCTTTCGAGCTCTGATGAGAGCTTCTTTACAGAGCCCTCGATCAGAGTGAAGTTCTTCTGGTAAAACGAGCGGTTCTTATCCATCTGTGCTTTCGTCTGCTCATCGACAAGCGCGGCTTCAGAGACTCTGCCATCGGATGGCTTGTGAGTGCCTGCAACCCAGAGATCGCAGAGCTCATGGGTACCGGTGCACAGCTCATTGTGGAGGATATGCATCTCCTTGTCAGACAGGATGCATGGACCGAAGCAGGCCCTGACATAGTCAGTATCCGCATCGCTGCGGCCGGATACATGCTTGTCCCTGACACTTCCATATGCACCGCTTCCATAGCCCGATATGATGTCCTGCCTGTTGAGCAGGGAGTCCACATGCCTGTACTCATGCCTCATCAGCATGGACAGGAAGTCCCTCATGGGTCCGGCGGCAGCCTTCACATGATCAGCATCCATTCTGAAATCGGAAAAATGAAACCCCTCCATCAGCAGTATCTTCAGATGTTCCACAACGTCATCAGTAGTGGCATTACTGTCTTCATATTCTGCAAGGGAGAGGATTTTTTTCTCATGGGATGAGAGATGGGGAGTCTTTTCGCCGGCGACGGATGCCCAGTGGGCGCGCGATACAGCAATCACTGAAGTGTCATTAACCATCATCTGTTGTCTCGACAGAGTGCCCTCATTCGCACAGAATGACGCAGCATATTCATGACGCAGACTTTTCAGTACAGGCCTCTCAGGCAGTTCCCTATGAAAGAGCCAGTTCTCGAGGCACAGCCACACGATGGCATCATAGTCAGAAGCCTTTGATGCTCCTGAGTAAGACAGGAAAAATGAATTCAGACTGTCAATGTCGAGCCATTTCTGTGACAGTCCGATGATCAGATTCATATAAAATGACGGCTCATCATGCCTCACAGCGAGAAATGGCGGATAGGTGCCATACTGTCCTGAGGCATCCCATACGATATTGAGAGCCCGCTTCTCACCCTGACTGTAGTGCCTACCGACCATCAGCCGAACACTTCCTTCGCAGTGAGTTCTTCAGGAATCCGGGCCCTGATCACATCATGGATCAGGTCTTCCTCATATGTGTCGAAGCTCTTGTCTACAATAGTCATGCGCAGTGCCTCGCCTAGACTCAGGCCATTCTTCACAAGTTTGAGAGCATCGAGCATACCTCGCAGGTCTACGGACCTCTCGGATACTTCCGAATGTGATGCCTTGTCCTGCAGTTCATAGAACAGCTCGATGAGCTGTGATTCTATATCAGCGTTGATGCCAGGATATGAAGCATCAATGAGCTTCTTCAGGTCGGCCTTTGCGATGAGCGGCATCCGAAGCACTGCAAATCGTGACACGAGAGCCTCGTTCAGCTCCCTCGTGCCGGCATATCCATAATTCATCGTACCAATAAATCGTGCGGCAGGATCGACGTGGATCCTCTCATATCCGGGAACATCAATTATCCTTCTGAAATCGAGGGTGGAATGCAGTACAGCCATGGCCTCGTTCTTGGCCATATTGATCTCATCGAGCACTCCGAAGCCGCCGTGGGTGGCACATTCATAGACAGGGCCGGGTCTGAAGACGACCTTCTCTCCATCATATGTATCTGTACCTATCAGGTATGCAGCATCCACATTGGCATGGAAGCTCACATTCCACTGCGGGCGGCCGAAGACGTAGGTGAGGCAGTCGGCGAGGACATTCTTGCCGGTAGCCTTCGGGCCTGTCAGGAGCAGATTCTCTCCGGAGAGCAGAGCGGCGACAGACCGTTTCCATACATCGGGACCATAGTAGATGTGGTCAGGCTGCGGGATACGGCCAGTGTCATCGCACTCATGACTCCTGCGGAATTCCTGCACCTTTTGTATCATGTCAGCCGGCAACCTGGCCTCTGTCATCATTTCATCAGCATCCATACATTCACCTCATAACCAAGAACTCAGAACTTCCAGCTCATTTATACTCACACACCAGAAACATCGGCTTTACAGCCACTACTTCATCATACTCCTTCTGCGATACCTGAACGGTATTATTGAGCTTCTTCAGGTCCTCTTTTACGACGTCGAGAGCCTCGTCAGCAGTCTCGGCGCGTCCCATCCTGATGGCACGGATCATTCTCTCGAGCACGACAGGATGCGCATACTGTGCAGGAAGCGGGAAACCATTGATGTGCCTGATATAATTGGCGCTGTCCTTCAGAGCGGCCTGCCATTCGGCTTCGGCGGTCCTGTTATTTCTCTTTCTGGTAGGCAGGACTCCGGTAGCCATTATTGTAAAAATAAATGCGATTCCAAAGATCACGAAATAGATTGCAGCAGTGCCATGATGATTGACGACCAGGATCACGCCGAAGATGATAGCAACAATTGCCAGGGAAAGAATGACTCCGGCGAGAATCTTGTATGTGCCGCTGATACCGGCAAGAGTACGCTTCTGCCTGGCGGCAGCAGACAGATGCTCGTAGATGGCAGGCTTCTGCTTCAGATCGTCCTCGTATTTGCGGAGAGACTCGACAGTCTGCTGGGCGTTCTTCGACAGGTCACGCTTGTATTTCTTCTTCTCTTCGAGCTCTTCGCGCTTCTTGGCCTGCTCTTCCTTCAGGCTGTGAGTAGGGATCTCAGGATGACTCTTCTCGATCTGGCTCAGGAGTATATCGACATTCTGCTCGTACTTGAAATTGCACTGGAATTCCTTGCCGTTCCTGAGCTTCACGACGAGATAGGCCATCGATCCGAATATCCCCTTGCCGGAAAAGCCGCCCTTGCTCATGGCGACTCTCTTCCAGACACGCTCGATATCCTGCCACTCGGCATAGTATCTGCGGTCTATGAAGAAGCTGTTGAAATACAGGGCCTTCTGTCCGAGCCCGCAGCCTTCGATCTTCGTGGAACTCTTCTTGTCAATGGAAAGGGTATCCGGATCGAGGATATGTGTCCCTTCCATGGATGGTTTGAATAGCATATGTATCACCTCAATATAAAAAAGTGGCGGAAAGCTCGCGCCCTCCGTCACTCATTATAACATATTTTGCTGTTTAGTTAAGCTCACGCGGTGGCTTTTCCGAAGTCAGCCTTGTGGATCATCTTCTGGAAAAGTGCCAGGCATACGACTGCAAAGATGATACCTACCGGATATGCTACAGTGGTATTCAGCTTGAGTACCGGGATAGCTCCGAGGCACTCAGGTGCCATCATGAAATAGGTAGATGTAACTGCCGACATGAATACTGCCGGAACAGCTGCGATCCAGTAGTTCTTGCCCTCCATAGCGAGGAACGAAGCACCGCACCACAGAACGAGCATTGCGAGTGTCTGGTTCGACCATGAGAAATATCTCCAGATGATCGTGTAGTTCAGAAGACCGAATGCCTGTCCGAATCCGAGGAAACCACCAACTGCGAAGCAAGGTACGCAGAGCTTTAGTCTGTTGATGGCTCTCTTCTGATCAAGTCCGATCCAGTCGGAAAGGGTGAGTCTTGCAGAACGGAATGCCGTATCACCTGAAGTGATAGGGCAGACAACTACACCGATCATGGCGAGTGCTACACCGATACTTCCCATTGTGGTCTTGCAGACATTATAGATGGCTGCTGACTGACCAGCGGCTAGCGCCTGTGAGAGTCCTGTGTTTAATCCGCCTGTCACCTTGTACAGTGAGACACCGGCTGCGGCCCAGATCAGGGCGATGACACCTTCGGCAACCATTGCGCCGTAGAATACGAAGTGTCCCTGTTTCTCACTCTTCAGGCAGCGTGCCATCAGAGG
>JAQYAY010000024.1 GCA_029338735.1 Lachnospiraceae bacterium | reverse complement strand
GGAGAGAATCGGCGGTGATGATCTGCAAGAGAGATTTTTCCGTGATCTGATTTTCTGCAAGGGGCAGCAGGCAGGAAAGACACCGCCGTGATCTGAAATCCCGTATGAACTGGAGTTCATTCCTGGAAGCCTGCTGCCTGCATATCATTGCCAAGGATTATTAGTCCGAGCGTGGAAAGGAAAGAATGATTGTATCATATCTCTGTTAATCCTACGGAGACTACAATAAAAATTGAACACATCAAATAAAGCAAGCGGAGAAGAGTTGAGTAGTTCGCCGTTCTCGTTATATATATTTATTTTAGGATTTTCAGAGAGTGGGTCACTGGCAGGAATCTCTGTCAATTTATACCCCATCACTTTAAAGAATTGAGACATATTCGGTATGACTTCATAATCATGACGTTGTATTTCTTCACATTGATCGCTGATAAGTGAGAGTATATCTTGATCTGTCCTGAGGTTGCTTTTTCCACGCAGATAATCTTCACGAAGTCCCCACGCTTCAGATAGTGCATTAAACTCATTATCATGTAGAAAGGTATAGCCCTTAAATATGTTTGATACAGTCGATCTAATTGAGTTTATCTTTTCATCTTCATAACCTACGAAGTCACGTCGCTTGATTACCTGAGAGACCTTTGCAAAGCCTTCTCTAGTTAATCCGTGTGCTTCACTTTCGCTCTTGAGTATACTGCCGTAAGTCTGCCGTATCTTGTTTGTATTACTTTTTGCCATATTGTCGCCTTTCTATAATGTTACATTATTGGGAGAGTAACATGAAACATGAAAAACAATATTAGACTTTCGATAACGCAACATTGATGTTATTATTATAGGCGTAGACGGGGCAGGAAGTCAAGAGACGACACCCCACCTTGATAAAGGTAACGTTTCATAGAAAGTGAGGTAAAAATTATGTACAAAAGAACAAAGAAAACCAGTATTACAGACTACAGAGCAATCACAACACCACAGTTATGCGATATGCTGAATGTAGGACGCGCAACGGCAGAGGAAGTTGGAAAGAAGGCGGGTGCAAAGGTGAAAGTAGGTCGCCGCGTTATATGGAATGTGGCAAAGGTACAAGCATACCTTGACAGAGTGGCTGAATGAGAAAACAAAGCCACATTCTATAAAGACACGGGCAGAGCAATCATAGAGAGCAGACGACTTTTCTAAAATTTATTCATGGGCATAGCACAAAAAAATAAGAAAAGGAGCGTCAAATTATGAAAGAAACCAAGACAAAAAAAATAGACGAAGTTCTGAGAGTAGGAAAAGAAAATGCCATAGACTGGCAGACTTTAGCGGCAATGATCGGAGTTAAAGACCGCCGGACATTGTACAAGACAATAGAGACCGAGAGAAAAGCAGGCGTTTTGATATTGTCAGACGGAAAAGGCGGTTATTATATCCCTGATATAAAGAATGATAAGGACATAGCAGAGATCGAGCATTTTATAAAAAAATTTTCTGCAATGGCAAAGAACATTTTCGGAGACCTGAAAGGCGCAAGGCAGGCATTGAAAGCGGCGGAGGCAGAGCAGGCGTTAAAGAGTATGGAGCAGGCTATAAAAAATATCACGCAAGAAACTGAAAGCCTATGAGCAGAAAAAGAAAAGTTACGCTTGAATATCTGAGCGCAGGAAAAGCGATAGACCAATACGGAAACGAGACAAAAGAAAGTTTTGCGGCCGTTCCTGAAAGCCTGCTGCTGTCGTTATCATTCCAACAATTGAAGAACCGGCAAAAGTTGCTTGTTATTTATTGCCTAGCTAAGACATACGGACACGTTAAGCCATGCGATGATAAAAGCCACCCTGCATATAATCTTTTTAAAGATCGGTCGGACGCTTTTTATATATCGTTCGATGATGTTACAAGCCGTTATCACCTTTATAGCCGTAAAGCCACCGCCGATTTTTACGGAGACCTGAAAGAGTTAGAAGATCATGGATTGATAAAGAAGTTGTGGAGCGGTCGAGGCCATAAAGTGAAGTCAGTTTATTGCTTTTCGCGAGACTGGATTGAGTGGATACCAGAGCCGCCATGATGTATGTTATAGCATATATTATAAACTGATTTCTATATAAGCTATAGCATACATTACTATATAAGCTATAACATATATTATATCCCTCACAAAGTATGTTATAGCATATATTACACAACGTAAAATCAACGTTTCATGGATTTTGTAAAGTATGCTATAGCTTATATATTATAAAGGTTTACCATACCATAGCAGAAAAAAGGGAGACTGGAGCAGAGAGAAAAAGAGCATAAAGGACACAAGAAAGAGAGAGCCGGACACCACAAAAGGGAGACGGCCGGAAAGAGATTGAAGCGAGAGCGAACCGAGAGAAAATCGCGAGGAACTTTCGAGGAAAAAACGAGAGAGTCGAAAAAAACCGAGCAGGGCAGCAGGCTTTTTCCTGCAACAAACAAAGAGCGAACAAAGAGCGAACGAACAGCGAAAGAACAGAGAAAGGACGCGGAAAGAATGAGAGAGACCAAAAAGAAAACGCCGCCGATAGAGTATATTATATGCGGTAAAGCATACCACCCTGAAAGCGATATTTTATTATGCGAGAGCTTTTCTAATGACTTTTTTAAAGAGAGCTGTCAGAAAGTCAGATTATACGCCACCGCAAAGGGTGCTTTTTACAGAGTGAGCGAAACGCTGATAGCAGGAACGACAGAAACGACTGGAGACGCGCCACAAGTCGAGGTCATAGGGAAAGAAACCGCCTTGAAATATATGGACGGACACGCGGCCGATATTATCAACGCGAACTATAAAAAAGTATTCGGAGAGCCGGAACAGGGTTGAAAGAGAAACCTAGAGAAACCTAAAAAACCTAGAGGTTGTTTTAGGTTATTCCAGGTTATGGCAAAAATCAGTAGGTTTATTTTTCGGTAGTGTCTGAATGATCTGAAATCCGGTCGAGCCGTTCGGATATGGCTTTTTTGATAAAGCCGTTTACACTTTCACCGCGAGAGTCAGAGGCAGACTTTATTTTCTGATACAGTTCATGCGTGATATTCAGAGGAATCCGTTTATAATGATTTTTGTTATAGTCGCGTATGTAGTCGCGCTTTTTCTTCTTTGCATTTTCTGATAATGGCATTGTGTCTATCCTCTTTTCAAAAATATAATCAGTTTATCATAGCATATTTATTTTATTGTGTGCAATATAAAAAAATCATTGACAAATATTATATAGCACACTATAATCAAAGACGGAACAAGACAACATTAACCCACACAAGAAAGGACAACCAAACAATGAAAGCACAACCAATTGAAACCCTATTCAATGACTACCTGCAAAGAAGCGGCAACCAGTCAGAGCAGGAAAAAGAGAGGGAGCGGAAATTTACAGAAATCAACAACCTACTAGAGAAAGAGGGAGACAAGGGAGAAAAGATTTTAGAAAAGGTCGCTGATTTACAGTATGAATCATTACGGGCAGGATTTTACGCCGGAATGGAGACCGCAACCAATTATATGATCGAGTTGGAGCAGATCGGAAAAGGAAAAAGCGAAGTAGTCAGAGAATGACAAAGAAAAACCCGTGCAAGGCGGCATCCTAGACACGGGCAGAGCAATCACCGAAACCAAGGCAATTACAAGTATTATTATACTTGCGATTGCCACATATTTCAAGAGAGATAAAGACAATGGCAAGGAAAAAGACAAACGGGAGAATCCGGAAAACTTTCACATACGAGGGCAAGCGGTACGAGGTGACCGGAAAGACGGAAATTGAAGCCGCCGAAAAGCTGATAGCAAAGCGCAAGGAACTGGAGACTGGAACTATTGATCGGCATAACCCTAAACTAAAAGACTACTACAAGGATTTTACAGAGATAAGGCGGCACGAGGTCGCTGAAAGTTCGATAAGAGGGCAAAGTTTACAGTTTAAGACCATAGCAGAGTTAGAAATTTTCAAGGGTACAAAGTTTGGAGACCTGAGGATAGGAGACATAACACGCCGCGACATTGAGAGAGCGCGCGAGATACTGTTGAAAGAGGGAAAGAGTACCGAGTATATAAATATTATTTTCGCACACCTTAACCATGTATTTCATACGGCGGTACTGGACGAAACAATAGACAAGAACCCTTGCGAGGCATTGAAGCAATTGAAAAGAGATAGACCCGTGATAAATGAGACCACACACAGAGCATTGACAGAATCGGAGACAAAGAGATTTTTCGCGGCGGCGCGTGAGAGACACAGTTTTTATTACAATGTTTTTCAAGTAATGATAAAAACCGGAATGAGAGTTGGAGAGGTCGGCGCGCTGAGATTTTCCGACATTGATACAAAGGCAGGATATATCCACGTTAGAAGAACTGTTACAAGAGATGAGGCAGGCGGTTACATAGTCGGAGAGACAACCAAGACGGCAGCAGGCAAGAGGGATATACCATTGACAAAGGAATTACTAGACATATTCAGAAAACAGAGAGGATTGAACGCTTTTATTTTTGGAGCAGACAAAGCCGGAGAAAATGACTTGCTTTTTAAGTCCGTAGAGGGTACAATATTACGCGAGTATTCTGTTATACGCGAAGTGAAAAGGATATGTAAAGCCGCAGACATTGAGATTTTTACTTGTCATGCGTTCCGGAATACGTTCGCCACACGTTTTATAGAGCAGAGACCACAAGACTATAAAATATTGAGCGAGATTTTAGGACATAAGAACATAAAAATCACGCTTGACCTTTATACTCATGTAATGGCTGAGAAGAAAAAAGAAGCCATGCAAAATGTTGAGGTAGATACAGAGAATAGGGACGAAAAAATAGGTTAATGTGGTATAAAGTGTGGTATAATGAGCAGGAAACCGCATAGAATAAAGCCACACAGTAAAAGTCCCTTTTCCTGCATTATATTTAGATTGCAGCCAGAGCAGTCAGATGGCGGTCATGTCTACAAAGAAAGGAGCGGTTATTTTTCATAATAGTCCGCTCTTTATTTGTCTCAAAAAGTCGCAGCACCGATCACGCAGCGACTATCGAGGAGAGGAGAATGATATGCTGATACGTGAGCGCATAGAGCAGATGGAGAAGGACGAACTCTCAGAGTTTGCCACGCTGTCTGTGAATTCCAGAGGGAGAGACAGGGAAGAAGAGCAGTGTGATATCAGACCAGCCTTCCAGAGAGACAGGGACAGGATACTCCATTGCAAGGCGTTCAGACGGCTCATGAACAAGACACAGGTCTTTCTGTATCCGATGGGTGACCATTACAGGACACGGATGAGCCATACTCTTGAAGTGGCGCAGAATGCAAGAACGATAGGAAGAGCACTGAGACTCAATGAGAGCCTGATAGAGGCTATAGCATTAGGCCATGATCTGGGACATACACCATTCGGACATGCCGGAGAGGATGTGCTCAATAAGTGCACAAAGGGTGGATTCGTGCATTCAGAGCAGTCGGTGCGTATAGTTGAGAAGCTCGAGAAAGATGGCAAGGGCCTGAATCTCACCTGGGAAGTCAGAGACGGCATCAGGAACCACCAGACAGAGGGACATCCTCATACTCCTGAGGGAGCAGTAGTCCGTATCAGCGATAAGATCGCATATATCTATGCAGATGTGGATGATGCCATAAGGGGTGAGATCATCACAGAAGAAGACATCCCAATGGAGATCAGGAAGACTCTCGGGATGAATGCGAAGGCCAGACTCAATACCATGATCCATGATGTGATCATGAACAGCGAGGGAACGGCCGATATTCATATGTCTGATGAGGTCAGGCAGGCAGCCACAGATCTCCGCGCATTTCTTTTCAGGAATGTGTATAAAAATCCCAAGGCCAAGGGCGAAGAGGTGAAGGCAAAGAGGATGATCAGGATGCTTTTTGAGTATTATAATGAGAATCCTGATGCCCTGCCAGAAAAGTATTATGTGGCAATAGGAAGAGACGCGGATACGCAGGAGAGAGTCATCTGTGATTATATAGCAGGGATGACGGACAGCTACTGCAGGACGAAGTTTTCAGAGTTCTTTATTCCGAAGGCCTGGGAGGTCGATGGTATTTGAGTTATTATGACCAGGATACAATTGAAGAGGTCCGCAGGGCGAATGACATCGTTGATGTGATAAAGGAGTATGTCCCGCTGAAGAAGAGCGGCAGCAATTATTTCGGCCTGTGTCCTTTCCATGGAGAGAAGACCCCGTCATTTTCTGTGTCGCCATCGAGACAGATGTATCATTGCTTCGGATGCGGGGCAAGCGGGACGGTCTACCAGTTCATGGAGAACTATCTGCATATGTCCTTCCCTGAGGCGGTAGAGGCACTGGCGTCAAGAGCCGGCATTACCCTGAAGAAGCAGGAACTCACCGGCGAGCAGAAGCGTAAGAACGACCGCAAGAAGACTCTTCTCGCAGTGCAGAAGGATGCAGCAGTATATTTTTACAGTCTCCTTCATAGTCCTCATGGGGAGAAATGTCTTGAGTATTTCAAAAAAAGAGGCCTCTCAGATGAGACAATGACGAAGTTCGGACTCGGATACTCGGATATGTATTCGAATGATCTGTACCAGTACCTCAAGAAAAAGGGATATTCGGACGATATTCTCCGTGACAGCGGTCTCGTGACCTTTGACGAGAGATACGGAGTCAGGGACAAGTTCTTCAACAGAGCCATGTTTCCGGTGATGGACCAGTATTCGAAGGTCATAGCATTCGGCGGAAGAGTCATGGGAGATGGCGAGCCGAAGTACCTGAATTCTCCTGAGACAGATATTTTCCATAAGAGCTATACTCTGTATGGACTTCATCTGGCGAGGAGGACGAGACGCGACTACTTCATCCTGTGTGAAGGATATATGGATGTAATAGCCCTGCACCAGGCAGGGTTTGACTGTGCAGTTGCATCTCTTGGCACATCCCTTACTCCGGGACAGACAGATATTATCGCGCGTATCACGAAAAATGTGTATCTGTCATATGATAGTGATGGGGCAGGAGTCAAGGCGATACTTCGTGCAATACCGATGTTCCGTGCGAAAGGTATCACACCGAGGATCATTCATATGGATCCGTACAAGGATCCGGATGAGTTCATCAAGGCTCTTGGGGCAGATGAATATCAGAAGAGAATAGATGAAGCAGAGAACTTCTTTATCTTTGAGATAAGGCAGTTACAGAAGAATTACGATATGTCGGATCCGGCAGCCAGGACGCAGTTCGAGACAGAGACTGCGAAGAAGCTGCTGGAGTTTAAGATAGAGCTCGAGAGAGACAATTATACAGATACAGTATGCAGAGAGTTTTCAATTCCTGTAGACGCGATGAAGTCACTTATCAGAAGGCTTGCAGTAGAAGAAATGAACAGACCGGTCCGCATCAATACGAGACCGGATGAGACAGTGCATAGACCGGATGATGTGAAGAAGAAGGACGATCCTGATGAGATGCGTCTTCTGTCATGGATCGCAGACAGGCCTGACCTGTTCGGGACGGTATCAGAATACCTGAAGCCAGAAGACTTCGATGATGGGATCCTTCAGAATATCGCGACCCAGCTGTATGATCAGATCGAGCATAACGGGATAGTCAGTCCCGCTGTCATAATAGATTCTTTTGACGAAGTAGATGACCAGAACAGAGCATCGTGGATCTTCCATGAGAATGTCAGGTCGCTGCAGGAGACTCCGAAAGAAGAAAAAGGCAAAGCTTTTGTCATTACTCTTACAAAGGTAGTGAAGAAGAGCTATGATAAGCGGATCAGTACTCTTGACGCGACAGACATGGATCGTTTCAGTCTGATAAAAGAGGAAAAAGAATCATTAGATAAGATTGCAAGACTAAGAATTGCCGATGCGTAAAGGAGGAACCTTAGATGGCAGAGGCCACAAAGAAAACAACGGCGAAGAAGACTACAGAGAAAAAGACTGATTCAGCAGAGAAGAAGCCTGCAACGGCTAAAAAGACAACAGCCGCAAGGAAGACTACAACTGCTAAAAAGACTACATCAGCAGCTAAAAAGACAACAGACAGTAAGACAAAGACTGAAGAGAAGAAGACCAAAGACGGCATGTCCACAGAAGAGAAAGAGCATATCTTTACCAAGAAGCTCCAGGATCTGCTTGATCTGGCCAAGAAGAAAAAGAATGTTCTTGAATACAAGGAGATCAATGACTATTTCAAGGGCCTGAACCTGAATGACAAGCAGTTCAGCAAGATCCTTGATTTCCTCGAGAGCAATAATGTAGATGTGCTTCGAGATGATGTAGGGGGCGATGATGATCTGCCTGAACCTGATGATGATTTCATACCATCAGAAGAGGACGAGGTAGATCTTGAGAATATAGACCTGTCGGTGCCTGAGGGCGTCTCAATCGAGGATCCTGTCAGAATGTATCTGAAAGAGATCGGAAAAGTACCTCTTCTGACAGCTGATCAGGAGATAGAGCTTGCCAGAAATATGGAATCAGATGATCCGGCAGTCAGAACTGCAGCCAAGAAGAAGCTTGCAGAAGCGAACCTCAGACTCGTAGTATCAATTGCCAAGCGATATGTCGGAAGAGGAATGCTCTTCCTCGATCTGATCCAGGAAGGAAACCTCGGACTCATCAAGGCAGTTGAGAAGTTTGATTACAGAAAGGGCTACAAGTTCTCCACCTATGCTACATGGTGGATACGTCAGGCCATTACCCGTGCTATAGCTGATCAGGCTCGTACCATCCGTATTCCGGTACATATGGTAGAGACGATCAACAAGCTGATACGTGTATCACGTCAGCTCCTGCAGGAGCTCGGCCGTGAACCTGCCCCGGAGGAGATCGCTGAAGAGATGGATCTGCCGGTTGAGAGAGTAAGGGAGATCCTTAAGATATCACAGGAGCCTGTTTCACTTGAGACACCTATAGGTGAAGAGGAAGATTCACATCTCGGGGATTTCATTCAGGATGATAATGTGCCTGTACCTGCAGATGCAGCTACATACACACTCCTGAAGGAACAGCTGAATGAGGTTCTTGATACACTGACACCGAGAGAGAAGAAGGTCCTGATCCTGAGGTTCGGTCTCGAGGATGGAAGGGCAAGGACTCTTGAGGAAGTAGGCAAGGAGTTCAATGTCACCCGTGAGCGTATCAGACAGATCGAAGCGAAGGCACTCCGCAAGCTTCGTCATCCGAGCAGAAGCAAGAAACTGAAGGATTATCTGGAGTAATGAAGAATAAGTTATCAGACAGGCTTTCGGCCGTATATGATCTGGTGACTGTTGGAAGCGTGGTTGCAGACGTTGGCTGCGATCACGCTTTTTTGTCAATAGCACTTGTATCAGATGGCAGGTCGCCGGAAGCCTATGCAATGGATATAAATAAGGGACCGCTTGAAAAGGCTGCAGCAAATATTGAGGCAGCAGGCCTTTCAGAGCAGGTCCATACCATATTGTCGGACGGACTCACTGGACTTGAGAAGTCTGTGGATTCAATAGTCATCTGCGGTATGGGCGGTTCACTCATCATATCTATACTTGAGACCAGTATTGACAAGGTCCGTAATGCAAGAGAGATCATTCTGTCACCACAGTCGGATGCGGCAAAGGTTCGTATATGGCTGCGTGATCATGACTTTTCTCTTGCAGAAGAGAAAGCAGTTATTGACGCCGGAAAATATTATGAGATAATAAAGGTGGTGCCTTATGGTGCTGACGGATGGGGCGATGGAAAAGCGTTTACAATGAAGTATGGTCCATATCTGCTAAAGCATCATGATCCGGTTCTTGCAGTTCATCTGAAGAAACGGGAGCAGGTACTTGCATCAATCCTTAATGGTATGGATAAGAGCAGTTCCAGGTATGTTGAACTGAAAGGAGAAGAAGATAAATGCAGGAGTTTTGTGAAATAAAGGTAAATGGAGGAGCGCCCCAGCAGGTTCCGCGTGACCAGAAGCTCTTGGATCTGACCAAAAAAGTATATGGAGAGGGTTATGAAAAGGCTGTTCTTGCAGTTTATAATAACAAGCTCACGGAGCTGACACATAAGGTAAAAGAAAACGGTACGATAGATTTTCTCACAACCGGGAATAAGGATGGCCAGAGAGCATACAGGCGAAGCCTGATCTTTCTGATGCACAAGGCGCTCCATGAGCTGTTTCCGAATGAGAAGCCGACGGTATTTGTCCAGTATACATTGGGAGACGGATATTACTGTACCTTTGGCGGAGGCAGAAAGACGACGAAGAAGCTCCTGTCAGAACTGAAGAAAAAGATGAAGGAGATTGTCGCTCTGGACCTTCCAATCACGAAGAATACTTATCCAACAACCGAGGCAATCGAGCTGTTTGCAAACGGCGGTATGCCTGATAAGGAGAAGCTGCTGCATTACAGATCAAATTCGAGCACTAATATCTATGAGATCGACGGAATCCATGACTATTTTTACGGATATATGGTTCCTTCGACCGGGTATCTGAAGATATTTGATATCGAGCCTTTTGATGAAGGGTTTGTACTCAGGTTTCCTGATGGAGAAGGGAAAATAGGGGATTTTAATCCTCCTATGAAGCTCTTTTCTGTGCTGAAGCGCACCAGGGAATGGGCTGCTGCAATGGATATTGATACCGTTGGTGCCTTAAATGATGCCATATCACAGGGCAGGACCAAGGAAATTATCCTGATGCAGGAAGCTTTTATGGAAGAGCGGATAGGAAACCTGGCCAGCGAGATCGCGTCTGACAGAAACCGCAAGTTCGTGATGATAGCTGGTCCGTCATCTTCGGGAAAGACTACTTTTTCAAAGAGGCTTTCCATACAGCTCCGTGCAAGGGGATTAAATCCTCATGCCGTATCCCTCGACAATTACTATCTCGATCATGACAGTATGCCTGTTGATGAGAACGGTGAGCGTGACTTCGAAGCTCTGGAATGTCTTGACATAGAGCAGTTCAATGATGATATGACGAGACTCCTGAAAGGTGAAAGGGTGATGCTGCCGATATTTGATTTCGTGGCGCAGAAGAGAGCGCCTGAGGGAATACCGATGCAGCTTTCAGAAAATGATGTGCTTGTACTCGAAGGAATTCACGGACTCAATGACAAGCTGAGCTATTCGCTTCCGAAAGAGTCGAAGTACAAGATCTATATATCGGCACTCACCCAGCTCGCGATTGATGAGCACAATCCTCTGTCTACCACAGATGGCCGTATGATAAGAAGGATTGTACGTGATGCAAGAACGCGAGGCACAACGGCTGAAGAGACAATTGCTATGTGGGATTCTGTACATCGTGGCGAGATGAAGAATATATTCCCATTCCAGGAATCTTGTGATGCGATGTTCAATTCAGCTCTCATATATGAAATGGCGGTGCTCAAAATTTATGCTGAGCCGCTTCTCTATGGTATTCCTACAGACAGTAAGCAGCATTCGGAGGCCAAACGTCTGCTGAAGCTGCTTGATTATTTCCTTCCGATGCCTACGGAGGATATCGCGAATACGTCGCTGATCAGGGAGTTCATTGGCGGTAGCTGCTTTAATGTATGACTATTTTATGAAGCATCAGATTATCTATATATTTAAAATATCAATAATAACCATTCTGCTTGGTATCATACTTGGTCTCGCTGGTGGTGCCTTTTACCTGTGTATCAAGGGTGCCACTGGGGTCAGGCAGGCGCATACGGCGGTTCTTTTCCTGCTGCCCCTTGGTGCTCTTCTTATCACGCTTTTCTATAAATATTTTGAAAAAGAAAGTGATGGCGGCACTAATCGTGTGATCGAAGCTGCATATTCTGACTCTCCTGTATCGATAAAGATGGCTCCGGCTATTTTTATCTCGACGGTTTTCTCGCATTTCTGTGGAGCATCTGTAGGCCGTGAGGGAGCTGCTCTTCAGCTCGGTGGTTCAGTCGGGTACAATATTGGAAGAGCATTCAGACTGTCAGATGAAGAGAAGAGAATGTGTGTGGTCCTTGGTATGAGTGCCTGCTTTTCAGCTCTTTTCGGAACTCCTATGGCTGCAGCTGTTTTTGCACTGGAGATCGCTATAGTAGGAAGGATCAATCTCAGGTGGCTTGTACCATCAATCCTGGCATCGTATGTGGCGAGATTTACAGCCAGGGCAATCGGTGCGCCGGATATGAAGATGAAGCTCGCGCGCAGTGCTTCATTTACAGGCCTTAATATATTCGCAATGATAGTGATAGCCGCTGCATGCGGGATTGTTGCATGGCTATTTGTCACACTGCTGCACAGATGCAAGCCTGGTATCAGGAATCCCTATGTGAATGCCGTAGTTCTGGGAGCCATAGTTCTGGGGCTGTCATTTATCTTCAGAGGCCAGACTTACAATGGTGCGGGAGTAGAGCTTATCCCACAGTTCATGGAAGGACAGGCAGCACCATGGCAGTTTGCTGTGAAAATGCTGTTTACACTTCTGTCTGTATGGGCCGGATACAGAGGCGGAGAGATTGTTCCGTCATTTTATATCGGAGCTGCTCTTGGAGCTGCACTTGGTAATCTGGTGGGACTTGATCCGGCACTGTCATGTGCAATAGGAATGGTCTCGCTTTTCTGCGGAGTCACGAACTGCCCGATAGCAGCTTTCATTATTGGCATTGAAATATTCGGCGCTACAGCAGCACCATTTTTCCTTGTAGCAGCTGCTGTAGCATTTGCATGCAGTGGAAAAGCAGGCCTCTATACGACTCAGAAACGCGCATAGTGCATATTGCACAAAAATTACATTATAATTTTGTGAAACATTTCCCGATGACAAGTCGGGAATTTTTTGTTATCATATAGGAAACGGAATTAAAAGAGATTAGTTTCCAGTTTCCATAAGAAGGTTAAACAGTTTACCTGAGGAGGCTTAATGTTAAGAGAAAAGATTCTTGAAGGGGCGGTAAGCGTTTACCGCAAGAAGGGGATTAAGTTTACAATGGATGATCTGGCAAAAGAGATCTCCATGAGCAAGAAGACGATATATACAGTCTTCCGGGACAAGAAGCATCTGATCTATGATCTGGTGAACTACGTATTCGATCAGATCAAGGCAAGTGAGGAAGAAGTCGTAAATGACGACAGCCTAAGCACCACAGACAAGCTCAGACGGGTTCTGTCTCTGATGCCGGAGAGCTTTACAGGAGTTGATTTCCCGTCATTATATGATTACAAGGACAAGTACCCGAAGGCATACAAGGCTGTCAGGGAAAGGCTTGAGAGCGGCTGGGAGACAACACTTGGAGTTGTGAGACAGGGAATAGATGATGGCAGTTTCCGCCATGTAGATCTGCATCTGTTCCAGATGATTTATGAAGCAGCAGTTGAGAGATTTTTATCTACCGGCGAGCTTGATAAGTACGGTATCCATTATGGGGAAGCGCTTGATGGATTATCCGATATGCTGATTAACGGGATCAAGGCATAATAGGAGGTTATTTTTTATATGAACGAGATCTTTGGAAACAGGCTGACAGCAAGGGAAGCAAAGAATTCTTTCAAGTCAGCAAAGGGATATCGCAAGAGCTGCCCGGATGATGCGGATGTGGATTACAATGTCCGTCTCAGGAAGAACAAGACTCTGAACGACTACATGGGAGTCGTGGATATCAGACTTGAGGGTGAAAATGAAGAGCAGTTTGATACTGAGAAGGGCATTGTAGTATCCAATATCAGGATGGGATTCGGCCATTACCGTATCTCCATGGCTATGGCAAGTGCAGCTCATGCAATGGGGTATACACCGTACTGGCTGGATCTGAATTCCTTCCCGAAGACATCAGCCACGAAGATCATCACGAAGCAGAATGATTTGTATTCATTTGGTTCAAGACTTTCCAGGAATCCTATATTCAATAAGCTGGTCTGGGAGCCGATCAACTATACAGGATTCAGGAAACTCACCTACAATGCCTCAGACCTTGAGACATCTAAGCTGATGGCACCTGTATACCAGAATATCCCAAAAGAGATTCCTGTTATAGCAACTCATGCCTGGCCTGCACAGTCAGCACTTGACGGTGGCATGAAGAGAGTCATTGAGGCTATTCCTGATAACTGGCCGATGGCACTTCATCTGGCAGAGGGCGCAATCCATACTGTTCAGACTCACAATTCATATCTCGGGTACAGGACTCTGAATGGATTTTATGGGAAAAAGGTACTGAATCCGATTCCGAAGGATCAGATATTCTATACAGGACACTATATCGACCATGAGCTCGTGAGCAATATCGAGGCTGACTGCAAGCGCAGGATGGACCGCCTCACGAGTGGCAAGCCGGTCAGATTCCTTCTTACGATCGGAGGAGCCGGAGCACAGGCAGATATTTTTGAAGCGATCATTCATTTCCTTCTCCCATATGTGATAAAGGGCAAGGCAGCTGTCATGGTAAATGTCGGTGATTACCGCAATGTCTGGGATGAGCTGGTTCAGAAGATTTCAGGACTTAAGGAGCATTCAGCAGAGCACTTTGAGAACTTCGCTGAGGCAGCAGGCTTTGCAAATGATGCACTTGACGGTGATATGACAGGGGTTCACGCTTTTTATCATAAGGATATTTTCGAAGCTGTATATATCACGAATCTGCTTATGAGATGCTGTGACTGCCTGATCACAAAGCCATCGGAGCTGGCATTCTATCCGGTACCGAAGCTTTTCATCAGAAGAGTAGGAAAGCATGAGATGTGGGGCGCCATTCATTCAGCAGAGCTGGGTGATGGAACGTATGAGATAAGGGATATAGGTCATGTCCTTCAGATGATCCATCTGATGATGGACGATGCAGGATTAATTGGAAGTATGTGTGATGCTATCGAAAAGAACAAGTCGATCGGTGTCTATGACGGAGCTTACAACTGTGTGAAGCTGGCTAAGGGCGAGCCATTAAGTTAAAAGTCTGAAGTTAAAAGCTCATAACTTTAAACTAAGAACTAATAACTCAAAAGTCATTTACGGAGGTTATAAATTATGCCACAAACAAAAGAACTGAAACCAATCACAAAGAAAGTCATATGGCTCTTCGCCATAGGACAGCTCGGATGGTCATTAATGAGCGCCATCCTGACCAATTTCATCGAGTCGTTTTATCAGCCTGATGATGTGTCGGTAAAAGAAGGAATGATCTATTTCATTCCACAGGGACGAGTGATTCTGGGGGTATTTACAATAATCGGTGGAATCTATGCAATAGGCCGTGTATTTGATGCTATTACAGATCCATGGATAGGAAACCTGTCTGATAAGAGCAAGAACCCGAAAGGGCGTCGTATTCCTTTCATGAAGAAGGCTGCAATACCTCTTGCACTTATTACAATCATGGTTTATATCTGTCCGACAGCAGGTAATCCGGTTGCTTCAAAGCTTGGATCCAATGGTGTCATCAATGCTATCTGGGTACTTGTGATGATGCTTCTGTTCTATCTTTTCATGACTATCTACTGCACGCCGTACAATGCATTGATCGCAGAGCTGTCAAGAGATGAGAAGACACTGGCAGATATTTCTACAGCCATTTCATTCACATTCATCTTTGGATCAGCAATGGGATATATGGCACCGACAATCTGGAGCGCAATCACACCAATGGTTGGAAGCCGTGTATGGGCCATGAGAGTGGTATTCATCGTAATGGCTGTCATTGCCTGCATCTGCTGCCTGATTCCGGCACTTACGATCAATGAGCCTGACTATGTGGATGTAGTACCTACTGAGGGCTCGGCATTCTCATCACTTGTAAAATGCTTCTCCAATAAGAACTTCGGAGTATTCGTGGGCAGTGATATCTGCTACTGGGTAGGTATCACAATGTTCCAGACAGGACTTCTGCACTATGTGACAGTGCTCATGAAGCTGCCTGAGAGCTACTCTACAATCCTTTATATTGCAATGACTCTTCTGTCAGTTATCTGCTATGTTCCAGTCAACAAGCTGATGAAGAACATCCAGAAGAAAAAGCTCGTTACATTTGCATTCTGTGGCATGTGCATCGTATTCCTTCTGACAGGTCTGTCAGGTATGTTCGGACTGCCGGGCATCGTAAGCGGAATTCTGATCGTGATCTGCGCAGCATTCCCGATGGCAATCCTTGGAATCATTCCGCAGACTATCGTAGCTGATATCGCCAGGTCAGATGCTATAACCACTGGTGAGAACCATGATGGAATGTTCTTTGCAGCCCGTACATTCTCAATGAAGATCGGACAGTCGCTTGCAATCCTTCTGTTCACTTCTCTTGGAACGATAGGTCTGTCTACAGGTCGTGGATACCGTATCGCAGCATTCGCAGCTGTAGTATTCTGTGCAGCAGGCGCTATCATCCTTCATTTCTATAATGAGAACAAGGTTCAGGGAATTCTGAAGAGTGCCAACTATTCTGATAAATAATAAGGAATAATAGTGAGAAAGAAAATATATTTAGACAGGAATTTCTGCTTCACAGGCAGATTTGAAGAGAGCTTCATTAATCAGATACCTGATGAAGCAGAAAAAGTCACCATCCCGCATACAGTTGCAATGACTCCTCTCAATTATTTTGATGAGAGTATCTACCAGATGGTTTCCTGTTATCAGAGAAAATTCATACCTGATGACAGTTTCAGAGGTAAGGAAGTGATCCTTACCTTTGAGGCTGCCGCTCATGAGGCAACAGTATATCTGAACGGTGAACTCCTTGGAGTCCATAGTTGCGGATATACTGCCTTTTCTTTTGATATATCGGATAAGCTGATATTCGGAAAAGAAAATCTGATCACTGTAAAGCTCGATTCGAGGGAATCATTAAATGTCCCGCCTTTCGGATTTGTCGTGGATTATATGACATACGGAGGCATTTACAGGGATGTGTATCTGATCGTAAAGGACCGTCCGTCAATAGAGGATGTCTTCTTCATGCCTTCAGTTGATCTGAAGGACAATTCAGGAACTCTTTCGTGTCAGGTGACATCGAATGGTAATGGCAGATTTGCTGTCTATCTGAATGATAAAAAGATTGGAGAAACTGACAGAGCGGATTTCTCATTCGAATGTGGAAAAGTAAAGCTCTGGGATACTGATAGGCCGGAGCTTTATACTGCCAGAGTCGATATGATATCGGAAGGAAAAGTCACTGATTCATTTTCGGCTCAGATAGGATTCAGAAAGAGTGAATTCAGGACAGACGGATACTATCTGAATGGCAGGAAAGTACTCATAAGAGGCCTTAACAGGCACCAGTCGTATCCATATGCGGGCTACGCAATGCCTGCATCAATGCAGAAGCTCGATGTCTCTATTTTAAAAGATGAGCTCGGAGTCAATGCAGTGCGAACCTCGCATTATCCACAGTCTCAGGACTTCATAGATGAATGTGACAGGAGGGGACTCCTTGTATTTACAGAGTTTCCAGGATGGCAGCACATTGGTGACAAGGCCTGGCAGGATCAGGGAGTGAAGAATCTTGAGGAAATGGTGATCCAGTACAGGAACCATCCGTCCATCATTCTCTGGGGTGTGCGCATCAATGAGTCGAGAGACTGTGATCCATTCTACGAGAGGACCAATAGACTGTGCAGGCAGCTCGATCCTACGAGACAGACAGGTGGAGTCAGATGTGATAAGAAGATGCATATGCTCGAGGATGTCTATACATACAATGACTTCTCGTGTGACGGCTCTGAGGGGCATGGCATTCTGCCTAAGAGCAAGGTGACTCCTGACGTGTCAAAGCCATATCTGGTCTCTGAAAATAATGGTCATATGTATCCGACGAAGGCATTTGACTGGGAAGAGCATCGCAGGGAGCAGGCTATGAGGCATGCAAGGGTGCTTGATTCAGTGGCAGGTGCTGATGGTGTATCTGGAAGCTTTGCATGGTGCATGTTCGATTACAATACGCACAAGGATTTCGGAAGCGGTGACAGGATCTGCTATCATGGTGTCCTCGATATGTTCAGGAATCCGAAGAATGCTGCATACGTGTATTCCGCTGAGGGCAGTGAGGAGGATGTACTTGCCGTGACATCGTCAATGGATGTGGGTGAGCATCCTGCATCAGTGCTTGGCGATATCTATATCCTGACCAATGCTGATTCCGTGAAGATGTACAAGAATGGAGCGCTGATCAAGGAATATTTCCCTTCAGACTCTTTATTCAGGAACTTAAAGCATGGTCCGATCGTAATAGATGATTTCATCGGTGATCTGATGAAAAACGGTGAAGGATATTCTGACAGACAGAATGAGCTTGCCAAGTACTGTCTCAACACTGTTGCACTGCACGGGTACAAAATGGCTCCGAAGCTGATATGGTCAGCACTTCAGCTGATCCTCCTTTATCACATGAAGGTAGCAGATGCAACTGATTTATTCCAGAAATATGTAGGCAACTGGGGTGGCAAATCGGTCAGCTACAAATTCGAAGCAGTAAGAAATGGAAAAACCGTAAAAACTGTGGTAAAGTCTCCTATGAAGCAGATGCATCTACACACTTATGTTTCGTCAGATGTGCTGTATGAGACATACACGTATGATGTGGCCGAGATCAGGCTTCTTGCAGAGGATGAGAATGGTAATGTGTTAAACTTCGCAAATCTTCCTGTGTCTGTGAGCTGTGATGGCCCTGTTGAAGTGTACGGCCCGTCTGTATTTTCACTGAACGGCGGAATGGGCGGTGTATATATACGCTCAACAGGTGAAGCAGGTACAGGTACGGTAAGAATCAAGGCGGGAGACTGCGAAGAGGCAGTAATTAATATAGGAGTAGAGAAGCTCATCACAAAGGAGTCATGATATGATTAGAGAGCTAAAGGGCGACCGCTGCGCATTTGTAATTGATACACAAAATACATCGCTTGTATTCCTGACACTGCCGACTGGACAGATCGAGACAGTGTATTATGGTAACAGGATAAGTATAGATTCAGCAGAGGATGCGCTCGCTCTTTCTGAAAAAAATGAATTTCCGCCAGGCAATTCGATAGACTACAATTCAGAACCGAATCCATATACACTTGAAGATGTGAGGCTCCTGGTCGGTACCTATGGAAAAGGCGATATCAGGGAGCCGATGGTAGAGACACAGTCGGCTGATGGCAGCACGACACTTGATTTTGTACTGACTGATGCATCTATTTCAGATGACAAAAATACGATAGATGGTCTGCCAGCGGCACATGTATCCGATGACGGCCTGGCGCAGACTCTGACACTTACGATGAAGGATAATAACAATGGTTATGTGCTCCGTCTGTATTTCTCCGTATTTTCAGATTCAGATGTGATCTGCCGCAGTGCTTCTTTTGAAAATGTATCCGATCAGAATGTGAAGCTCACAAGGCTACTGTCAGGACAGCTCGATGTGTTCGGCTGTGGCTACAAGGTGACTTCATTCACTGGAGCATGGACCCGTGAGATGAATAGAACTGATACTATAGTTTCTGCCGGGAACTATACTGTTTCGACAGTCATCGGATCATCATCGTCAAGGGCCAATCCGTATATCATAGTTGCAGATCCTGACTGCAGTGAAGCACATGGCCGCTGTATAGGCAGCAATCTGATTTACAGCGGCAATCACTATGAGAGTGTGTCTGTCAATGCCTATGGCAAGACGAGGATTCTCACAGGAATCAATCCTTCGGGATTCTGCTTTGATCTGGCTCCTGGAGATATTTTCAGTGCACCTGAATGTGTGATGGGATTCACTGACGGCGGGTATTCAGATCTGTCGATCATGATGTCTGACTTTGTGAAGAAGCATATTCTGACAGGAGAATGGGCAGAAAAGGACAGACCTGTAGTGCTCAATTCCTGGGAGGGTGCATATTTTGATATAAATGAGAAGAAGCTTCTGTCATTTGCGAAGAAGGGTAAGGACCTTGGTGCTGAGCTCTTTGTGATGGATGACGGCTGGTTCGGGAACCGTAATGATGACAAGAGTTCTCTGGGTGACTGGACTGTTAATGCGAAGAAGCTTCCTCACGGGCTGTCATATCTTGTCGACAGGATTCATGGAATGGGACTTCTGTTTGGTATCTGGGTCGAGCCTGAAATGGTAAATGTCGATTCAGATCTGTACAGGGCTCATCCGGACTGGTCCATACAGATTCCTGGAAAGGATCAGTCAGAGGGACGCCACCAGAGATTACTGGATCTGTCGAATCCTGAAGTTGTGCAGTATGTGATAGACGCGATGAGCAGTGTTTTCTCATCAGCTTCTATTGATTATGTGAAGTGGGATTACAACCGCATTTTCTCAGATGTATATTCACCGTATCTGAAGGAAAAGAGTGCCGGAGAGCTGTTCCATCGCTATATCCTGGGACTCTATCAGATCATGGATACTCTCGTGAAAAAATATCCGCATATTCTGTTCGAGGGATGCGCTTCAGGAGGCAACAGATTTGATCTCGGAATCCTTTCATATTTCCCTCAGATCTGGGGTTCAGACGACTCGGAAGCCATCTGCCGACTGACAATCCAGGAGGGATACAGCTGTGGATATCCGATGAGCTGTGTGAGTGGCCATGTGAGTGCATGCCCGAATCACCAGACGCTTCGGAATACACCGCTCAATACGAGATTCAATGTAGCTGCTTTTACGAGCTTTGGTATGGAGGTCAATCCACTTGATATGAGTTCTTCAGAAATAGAAGAACTGCATGGATATGTGGAGATGTACAAGAGACTCCGTCATACGATGCAGTATGGTGATTTCTATCGCATGAGCGATGAGGAGAATTCTGTCAAATGGGTTGTGACGGCACCGGATGCTTCGCAGGCTGTCGGCATGGTGCTCGTGAAGGAGACAAAGCCTGGCATCAGATATGAGAATCTGAAGTTCAGGGGACTCGATCCTGATGCGAGGTATCATGTGTACAATATGCCAATGGATATTGATGTACGGACTTTCGGATCCATGATCAATCAGATGACTCCTGTTCATATCAAGCCGGGTTCTGTTGTCGAGAGCGCGCTGGCTCATTTTGTGAAGCTGCACTGCGAGATTCTCGATGAAAATGTATCCGGTGGTCTGCTGATGAATGCCGGTATCAATCTGCCACCTGCATTTACGGGAACTGGATATAATGATCATACCCGTGTGATGCAGGACTTTTCTTCGAGACTGTATATAGTCGAGAAAGTAGAAGAGAGGCTGTTGACAGACTCTTGGCAGGCATGATATAAGAGAAGTAGTTTCCGAATCTTTGCCTCCGTCTCTCTGGGAGGCAGAATGAATAGTATAATTGAATATGATTCCTTACTGGATGAAAAGGATATAGAGGATTACTCCATTGCAAAGAGCCATATCATCCCGAAGCTCATAAATATCAGCAATAATGCTGACTGGCTGGGAGATGCTGCTCATACGGTATATCTGGATATGGCGGTGGTTTTTATCTATGTGATACGGGCCGAAGGTGATGAGATAGTTTCCTTTAATATCAATAATGAGGCTCTGGTCAAGTGGGGTGTGAGCCTTGATACACTGCTTCATGATTCGATAGAGACGGCAATGAGACTCTTTCCGTTGAGTATTGAGAGCATTGAAGATGTGCTGGGGCTGTCAGAAAATGACTACTACCAGACCTTCTTCGTGATGTCGAACAGCAGAAGACATTTCGGTGCAGCAACTATGCTGTATGATAATGCTCTGGATGATTTTGCGGATCAGATACATGACAGCTTCTGCATCATTCCTTCATCCATTCATGAGGTCCTTCTGGTGCCTGACCGGCTCGGAATTTCATCAGATGAGCTCAGTGGTATGCTGACAGATGTGAACATCTCAATAGTTCGTGATGATGAGGTATTATCTGACAGAATATATCACTTTGATCCGGATACAGGATCAGTTTCAATAATATGACGGTACAACTTAGTATCTTTTTTAAAGGAGCGGGCAACCGCTTCTTTATTTTTTGCTTGTTTTAGGTTATAGTATATGGAGAAATTTTTTATCATAAGGAGAAAACTATGGGCGTTTACATCATTGATTATGCAAGTGTCGGAGCCAAAGGACTTAAAGAGATCCAGAGCAATGCTCCGAGCGACGCAGTATTTTTTATTTACTCAGCACAGGAGGGAAAGAATCCTGTTGAGATCCAGAAAAACAACGAAAAGAAAGAACCGGTAAATCCTGTAAAGGTGTCTATGGATGTGCTGAACAAGGCAAGAGCAGCATTTGCAAAAGAACCTGCAGAGCAGGCAGCCCCGGCAAAGACGCAGAAGAAGCAGGAGACAAAGAAGCAGGAACCGGCTAAGAAGCCAGAAGCTTCAAAAAAACAGGAACCTGCAAAGAAACAGGAGAGTAAGAGCCCTGAACTGCAGGGACACGCTGATCTCTCTGAGTCCCTCAAGAAGAAAATAAGGGCTGCTGTCAAGCCAGTTGGTCTCAGAACTGTTCAGTATGCCCGCCTGTACAAGGCTTTTGCAGAATCACCAGACAAGAATGAGTACAATATCGCTCTTCAGCGAAGCTTCAGGGTTCAGAAGAAGGCAAATGATATTTACAAACTCACGAGACCTATTTTTGAAGAGGCAAAAGGTAACTGAGTTAGTCTGGACTTGCTACATATGGGCTGATTTGTATAGATGAATAAAAGTTCATCTTTACAGATTTTTTTTATTAACTTATAATTTTTACGGAACCTATAAACTCTTTAAAACTTTTGGAGGAGCTTTAAAAATGGCTGGAAACACAGCAACAAAGCAGAGCGGAGGCGCTCTCGAAAAAATGTTCCACTTGAAAGAAGTGGGAACAAACACTAAGACCGAGATCATGGCAGGTTTTACAACGTTCATGACAATGGCCTACATTCTCGCAGTTAATCCAAGCATCCTGTCCAATGCAGGAATGGATCCGACAGCAATCCTTATTGCGACCTGTCTGTCATCATGCTTCGGTACACTGTGTATGGCTTTCATGGCGAATTATCCATTCGCCCTTGCGCCGGGCATGGGACTCAATGCATTCTTTGCATTTACAGTCTGTGGAAACATGGGATACAGCTGGCAGGTAGCTCTTGCAGCAGTATTCATTGAAGGTATCATCTTCATTATCCTTTCACTGACAAATGTCCGTGAAGCAATTTTCAATGCTATTCCAGCTACACTGAAGAAAGGTGTTTCTGCTGGTATCGGACTCTTCGTAGCTTTCATCGGACTTCAGGATGGTAAGCTCGTCTCCAATTCAGATTCAACTTTTGTCACATATGTAGACTTCAGAGCCAACTGGCATCAGGCTGGTTCATTTGCACTTCTTGCACTGATTGGTCTTATTATCATCTCAATCCTTTATATCAAAGGAATCACTGGTGCAGTCCTTATCGGAATCATTGCTACCTGGGTACTTGGAATGATCTTCCAGGTTGCCGGCATTTATGTTCCGGATCCGAAGAACGGCTTCTATTCAGTTCTTCCTGCTGGTGTGTTCACTGATTTCTCTAAGTTCGGAAATACATTCGGACAGTGCTTCAAGGGATTTGCGACAATGAATGACAAGGGTATATTCAATTTCATCGTTGTTGTTTTCTCATTCCTGTTTGTAGATATCTTCGATACCATCGGAACTCTTGTAGGATGTTCTGAAAAGGCCGGATTCCTGGACAAGGATGGCAAGCTCCCTCATATCAAGGGTGCCCTGATGGCTGATGCATGCGCTACTTCTGTTGGTGCTGTATTTGGTACTTCAACCACTACTACATTCGTAGAGTCAGCTTCTGGAGTTGGTGCAGGCGGACGTACTGGTCTTACTTCTGTAGTTACCGGACTCATGTTCCTGATCGCTATGTTCTTCTCACCGATCTTCACTGCAATTCCGGGATTTGCTACTTCACCGGCTCTTGTATTCGTAGGATTCCTGATGCTTTCATCAATCGTCAAGATCGACTTCAATGATTATCGTGAAGCTATTCCTGCATATCTCGCAGTTATCGCTATGCCGATGTTCTACAGCATTTCAGAGGGTATCTCAATTGGCATCATCTCTTATGTTGTGATCAATACGGTTTGCAATTGCTTTATGAAGGAAAAGAAGAAGGTTACGGTGCTGATGTACATCCTGGCCGTACTCTTCGTACTTAAGTATATCTTTATACCTAGATAATGTTGTCCACGGGGTGCGGCAACACATCAAGCTGTTCGAGACGCGCTCTCGCTAATGCTTGGACGCAGCGGACGCATAGGCGGCCAATAGGACGGCCGCCAGGCGCCGGCGTCTCAAAAGGCCTCTCACAGCTTATGTGTACCGCACCCTTGATTTTTATCAGAATGGAGAAAGTCATGAAACTTGTTTCACTTGAAAAAGAACTGGCCGGTAATGTATATCCGGGCCGTGGAATAGTAGTCGGGAAGTCGGCTGATGGGAAGTTTGCGGTGACGGCTTATTTTATCATGGGCAGGTCTTCGAATTCGAGAAACCGTATCTTCGTTGAGGCCGAGGATGAGGGCATCAGGACTGAGGCTTTTGATCCGAGTAAGCTCGAAGATCCGTCCCTTATTATCTATGCTCCGGTCAGGGTGACTGGCAATGATACTATTGTGACCAATGGTGACCAGACGGATACTATTTTCGACGGACTCAATAAAGGCCTTACTTTTGAACAGTCACTCAGGAGCCGTAAGTTCGAGCCTGATGAGCCGAACTACACTCCTCGTATTTCTGCTGATCTGCATGTGGATAAAGGCGAGTTCTCTTATCAGATGTCAATTCTTAAGAGCGATCTGATGGATCCGTCATGCACTGACAGATACACTTTTTCATATGACAAGCCAAAGGAAGGCGAAGGCCGTTTTATTCATACATACATGGGTGATGGCAATCCGCTTCCTTCATTCGAAGGAGAGCCGACTCCTGTAGAGATCCGTGGCGATATTGATGAGTTTACAGATCTTGTATGGAACAATCTGAATGAAGACAATAAAGTGTCTCTGTTTGTACGTTTCATTGATATAGAAACGAAGAGATATGAGATGCGTATAGTTAATAAAAATAAATAAGAAAGGTTTATCATGAAAGAATTTCAGTTAAAGTATGGCTGCAACCCGAATCAGAAGCCTTCAAGAATCTTTATGGAAGACGGTTCAGACCTTCCGGTCACTGTTCTTAACGGCAGACCGGGCTACATCAATTTTCTTGACGCCCTGAATGGCTGGCAGCTCGTATCAGAGATGAAGAAGGCCACTGGACTTGCAAGCGCTACTTCATTCAAGCATGTATCTCCAGCCGGAGCTGCTACCGGACTCCCACTCTCTGATGTAGAGAGAAAGATATACTGGGTTGATGACATGGATATAGAGTTCTCTCCGCTTGCCAACGCATATGCAAGGGCAAGAGGCGCTGACCGTATGTCTTCATTCGGGGATTTCATTGCACTTTCAGATGTCTGTGATGTTCCTACTGCAAAGATCATCAGGCGTGAGGTATCAGATGGTGTGATCGCACCGGGATATGAGCCTGAAGCTCTTGAGATCCTCAAGAAAAAGAAAAAGGGCAACTATAATGTGATCCAGATTGATGAGAATTATGTGCCTGCTGCTATAGAGAAGAAGCAGGTGTTCGGTGTCACATTTGAGCAGGGAAGAAATGAGCTTCATATCGGACCAGTTTTTTTTGACAATATCGTGACAAAGAATAAGGATCTTCCTGATTCTGCAAAGAGAGACCTGGCAATCTCAATGATCACACTGAAGTATACGCAGAGTAATTCAGTCTGCTACGTGAAGAACGGCCAGGCTATCGGTATCGGAGCCGGACAGCAGTCACGTATCCACTGCACCAGACTTGCTGGATCAAAGGCTGACAACTGGTGGCTGCGTCAGTGCCCGAAGGTTCTCGAGCTTCCTTTCAAGGATGATGTCCACAGAGCTGACAGGGACAATGCGATTGATCTCTATATCGGAGACGAGTATGAGGATCTGCTTGCAGATGGCTCATGGCAGAATGTCTTCACGAAGAAGCCTGATGTGTTTACTAAGGAAGAGAAGAGAGCATGGCTCGACAAGAATACTGATGTGACTCTTGGATCAGATGCATTTTTCCCATTCGGAGACAATATTGAGAGAGCTCACAAGAGCGGCGTGAAGTACGTTGCAGAGCCAGGCGGCTCGATTCGTGATGACAATGTCATTGCTGTATGCGACAAGTATGATATGGTAATGTCATTTACAGGTATCAGACTGTTCCATCACTGATATGAAGATTACAATAGCCTGTGTTGGCAAAATAAAGGAAAAATTTTTCAGAGAGGCACTTGCTGAATACAGCAAGCGCCTTTCACGTTATGCGAAGATTGATATCGTGGAAGTAAAGGACGAGAAGACTCCGGAGAATGCTTCAGATGCAGAAGAGAATAAGATAAAGGAGACAGAAGGGAAACGCCTTCTTGACAGAATTCCGGACTCTGCGTATGTGATAGCACTCGCGATTCAGGGAGAGATGCTGACATCCGAGAAGCTGGCAGCAAATATTGAGAGGCTTGGTCTGGAAGGTAAGAGCCATATCGTATTTGTGATAGGCGGCTCTCTAGGACTGTCAGATGAAGTGATGCAGCGGGCGGACTATGCACTCTCTTTTTCACGGATGACATTCCCGCACCAGCTGATGAGAGTGATACTCTTAGAACAGATTTACAGGTCTTATAGGATCATCAATCATGAGCCGTATCATAAGTGATATATTTTTCTCAGATTTTCATTTGGAATCAGCATTCTGCTCTTATTAATCCTTAGAGCACGTACGAGTTCCAATGCTTTCAGATCCTGATGAAAAAGTGGTTCATCCAGTTTTTTGTCTTTTAGTTCATTGATCGACATGAATAAAGGGGCCTGGGAAGTGGCTTTGATGTCGCCCAGTAATGCGAAGCCATTCTTCGAGGCTGAGAGGATCCAGAGATATGGAACGAATTCTGATGCACGCAGTGATTCAAGGTCATTGTTTGTTATGCGCAGGAGTATGTGTATCATGGATCTTCTGATTCGGGATGCGGTCAGGCTCTTGTTTTTTACGAGTCTGGTAAAACTCTCAAAACTGGTGTATTGTGGCAAAAGCTTTCTGATACGGTCAGCGAGGTCATCTGAGACATCATGATAATCATGATATGAATCATGAGACAGTAGTGACAGATGCAGTGGCAGGCTCAGATCATCATCTGTAAGCAGTAGTTTTTTTTCATAAGCATCTTTAAGTACCTGATACGAATATGGTGTCAGGTGCTTTTTTATTGCAGAAAAATCACCGTCATTTATTGCACGGCGGATGTATGATGCGGAAACATATTCACCATCAGATACACTGTCGTTGTATGCAGTTCCCTGCCTTTTTACAGGGATAAGTTCAATATCGAATCCGTGTTTAAGGATAGCTTTCTGATATTCGATGGTCAGGATATTGTTGGGGCTTGAAATCAGACTTTTAATGATTGATCTGACTGAAGGCGTGCCATTTTTGCCAAATGGAATATTGCTATCAGATACTGAATTAGTTTTATAAGAGATGGAAAAATATTCCGTTAGTGCTGCTTCTCTGGCAACTGGAAAATTATTCCCAGCATTAAGGCTTTTCTGTAAGGCGTTTTTGTAGGCAGATGGCTCTTCGATCAGTATTTCAGCTATTTTTCTTATGAGAAGATTATCATTGCAATCAGAGTAACCACTGCCTTCATACCCACATACAATTTTCTCACATCCACATGCATGCAGCAGGCATACGCCGCATTCTGCGAATATTTCTGCACTAGCGCATGAGGCTATGACAGGCATTCCTACAACGAGGTCAGCACCTGCGTCAATGGCGCACTTCGCACGGGTGTATCTGTCGATGATTGCGACTCCGCCGCGCTGGGTGAATTCATTTCCAAGAGCGATGACGACAGAGTCTGCCTGCAGTTCATTTTTTGCATAATCTATTATGTACTTATGTCCTGTATGAAAAGGGTTGAATTCTGCAACAATTCCGACTCTGGCCATGATATTTGTATTCCTCCCGAAAAAACAGGGGACAAGGGGACGGTTCTCCTGTCTTTTTAGTTAAATTAATTTATTAAAAAAGACAGGAGAACCGTCCCCCTGTCTTAAAATAGTATAACACTCTTGAAGAATTTTTTATACAGATGTATAATTAAAACACTGTGAATTTTTTTCACAAGAGAAAATAAGGAGATAAACAAATGAAGGTTTTAGTTATCAACTGTGGAAGCTCATCACTCAAGTATCAGGTCATTGATTCTGAGTCAGAGAAGGTTCTTGCAAAGGGACTCTGCGAGCGAATCGGAATTGATGGAAGGCTCGTATATCAGCCAGCAGGATCAGAGAAGATCATCACTGAGTCAGCAATGCCTACTCATAAGGAAGCTGTCAGGATGGTGCTGGACGCACTTGTTGATTCTAAGAACGGTGTATTGAAGAGCCTTGACGAGATCGGAGCAGTTGGACATCGTATCGTACATGGCGGCGAAAAGTTTACAGAGAGCGCAGTCATCACAGATGAGATGCTCAAGAAGGTTGAGGAGTGTAACGAGCTTGCACCTCTTCACAACCCTGCCAACATAATCGGAATCAATGCATGCAGAGAGCTGATGCCGGGTGTTCCAATGGTTGGTGTGTTCGATACAGCATTCCATCAGACAATGCCACAGAAAGCATATATGTATGCAGTACCATATGAGTGTTATGAGAAATACGGTGTGAGACGTTATGGTTTCCATGGAACCTCACACAGTTTCGTGAGCAAGAAGGCAGCTGAGATTTCGGGACTTGACCTGAACCAGTCCAGGATCATTGTATGCCACCTTGGAAACGGTGCTTCAGTCAGCGCTGTTCTGAACGGCAAGTCAGTAGATACTTCAATGGGACTTTCACCGCTTGAAGGACTGGTAATGGGAACACGTTCAGGTGATATCGATCCGACAGCAGTTGAGTATATTGCAAAGAAGGAAGGCCTTGACTTCGATGGGGTCATGAATCTTCTCAATAAGAAGTCAGGAGTGCTCGGAATCTCAGGAGTATCATCAGATTTCAGAGATCTTCTTGAGGCACAGGACAAGGGCAATAAGAGAGCTAAGCTTGCAGTAGATATGTTTGTCTATAGAGTAGCAAAGTATATCGGAGCATATGCAGCTGCAATGAACGGAGTTGATCTCATCGCATTCACAGCAGGTGTCGGCGAGAATAATGGCTATGTCCGTGAGGAGATCTGCAGATACCTTGGATTCATGGGTGTAAAGATCGACAGCAAGGTAAATGATGCTACTCATGGCGAGGACAAGAAGATCTCAACAGATGACTCAAAGGTGCTCGTTTATGTCATTCCTACAAATGAGGAGCTTGCAATTGCCCGTGAGACAGTAAGGCTCACAACCAGATAAAAAGTGCTTGACAAAACAGGCATGAATCTTTATAATTCTTAATGTTGCGGGTAGAACTATGCGCAACTCAAGTACGAAAATAAGGAGGTGTAACGTATGTCAATCTGCCCAAAGAACAAGTCTTCCAAAGGAAGAAGAGACAAGAGAAGAGCTAACTGGAAGATGGCTGCTCCGACACTTGTTCCATGTCCTAAGTGTGGTCAGCTTATGATGCCACACAGAGTCTGCAAGAACTGCGGTACTTACAATAAGCGTGAGATCGTAGCTGTAGATTGACCGAAAGTTTCGAAATGAGACCGAGTCGAAGACGATGGTCGAATCCGAAACGAGGTCGTTCTTTGAGATTGGCAAGCACAAGCGTAGCGCCGTGCGAGCCTAGTGAAAAGAACTACCTTAATGTTCTTTAGATGTGATAAATACATAGTTGCTGGGGACTATGACGAAATCCCTTGCACATATGACTTGTCCTGATCCGCATATACTGCGTTGTCGTCAGTCGTCGTAGCCCGCTACGGCTCCTTCCGACGTCTTGTCTATGCAGATCAATCCTTCGTCATATGCACAAGTTATTTCGTGATAGTCCCCTCGGGATGTACAATTGAATGCTTTTATCATATATGCTTAAGTAGTGAGGTGTAAGATGAGAAAATCTATTCAGCCTGAGTACTATCAGGCAACAGTTACCTGCAACTGCGGAAATACATTCGTTACAGGTTCTACAAAGGAGTCAATCCACGTCGAGATCTGCTCCAAGTGTCATCCGTTCTATACAGGTCAGCAGAAAGCCAATAAGGCTCGTGGCCGTATCGAGAAGTTCAATAAGAAGTACGGAATCGACAATAAATAAGATTTTATGGCCGGGGATTTATCCCCGGTTATTTTTATATAAAGAGGTTTTATGGCATATAGCGGAATAGGCGGCCAGGCAGTCATGGAAGGTGTCGAGATGCTCAATGGCAGCAGAGGTGCAGTAGCGGTGCGCCTTCCTGATGGAAGTATACATACGGATGATATCAGTATCACACCGGAACCCGAATGGGTGAAGAAGACACCTGTCATCAGGGGAATATATTCTTTTTTTAATTCACTGATCATAGGCATAGGAACTCTGTTCAAGTCGGCTTCATACTTCGAAGACGATGAGGAGAAGGAAAAGGAAAAAGAGAAAAGTCCTGCTCAGGAAAAGGCCGAGATGGGAGTCACCCTTCTGATTTCTTTTGTAATAGCGATAGCGGTGTTCCTGTATCTGCCGATGTTTATGTCAGATCTGATGTCCTCTCTGATAAAGGTAAAATGGGTCGTCATCCTTCTTGAGGGAATCATCAGGATAGTGATCTTTCTTCTGTATATATGGCTGATAGGTAAGACTGAGGATATCCACCGGACTTTCATGTATCACGGCGCAGAGCACAAATGCATCAACTGTATTGAGCATGATCTGCCGCTCAATGTCGATAATGTGAGAAAAAGCAGCCGTTTCCATAAGAGATGCGGGACCAGCTTTATTTTTATAGTGTTTCTGATAAGCGTGGCCTTGTTCATGTTTATAAGAACAGACAATGTCGGACTCAAGGTTCTGTTCAGACTGCTTCTGATGCCGGTCATCGCCGGAATAGCATACGAATTCCTGCGTATAGGAGGCCGCTCAGAGAATCGTCTGGTAAATATCCTCTCACAGCCCGGACTCTGGGTACAGCGTCTTACTACGCAGGAGCCGGATGATTCGATGATAGAGGTAGGCATAGCATCAGTCCGTGCAGTCTTCGATCCAGAAAAATTCATACAGGACCACGAACTGCAGCAATAAGGCAAGACAAGGGACGGTTCTCCTGTCTTTTTAAATAAAATATTTAACTAAAAAGACAGGAGAACCGTCCCCCTGTCTTGAAATAATATGAAATATAACGAGATATTGAGAAATGGAGAACATACTCTTGCGGCGGCTGGTATTGACGATGCAGAGAATGATGCAAGACTGTTGCTGGAAGAGGCGTCGGGCATAGATTATAGTCATCTGATGATCAGCATGCAGGATGAAGTTCCGGAAGATGTAGTAAAAAAGTTCAATGATTACATATCTCTCAGGGAAAAAAGAATTCCGCTCCAGCAGATCGTCGGATATACGGAGTTCATGGGACTCAGGTTCCATGTGAATGAAAATGTGCTGTGTCCGAGGCAGGATACAGAGGTGCTTGTTGAAATAGTACTTAAAGATATTGAATCATCAAAAAGAAAAATGGCTGGAGCATTAGAACCAGCAAATAACAGGGCACTGAAAGTACTTGACCTCTGTACAGGCAGCGGCTGCATATCAGTAAGTATAGCGAAGCTGTCAGATGCATCCGTCACAGCATGCGACATATCAGAAAAGGCTTTAGAAGTTGCGCGGCAGAATGCATATGATAATCAGGCCAATGTCCGCTTTTTTCAGGGAAATCTGTATGGAGCTTTACCACAGGCGGATAAGTATGATATCATAGTCAGTAATCCGCCATACATCAGGAGTGATGTCATACCAACCCTGATGCCGGAAGTAAAAGACCATGAGCCGCGTATAGCACTGGATGGCTCGGCGGATGGTCTGAAATTTTATAGAAAAATAATCGAAAAATCACCGGACTATCTGAATCCGGATGGTCGGATCTATCTTGAAATCGGATATGATCAGGGTGCTGAGGTAATCAATTTAATAAGGAGTTGTGGATATGAAGATTTTCATATTATCAAGGATTATAGTGGCAATGACAGGGTTATAGCGGCAACATATTATGAGACCAATGCATAGACATGAGAAGTGCATTGGCAGTCTGAACAAAGTTGCTAAGGCAGGAATAAGAGGGTGAAGAAGCGAGAGCGTGCCGTGAGGGACCTGCTATGTCGTCTGAACCCGACATTTCTGTTCATATAATAGGAGTAATCATGTTTGATAATATCGAAAATCTACAGATGCGCTACGACGAGATAATGCACTTAGTCTCTCAGCCCGAAATTGCCTCGGACGGCGCCCAGTTCCAGAAGCTCATGAAGGAAGCCAATTCCATCAAGCCGCTGGTAGATACATACGCAGAATATAAGAAGGCAGAAGCAGATAAGGAAGACGCCCTGTCAGTGCTGGAAGAAGAAAAGGACGAAGAACTGCGGGAGCTCGCCAAGGAAGAACTCTCAGATGCAGAAGAGCGTATAGAAGACCTCTCGCAGAAGCTTAAGATCCTACTCCTGCCGAAGGACCCGAATGATGAGAAAGATGTCATCATGGAGATAAGGGCCGGAGCTGGCGGCGATGAGGCAGCACTCTTTGCATCGGATCTGTACAGGATGTATACGAAGTTTGCAGAGTCAAGAGGCTGGCATACAGAGATCATCGAATGCGAAGAGACAGGAATCGGCGGCATGAAGCAGGTCAACTTCTCAGTCAGCGGACAGGGAGCCTATTCAATTCTCAAGTATGAATCGGGAGTTCACAGAGTACAGAGAGTCCCAGTCACGGAATCGGGCGGCAGAATCCATACATCCACAGCAACGGTGGCCGTAATGCCAGAGGCAGAGGATGTGGATGTGCAGATAGATGAAAAAGATATCAGAATCGATGTCATGAGAGCATCAGGAAACGGCGGGCAGTGTGTCAATACGACGGATTCAGCCGTGCGACTCACCCATTACCCAACAGGAATCGTCATCTACTCGCAGACAGAGAAGTCACAGCTGCAGAACAAAAACAAGGCATTCGCCCTTCTCCGTGCCAAGCTGTATAATCTGAAGCTTCAGGAGCAGCAGGCAAAGGAAAAAGATGAGCGACTGTCACAGATAGGGACAGGCGACCGTTCAGAAAAGATCAGGACATACAATTTCCCGCAGGGCAGAGTCACTGATCATAGAATCGGTCTTACGATATACAGGCTTGATGATGTGATGAACGGAGATCTGACAGAGATACTTGATGCGCTGATAGCAGAGGATCAGTCGAAGAAGCTGGCGAGGCTGCAGGGTTGAGAGTTGATAGGGGATAGGGGATAGGGGATAGGGATATCTCTTACTATCCCCTAATCCCTAACTCCTATATCCTAAAAAAAGAGGTACAAGATGCTAAAAAACAAATGCATAGTCATAGGAGTCACAGGTTCAATTGCTGCATATAAGGCAGCTGATGTAGTAAGCTTCTTAAAAAAGCAGGGAGCTGATGTGACAGTCATCATGACGAAGAACGCGCTCAATTTTATAAATCCGATCACTTTCGAGACTCTATCTGGAAATAAGTGTCTGATAGATACCTTTGACAGGAACTTCGAATTTTCTGTAGAGCATGTGTCTCTTGCGAAGAGAGCAGATCTTTTTGTAGTAGCACCGGCATCGGCAGACTTCATAGCGAAGGCAGCAAATGGCATAGCAGACGATATGCTCACCACTACATTTCTTGCATCTACATGCAAAAAGCTGATCTTCCCAGCGATGAATACAAGGATGTATGAGAATCCGATCACGCAGGACAATATGAGGAAGCTCGAACACTACGGAATAGAGATCGTAGAACCAGCATCAGGCTATCTGGCATGCGGTGACACTGGAAAAGGAAAGCTCGCACCTGTTGAAGAGATAGAAGAATATATCATGATGAATGCAGCTTTCGATCATGACCTTACAGGAAAGCGTGTCCTGGTGTCGGCCGGCCCTACACAGGAGGATATTGATCCTGTCAGATTCATCACGAATCATAGCACTGGAAAAATGGGCTATGCTGTTGCAAAAAATGCAGCCAGACGAGGTGCGGATGTGACGCTCGTGAGTGGACCGGTATCGATCGAACCGCCAATGGGAGTCAGAACTGTACAGGCCAGGAGTGCCCAGCAGATGTTTGATGAGATCACTGACAGAAGCGAAGAGCAGGATATCATTATCATGACAGCAGCAGTTGCTGATATGAGACCGCTCAATGCCGCAAGTGAGAAGATACACAAGGTCACAATGCCAGACTCTATAAAGATGGGAACGAATCCGGATATACTCTCATATCTCGGAGCGCATAGACGTGACGGGCAGGTGATCGTTGGCTTTTCAATGGAGACAGAGAATCTCATAGAGAATTCCAGAGTCAAGCTTGCAAAGAAGCACTGCGATATGATAGTAGCCAACAGCCTCAGGGAAAAGGGTGCAGGCTTCGGGACAGACACTAATGTAGTGACGCTGATCACGAAGGATAAGGCAGAAGAACTCCCTATCATGAGCAAGGATGAAGTAGCAGAGCGAATCTTTACTTTTATACGCAATATGTGATATAATTACAAATCGTGTGAGGCTAGGCGGACTTACTGTGCGCTGACGCGGAGTCTGACTGGATAGGAGAAAAGATGAGTGTAGCAATACTGACAGACACAAACAGCGGCATCATGCCGGCTGAGGCCGAAAAGCTCGGGATTTTTTCAATCCCGAATCCATTCTATATTGATGACAAGCTCTACAAAGAGGGTGTGGATATAGATCATCCGGAGTTCTACAGCATACAGGAAGAGGGTCATGAAATACATACTTCGATGGTCATTGTGGGAGATCTTCTTGATGAGTGGAATGCAATTCTGAAGGATTATGATGAAGTGGTTTATATCCCTCTTTCATCAGGACTGTCATCATCATGCCAGACGGCACAGATGCTGTCAGAGGAAGATGAGTACGATGGAAAGGTCTTCGTAGTAAATAACAGACGTATCTCCGTTACACAGAGACTCTCAGTATATGAGGCCAAGGCACTTGCCGATCAGGGCAAGAGCGGAGCAGAGATCAAGAAGTACCTTGAGGATACGGCAGCAGATTCATCCATTTATATCATGGTTGATACCCTGAAGTATCTGAAACAGGGCGGCCGAGTGACACCTGCAGCTGCAGCAATCGGTTCACTCCTTCATATCAAGCCTATTCTTTCGATACAGGGTGACAAGCTCGATAAGTTCGGAATGTCCCGTACAGTGAAGCAGGCTAAGCAGAATATGCTGGATGCCATCACAAAGGACACCCATGACAGGTTCAAAGATCCGGATGGAAGCGGCTGCGTGATATCTGTAGCACATACAAATAACCGCGAGGCGGCAGAACAGTTCCGCGATGAGATTCTTGAAGTCTTCCCTGACAGACAGATCATCATTCAGGAGCTGCCAATCGTAATCGCAGTTCATACAGGACCAGGAACTCTCGCATGTACCACATCGAAGAGTTTTATCAAGGAAATACAATAAGGAGGCACCGAAATGGTAAAGGCAGTTGTTGGAGCAAACTGGGGTGACGAGGGTAAAGGCAAGATCACAGATACCCTCGCAAATGAGGCGGATATCGTCATCCGTTTCCAGGGCGGTGCAAATGCAGGACATACGATAGTCAATGAGTATGGCAAGTTCGCACTTCACCTTCTTCCGTCAGGAGTATTCCATCAGAACATCACGAACGTGATCGGAAATGGTGTCGCTTTCGATATTGATAAATTTTTATCCGAATTAAATGATATCGAGTCAAAGGGTGTTCCTGCTCCGAATATCATCGTTAGTGACAGGGTACAGGTGCTCATGCCTTACCATATTCAGTTTGATACACTTGAAGAGGCAAGACTCGCAGGCAAGTCATTCGGCTCAACGAAGTCAGGAATCGCCCCATTCTATTCAGACAAGTATGCGAAGATCGGCTGGCAGATCAATGAGTTCTATCAGGATGATGATGACCTCATGGAAAAGATTGACCATATAGCAGATATCAAGGATGCCCTCCTTGTGAATCTGTATCATACAGATCCGATCGACAGAAAGGGACTTCTTGAGTGGATCAAAGAGAGAAGAGATAAAATAAAGCCATATCTCGCAGATGTACCAAAGTTCCTTGAAGGAGCACTTAAGGAAGGCAAGACTGCTCTTCTTGAGGGACAGCTCGGAACAATGAAGGATCCTGATTTCGGAATCTATCCTATGGTTACATCATCTTCACCGATCGCAGGATTTGGTGCAATCGGAGCAGGAATTCCTCCATATGAGATTAAGCAGATAGTGGTTGTATCGAAGGCATATTCATCAGCAGTTGGTGCAGGAGAATTCGTATCAGAGATTTTCGGTGAAGAAGCTGACACGCTGAGAAATCACGGCGGAGATGGCGGTGAGTATGGAGCTACAACAGGCCGTCCAAGAAGAGTTGGCTGGTATGACTGCGTAGCATCAAAGTATGGCTGCAGACTCCAGGGAGCTACAGATGTAGCATTTACAGTTCTTGATGATCTGGGATATCTGGATGAGATTCCGGTATGTGTGGCATATGAGCTTGATGGAAAGCAGATCACGGACTTCCCAGTGACAAAGGATCTTAAGAGATGCAAGCCTGTATATAAGACACTTCCAGGATGGAAGTGTGATATCAGAGGAATCCGTGAGTTTAATGATCTTCCAAAGGAAGCACAGGATTATGTGAATTTCATTGAGGAGCAGATCGGATATCCTATCACAATGGTAAGTAATGGTCCGGCAAGAGATGACATCATCTATCGTGTGAGCCCGCTCAATAAGTAAGACACAAAAAGTTCATACAATAAGCTAATAATAAGCACAGTTTTGATCTAGAATTGAAGCTGTGCTTTTATAAGTTTAAGATTAAGGAGAACTATGCTTAAAGTAGAAAAACTCACTAAGAAATACGGCAAGCGTACGGTAGTGGATTCACTTGATTTCACCGGACACAAGGGTGAGATTCTGGGGCTCCTCGGACCGAACGGTGCTGGCAAGACGACCACGATGAATATGCTGACGGGCTATATCGCACCTACATCCGGTTCAATAATGCTTGATGATAAGGATCTCACACTTCCGAAGAACCGTAAGAAGGTGCTGATCGGATATATGCCAGAAGTGCCGCCACTCTACAATGATATGACAGTCTATGAATTCATGAAATTCGACGCTGAGCTAAAGGGCGAAAAGCGGTCCGGGCGTAAGAAGACGGTTGAACAGATAATGGACAAGTGCGGTATCACAGAGGTAAAGGACCGCCTGATCAGGAATCTGTCAAAGGGCTACAGGCAGAGAGTCGGATTTGCTTCTGCAATAGTCGGTGATCCGGAAGTCATAATTCTCGACGAGCCTACGGCAGGACTTGATCCCAGACAGATCGTCAATATGCGCGAGCTGATTCTGTCTCTCAAGGAAGATCATCTGGTGATCCTTAGTTCGCATATCCTCTCAGAGGTCGAAGAAGTCTGTGACCATTTGCTCATTATCTCAAAAGGAAGGCTGGTTCTGTCTGATAATACGGAGCATCTGCTCGAGGAGCACGATGAGTCGCTTGAGGATGTATTCCTTGAACTGACCGGGAGTGATGATGAGATCGCTGATGTCCATGATCCTCTTACTTCCAGATATGAAGAGGAAGAGGATACAGATGATGAGGATGAAGCAGAAGACGACAATATACAGGAGCTTTCAGATGAGCTTGATGATGCAGACGAAAAAGATGGAAAGGAGGATAACTGATGAAAGCAATACTTAAAAGAGAATTTCTTTCTTTCTTTCGCAGCATGACAGGATGGCTGTTCATAGGCATCAATCTTGTAGTGTTTGGTCTGTATTTTTCCGTTTACAATCTGTATCAGGGAATTCCGACAATCAGCTATGCTCTGAATGGAATGACATTCGTCTTCCTGATCACTGTTCCTGTACTCACGATGCGTGTCTTTGCAGCGGAACGGCGTGACAAGGTAGATCAGCTCACACTTACATCCCCTGTATCTGTTGGGAAAATTGTCCTGGGCAAATATTTAGCCCTTGCACTATGCTATCTGATAGTGATCGCAATAATGGCTATTTCCCCATTAGTGCTTCGCATGTTCGGGACAGTCTCATTAAGAGAAAATTATACAGCACTTTTCGGAATGCTTCTGTACGGACTTACGCTTCTAGCAATCGGAATGTTTGCATCAGCGATTACAGAGAATCTTATAGTAGCGGCAGTTGTATCATTTCTTCTGATATTTGTGGGATATATCTCATCATCATTTGTCAGTACTTTTTCACTGACAGGACCAGTCGCAAAAATACTCGGATGGTATGACTTTATCACACCGTTATCCGACTTCCTGTCAGGCAGTTTCTCGCTGAGACATGTGGTCTACTATGTGACGGCCATACTGATCTGCCTTGTGGTTTCGACACAGGTCATTCTGAAGAGGAGATACAATGTATCGAGGAAGCATCTGACTCTGTCAGCATTTTCACTTGTGACAATCGTTGCAGTATTTGCAGTCGCAGTCGGCGGAAACTACGCAATGACGAAGGTGCCTGCGAAGGCAGCAGTCTTTGACATGACGACACAGAAGTACTATACACTCGGGTCGAAGTCGAAGAAGATACTAAAAAGTCTGGACAAGGATGTGACCATCTACTGCATGGCCAGGAAGTCAGCACTCACCTATGATTACGAGATCACGCTGAAGAAGACTCTGGAGCAGTATCAGGCTGCATCAAAGCATATCACTGTAAAGTATGTCGATCCTGACAAGAATCCGACATTTGCATCAAAATATACAGATGAAGATCTGTCAACAGGAAGCCTGATAGTCGTGAGCGGCAGCAGGAGCAAGGTAATTCCGGTGGATGATCTGTATCAGACATCGGTCGATTATACTTCGTATTCACAGCAGATCTCAGGATATGATATCGAGGGTCAGGTCACAGGTGCGATCAATTATATAGATTCTGACAACCTGGCAAAGGTATATGTGCTCACAGGTCATGATGAGCCATCAATGGATTCTACATTTACAAGGGCTCTCCAGAAGCTTAATACGCAGACGGAAGAGCTGAATTTCCTGACTGAATCAAAGGTGCCGAATGATGCATCGGCAGTCATAGTCTTCGGACCTCAGAGTGATTTTTCAGAGGATGATGTAAAGAAGCTGGAGAGCTATGTGGATGATGGCGGAAGGGTTTTCATAGCTCTTGATGTCATGAAGAATTCGTCACTGAAAAATGTCAACAAATTCCTGACAGATGAGGGTATAAAGGCAAGTGACGGTGCAGTTGCAGAAACCGATGAGAACTATTACTACCAGAGCCCCTACCTGCTGCTTCCAGAAGTAAAGGATACAAATGCGACCAGGGATGTGACAGGAACCCTTCAGGCCTTCATGCCGTATTCGCTGGGACTCACAAAGGTAAAGACTGATGGAGTGAAATTCATCAATCTGGCAGTCACGAGCGACAAGGCAATAGCGAAGAACAGTCAGTCATCTGATGACCTGCAGACAGCAGTACAGGATACAGAGTCGAAAATTAAGAAGGAATCAGGAGATGAGCAGGGACAGTTCTCGCTCGGACTCATTGCAAAGAAGGACGATGGAAGAGTGGCAGCCTTCGGATCTGTATATGCCTTTACTGAACAGATGAACCAGGTAGTATCTGGAAGGAATGAGACGCTGTTCTCAGATGTATTCTCATACCTGCTCCCTGATCAGAGCAAGTCATCGGTTAATATACCGACAAAGACGATTGATTCGACGACCCTCACGATCTCTGCAAAGGTTATCAGGATATACGGATTCTTCTTCGGAATCTTTATCCCGATTTTCCTCATAGCATGCGGAATCATAGTCGTAGTATACAGAAAGAGAAGATAATGGAAACAATTAGTGCCATCGTCCTCGCAGCCGGTAAGGGATCGAGGATGAAAAGCGATAGGCCCAAGCAGTTCATGGAAGTGGCTGGAAAGCCGCTGATAGCATATAGTCTTGAGGCATTTGAAAAAAGTGCTGCAGATGAAATAGTGCTTGTAACCGGACAGTCAGATATAGAATACTGTGAGAAAATTGTCCGTAAATATAAGGTATCGAAATGTACTCAGGTGACAGCAGGCGGAGCCGTAAGGGCTCTGTCTGTCTATAATGGAATAAAGGCAGCATCAGGAGACTATGTCCTGATCCATGATGGCGCAAGGCCTCTCGTATCACAGAGACTGATTGCTGACACAATAGAAGCAGTTGAAAAATATAAGGCAGCAGTGCCGGTGATACCAGTCAAGGATACGATCCGACAGATATCACCGGATGGAACACTGATGGATGCCTTTGACCGTTCAAAGCTGGTTGGAATGCAGACGCCGCAGGCATTTGAGAGGAAGAGCATACTGAGTGCGTATGAAAAGCTGATTTCAGATGTTTGTGATTTCTCACAGATCACCGATGATGTGATGATAATGGAAAAAGGTGCAGGCCTTCATGCACATCCTGTGCCGGGAGAAGAAGAGAACAGAAAAATAACCACACCAGAAGATCTGGAGTGGCTGGCTTCCCATATTTAAAAATGGGGAGCTTATTTTTTGTCTTTTGAATTGTTTTTGACAGCGTCGTCAAATTCGCTGTTGTCAGGTTTTGCTATTTTTACAAAAATCCTTATGACCCATAGCATCACAGGTATCACGACATCGGCAGCCAGAAACGCCTTGAACAGAGTCATATTGCCTGCAATAACGAAAATAAGTGTCGCTGCATACATCCCCACCAGGAGGATAATTCCGATAATTCCAAAAACTTTCTTAATCATAATTTATATAATAATCACAACAATCGTTCTTGTCAACAAGCCGATTATTTGCTAGAATAGATAATGCTGTAAAAGCAACAATGTCAGGAGGTTAAAGAGATGGCATTATTAGATGACTGGAAAGCAGTCGCATATAATCAGAACCAGAGTCAGTATGCACTGAAGGAATTCTGGGAAGACTATTTTGAAAAAGAGAAAAATACTTACAAGGTCCTGCTGAAGGATTTTGGAAAGCCGTATAAGGGAACGGTAGAAGCACTCGCAGAGACATTCGGACTCACGAATCTCGAGATGGCAGGATTTCTCGATGGAATACAGGACAGCCTCAAGGTAGGGAATCCAATAGATACAATGGATGAGAAGACAGAGGTGAGCCTTGACTTTGACAAGGAGAAGCTCTTCAGGGAGATGGTAGATGCCAAGGCTGAATGGCTCTATACTCTTCCGGAGTGGGATGCCATTTATGATAAGGACACCCAGAGAGAGCTGATCCGTGACCAGAAGCAGTCACATACAGTTCATGTGAAGAAGATCGGAAGGAATGATCCGTGTCCATGCGGCAGCGGCAAGAAGTATAAGTACTGCCATGGAAGACCAGGGGCAGAACCGCTCCCTGGATATGAGAAGTAAGGGATTCGTTTCGGAGGTATAGAGATTTGCTGGTCATCAGATTAAAAGAGAATGAACAATATGCCTTTATTGATGACATGGGGAAAATCCGCCCTGTTACCTTTCTTAAGAGGGAATATGGCGAGATGTACAGCTTTTATGACGGCATAATTCCGACAGATGAGGATATCATCAGACAGACGCCGGAGATAGCAGATCTTCCAGAGGATACTCAGAAGCTGGTCATAGAGAAGAGAAGGGAAGAGCTGAAGAAGATCAATGCCTTCCCTCTCGACAAGTATGAGGTAGAGGAGAAGGTCATCGAGCAGGACAAAGCTGAAGATCTCGAGAGAGATGAGAGGGCTGCCCAGATAGAATTCGTGATGATTGATCCGTCTCTGCCGAAGCACAAGCTTCCACTTGTCAGTGAGAAAGAAAAGAAGCAGCTTCTTGCTATACAGAACCAGATGGGTTATGGCGGTGACCTTGTAAAAGATACCAGGGAAGGACACCATGACAGCCGTGATAAGGAAGTTACGGATACACTGAAGCTGGTCCGTGATATCTTAGTGGACGCCTGTTGCCGGGGCGAGCAGCTCGGACAGAGGGCATCTGACTATGCAGAAGTCCGCCACAAGCTCGAGGAAGAGGTACAGAAGGCTATTTCTACCCGTCAGGAGGGCGAAGTCAAGAAGCTCATCTGTCAGGTGGATTTTGCAGCAGTAACAGAGACCATAGTTCTCGGAGAGGACTATGTGATGAGTGCTGAAGAGTATGAGAGAGCCTATTCAAAAGCATACGGCATAAATATTGCAGCTGTGAAAAAGGGTGTTGAAGCCAGCTGCAGACATGTAGTAGAAGATGAGGGCCTGATTGACAAGACTCTCAAGGAATTAAATCACGAGAGAAATCTTTTCTATAAAAAACACACCAAGTTTGACGATTACAATGTTCCATTTATTGATTCGATAGATATGGAGCCGGCAAGAGATGTGGAAGATACCTTCCGCAACGGTTTTGCACTGTCACTGTACAGCGTTTCTGATGGCAGCAGATTTACCCCGTCGCAGATGAGAGATAATATCAAGATGCTCGTGGAGCATATTGACAGAATGCGCGGAGAGGTCGCAGGTATCAGTACTTATGATACAGAGAAGACTGTGCAGTACATGCAGGGCATCAAGAGGCTTGCCATGAAGAAATATACGCTTCTTCCATGGGAGGTCTCGGCAGATGAAGTGCCGGCAGCCGATCTTGATACAGGTAGTGAAAAGAAAAGCGTCTGGTCATTCCTGAATAAGGATCTGAAGGACATTTTCTGATAAAATGGAGGTATTTTACAAATGGCAAAGAAACCATACGTACTTTTGATCATGGATGGCTTTGGAATCAATCCGAATCCAAAGGCAAATGCAGTAGCTCAGGCCAGGAAGCCTGTACTGGACAGTCTCGTAAAGCAGTATCCTTTCGTACAGGGTGCAGCAAGCGGTCTTGCAGTAGGACTTCCAGACGGTCAGATGGGCAATTCCGAAGTAGGACACATGAATATGGGCGCCGGACGTATCGTATATCAGGAACTGACCCGTATCACCAAGGCTATTGAGGATGGAGACTTTTTCAAGAATGAAGAACTCCTTCAGGCATTTGACAATGCGAAGAAGAACGGCAAGAAGGTTCACCTCTGGGGACTTCTGTCAGACGGTGGTGTTCATTCACACAATACACACCTGTATGCACTGCTTGAGATGGCAAAGCGCGAGGGCGTAAATGATGTATATGTGCACTGTTTCCTTGACGGACGTGATACATCTCCTACAGCCGGCAAGGAATACATCGCCGAGCTTGAAGACAAGATGAAAGAGATCGGCGTTGGAAAAATAGCTTCGATCAGCGGCCGTTACTACGCAATGGATCGTGACAACAGATGGGACAGAATCGAGAAGGCATACAGAGCTCTTACACTTGGTGAGGGTAATGAAGCTGCTTCTGCAAAAGAGGCTATCGAGAATTCATATGCTGCTGACAAGACTGATGAGTTCGTGATCCCATGTGTCATCAAAGAGAACGGCAAGCCTGTTGCAACTGTTGATGATGGAGACAGTGTCATCTTCTTCAACTTCCGTCCTGACAGAGCACGTGAGATGACAAGAGTTTTCTGTGCTGATGAGTTTAACGGATTTGACAGAGGCGAGAGAGTAAAGACAGACTACGTATGTTTCGTTGAGTATGATGATACTATTCCAAATACGAAGATCGCATTCAAGAAGGAAGAACTTGCGAATACATTCGGTCAGTACCTTGCTGATCATGGAATGACTCAGGCCCGTATCGCTGAGACTGAGAAATATGCTCATGTGACGTTCTTCTTCAATGGTGGAGTCGAGGAACCGAATCCGGGTGAGGACAGGATCCTTGTAAAGAGCCCGAAGGTTGCTACATATGATCTCCAGCCTGAGATGAGTGCTCCTGAAGTATGTGACAAGCTCTGTGGCGCAATCAGAAGCGGCAAGTATGATGTGATCATCATCAATTTCGCTAATCCTGATATGGTTGGTCATACAGGTGTCCTTGATGCAGCTATCAAGGCTGTTGAGACTGTAGATACCTGCGTAGGCAAGGCCGTAGAGGCTCTGAAGGAGATGGATGGTGTCATGTTCATCTGCGCTGACCATGGTAACTGCGAGCAGGAGATCAACTACGAGACAGGTGAGCCGCTTACAAGTCATACTACGAATCCGGTTCCATTTATCCTTGTCAATGCTGATCCTAAGTATGGTCTTCGTGAGGGCGGCAAGCTCTGCGATATCGTGCCGACACTGATTGATCTCATGGGTATGGAGAAACCGGCAGAGATGACAGGACAGTCGCTGCTTGTGGAAAAATAAATAGGATATAGGGAATAGGGAATAGGGGATAGGGACTGCCTGGTCCCTGAATCCTGACCCCTAACCCCTAACCCCCTAGCAAAGAAAGGAAAAAAGATGAAAGAGTACAAGCCAGTCAAAGAAGGAAAAGTCAGAGAAGTGTATGATGACGGTGATTCCATCATCATGGTTGCAACGGACAGAATTTCTGCATTCGATGTGATCCTGAAGAATAAGGTCACTGACAAGGGCAGGGTGCTCACACAGATGAGCAGATTCTGGTTCGACTACACGAAGAATATCATTCCTAACCACATGCTCTCATGTGATGTCAGGGATATGCCTGAATTCTTCCAGACAGATGAGTTCGCTGGACGCAGCATGAAGGTAAAGAAGCTCGACATGCTCCCAATCGAGTGTATCGTAAGAGGATACATCACAGGAAGTGGCTGGCAGTCATATCAGGAGAACGGTACTGTATGTGGTATCTCCCTTCCGGCTGGTCTTGTTGAGTCAGACAAGCTGCCTGAACCTATCTATACTCCTACAACCAAGGCTGATCTTGGTGATCATGATGAGCATATCACTTTTGATGAGTCAGTTGAAATCATTGAGAAGCTTCATCCTGGCAAAGGTAAGGAGTACGCTACAAAGCTTCGTGATGATACTCTTGCTCTGTACAAGAAGTGCGCTGACTATGCTCTGACTAAGGGCATCATAATTGCTGATACGAAGTTTGAGTTTGGTCTCGATGAGAACGGAAATGTCGTTCTTGGTGACGAGATGCTGACTCCGGATTCATCACGTTTCTGGCCTGCAGACGGCTACAAGCCGGGTCAGTCACAGCCTTCATTTGACAAGCAGTTCGTCCGTGACTGGCTCAAGGCCAATCCTGACAGCGATTACAATCTGCCGCAGGATGTCATTGACAAGACTATTGCGAAGTATAAGGAAGCATATAAGCTGCTGACAGGTAAGGATCTGGCCTGGTAGGTTAACCCCTAACCACTTAAACATATGGAAAAGTATTTTGAAACAAATGTGAATGATGAACTCCACGAAGAATGTGGAGTATTTGGTATATATGACCTGGATGGCGAGGATGTAGCGAGCACCATATACTATGGTCTCTTTGCTCTCCAACACCGTGGTCAGGAAAGCGCTGGTATTGCGGTTTCTGATACCGATGGTCCGAAGAACAATGTGAGTCTCATCAAGGATATGGGTCTTGCGAATGAGGTCTTCTCCAAGGACAATCTGTCTACTCTTCATGGTGATATCGGTGTCGGTCATGTCAGGTATTCGACGGCCGGTGAGTCTACAAGAGAAAATGCCCAGCCTATGGTCATCAATTACCTGAAGGGTACTCTGGGACTCGCTCATAATGGTAATCTGATCAATGCCAACGAGCTCAAGCAGTATCTGTCGGAGACTGGTGCTATTTTCCAGTCTACTATTGATACCGAGCCTATCCTGTACCTGATTGCCCGTGAGAGAATTCATTCTGCTACTGTTGAAGAGGCTGTGAATAAGGCCTGCGAGAAGCTCAAAGGTGCTTTCTCGTTCGTTCTTATGAGTCCGAGAAAGCTGATTGCCGTAAGAGATCCTCATGGATTCAAGCCGCTTGTGATCGGCAAGCGTGGCAACAGCTATATTTTCACATCTGAGACTGCTGCTCTTGATACGATTGGGGCTGAGTTTGTCCGCGACGTGAGACCTGGTGAGACTGTCTGGGTGAAGTCAGACGGTGTCCTTCATTCTGATATGTCACGTGCGCTGCCGCCTGAGAAGCAGGCCAGATGCATTTTTGAGTATATCTATTTTTCAAGGCTGGACTCTTATATAGACGGTGTATCTGTCTACAGTTCAAGGATCAAGGCGGGTCGTTTCCTGGCACAGGATTCTCCTGTTGATGCTGATCTCGTGGTAGGTGTTCCGGAATCCGGCAATGCCGCCGCCATGGGATATGCTATGGAGTCAGGCATTCCATATGGTACTGCTTTTGTAAAGAACAGCTATGTAGGCCGTACCTTCATCAAGCCTGGCCAGAAGAGCCGTGAGTCATCAGTCAGGGTGAAGCTCAATGTGCTCCGTGAGGCAGTTGCCGGCAAGCGTGTCATCATGATCGATGATTCGATTGTCCGAGGAACGACTTCAGACAGAATTGTCGGTATGCTCAAGGAAGCTGGAGCAACAGAGGTGCACGTACGTATTTCATCGCCTCCGTTCCTGTGGCCATGCTATTTCGGTACAGATATTCCTGTCCGGGAGCAGTTGATAGCATACAACAGAAGCATAGAAGATATCAGAAAAATAATTGGAGCTGATTCTCTGGCATATCTGTCTATAGACCGCCTTGAGCAGATGGTCGACGGACTTGGAATCTGCAAAGGCTGCTTCACAGGCAAGTATCCGCTGGAGCCGCCGAAGGATGATATACGTGGAAGTTACGAAAAATAGGGAATAGGACTTAGGGGATAGGGATTGCCTGGTTTATAACCCTATCCCCTAACCCCTAACCCCTAAATCAAGGAGACTAAACAACTATGGGAACAGATGCATACATCAGTCCTCTGAGTGAGAGATATGCAAGCAAAGAGATGCAGTATATTTTCTCTGAGGACAAGAAATTCTCTACATGGAGAAAGCTCTGGGTCGCTCTTGCAGAGACTGAGATGGAGCTCGGACTCTCTGAAAACGGCAAGCCTGTCATCACGCAGGATATGATTGATGAGATGAAGGAGCATATCTACGATATCAATTATGATGTCGCCAGAGAGCGTGAGAAGGTAGTCAGACACGACGTGATGAGCCATGTCTATGCATATGGCAAGCAGTGTCCGAAGGCAGCAGGCATCATTCATCTCGGAGCTACAAGCTGCTATGTAGGTGACAATACAGATGTCATCATCATGCGTGAGGGCCTTCAGCTCGTAAGAAAGAAAGTCCTTAATGTCATAAATGAGCTTGCAAAGTTTGCAGACAAGTACAAGGATCTGCCAACTCTTGCATTTACTCATTTCCAGCCTGCACAGCCTACGACAGTTGGCAAGCGTGCAACGCTCTGGTGCAATGAGTTCATGCAGGACCTCGAAGATATCGACTATGTCATTTCCACAATGAAGCTTCTAGGCTCCAAGGGGACCACAGGAACCCAGGCCAGCTTCATGGAGCTCTTCGATGGAGATGATGAGAAGATAGATCAGATCGACCCGATGATCGCAAAGAAGATGGGCTTCAGGGAATGCGTTCCAGTATCAGGTCAGACATATTCGAGAAAGCTTGATACAAGAGTACTCAACGTACTTGCAGGTGTAGCAGCATCAGCTCACAAGATGAGCAATGATATCCGTCTCCTTCAGCATCTGAAGGAAGTTGAGGAACCATTTGAAAAGAATCAGATCGGTTCATCAGCAATGGCTTACAAGAGAAATCCTATGAGAAGCGAGAGAATCGCATCTCTGTCCAGATATATCATGATCGATGCCTTAAATCCTGCAATTACTTCAGCAACGCAGTGGTTCGAGAGAACGCTTGATGATTCAGCAAATAAGCGTCTTTCAGTAGCAGAGGGATTCCTGGCAACAGACGGTGTGCTCGACCTTTGCCTCAATGTGGTAGATGGACTTGTCGTATATCCGAAGGTCATTGAGAAGCATCTGATGGCTGAGCTTCCATTCATGGCAACTGAGAATATCATGATGGACGGCGTGAAGGAAGGCGGCAACCGCCAGGAGCTTCACGAGCGTATCAGAGAACTGTCAATGGAAGCAGGAAAGAATGTCAAGGAAAACGGCGGAGATAATAACCTCTTAGAGCTTATCGCTGCAGATGATGCTTTCCCGCTTGATCTCGATACTCTGAAGAAGTCAATGGATCCTAAGAAATATATCGGCCGCGCACCTCGTCAGGTCACAAAGTATCTGGAGAATGTAGTTAATCCAGTACTCGAAGCCAATAAGGATGAGCTTGGAGTTAAGGCTGAGATCAACGTGTAAAAATGTATTTACAAGGGAACATTTTGTGCTATAATATTAAAGGTTCTAATAAACAAATCCTTTGGAAAAGGAAAGGAGATTTATTAAAAGATGAAGTTTAAAAACAGTTATTTACAGCAGGTTTATGATGGACTTGAGGCAAGGAACCCGGAGCAGAAGGAGTTCCTTGAGGCAGTTGGTGAGGTTCTTGAGTCACTTGAGCCAGTAGTAGAGAAGAATCCAAAGCTTGAAGAGGAGAATGTCATCGGACGTCTCGTTGAGCCAGAGAGAACAATTCTTTTCAGAGTACCATGGATAGATGACAATGGCAAGGTTCAGGTCAACCGTGGATACAGAGTACAGTTCAACTCAGCAATCGGACCTTACAAGGGCGGACTTCGTTTCCATCCTTCAGTAAACCTCTCAATCCTCAAGTTCTTAGGCTTCGAGCAGATCTTCAAGAACTCACTCACAGGTCTTCCAATCGGAGGCGGCAAGGGTGGTTCTGACTTCGATCCTAAGGGAAAGAGCGACAGAGAAGTAATGAGATTCTGCCAGAGCTTCATGACCGAGCTTGAAAAGCATATCGGCGCAGACACAGATGTACCAGCTGGTGATATCGGTGTAGGCGGACGTGAGATCGGATATCTCTATGGACAGTACAAGAGACTCAGAAATGAGTTCACAGGTGTCCTTACTGGAAAGGGACTCACATATGGTGGATCACTTGCCAGAACAGAGGCTACAGGATATGGTCTCTGCTATTATACAGAAGAGGCTCTTAAGACTCTGAAGAATGATTCATTCAAGGGCAAGACAGTAGTTATCTCAGGATCAGGAAATGTAGCTATCTATGCTTGTCAGAAGGCTACACAGCTTGGCGGCAAGGTAATCACAATGTCAGATTCTAATGGATACGTAGTAGCTCCTAACGGAATCAAGCTTGACGTAGTTAAGCAGATCAAGGAAGTTGAGAGAGGACGTATCAAGGAGTATCCAGCACGTGCCAATGATGGTTCAGAGTATCATGAAGGATGCTCAGGAGTCTGGGGCACAAAGGCTGATATCTATCTTCCATGTGCTACACAGAACGAGATTGATGGCGAGAGTGCAAAGAAGATCATCGCTAACGGTGCAATCGCTGTATGCGAGGGTGCTAATATGCCATCTACTCCAGAAGCTATTTCAGAGTACAAGAAGGCAGGAATCCTCTTCGGACCAGCAAAGGCTGCAAACGCAGGTGGTGTTGCTACATCAGCACTTGAGATGAGCCAGAACTCTGAGAGACTTTCATGGACATTCGAAGAGGTTGATGAGAAGCTTCAGGGTATCATGAAGAATATCGTTCACAACTCAATTGATGCTGCAGCTAAGTATGGCTTCGACGGAGACCTTCAGGTTGGCGCTAATATCGCAGGCTTCGAGAAGGTTGCAGATGCTATGCTTGCACAGGGTATCGCATATTAATTTTTCACAGAATTTAGTGGATTTTAAACTCTCAGTAGAGTAAAATAGGACTGTAGGCGTGTGCCTGCAGTTCTATTTTTTTCAGGAGGTTTTTTAATGAAATATGAGGATACCCTTAGACGGAAAAGTCAGATCCTTGTTATTACATTGTTTTTCTGTGTCATCTTAAGAGCAGTTGTCAATGGTATTTTTGTCAGTGTTTCACAGATCATTCCATTTGTGATTGCAGGAGTAGTCATATGCGGGATTCTTTATTTTATAGTGAATAAAATAAATCCTGTAGTCATGATGTATCTGTTTGTGGCGATCCTGTCAGGATTTTCGATAGCTCTGATGCTTGCTTTTCCGGGGACGGCAAATTATCTGATGTTTTTCCTGGATCTGTTCCTGATAGTGATATATGAAGATTTCAGACCGATTCTTATTCAGAGTATCATCAGTGCAGTCTGCATGATATTATTTTACTTTCAGTATCAGGAAAAACTTGCGTCGTCATGGAAAATTGACTCAATGGCAATCTGTATCGTCTATATTGCCAGTGGATGCATGATATTCGTATCGATGTCAAGACTCAACAGGGAATCCTTCAATAGCATCACAAAGTCGAGCCGTGATTCACAGGTACAGTCGAAGCGTGCAACATCACTTCTTGATGAGATTAAGGATTCTCTGACCGTACTTGATACGACTTCACAGAATATTTCACAGAGTGTAGAGTCGGCAAGCAGTGCATCCACAGAGATTGCAGCCACCAGCCAGAATGTAGCCGATGATGCAAAGAATGTAGCTGATCAGACTTCAAGGATTGAGAGTCAGATAAGAGAGAGTTCTGAGAAAATCACGAAGATGGCCGATGCTACAGCCGGTCTGAAGTCAGTCTCAGCAGAGAATGCAACAAATGTACATAATGGCAATCAGATGATCACAAATCTGTCTGAAAAGATGAGTAGTCTGTCAGATACAATGACAGGTGTTTCACAGGCAGTGGAAGAGCTGAACGAACAGGTGACTAATATTTCAGGCATACTCCAGAATGTACGTGATATCTCATCACAGACGAATCTTCTTTCGCTGAATGCTTCAATAGAGGCAGCAAGAGCCGGAGAAGCCGGAAGAGGATTTGCAGTCGTGGCTGAGCAGATCAGAAATCTCTCGGATAGTTCTGCGGATTTCTCTGATCAGATCGGAGATATCATCACAGAGGTGTCAAAGCAGATGCAGGTCGTAGTAGATCAGCTGAACAGCAGTGTCAATGATGTTTGTGACAGCAGGGACTATGCAGATACGGTTGCATCATCATTTGAAGTGATCAGATCCAATACGGACAAGGTGCTGGACAGCTCAGCTGAGATCGAGCAGGGTGCCAGTGAGATGAAGGATATATTTGATACGACTCTTTCAGATGTATCCTCAATAGCAGAGAGCATGAATACGACATCTGAAGCCATGGAGGGCATTTCCTCCGGTATCAGTGATCTGAATGAAGGCATTGAAGCCGTGAAGACTGGCTATAAGGATATTATGAATATCACTGGTCAGCTGACATCGGCTGTTAAGGACAACAGCTGATCATCTCAGCTTTTTCATGATCCGAGGCTGCTTTATGGCAAAGTAGACCGATACGAGAGTCAAAGCAATTGAATAGCTTATAGGATAACAGAGCAGCAGGAAGGATACGTCCTTGCCTGCTGCTACGTATGTCCAGATGATTCTGAATATGCAGATACACAGGATATTTGATATAGTTGTGAATGTGACGTGATTTTCTGCACGAAGCGATGATGAAAAAATCTCCGGGCATACGAATATCCAGTAGAACGGTGCAATCACCCGTGATATTCTGACACCTATATCAATTACGTTCTGTGATGTGGTAAATAAAGACATTAGAAAAGGCGCTGCAGATACCACAAGTATTCCTGCAGCGACTGCAAGAACAGCCTCCATCCCAATGACATCCCTTATACCTCTTGTGATTCTGTCAGGTTTTCCGGCACCATAGTTCTGGCCGACGAATGTCGTGATCGAGACGCAGAACGCTTCATCTGTAAGCCACCAGAACGCATCAATTCTGTTGTATGCCGTCCATGCAGCCACGGTATCTGAGCCCATATGGTTGATGGATGCCTGCAGTATCATATTGGACACTGTAAACATGCTGCCTGCTATTGCAGTAGGAAAACCGATTGACAGAATCCTTGAGAGTACTTTTGGGTTGATGTGAAGCTTTTTAAAAGAAAGATGCATGCCATCAGTCTTTTCCATAAGAAGCCAGGTCACAAGAACTGCTGAAAATGCCTGTGAGATCACGGTAGCGATGCCGGCACCGAAGACACCTTTTCCAAGGCCTGCGACGAACCACAGGTCAAGAACTATATTCATTCCACAGCAGGCGATTAGTATATACAGCGGTCGTCTGGAATCTCCAATTGCACGCAGAATACCTGACCCCATATTATAGATCAGAGTAAATACAAGTCCGGCCATCAGGATCCGCACATATATGAGTGACTGTCCAAACAGGTCAGACGGTGTCTGAAGCAGCATCAGAAGAGGAGATGCGAGAAGTATACCGAGGAGGCCAAGGATGATGCCGCCTGCAAGGGCAAATGTATATGCAGTGTGCAGCGCACAATCGACTCTTCCGGAATCCTCTGCACCGTATGCCTGCGCTATAATAACGGTTGCGCCGGATGATAGTCCCATGAAAAAAGTAAAAATAAATCCAACTATCTGTCCTGATGATCCACCCACGCTTGCGAGAGCAATTTTCCCGGAGAATCTCCCTACGACGACTGCATCGACTGTATTATATAGAGTCTGGAACACCGCCCCGATGAGTATCGGGAAGAAAAATATGAGTATCTGTTTCCATATCACTCCTGTAGTGATTCCGTTCTTTCCTTCTGAATTCATAAGATATATTATATATGTTTCATGTAATATTGCAATTAACCGGCCAATCCGTTACTATATAGCCATGACAAAGGAGCTGCTTTTTATGAAAAAAATAATTGGAAAAATAACAGCTGTTATAGCTGTAACAGCAATGGTAATTACTGGTCTCACACCAATAGAGGCCAGAGCTGGGTCAGCTGCAAGCAATGTATTTGAGATGGATTGTGATGAGGAATATACATCATATGACATCACAGGTGATGGCGTACCAGACAGCATCACACTGGCCATGGGAAAGAGAAATGATGATGGCGACGCAGATGGCTTTAAGATCATGATAAATGGCAGTGAATGTTTTGTGTCGACACAGAGGACTTCGTATGCAGAGATGACACTGATAAAGCTGAAGTCAGGCTCACAGTATATGTATGTCCGTGATTTCATCGAAAATGATGATTATAACCTCTGCGAGTTCCTGAGATATGATGCCGCAAAGGATGAGCTGGTAAAGGTATGCAATGCGGATCCGATGGTCAGATTCGGTATACATACGGACTCAGATCCATATTTTGCCAATGGCGCGAAGATATACTGCATCGGTGGAGGAATGCTCGATTCCACGGGTGCTACGAGTTATGATGTCATATTTACAGAGAAAAATGGGAAGCTCGTATTTTCATCGCTTGATTTCAAGGGATTCACTACGATGAAGACAGCTTCGAAAAAGAATAATACAACGAAAAAGCTGACACTTGCACGTAATATGAAGGCATATACGAGCACGGCACTTAAGAAGACAAAAACATTTAAGAAGGGCAAAAAGATTACTTTTACCTCAATGAAGGTAAAGGGCAGGAATCTCCTGTACGGTTTTAAGGTATCTGGAAAGACATACTACTATAAGCCGGACAACAGATCAGTTGAGAATGACCAGTTCAAAGATGTGATTTTTGCAGGCTGAAAAAAGGAAGATATGGCTGAGAAAAAACATTTTTATGCGGTAAAAAAAGGAAGAAAGACAGGAATCTTCAGAAGCTGGGACGAGTGCAAGAAGCAGGTAACAGGTTTCAAGGGAGCCGTATATAAGGGCTTTGTGACTGAGCAGGAAGCGATTTCATATATGAAGCCCGATGAAGACGATTCGAGACTGGATGACATTCCGGAAGAGAAAATGCTGATAGCATATGTGGATGGCAGCTTTTCTAAGGATAAGGGCAGGTACTCATATGGCTGTGTCTTCATAAAGCCTGATGATACGATAGAGACGAAGAACGGCAGCGGGAATGATCCGTCAGTTCTTGCAATACGAAATGTCGGGGGAGAGATGCTCGGCGCCATGAACGCTGCGAAGTACGCGTATGATAATGGCTATGAATCGGTTGATATCTGTTATGACTACGCAGGTATTGAGATGTGGGCCACAGGCCAGTGGAAGACGAACAATCCGCTGACGAAGCAGTATGCGGACTATATGAAGCGTATGAATCAGAAAATTGTCATCAGTTTTCACAAGGTCGCCGCACATACTGGTGTAGAGTACAATGAAATGGCCGACCGTATTGCAAAGGAAGCCATAGGCATTTGACAATCATCTCCTGTAAAAGTATTATAAATGTTTGTGAATTGTCACTTTTGGAAAGGAAAAAGAAATTGGATTTTAATCCCAGGAAAATAGTTTTTGTAGGTCTGGGGCTCATTGGCGGCTCTGTCGCGAAGGCTATAAAACAGATCTATCCTGACATCCGGCTGTATGCGACGACCGGACATAAGGAGACTGTTGAAGCCGCTTACAATGACGGTCTTATTGAAAATGATGATCTGCTCTCGGATGAAGAGATTGCGGATTGTGACGTTATTTTTTTGTGCTCTCCTGTACTTAAAAATATTGAATATCTGTCCAGGATAAAACCGTATCTGAAGCCTGATACACTGATTACGGATGTCGGTTCGGTAAAGGGTGATATCGCTGCTGAAATCGAGAAGCTTGGACTTTCCGATCAGTTCATAGGTGGTCATCCGATGACGGGTTCAGAGAATACAGGATATGCATATTCTGATCCGGCGTTCCTTGAGAATGCTTATTATCTTCTGACATATCAGAGTGATAAGGCAAAAGAAATAGTTCCTGAGTTCAATAAATTCATCACTTCGCTTGGTTCGCAGACAATGGTCTTAAAGCCACACGAGCATGATCTCGCAGTCGCTGCAATCAGCCATCTGCCACATGTGATCTCGGCTTCGCTTGTGAATCTGGTGAGTGAAAATAATAAGGACGACCTGCTGAAGACAATTGCAGCGGGCGGATTCAGAGATATCACGAGGATTTCATCCTCGTCTCCTGTCATGTGGGAGAATATATGCTTGTCAAATAAGGACGCAATACTCCGGATGATTGACAGCTATGAGGATATTCTGAATGGTTTCCGCAGGTCTATTGAAGACGGTGATGGCGCCCTGATCAGGTCTAAGTTCCAGTCGGCCAAGGATTTCCGTGACAGTCTTCCTGTTCGTAAATCCGGCCTTATTCCTGCGGACTTTACGCTGTATTCAGATCTGCGGGATGAGCCCGGGCAGATTGCGACTGTTGCGACTATTCTTGCGGCTTCCGGTATTTCCATCAAGAATATCGGGATCATTCATAACCGTGAGTTCGAAGAAGGTGTGCTGCAGATTGAGCTGTATTCGGAGAAGGATTTCGAGGCGGCGAAGGAACTGCTTGAGGCACATAGTTATAAGCTGCACATAAGATAAAGGATATTGACGGAATGGAGTATACAAAAATGCATAAAATTCGGCATCTCCGTGGCGAGATAAGAGTACCCGGAGATAAATCAATATCGCACAGAGGCATCATGCTGGGGTCGCTGGCAGAGGGCGATACTCATCTTCACGGATTTCTGGAAGGTGCAGACTGCCTGTCAAGTATTGCCTGCTTTCAGAAGATGGGAATTGAGATTGAAAGAGATGGCAGCAATGTGACGATTCACGGAAAAGGTCTGCATGGCCTGCACCAGCCTGATGGTATTCTGGATGCTGGTAACAGTGGTACGACCACGAGACTCATGTCAGGCATCCTTGCAGGACAGGACTTTTCGTCGACTATTACAGGAGATGATTCTCTCAGAACCCGTCCGATGAAGAGAGTTATTACTCCTTTATCTGAGATGGGAGCAGGCATTGATTCAGATAATGGATGTCTGCCAATGACTGTTACAGGCGGTCATCTCCACGGCATTGATTATATTTCTCCGGTCGCATCGGCACAGGTGAAGTCATGCGTGCTCTTTGCCGGACTATATGCTGACGGGAAGACTTCTGTCACTGAGCCGGCTATTTCAAGGAATCATACTGAGCTCATGCTTCGCGGATTCGGTGCTTCTGTAAAGACAGATGAAGAAAAACATTATGTCGAGGTAGATCCGGAGCCGGTTCTTCATGGACAGGATATTACAGTGCCCGGTGATATCTCTTCGGCAGCATATTTTCTAGTGGCAGGACTCATCTGCGAGGATGCAGATATTCTGATAAAAAATGTAAATATCAATCCTACCCGGGCAGGAATCCTTAAAGTAATAGAGGATATGGGCGGAAATATTTCCTATACAGACAGAAGAACAGTATCTGGTGAGGAAGTCGCTGATATCAATGTACGGACCTCATCCCTTCATGGTACGACTGTAGAGGGAGATATAATCCCGACGCTCATTGATGAGCTGCCGGTGATTGCAGTAATGGCTGCCTATGCCGACGGCACGACAGTGATAAGAGACGCAGCAGAACTCAGAGTCAAGGAATCCGACCGCATTGCCACGGTCACAGAGAATCTGAGTGCAATGGGTTGCGACATAACACCGACAGACGACGGCTACGTCATAAACGGAGGCCGCCCATTACATGGTGCATCAATCAGGACATACAAGGATCATCGCATTGCTATGAGTTTCGCAGTTGCCGCGCTTAATGCAGATGGAGAGACAACTCTTGATGACCCGTCATGTGTGAATATCTCGTATCCGGGTTTCTTCAGTGTTTTCCCTGATTGACATTGATTTACGTGATATGATATAGTCTGTTCCGCAGTCTGCTACTGATCAGAATACCTGAGTTGCAAAAGGTGAAAAAGGGGCCCCCTTCCCTTTTTCATCTTTTTTTGTTGCCTTGACAAAAGAGGCTCCAATGCTTAAAATTTGAATAATTGTATTTTTCGATGGAGGAAGAAATGGATACTATTTACAACCATCGCGCCGTAGAAGATAAATGGCGCAAGATCTGGGAAGAGAAACCGGTAAATCCAAAGGACGATAAGAAACCAAAGTATTACTGTCTGGATATGTTTCCATATCCGTCAGGCGCAGGACTGCATGTAGGACACTGGAGAGGATACGTGATCTCCGATGTCTGGAGCAGATATAAGCTGATGCACGGATACTATGTGATCCACCCGATGGGCTGGGATGCATTCGGACTCCCGGCAGAGAACTATGCCATAAAGACCGGTCAGCATCCGTCGATTTCCACCGCGAAGAATATAGCGAATATCAAGCGTCAGGTGCAGCAGATCGGTGCAGTCTATGACTGGGACATGGAGATCAATACCACAGATCCGTCATACTACAAGTGGACACAGTGGATCTTTGTCCAAATGTTCAAGCACGGGCTGGCTTATGAGAAACAGATGCCGCTTAACTGGTGTCCTCACTGCAAGGCAGTGCTGGCGAATGAGGAGGCGGAGGGCGGTATCTGCGAGAGATGCGGCACCCCTGTAACCAAGAAGAACCTCCGTCAGTGGATGCTTAAGATCACAGCATATGCAGACAGACTATTAGACGGGCTCAAGGATCTCGACTGGCCTGAGAAGGTCAAGAAGATGCAGACGGACTGGATCGGAAGATCATACGGCGCAGAGGTCAATTTCCCGCTCAAGGATGACCCGGATAAGGCTATTACAGTCTTTACCACAAGACCAGATACCCTTTACGGAGCTACCTTCATGGTGCTCTCTCCAGAGCATGAGATGGTAAAGTATCTTACCACCGATGACAGGAGAGAAGAGGTAGAGGCATACTGCAAGGCAGCAGCCAACAAGTCAAATGTTGACAGGGTACAGAATAAGGAGAAGACCGGAGTATGGACAGGTTCATACGCGATTGACCCTCTGAACGGAGCGGAGGTTCCTATCTGGATCTCCGACTATGTGCTTGCGGATCACGGAACAGGAGCCATCATGTGTGTTCCAGCCCATGATCAGAGAGACTGGGATTTCGCAAAGAAGTTCGGACTAAAGATCATTCCGGTAATAAGCCCGGATGGCTCTGATATGACAGATATGGATGAGCCGTATGTAGAGGCAAAGGGCAAGATGATCAATTCCGGTGACTGGAACGGAATGGACTCTGAGAAGCTCAAGGCAGAAGCGCCTGATATGATAGAGAAGATGGGACTCGGCAGGCGGACAGTCAGCTACAAGCTCCGTGACTGGGTATTCTCGCGTCAGAGATATTGGGGCGAGCCTATCCCTATCATCCACTGCCCGAAGTGCGGAGCGGTTCCGGTACCGGAGGATCAGCTTCCTGTGGTTCTTCCGGATGTGAAGTCATATCAGCCTACGGATACGGGCGAATCACCGCTTGCATCAATGACGGACTGGGTCAATACTACCTGCCCGTGCTGCGGAGGCCCGGCCAAGAGAGAGACCAATACAATGCCACAGTGGGCAGGGTCATCATGGTATTTCCTCAGATATGTGGATGTGCATAATGACAAGGAGCTCGTGAGCCGTGAGAAGGCAGACAAGTATCTTCCGGTAGATATGTATATCGGAGGAGTGGAGCATGCGGTGCTTCACCTGCTCTATGCCAGATTCTGGACCAAGTTCCTGCATGATATAGGTGTGATAGATTTTGACGAGCCGTTCAAGAAGCTTTTCAACCAGGGAATGATCCTTGGACCGAAGGGAATCAAGATGAGTAAGTCCCTTGGAAATGTCGTTTCTCCTGATGACATGATAAGAGATTATGGCTGCGATTCACTTCGTATGTATGAGCTTTTCATAGGACCGCCAGAGCTTGACAGCGCCTGGGATGACAGAGGCATCGAGGGAATCAATAGATTCTTAAAGAAGGTCTATAAGCTCGTTACAGAGGAAAGCGGGAAAAACGCGCCTGAGACAAAGGAACTCATCCGTATCAGGAATCAGATGATAAAGACCATCACGACCCGTCTTGAGGCATTTTCACTGAATACAGTGGTTTCGGGTTTCATGGAGTATACCAATACTCTGACCGAGATCGCGAAGAAGGGCGGAGTCGATAAGAAGACACTTGAGACCCTCACAGTCCTTCTCGCACCGTTTGCACCACATCTCGCAGAGGAGATGCATGAGCATCTCGGCTATACGACCTCAGTCTTCGAGGAGAGATGGCCAGAGTGGGATGAGAAGCTCACAGAAGAGGATGATATCCAGATGCCAGTTCAGATCAATGGCAAGACCAAGGCAGTCATCTCTCTTCCAAAGGACGTCAGGAAGGACGACGCCCTCGCAGCAGCTCGTAAGGAAATCGCGGATAAGCTGACAGGCAACGTAGTCAAGGAAATCTTCGTCCCAGGCCGTATCATTAACTTCGTAATGAAGTAATAGTTTATAAGTCTGAATTCTAAGCTTCGTAATGAAGTAATAGTTTATAAGTCTGAATTCTAAGCTTCGTAATGAAGTAATAGTTTAAAAGTCTGAATTCTAAGCTTCGTAATGAAGTAATAGTTTATAAGTCTGAATTCTAAGCTTCGTAATGAAGTAATAGTTTATAAGTCTGAATTCTAAGCTTTGTAATGAAGTAATAGGTTATAAGTCTGAATTCTAAGCTTTGTAATGAATTAACTGATTCTAGAGGGAAGAGAGCAAAAGAGGTTTTGAGAGACCTTTCGAAACGCCGGCGCTTAGGCCGCGTTCTATGCGGCCTTATGCGTCCGCTGCGTTGAGAACAGAGCGAGAGCGTGTCTCGAAAAACCTGCGTTTGCTCTCTGACCGACAAATAGGAGATAAAAATGTCAAAGATTACAATGAAGACGCCGCTTGTCGAAATGGACGGCGACGAAATGACCCGTATCCTCTGGAAGATGATCAAGGACGAGCTCCTTACACCATTCATAGATTTAAAGACCGAGTACTACGACCTCGGCCTGAAGCACAGAGATGAGACCGATGATCAGGTCACAATAGATGCAAGTAACGCAACGAAGAAATACGGCGTCGCAGTAAAGTGCGCAACGATCACCCCGAATGCCGCCAGAGTCAAAGAGTACAATCTGAAGAAGATGTACAAGAGCCCTAACGGCACAATCCGTGCAATCCTCGACGGAACAGTATTCAGGGCACCGATAGTCGTAAAGGGTATTGAGCCGAATGTCAAGACCTGGGAGAAGCCAATCACGATCGCCCGTCACGCATACGGAGACGTATACCGTGCAACAGAGATGAAGATCCCGGGACCAGGTAAGGTAGAACTCGTATATACGAAGCCGGATGGCACAGAAGAGAGAGCCCTTGTCCATGAATTCGACGGACCAGGAGTAGTACAGGGACAGCATAATCTGCTGTCCTCAATCGAGAGCTTTGCAAGAAGCTGCTTTACTTTTGCATTAGAGAAAAAGCAGGATCTGTGGTTTGCAACCAAGGATACGATCTCAAAGAAATATGATCACACCTTCAAGGACGTATTCCAGGAACTCTATGATAAGGAATACAAGGACAAGTTCGAAGCAGCAGGAATCACATATTTCTATACACTCATAGATGACGCAGTAGCACGTGTCATGAAGAGCCACGGCGGATTCATATGGGCCTGCAAGAACTATGATGGAGATGTCATGAGTGATATGCTCTCATCAGCCTTCGGTTCACTGGCCATGATGACATCAGTACTCGTCTCCCCACAGGGATATTACGAGTATGAGGCAGCTCATGGTACAGTACAGAGACATTACTACAAGTACCTGAAGGGTGAGGAGACATCCACGAACTCTGTAGCAACTATTTTTGCCTGGACAGGAGCCCTCAGGAAGAGAGGACAGCTCGATGATCTGCCAGATCTCGTGAGGTTCGCAGATGCGCTTGAAAAGGCAACGATCGACACGATCGAGTCAGGCAGGATGACAGGAGACCTGGCCCTCATCACGACCCTTCCGAACCCGACAAAGCTCAATAGCAGGGACTTCATCCTTGCAATCAGAGAAAATCTCGAGAAAGAATTAGGATAAATTTTATATGATATTAAGTGTTTCTGATCTGACAAAAAGTTTTGGAGACAAGGTAGTATTTAAGGACCTGTCTTTTCAGATAAGAGAACATGAGCACGTAGCCATTGTGGGCAACAATGGCTGCGGCAAATCTACGCTTCTCAAAGTCATAGTAGGCGAGGAACCTGCAGACTCGGGAAGCGTTGTTTTTGCTAAGGACTCTACATACGGATATCTGGCGCAGTACCAGGATGCGGACTATCCGGGCACCATTTATGAATATGTGTATCATGCCAGGGAAGATATCCTTGACATGGAGGCACAGCTCAGAAAAATGGAGTCTGATATGAAGACCGTAAGTGGGGATGACCTCACGAAGCTTATGGATTCATACCAGAAGCTGTCTCATGAATACATGCTCGAAGGCGGAGACTCGTATCTGTCAAGAGTAGGCGGAACCCTGAAAGGACTGGGCTTCGCCGAGGAGGATTTTGACAAAAAGATGTCAGAGATCTCAGGAGGACAGAAGACAAGAGTAGCCCTGTCGAAGCTTCTTGTGACGAATCCTGATCTCCTGCTTCTTGATGAGCCAATAAACCATCTGGACCTGCGTTCCATAGAATGGCTTGAAAATTTCCTCGTGAATTATAGCGGGGCAGTCATTATCGTTGCTCATGACAGGTATTTCCTCGACAGGACGGTCACGAGATGTATAGATCTGTCCGGTGAAAAAGCTCATGACTATAATGGCAACTACTCTGCATTCATGCAGCAGAAGGATCTGTTCCTGCTGACTCAGGAGAGAGAATACGAGAAGCAGCAGAAGAAGATAGAACATGAGGAAAAAGTCATCGAGAAGCTGCAGAGCTTCAACCGTGAGAAGTCGATAAAAAGAGCAGAGAGCCGTAAGAAAGTTCTCGACAAGATAGACCGTATTGAGAAGCCAAAGGAACCAGGTAACTCGATGAAACTGTCACTTTCGCCGCTTTCTACAAGTGGAAAAGATGTGCTGACAGTCGAGAATCTGTCCAAGTCATTTGACGGAATGCGGATTTTTTCGAATATATCTTTTGAGATAAAAAGAGGCGAAAAGGTAGCTCTGATCGGAGACAACGGAATTGGCAAGTCAACGATCCTCAAGATAATAAATAATATCTTCCCGGCTGATTCAGGAAAGATAAAATTAGGAGCCGGTGTCACTATCGGATACTATGACCAGGAGCAGCACGGCTTCAATGAGGACAATACACTTTTCGATGAGATGCAGGATGCATATCCGAATCTGAATAATACGAGAGTCAGAAATGTCCTTGCGGCTTTCCTTTTCCGTGAAGATGAGGCCTACAAGCAGATCCGTGACCTGTCAGGTGGTGAGAGAGGACGAATCTCCCTTGCAAAGCTTATGCTTAGTGGGGCCAACTTCCTGATCCTCGACGAGCCTACGAACCATCTGGATATGGACTCTAAGGAGATCCTCGAGCATGCGCTGAACAATTACGATGGCACAGTGCTCTATGTGTCTCATGACAGATACTTCGCGAACCAGACAGCCACGAGAATTCTTGAACTGAAAAAAGACGGAATTCACGAGTACCTGGGTAATTACGATTATTATCTTAAGAAGCGTGATGAGATAAGGACGGACTATGGTATCTCGGAGAGAACTGAGGATATAGGGGATAGTGACGAGGACAAAAACAGTTCTGTAGATGACTGGAAGAAGCAGAAGGAAGAAGCCAGGGCGAAGCAGAAAAAGGAACGTGAAATAGCGGCCATTGAGAAAGAAATAGAAGAAAAGGAAGCTGCAAAGGACGAGATCAATAAAAAGTTCGAAGATCCAGAGGTAGCAAAGAATTCAGCTAGGCTGAATGAGCTCACAAAAGAATTAAATTCTCTTGATGACGAGCTCAAAAAGCTTTATGATAAGTGGGAAGGGTTGGCTGAATAATGGAACATAATATTTCACAGGCTGTCATCAGAAGGATGCCCAGGTATTATAGATATCTGGGAGAACTGCTCGAGAACGGAGTCGAGAGAATCTCATCCAAAGAGCTGTCGGCGAGAATGCATGTCACGGCATCGCAGATCAGGCAGGATCTCAACAATTTCGGCGGGTTCGGACAGCAGGGATACGGATACAATGTCCAGTTCCTCTATGAAGAGATCGGCAGGATACTGGGGCTCACCATGGTGCACAATGTGGCACTCTTCGGAGTCGGTAATCTCGGAGCAGCCATTGCAAACTATGTGAGCTTTGAGAAACTGCCATTCAGAATGGTCGGGCTATTCGATGTGGATCCTGAGAAAAAGGGAAAGAAGATCAGCGGAATATCAATACAGATGGTAGATGAGTTCGAGGATTTCATCAAGGAGCATCGTGTGGATATAGCAGTGCTTACTCTGCCAAAAGAAGCGGCCATGCCGGTAGCAGAGTACCTCGTGAATCTCGGAGTCAGGGCTTTCTGGAATTTTGCACATGTAGATCTGATGGTGCCAAAAGACGTTGTAGTTGAGAACGTACACCTCTCAGATTCACTGATGCAGCTGTCTTATAATATGGCCGAAAGGTGACCGTAAGAACTTCCTTAATTAACCTGGCTGTTGGAGGGATGTAATATGGATGATGAGGAGATACGAAAAAAGGTCGCGCAGACGAAGATTCCGATATTAGTTCTTGACCAGAAGTGGCACAGACTCTTTGCCCTTGAGGGCAAGCCTGATGACATCAAAGATGCCGAGGTAAAGGTAAATGAGATCCTGAAAGAACAGGGCGGTCTGAATAATGATCTTAAAGAGCTGAAAAAGGTCAAGAAGAAGCTGATGGCCAATATTGTAGATCATGTGGACCAGGCTGGCTCGACAAATGTCACCAAGGACGCTACAATGATCGATGAGACGAACCAGAGGATAGAGGACATTGAGGATCGTCTCCTTGAGATCCCGAAGGAGCTGAAGGCTGCCAATGATCATCTGATGGAACTGTCCGTGGCATATGCATACGAGAGGATGCGTGTGAATACGGATGAGATCAGAGAGATATCAGACTGGATCAAGGAAGTCAGAGTGAAGCTCAAGAAGAATATCATCAAGAAGCAGAACCGGGAGATCAATAACCGTGAGATCTATTCGTATATGCATGATATATTCGGCAAGGAAATGCTCTCTATCTTCGACATCACTGATGACAACCAGCTGATACTGACGAGCAAAGATTCTTATATGGCTTCACAGCAGCCAAAGGACGGAGGAGAATCAGGAAATGGTACAGATGAGAGCTCTTCAGGAGAGCCAGATAAAGAATCTGCTGCCGAAGAGAATAGCGGACAGCAATAAAGGGACATATGGCAGGCTGCTCGACATCGCCGGTCAGAAAGAGTGTGCAGGATGTGCCATTCTTTCAGCGTTCTCAGCCTTGAGGACCGGAGTTGGAATGGTCAGGGTGCTTAGCCATAAAAATAATTTCATCCCATTGATGAATACGGTGCCGGAAGTACTTTTTTCTTCAGACAGGAATTCCGAATCTGTATGCGATTCGATGGACTGGGCAACTGCAGTCCTTATAGGACCGGGAATAGGTAGGGGCCGCAGGGCAGAGGAGATGCTTGACACAGTTCTCATGTCGGAGAATATGCCGCTTGTGATCGATGCAGACGGCATCAATCTGATCTCGAATAGCGGGTATCTGCGGGAAGAGCTCCGTGATAAGGCACAGAATGATCCTGTCATTCTGACTCCTCACCTGATGGAAATGAGCAGATTTACAGGCAGAAGCATAGCAGAGATAAAGCAGGATATGCAGGGCATAGCTGCAAAGTATGCCGCTGATTATCAGGTGGTAATAGCATTAAAGGATGCCCGTACAGTCACTGTGGCGCCTGACGGCAGGGCAGTACTCAATACCACAGGAAATAATGGTATGTCAACAGCCGGGAGCGGAGATGTGCTGGCTGGAATTGTGGCATCATTTCTGGCACAGGGGCTCGATGCCTTTGATGCAGCAGCTCTTGGAGTGTATATACACGGTGCTGCAGGAGATGCAGCAGCAGAGAAGTACGGAGTCAGAGGGATGAAGGCAATGGATATAGCAGAGGCTCTGCCGGAAGTATTGCTGAAAGCTGATAGTATGAGATAAAAAGGATACAGAAACGATGGATTTTTACAGAATATGCGCAAAGGTTGATCTCAACGCAATAGAGCACAATATCAGAGAAGTTAAAAAGAAATGTGCAGACCAGAAGATGTACGCAGTCCTGAAGGCTGACGGCTATGGTCATGGTGCAGTTCCGATAGCAAAGGACCTGGAGAATGATGACGATATCTACGGATATGCAGCAGCCACGGCAGAAGAGGCATATGAGCTCCTCGAGGCTGGCATTAAGAAGCCTATCCTGATCCTCGGATTTACGTTCACTCATTCATATGAGAGGATCATCAGAGAAGGCGTGCGTCCGGTTATTTTTTCAAAAAAGATGGCAACCGACTATGCCGCTTATGCAAGGAAGCTCGGTAAGAAGGTATACTGCCATATAGCAATAGATACCGGAATGGGACGTATCGGATATCCTGTGACCGAAGAGGCAGCCGATGAGATAGCAGATCTGTTCAATGATGATTCACTTATTCCTGAGGGGATTTTCACTCATTTTGCGAAGGCAGATGAGAAAGATATGACGTATACCGATGACCAGTATGCGAAGTTCACGAAGATGATCGGTATGCTGCATGACAGAGGCCTTGATTTCCAGATCCGTCACTGCTGCAATTCAGCTGCATCCATGGACTATACTAAGGACAAGCTCGATGCAGTCCGTCTCGGCATCACGATGTACGGCATGTGGCCTTCTGATGATGTGGATCACAGTTTCCCTCTTGAGCCGTCACTGTCACTCGTTTCACATATCGTGCATTTAAAGACAGTTCCTGCAGGCACTTCAATCAGCTACGGCGGGATCTATGTAACAGATAAGGAGAGAAAGATAGCTACAGTTCCGGTCGGATATGCAGACGGCTATCCGAGAAGCCTTTCCAACAAGGCATCTGTCATCATCCGTGGCAGGAGATGCCCGATTGTCGGACGCATCTGCATGGACCAGATGATGGTTGACGTGAGCGATGTGCCGGATGTCGCCAATATGGATGAAGTCACACTCATCGGGAAAAACGGCGATGACGAGATCACAATCGAAGAACTCGGTGACATCTCAGGCAGATTCAATTATGAGCTGGCATGCGACCTGGGAATCAGAATCCCGCGCCTGTACTACAAGGATGGAGTCATGGTCGAGAAGAAGAAATTCTACAGGTAAGGTGTATGGGCATTTTTTCAAAAAAGAAACAGAAGAAGACTCTGCACAATCTCGACCCGAATGTGACCGAAGCCGATATCATGTCGATGGTAAATGAGAGCCATGAGCAGGGCAATCTCAGGGCCTCAGAGGCTGAGATGATCGAGAATATCTTTGCCTTTGATGACAAGGATGCGAAGGATATCATGACGCACAGGTCAGATATCGAGGCTCTGAATGGGGAGATGACTCTTGAAGAGGCAATTGAGGTCTTTGACAAGAGCCATTATTCGAGATTCCCTGTCTACCTGAAGGATCTCGACAATATCATCGGGACGATCCACATGAAGGAGCTGTTTCATTTTGCAATCCAGCAGAAGGACAGGGACAAGAAGATCAGGGATATCGACGGCCTCATCAGGAAGGCTCAGTTCATTCCGGAGACACATTCGATCAATACGCTTTTTACACAGATGCAGTTCCAGAAGCTGCACCTGATGATTGTGGTGGATGAATACGGACAGACGTCCGGGATCATCACGATGGAGGATGTCCTCGAGGAGATAGTTGGCAATATCCAGGATGAACATGACAATGATGAGAGACTGATCGTGGAAAAGGCACCTGGAGTATATATCATAAGCGGACGGGCACCGCTGTCTGATGTCGCAGAGAGGCTTGATATTGATCTCACTGAGGTAGAAGAGTCTGAGATCGAGACTCTGAACGGGCTTCTGATCTATCTGTATGGCCATGTGCCTGAAGAAAATGCCCATTTCAAAATCAAGGCATTCGGATATATTTTTGAGATACTCGGAGTTCATGAGAGAGTCATCACAAAAGTAAAAGTTCAGAAGGCTTGAAAGAAAATCAGTTAAATGGTAAAATATCTTAGTTAAATTATAAGGAAAGGAATTTTTGTAAAAATGTCAGGACATTCAAAATTTGCTAACATTAAGCACAAAAAAGAGAAAAACGACGCTGCAAAGGGAAAGGTTTTCACCATCATAGGACGTGAGATTGCCGTTGCAGTAAAGGAGGGAGGTCCTGATCCTGCAAATAACAGCAAGCTCCGTGATGTCATTGCGAAGGCCAAAGCTGCAAATATGCCTAATGATACTATCGATCGTGGAATCAAGAAGGCAGCAGGAGATGCCAATAGTGTCAATTATGAGACCGTCACCTATGAAGGATACGGACCTGGCGGAACAGCTATCATCGTCAAGGCTCTTACAGACAATAAGAACCGTACGGCTGCCAATGTCAGGAATGCTTTCTCAAAGGGTCACGGGAATATCGGTACACAGGGATGTGTGTCATATATGTTTGATGAAAAGGGACAGATCATCGTAGACAAGGAAGAGTGCGATATGGATGCGGACTCACTAATGATGGCTGCTCTTGATGCAGGTGCCGAGGACTTCGAGGAAGAGGATGACAGCTATGTCATCACTACTGCTCCGGAGGATTTCTCAGATGTCAGAGGCAAGCTTGAGGATCAGGGAATCCCGATGGCTGATGCCCAGGTGACCATGATCCCTCAGACCTATGTGACTCTTTCCAGCGAAGAGGACAAGACCAATATTCAGAGGATACTTGACTGGCTCGATAATGATGACGACGTCCAGGAGGTATATAATAACTGGGAAAACGATACTGAGGATTGATCCTTGATATCTAAAGGAGGCTAAGCCATGAAGAAAATTCTTTTTGCAGCAAGTGAATGTTTTCCATTTGTGAAGACCGGAGGACTGGCTGATGTAGTCGGCGCTCTCCCAAAGGAATTCGACAAAGAAAACTGGGATATAAGGGTGGTTATCCCGGATTACACCTGCATTCCGCCAAGATTCCGTGACAATTTCAAGTTTGTCACGAGCTTTCAGATGACTGGCGGACCATTAATGGGCGAAAAGTATGTTGGCGTGATGGAGTATGAATACGCGGGCATCACCTATTATTTCATCGACAATCTCGAATACTTCGAGTGCTTCTATCCATACGGAGATACGAGATACGATATCGAGAAATTCACCTTCTTCGACAAGGCTGTGCTTTCGATGCTTCCAGTGATTGATTTCAAGCCTGATATCATTCACTGCCACGACTGGCAGACAGGATTCATACCTGTTTATCTGAAGAATGAGTTCCAGGGCAATGAATTCTTCTGGGGCATCAAGACCATTATGACTATCCACAATCTCAAGTTCCAGGGTATCTGGGATATAGAAACGATGGAAGGCCTCTCAGGATTTCCGTCATATCTGTTCACTCCTGACAAGCTGGAGTTCAATAAGGGCGGTAATATGCTGAAGGGTGGTCTCGTATATGCAGACTACATCACGACAGTATCACAGACCTACTGTGAAGAGATCCAGACCCCGTATTACGGCGAGGGACTTGACGGACTCCTGTCATCAAGACATTTCGATATGCAGGGTATTGTGAATGGTATCGATTATGTGACCTATGATCCTTCTACAGATATGTCGATCTACAAGCAGTATGATGTGTCGAGCTTCAGAAGGAATAAGAAGATCAACAAGGAAAAGCTCCAGGAAGAGCTTGGCCTCACCGTCGACAGCAAGAAGTACATGATCGGTCTGGTATCAAGGCTCACAGACCAGAAGGGTCTTGACCTGATCAATTATGCAATGGACGGCATCGCAGATGAGAATACCCAGTTCGTAGTAGTAGGAACTGGTGAGAACCGATATGAGAATATGTTCCGTCACTATGCATGGAAGTATCCGGACAGGATCTCTGCTAATATTTACTATTCAGAGGATATGGCACGCAAGCTCTATGCAGCAGCTGATGCATTCCTGATGCCATCACGCTTTGAGCCATGCGGACTGACCCAGCTCATCGCTTTCAGATATGGAACCATCCCTATCGTGAGAGAGACAGGCGGACTCAAGGATACAGTACAGCCATACAATGAATATGACAAGACAGGTGATGGCTTCTCATTCAAGAATTACAATGGCGATGAGATGCTCAATATCGTCAACTATTCAAAGGAGATTTACTTTACAAAGAAGACCGACTGGAACAAGATGGCAGAGCGCGACATGAATAAAGACTACTCATGGAACGCTTCGAAGTTCAAGTATGAGGGTCTGTACAATTATCTCTGCGGAGATACACAGGAAGGATAAAATCAGGGCAGTATGTCAGACACAAAGAAGAGAAAGAATAGTAGGGCTGCAGCAGCTAAGAAGCAGCAGCCTGAAACCGGAGTGAAAAGAGATATCATCCTCTGGCTTTCCCTTGCAGTCTGCATACTGCTTTTTCTTAGCAATTTCGGGCTCGGAGGGAAAGTGGGAAACACATTAAGCCGCTTCCTCTTCGGGCTTTTTGGCGCTGTAAACTATGTGCTTCCGATAGGAATTCTTATCGGTATTTTTTTTGCAGTATCGAATAAAGGAAGTACGATCGCGAAGATCAAGCTGTGGGCAGCATTTTTCTTCGTGATTTTCCTGGATGGCATAATTGATGTCATCATATATGGCAGGTCTGTACCGGCTCCTGCCAAGGCATATCTTGAATCCTATCATGGCAGGTCTGGCGGAGGCCTGTTCGGATGTATCATTGGTGGTGCTTTTGCAAAGGCTTTCGGTCCTCTTGTAGCCGGGATCCTGCTGGTGATCTTCATGATCATCTGCATAGTCCTCGTCTCTGAAAAAGGCCTGCTGTCGAGATTCATAGACAGGGACAGGACTCCGAGGGAGGAAAAGAAAGAGCCTGAAAAAAGGGAACGCCGTAAAAGACGTGAAAGCGACATGATAGCAGATGAGCCTGAAAAAAAGCCTGCGAAGAAAAAAAGGGTTTTCTCAGGTGTGACATTGATCCCATCTCCTGAGAGGGAGGATAGTGCGCCGGAGCGTCATGATGGACTTCGGGAGCTGACCAGTGATGATCTAAAAGAGGCAGAAGAAAACACTCAGAAGAATCCTGATGACATCCCTGTAGCAGCTGAAAAGGAAGAGGTCAGGCTCGTAAGCGGTCAGGATGTAAAGACGAATATCCATATAGTGGATGAACCAGATCCCGAGCAACAACCACAGCCAGTACCAGAGCCTGTCAAAGAAGTGCAGAAGCCACAGATACATGTGGCACAGCCGAAGGCAGCAAGTGACGGAATTCATGAGATCACAGAAGATGTGTATGACGAGCCGAAGACGCAGCCAGTACAGGAAGAAAAGAAGCCTGATATTGATAATGCTCCAATTGCTATGGACAGGCCGTCTGTGCCGGAGCGAGAATATGTATTTCCACCGGTATCTCTCCTGAAGCAGGAGAAGCAGGGCACCAATGCCAATACGCAGGAATACCTGCAGCAGACAGCTGACAAGCTTGCTACGACGCTCAAAAACTTCGGGGTAGATGCACAGGTGACAGACGTGACCTGCGGTCCCACAGTCACTAGATACGAGATCCATCCTGAGATGGGAGTCAAGGTATCAAAGATCGTGAATCTGGCTGACGATATCAAGCTGAATCTGGCAGCTGCAGATATCCGTATCGAGGCACCGATACCGGGAAAGAGCGCGGTAGGAATTGAGGTTCCGAACAGGCATACAATGGTAGTCCCGTTCAGGGAGATGATGGAATCAAAGGAATTCCAGAGCACGAAGTCAAAGATTGCTTTTGCGGCAGGAAGAGATATTGCCGGCAAGGTCATTGTATCAGACATTGCGAAGATGCCTCATCTGCTGATAGCAGGAGCTACAGGTTCAGGAAAGTCAGTCTGCATCAATACGATCATCATGTCGATACTTTACAAGGCAAAGCCTTCTGAAGTAAAATTCATCATGATAGATCCGAAGGTCGTGGAGCTGTCAGTATACAATGGAATTCCGCACCTGATGACACCTGTTGTCACAGACCCGAAGAAGGCAGCCGGGGCACTGCAGTGGGCTGTAAATGAGATGACAGACCGCTACAAGAAGTTCGCAGAGACCGGAGTCCGTGATATAAAGGGCTACAATGCCAGGATAAAAAATGGTAAGATAGGCGTTAAGGACAAGAACGGCGAGACCGTGATGATAGATGTTCAGAAGATGCCTCAGATCGTCGTCATAGTCGATGAGCTGGCAGACCTTATGATGCAGTGTCCAAAGGAAGTCGAAGGAGCCATCTGCAGACTGGCACAGCTGGCAAGAGCCTGTGGCATACACCTCGTCATTGCTACGCAGAGACCATCTGTTGATGTCATCACCGGTCTCATCAAGGCCAATATGCCTAGCCGTATAGCATTTGCAGTCACTAGCGGAGTGGATTCGAGGACCATTCTTGACATGAATGGTGCTGAGAAGCTCTTAGGGAAAGGCGACATGCTCTATTTCCCGCAGGGGTTTACAAAGCCGCTCAGGGTCCAGGGAGCCTTTGTTCCTGACGAGGATGTATCGAAGGTAGTCGACTTCATAAAGAAGCAGAACGGTGGAGACGCGGAGTACGATTCGCAGATCCAGGAATCAATAGAAGAGAGCACTCCTTCATCAGAATCAGGAGGTTCGGATGCAGGCGGTGATTTCAATGAGAGAGACCAGTATTTTGCAGATGCAGGCCGCCTCATAATAGACAAGCAGAAGGGCTCGATCGGAATGCTGCAGAGGAATTTCAAGATAGGATTCAACCGTGCGGCACGTATCATGGATCAGCTGGAGGAGGCAGGCGTCGTCGGAGCCGAGACAGGCACGAAGCCGCGTACAGTCCTGATGACATTGGAGCAGTTTAATCAGTATCTGGAAAGTTAAAAGTACAGAGTTCAAAGTTCAAAGTTCAAAGTTAAAACTTAAAACTAATAACTCAGAACTCAGAATTAAAACCAAGGAGGCAATATGAAGTCAGACATTGAGATCGCACAGGAAGCAGAGAAGCTTCGTATCGAGAAGGTGGCAGAGAGGTATGATATACCGTATGATTCACTCGAGCTGTATGGCAAGTACAAGGCAAAGCTCACAGAGGACTATCTGAAAGAGCTTGATGGCAGGCCTGATGGCAAGCTGGTCCTTGTGACAGCCATCAATCCTACTCCGGCAGGAGAAGGAAAGACTACGACCACAATCGGTCTTGTAGATGCCCTGAATAAGAGAGGCAGGAAGACCATAGCTGCACTTCGTGAACCTTCACTCGGACCGTGCTTCGGAATAAAAGGAGGAGCAGCAGGCGGTGGATATGCACAGGTTGTCCCTATGGAAGAGCTGAATCTCCATTTCACAGGTGATTTCCATGCTATTACAAGCGCCAATAATCTTCTTGCAGCAATGCTTGACAACCATATCCAGAAGGGCAACCAGCTTCGCATCGATCCGAGAAGCGTAGTATGGAAGCGCTGCATGGATATGAACGACAGGGTACTCCGTAATATCGTTGTAGGACTCGGTAAGAAGTCAGACGGTATGCCTCGTGAGGATCATTTCGTGATCTCAGTGGCAAGCGAAGTCATGGCTATCTTCTGCCTGGCTTGTAACCTTCATGACCTGAAAGAGAGACTGAAAAAAATAATCGTTGCCTACAATTTTGATGGTGAGCCTGTAACGGCTGATGACCTCAAGGCCACTGGTGCTATGGCTGCCCTTCTTGTAGATGCATTAAAGCCTAATATCGTACAGACACTTGAGCACAATATGGCTATTGTTCATGGCGGACCATTTGCAAATATTGCTCATGGCTGCAACTCTGTCCGTGCTACACGTACAGCATTAAAGCTCGGCGATATAGCTGTCACAGAGGCCGGATTCGGTGCTGACCTCGGCGCTGAGAAGTTCTTCGATATCAAGTGCAGAAAGGCAGGCCTACGTCCTGACGCTGTCGTACTTGTTGCAACTGTAAGAGCCTTAAAGTATAATGGCGGAGTACCTAAGGATGACCTGAAGACAGAGAATCTTGAGGCTCTGAAGGAAGGTATCGTAAATCTTGAGAAACACATTGAGAATCTCCAGAAGTACGGTGTTCCTGTAATCGTGACCCTGAATTCTTTCGATACAGATACACAGGCTGAGATTGATTTCGTAAAGAATTTCTGCGAGGAGAGAGGTGCTGAGTTCGCTGTATCTGAGGTATTCGCAAAGGGTGGCGAAGGCGGTCTGGATCTTGCCGACAAGGTCATCGATACCCTTGAGAACAAGAAGAGTGACTTCCATGTGCTCTATCCTGACAATATGCCTCTCGAGGACAAGATCGAGACTATTGCGAAGGAAATCTACGGTGCTTGTGGTGTCAACTATACTGCCGGTGCCAGGAAGCAGCTGAGCAAGCTGAAGGACCTCGGAATGGACAATCTGCCTGTCTGCATGGCAAAGACTCAGTATTCGCTGTCCGATGATGCGAAGGCTCTTGGCCGTCCGACGGGATTTAAGATTAACGTCAGAGAAGTGTATCCGTCTGCAGGTGCCGGATTCGTGGTTGCTGTGCTCGGCAATATCATGACGATGCCTGGACTGCCGATGCATCCGGCGGCTGAGAATATTGATGTAACGGACGATGGACGTATCACGGGATTGTTTTAAGTCAGGAGTTAATATGAGTGCTGAAAGAATTGACGGTAAGAAAATCTCACAGGATATTAAGGATGAGGTGAAGGCTCTTGTTGCGAAGCTTAATGCCGAAGGCATTCAGCCGTGCCTTGCCGTCGTGCTGGTTGGAGATGATCCGGCTAGTCATGTGTATGTGAGGAACAAGATCAGGGCCTGTGAATATACCGGTATCAAGTCTGTTTCTATTGATCTGCCAGCCGATACTGAGGAAAGTGAGCTTCTTGAGAAGGTCAGGGAGCTCAATGCTGATCCATCTGTTCATGGTATCCTGGTTCAGCTTCCTTTACCGCCGCAGATTGATGAAGACAAGGTGATCAATACCATCGATCCGGACAAGGATGTGGATGGTTTTTCACCGATTTCTGTTGGCAGACTGTCTATTGGTCTTCCGGGCTTCAAATCATGTACGCCGGCTGGCATTATCGAACTGATCAGGCGAAGCGGTGTCTCTATCGATGGAAAGAACTGCGTAATTGTGGGCAGGAGCAATATCGTTGGCAAGCCTATGGCCATGCTTCTTCTTCGTGAGAACGGTACTGTCACTGTATGCCACTCACATACAAAGAATCTGAGAGAGATCACAAGACAGGCGGATATCCTTGTTGCGGCTATCGGAAAGCCTGAGTTTTTCACTGCTGACGATATCAAAGATGGTGCTGTAGTCATTGATGTCGGAATGGACAGAGATGAGAATGGTAAGCTCTGCGGTGATGTGGATTTCGAGAGCGCATCACAGAAGGCTTCGTATATCACGCCTGTTCCGGGCGGAGTGGGTCCGATGACTATCGCCATGCTCATGAAGAACTGCGTAGAGGCAGCCACCAGGTAATCGCCTATGAAGAAGAAAATCGCTATTGGACTGATAATTGTTCTTGCCCTGATGGGCTTTATCTATTATCAGTATACCAGGTCGTTTTCATATCAGTATACGGCCGGTCGGCAGGCTGAAGAAAAGAAAGAATACTATGACGCCACCCTACATTACCGCAATGCTCTGGAGAAGAATCCGTCTGACACCAGGACTCTTTTTGCCCTTGGCAATGTCTATTACAAGATGGGAAGTCAGAAGCAGCTCGCAGAGCAGTATCTGCTCAGGGCTGTAAAGCTCGATGGCAGCTATACGAGGGCTTTCCGTCTGCTGCTTCAGATCTATGAGAGTGACGGTGCCTATGACAGAATGGAATCTGCCCAGCAGTATGCCAAAGGGGATGAAGCGAAGGCTATTTTTAAAGATTACCTGATCAGGCCTCCTGTATTCTCTGTATCTGGCGGTACTTATGACGATGACATCCTGCTGACGCTGTCTGCGCCTGAGGGTGGAGACGACTACGAGATCTTCTATACTACAGACGGCAAGGCCCCGAACGGTGTTCATGGACATCTGTATGACGGTTCCATCTATCTGACAGAGGGTAAGACGCGTGTCAGGGCTGTCTGCAGGAATTCAAATGGCAAGTTCGGAGAAGTAGAGTCGCATACATACACTATCAGGTACAAGACTCCATCAGAGCCGAAGGCGAGTCCGGACGGAGGAGAGTTTACTTCAGAGAAAAAAGTGACGCTGGCGGCGGACGAAGGAACTACGATCTACTATTCGTGGAGCAAGAAGAGCAGGATGCCCGATACATCGGATAATGTATATACAGAGCCTGTAAAGATACCGAAGGGATACAATGTCCTCTCGGCGATAGCAGTAGACAGGCATGGCAATAAGAGTAAAGTATATCATATGGGATTTTCGTATTACCCGGATAAGTGAGGAATATGAGAATATTTGATATCATAGACAGAAAGAAAAACGGAAATACACTGACCGACGAAGAGATCAGATTCTTCGTTCAGAGCGTGGTAGACGGTACTGCTTCCAATGAGCAGATCGGAGCCATGCTCATGGCTATAGTACTACGTGGAATGGACGAATGGGAGACTGAAGTCCTGACCATGGCTATGGCTGAGAGCGGAGACAGGATTGACCTTTCGTCAATTGATGGCATCAAGGTTGACAAACACTCAACAGGCGGGGTAGGCGACAAGACTACCCTGATACTTGTGCCACTGGTGGCATCTCTCGGGATCCCTGTGGCGAAGTTTTCGGGCAGGGGCCTTGGGCTCACAGGTGGCACGATTGACAAGCTTGCTTCTATTCCTGATATGCACACGAATCTGTCTGAAGATCAGTTCATCAGCCAGATCCAGCAGATCGGATGTGCAATCGCGACGACCGGGAAGAACCTCGATCCTTGTGACAAGAAGCTGTATGCGATAAGGGATGTGACTGCTACTGTTGACTGCATCCCGCTCATAGCGTCATCAATCATGAGCAAGAAAATAGCATCCGGATCTGATGCAGTAGTACTCGATGTGAAGTGCGGCCGTGGTGCATTCATGAAGGATCTGAAGGGGGCGAAGAAGCTCGCAGAACTATGCGTGAAGATCGGGAAAAAAGCAGGCCTTCGTATGTCTGCAGTCATTTCGGATATGAATGAGCCTCTGGGCAATGCTGTAGGCAATTCACTTGAGGTATGTGAGGCACTCGACCTTCTCCGGGGCAAGGGTCAAAAAGATCTGAAGACTCTTACGATGTGTCTGGCATCCCACATGGTGCTCCTTGCCGGTAAGGCAGAGAATACTAAGGATGCAGAGCAGATGCTACAGGCCTCTTTAGATGACGGCAGGGCTCTTCGAAAATTCCGTGAGATGATAAGGCATCAGGGAGCAAAGGATATCACAGAGGATCCGGATCTGCTGCCGAAGGCCAGATTCAGGGGTGTGGTCACATCTGAGCATGACGGATATGTGAGCGGGCTTGATGCAGCACGCATCGGCCACGCAGCCAATGTCCTCGGAGCCGGAAGGCTTAAAAAAGAGGACAGTATAGATTATTCGGCAGGAGTATACCTGTACAAAAAAGCGGGAGACTATGTAAAAAAGGGCGACGAGCTCCTGTGCCTGTATTCGAAGAGCAAGGATGCGATAATGGACGCAGAAGACGATATCAGGAAAGCATATACATTTTCTGATACGAAGCCTGAGACAGGAAATATTATTCTGGAGGAAAAGTTTTAATTGGCAGAGATCAGTCTTTCTATCCCTGAAAAGGATTTACGCAATATCTTCGGAGAGTTTGATTCACATGTGAAAATACTTGAGAATTCACTCGGGGTAGACTTTATCCTGCGGGGAGATGAGGTGAAGCTCGAAGGTGACGGCGACAGGCTCGAAAAGGCGCAGAAGGTCTTTAATGAGCTGTATGAGCTGTCAAAGCGCGGGCATGAGATCACAGATGGTGATGTGAACTATGCTCTCTCAATTGACGAGACACCGGAGGGTGATGATCATCCTCTTGTGACACTTGACAGCGATATCATCTGTCACACGGTATCCGGCAAGCCTGTAAAGCCAAAGACTCTCGGGCAGAAGGAATACGTCGATACGATAAGGAAGCGGATGATCACCTTCGGAGTAGGGCCTGCAGGTACCGGCAAGACCTACCTTGCAATGGCAATCGGTATCACTGCCTTCATGCATGAGGAGGTCGAGAGGATCATTCTTACAAGACCTGCAATAGAGGCTGGTGAGAAGCTCGGATTCCTGCCTGGAGATCTGCAGTCCAAGATTGATCCGTATCTGAGACCGCTCTATGATGCCCTGTATCAGATCATGGGAGCGGAGACTTTTCAGAGAAATATGGAAAAGGGTGCGATTGAGGTCGCACCTCTCGCATACATGAGAGGCCGTACTCTTGACAATGCATTTATCATATTAGACGAAGCGCAGAACACGACACCGGCGCAGATGAAGATGTTCCTGACAAGAATCGGATTCGGAAGCAAGGCCGTGATCACAGGTGATGCAACACAGAAGGACCTTGCGCCGGGGACTAAGAGCGGACTCGATGTGGCGCTTGCGGTACTTCGGAGAGTGGATGAAATAGGAGTTGTAAAGCTCACAGGAGCCGATGTCGTGAGACATCCTCTGGTTCAGAAGATTGTAAAAGCATATGAAGAATATGAAAATAAGCAGAACGCCAGAAGAAAGCACAAAGGCAGAAGCTGAGTCGTCTGAAGTAAGGAAAATAGTTCCTGTTGAAGAGCGGTTTCATCCGAAGCGGGTAGCGATGGCTGTCCTTTTCGTAGGACTTTCGGTGATATTTGCCTGTGCTAATGCCTGGAAAGGACATCTCGCAACGGGAGGCATATTCTGTGAATTCCTCGTAGTAGTACCCTTGTGCCTGGTATTTGTGATCTTCATGCTTCATGAAAGAAAGACCAGGAGACTATGGTATGAGGATACAGACTACGTGTCACTCGTCACTCTGTATGCGATTGCCAATGGCCTACTGCTTGCAGGGAGTTTCTTCATTCCTGAATGGCTGATGCCAGTGATGCTGGCATCATTTATTATTACTCCGTTCAGGGACAGGACGCTCTCCATTGCGGCTTCAGTCATAGCTGTGAGTTCATATGCGCTTGGTGCAGGAGTGAGCGGGCGGATTGTATGCCTGTATCTGTGTGAGGCAGTCATAGCCGTAATGCTGTCCGAGACAGTATTTGAAGCTGAAAAGATTCAGAAGATACCGCTGTTTATAATGATAGCAGCACTTCAGATGCTGCTTCCTGTGGCAGTGCAGTATTTTGAGGCGCTGTCAATCAGCAGGACAGAGATGGAATATGCTCTGGTACTTGCACTGGCGACGGCAGTATTTGCAGTATTTATCCTGCCTGCCATTAATAAACGGATGAACAGGGAGAAGATATATCATTACCAGACGATCATAGAGAATGATTATCCTCTGATCAATGATATCAAGCTGTTCTCGGCAGATGAGTATGAGAGAGCCAGAAAGCTTTCGGTGCTGGCTCTTCTGGCTGCACAGGAGATCGGGGCGGATCCGTACCTTGCGGCAGCAGGCGGGCTCTATTACAGGGTCGGTCTGATCCGTGGCGACAGGGAGATAGATTGTGCCATGGATATAGCAGCAGAAAATGGATTCCCGGAGAAGCTCACCTCGATTCTCTATGAGTATCAGGGCCTGATCCGCCGTCCGACATCTAAGGAATCGGCCATTGTGCATATGTGTGATTCCGTCATGCGCCGGATGGATGCGATCGCGAAGAAGGGCAACCAGATGAACAGCACCTGGAACAAGCAGATGCTCATCTATCAGGCCTTCAATGATCTCTCGCTGTCAGGAATCTACGATGATTCCGGTATTTCAATCAACCAGTTCCTGCGTATACGTGATGTGCTGGTTAAAGAACTATAGAGGGGGCAGGGGACAAGGGGACGGTTCTCTTGTCTTTTTAACTAAATAACTTGAATTAAAAAGACAAGAGAACCGTCCCCTTGTCCCCCCTACGAATAATATGAACTTACTTATTGATGATTTAATAACTGACGGACTTGATTTTGATTATGTCAAAGTGGCAAATGACGTAGTCGAAGAGTCACTTAAAGTACTGAAATTTCCACTGCCGGTACAGGTTTCACTGTCGCTGGTATCTGAAGAAGAGATACATGTAGAGAACCAGCAGTTCCGCAATGTGGACAGGGTGACTGATGTACTGTCATTCCCCATGGTGGAGTTTCCGGCACCGGGAGATTTCTCATTCCTGGAGGATGATGAAGAGATACTGGATCCTGATACAAAGGAAGTAGTGCTCGGAGACATTGTGCTCTGTACGCCGAAGGTGTGCAGGCAGGCAGACGAATTCGGTCATTCTGTAAAAAGAGAATATGCATTCCTCATCGCACACAGCATGCTGCATCTGTGTGGCTATGATCATGTGAAGGACGATGAGGCAAAAGAGATGGAAAGACTTCAGAATGTGATACTCGACAATCTGGGGATCGGAAGGGAATAAAACATGGGCAGCCGTGCAAAAAAGAGCGACGCAAATTTTCTGATGCAGGGATCGCTGCTGGCGGTCGCATCGATCATCAGCAGAGTCATAGGCCTTGTCTACAGGCTTCCTCTGACAGCAATAATCGGCAAGGAAGGCAACAACTATTATGGTACTGCGTATGAGATCTATAATCTGATACTTCTGATCTCATCATACAGTATTCCGCTTGCAGTATCGAAGCTTGTGGCCACAAGGATGGCACAGGGGCAGGCGAAAAATGCGTGGAAGTTCCTGAAGGGCTCACTTCTTTTTGCAACGGCAAGTGGCGGTGGATTCGCTCTGGTAGTATGGTTCGGGGCTGATTTCTTCACGGCAAAGCTTCTGGCGACTCCGCTTGCATCAATAGCTCTTAAAGTGCTCTCACCGGTTATCTTTCTCGTAGCAATAGCAGGAGTGCTGCGTGGATTCTTCCAGGGAATGAACAGCATGATGCCGACAGCCCTGTCGCAGATAGCGGAGCAGGTCGTAAATGCCATAGTATCAGTCATCGCTGCATACTTCCTGTATCAGTATGGCGCAAAGGCAGGCGCAGTCCTTGGAGATTCCAAGGAATACGCTGCAGCCTGGGGCGCCGCCGGCGGAACACTCGGTACAGCAATGGGAGCCTGCGCTTCTCTTGCATTCCTGATCTTTGTCATAATGGCATACAGGAAACGTTTCAGGAGAAAAATGAGACGTGACAAGACAACAGCGAAGGACAGCTATGGAAATATCATATGGCTTCTGCTCACGACTATTATCCCGGTACTCCTGTCGACAACTCTGTACAATATCTCATCAATCATAGATCAGTCACTTTTCAAGAATTTCGCACTGTATCAGGGGTATAAACAGCATCAGGTAGATGTGTGGTGGGGCGTGTACTCAGGACAGTATCGTGTCATCATCAATGTGCCTATAGCCATCGCTTCATCGATGGCATCATCATCGGTACCGGCGCTCATTACTTCATACAAGGGCGGAGATATGGATGAAGTCCGTTCGAAGATCCATGCAGCGACCAGATTCATCATGGTGATAGCATTCCCGTGTACAATCGGTATCTTCGTTCTGGCAGGTCCTATACAGAGACTCCTGTTCTCGGATACAGATCCGTCATCTGCATATATGCTGATGGTGGGTGCCATTTCAGTACTGTTCTATTCTCTTTCAACACTCAGTAACGGACTACTTCAGGGAATAGACAAGCTGAGAATTCCTGTAAAGAATGCTGCCATATCACTGGTAATCCAGGCAGGATTCCTGTATGCGGCAATGCAGTTCTTCAGACTCAATATATATGCAGTCGTACTGGCCAATGCATTCTATGCATTCCTCATGTGTGTGCTGAACGGACATGCAGTCGTGAAGTATTCAGGCACTCATCAGGATGTAAAGAAGACCTTTATCATCCCGCTCATCGGTTCTATCATAATGGGTATTGCAGTATACCTTGTATATATTGTGATAGACAAAGGACTCGGATCAAATGCACTTGGAACCATTGTCTCCATACTCGCAGGAGTAATAGTATATTTCTTCGTGATGCTCGGACTAGGCGGCATCACTCGCACAGAGCTCGAGAGAGTGCCTCATGGAGGCAGGCTCATAGCATTAGCAGAAAGGATGCATCTGCTCAAATGACAGATATCATAGTAATAGGCGGCGGTGCGGCCGGACTAATGGCTGCCACCGCAGCAGCTGAACGTGGTTCAGAAGTAGTAGTACTCGAGAAAAATCCGGAATGCGGCAGGAAGATACTTGCCACGGGGAACGGGAAATGCAATTTCACAAATATCAGTATGACTAGTTCATGCTTTAATACCGGAAATCCCAAAAGGGTAAAAAAGATCATCAGTCAGTTCGACAATGGCGAGCTGATTGATTTTTTTGCGTCTATAGGAATTCCGGAAGTATGCAGGAGGGGATGGTACTATCCGATGAGCAATTCCGCAGAGTCTGTGCAGAAGGCTCTTGTATCGCATGCCAGAAGCCTCGGGGCCAGGCTCAAGGGCGGCAAGACCGTGACAGATATCAGGAAGACAGATGATCATTTCGATGTATATGTGGGGGACTACGCATATCAGGCGAAGAGGGTCATCCTGTCTACAGGCGGACTCGCCGCACCGAAGTCAGGGAGCACAGGCGACGGGCTTTCTTTTCTTGAGAAAAATGGCCTACATATCAGAAAACCACTCCCGTCACTAGTGCCGCTGGTAATAAAGGACAACCCACTGAAAAAGGCAGCAGGCGTGAGATACGATGCGAAGGTCACGCTTGAAATTGATAATGCCATTACAGACACTGCTGCAGGAAATCTGCAGATCACAGAGTATGGCATCTCAGGAATTCCTGTCTTTCAGATATCATCAGAGGCAGTCCGCGCACTGGATGAAGGAGCAGATGTAGCGGTCGTGATAGATTTTCTGTACGTATATGATAAAAAGAAAACCATTGAAGTACTGGACAAGAATATAAGTGCATCATCAGCTCTTAGACAATCGGATCCTGCATATTTACTCCTCACAGGAATATTCCCGGAAAAACTCGCTCAGATACTGATCGGAAGCAGGGCGACAATAGGAGAGTATGCCCCTGATACTGAAGAACTGGCATCACGTATTAAGCATTTTTCACTTCAGGTAAAGGGCAGCAGGGGATTTGATTACGCGCAGACCACATCAGGCGGAGTCACTTTTGATGAGATAAATGATGATCTGTCACTGAAAAAGATCCCTGGCCTCTATGTCTGTGGTGAACTCATGGATGCGGCAGGCATCTGCGGCGGCTACAACCTGCAGTGGGCGTTTTCCTCCGGACATCTGGCAGGTACAACTGCATCATTTTTACAATAATTTGTTACATCATTATATAGTTGTACATATACAACTATATAGTAAAAGTGCACAAAAAGGCCATGCAAAATTCATCAAACATTCACAAAATCGCATAAAGTATATTGACAACCCGGCATACAAGCTGTATATTTGTATCAACAAAAGCGGTGAGGACAGAAAGAAATTGTACAAGATATCTCAAAGTTGTACATATACAATTTCTTTACATCACCCAGGGAACATAGTAAGAAGAAAAAAGGAGGATTTTACTATGAAGTTTAAGAGGATTGCGAAATCATTATTAGCAATCGGCCTTTCAGCTGCTATGCTGGTTGGCTGTGGATCAGGCGGAGCTGCTTCATCAGGCAAGAAGTCATCAGGAAGCGCTACACCAACAGTTACAGACAATTCCAAGATCAAGATCGGTGTTTCGATCTGGAGTTCAACAGATGTACTTGGTTCACAGTGTAAGCTCATTATTGATGAGGCAGCCAAGGCACTTGGCGTTAAAGTACAGTATGTAGACCAGGGACACGTTTCAGAGAAGGTTACAGCATCAGTTGAGCAGCTCTGTGCAGCAGGATGCCAGGGAATCATCATCTGCAACTCATCTGATTCAGAGATGGCAAGTGCTATCAAGACATGTAACCAGAACAAGGTTTATCTCGCACAGTTCTTCAGAATCATTTCCAAGGACAACAGCGCAGATATCTACAAGGCAGCAACAGAGTCACCTTACTACATTGGAGCAGTTCATGAGGACGAGGTAGCCAATGGTGAGCAGCTCGTTAAGATTCTTCTTGATAAGGGCGACAGAGATATCGGACTTATCGGATGGGAGCAGGGCGATGCTACATGGCTCGGCCGTTACGAAGGATACAAGAAGGGCGTTGAAGACTGGAACAAGGATAATCCAGATGATAAGGCTAAGCTTTCTGAACCACAGTACGCTGGTACGTCTTCAGAGGGTGGTGCTAAGGCAGCTAACGCTCTGATGCAGGCCGATCAGAACCTTGATGCTATCATTCCTGCCGGCGGCGGCGGAGATCCTCTTCAGGGTGCTCTTTCAGCAATTGAGAGTGCTAGAAAGACAAAGGATATCGATGTTGTTTCAACAGACTTCCTTCCAGACCTTGGAGACAGACTTGCAAACGGCACAATGGCTGGTGAGTCTGGCGGACATTACTGTGACCCACTTATCGCTTTCATGATGGTTTACAACGCTATCAAGGGTAACTACAAGGATTTCGCAGGAAAGTTCGAAGATGTTCCATTCCCATATCTGTATGTATCAAGTGCTGATGACTACAAGGAATATGAGAAGTATTTCGTAGACAGCCTTCCATACACAGATGATGAGCTCGTTAAGATGTCAGAAGAGAGCCTTGACGACCTCAAGAAGACAGCAGCTTCAGTATCAATTGAGGATGCTAAGACAAGAGCTGGTAAATAATAGTCACAGACGATTATTATAGGCATTAATTGGCCGGTATCGCACGGCGGTACCGGCTATCTTTTTAAGAAAAAATTTGTAAAGTACATTTTCCCAAACGAGGTAAATAAGTATGGATACTAATGTTGCAGTAGCAGGGAAAAAGAAGCAGACAAATGGTTATGTCAAAGGATACGCCATCCTCATAGCACTTGTCATTGCATCCTGGGCTGTATTTAAGATTATCACGCCGCACAACTTCGGCTCACCGTCACAGATGTTATCATACTTCCAGGCCAGCCTTATGGCATCAATTGGTGCCATCGGATTCTATTTCGTAATGGTCATGGGTATGTTCGATTTCTCAATCGGTGCCAACATCATGCTTTCAGCTATCGTAGGCTGCAAGCTCGCAGTTACATTTGGATGGGGATACGCAGGAATCATAATTGGAAGTATCGTATGTGGTGCTATCGTAGGACTTCTCAATGGTATCTTCTATGTAAAGCTTCATATCCCATCAATGATCGTTACGACAGGACTTGCTCTTATATATGAAGCACTTGCAAGTTACATTGCAGGCGGAGTAGAGCAGACACTGCCATCCAACCTTAGAATATTCGGAAAGCTCCAGGGTGCAATTCCTCTTGCAATCGTAGCTTTCATCGTAGCATACGTTTTTCTGAACTACACCAAGATAGGAACCTATACATACGCTATCGGTTCTAACGAAGGTGTAACAAAGAACATGGGTATCAATGTCAATAAGTACAAGGTACTTGCATTCATCATTTCCGGTGCGTTCTTCGGAATCGAAGCAATCCTTACAATCAGCTATGGTTCTTCAATGGTAGCTCAGACAGGAATGGCTTCAATGAGCCGTAACTTCATTCCTACAATGGGATGTTTCTTCGGACTCGCATTCAAGAAATACGGAATGCCTCTTCCTGCAATCATCATCGGTGAGTTTGTCATCAACATCATTTTCTACGGATTCATCGCACTGGGCGCTCCTACAGCTATCCAGGACCTGATAACAGGACTTGCACTTCTTATCATCATTACCCTGACAACAAAAGTCCGCAAGGGCGAGATAGTAAAGTGATCGAAGGGAGGAAAAATACATGAGCGAAAAAGAAGTACGTTTACAGGTTCGCAACATAAGCAAGACCTTCGGTATCACAAAGGCATTAAAGGATGTATCATTTGACCTTTACAAAGGTGAGATACATGCACTCATAGGTGAGAATGGTTCAGGTAAGTCAACACTGACCAACATGCTCACAGGAATCTACTCAATGGAGACAGGTAAGTTCATCCTCGATGGTGAAGAGGTTCATCCAAAGGATCAGGTAGATGCCAATGACCACGGAATCTCAATCATCGTTCAGGAGCAGGGTACTCTCGATGGACTCACAGTTGCAGAGAATATCTTCCTCGGACATGAGCAGAGATTCATCAAAGGAATCATCAGAAATACAGGAGCCATGAACAAGGCAGCCAATGATCTGCTCAAGAAGTATGGCTTTGAGCGTATCAAGGCCAACAGAATGGTCGATGATTACAATTTCGAGGACAGAAAGCTCGTCGAGATCGTAAAGGCTACATACTTCGAGCCAAAGGTAGTCGTAGTCGATGAGACAACGACAGCCCTTTCTCAGGAAGGCCGTGAAGAGCTCTACAAGCACATGAGAAGAATCCGTGACTATGGCGGAACAGTAATCTTTATTTCTCATGACCTTGACGAAGTCCTTAATATGTCAGATACGATCACAATCCTCCGTGATGGTGATTACATCGACACAGTAGATGCAAAGGATGTCACATCTGATGATCTGAAGAGACTCATGGTAGGCCGTGAAGTAACAGGTAACTATTACAGGAGCGACTATGGTGAAAAGGTTTCAGATGAAGTAGTTCTCTCAGCAAAGAACGTTTCAGTACCAGGACTGATCGACGATATCAATCTTGACCTGCACAAGGGCGAGATCCTTGGAATCGGTGGTCTGTCTGAGTCAGGAATGCATGAAGTAGGTAAGGCACTCTTCGGAGCCAGCTACGACCGTACAGGTGAGGTAGTTCTCGGAGACGGAACCCACATCAATGATATCCCGACAGCCATCAGGCATTCAATAGCCTATACTTCTAAGGACCGTGACAACGAATCAGTAGTCATGAACCAGAGTATCGGAGACAATATCACTCTTCCGTCACTTGGAAAGCTCACAGCTTTCGGACCATTCATCAGTGACAGAAAGAAGAACGCTTTTGCAAATAAATATGCAAAAGAGATCTCAGTAAAGATGGTCAACATCAACCAGTTCGTATCAAAGCTGTCAGGTGGTAACAAGCAGAAGGTTGTACTTGCACGCTGGATCGGAGCTGATTCAGATATCCTGATCCTCGACAGCCCGACACGTGGTATCGATATCAAGGTAAAGCAGGACATCTACCAGCTGATGGACAGCATGAGAAAACAGGGCAAGTCAGTTCTCATGATTTCCGAGGAGCTGATGGAGCTTATTGGAATGTGCGACAATATTCTCATCATGAAGGATGGAAAGATAAACGGCGAAGTAAAGCGTGATCCATCAGTCACAGAGAATGACCTGATCGCAAAGATGGTATAAGGAGGAAAATATGCCTAGTTCAAGTGCAGAAGTTTCTACAACTACAAGTCTTGATGAAGAGATGAAGAAGGCAAGAATGGCAACCGCCTTTCGTACCATCCTCCCGATTATTGGACTCGTAGCAATATTCATTATTTTTAATGTTATTACAAATGGCGGAATGGTATCAAGCATGTCACTTGTTATCAGCCAGGTATACCCGATCATCATTTCGTCAATGGGTGTATTCTTTATCATGACAATGGGTGGTCTGGATTTCTCCCAGGGATCAATCTTAGGACTTGCAGCCATCGTCATCTGTGTGGTATCAAGAGTCAGCCTTCCGCTCGCAATCGTTGCTGGTATTGCAACAGGAGCAGGAATCGGTGCGATCAATGGTTTCTTCTATGTCAATCGTAAGATCAAGTCATTCATCGTTACAATTTGTACAATGTTCCTCTTCAGAGGACTCATCAAGTATCTGACATCTGATTCACCTGTTTCAGGATCAATGGACCTCATGATGATCGATACAACAGGCCTCAAGGTAACACTTACAGTCATCATCCTTGCAGTAGGATTTGTAGTATTCCGTTTTACAAGATTCGGAACAGATCTCAAGGCAATCGGTGCAGGAGAGAAAGCTGCAAAGTTCGCAGGAATCAGAACAGACAGAATGAAGTTCTGGGTATACGTTCTCTCAGGTGCCATCACAGGATTCGCAGCATTCTTTACAGCAATCAAGAACGGATCAGTTACAGCTTCTGGTGGTAACCAGCTGGAGACACAGATCCTGATCGCTCTTGTACTTGGTGGAATGCCTATCTCAGGTGGTGCAAAAGTTAACTTCTTAAATATCATCGTTGGTTCATTCATGTACGTAATCCTCCAGTCAGGACTCAACATGATGGGAATCTCAACACAGATGAATCAGCTGATCCAGGGTGTTATCTTCCTTGTATTCGTATTCATCTTCGCAGACCGTGAAGCAACAGATGTCGTAAAGTAATTAGTGACAGAAAGGAATATTATGAAAAAGATTTATTTCATTCCTGGCAGCCAGGATCTGTATGGTGAGGAGTGTCTCAGACAGGTAGCAGCAGACTGTAAGGATATGGTCGATTTTTTAAATGAAAAGCTCGCTGATACAATACAGTTCGAACTCCTTCCGACTGTAGAGACATCAGAGATCTGTGTCGAGGACATGAAAAAGGCAGTCTGCGATGATGACTGCGTAGGAGTATGCACCTGGATGCATACTTTCTCCCCGGCGAAGATGTGGATCAAGGGGCTTCAGATCCTTAACAAGCCTCTTCTCCACCTTCATACTCAGGCTAATGAGAAGCTCCCATACGATACAATCGATATGGACTTCATGAATCTGAACCAGGCTGCTCATGGTGACCGTGAGTTCGGATATATCCTAGCAAGACTCAATATTCCTCATCAGGTAGTAGCAGGCTACTACAAGCATGATGACTTCATTGCAAAGGTAAAGCAGTTCGCACAGGTTGCAAAGGCCATTGATTTCTCATATCATATGCGTGTGGCTACATTCGGCAACAACATGCGTGATGTAGCAGTTACCGATGGTAACAGACTCTCATGTGAGATCCAGTACGGCTGGGAGATCAAGTACTGGGGCATCGGCGAGATCGCTGATCTTGCATCTTCTGTCACAGAGTCAGAGATCGCTGACAAGATGGCTGAGTACAATGAGAAGTACGAGATGGCTACTGACCGTGTCAAGGTAGTAGAAGAGCAGGCAAGATACGAAGTTGCATTCGAGAAGTTCTTAAAGGAGAACGGCTGCTCAGCATTCACAGACAGCTTCCAGGATCTCCACGGACTCGACCAGCTCCCAGGAATCGCTGCTCAGAACATGATGGCAAAGGGAATCGGCTTCGGACCAGAGGGCGACTACAAGATCGCTGCATTCCAGGCTGTTCTCGAGAAGATGTCAGAAGGACGTGACGGAGCTACAGGCTTCATGGAGGACTACACCTATGACCTCACTCCTGGTGAGGAAGTAGAGCTTGCCAGCCATATGCTTGAGGTTCCAGCACAGCTCGCAGCCAACAAGCCTCGTATCGAGGTTCATCCTCTTGGAATCGGCGGCAAGTCAGATCCAGCAAGACTCGTATTTGACTGTGTACAGGGCGATGGAATCCAGGTTACACTCATCGATATGGGAGATCATTTCCGTATCGTATGTGCAGATGTAGAGCTCATCAAGGAGCCGCATCCGATGCCGAATCTTCCTGTAGCACATATCATGTACAGACACAAGCCAAATTTCGAGATCGGAACAGCAGCATGGTGCTATGCAGGCGGAGCTCATCACTCAGTTATCTCAACAGCACTCAACCGTTCTGATATCGCTCTTTTCGCAAAACTCACAGGAACAGAGCTCATCACAATCGGTGATGATACTACAGAGGCTGATCTCGAGAAGTTTTACGCATATCATAAGTAATTAAGAAAGTAAGGAAACTATGACGGAATCACAGCCACAGTACAAAAAAGTGATTGAATATATTCTGTCAGAGATCGACAGCGGCCACCTCAAACAGGGTGACCGCATGCCGTCTGAAATGGAACTGGCAGAAAAGTTTTCGCTTTCAAGGCAGACCATCCGTCATGCTACGGGAGAGCTGGAGAAGAACAAGGTAATCACGAGGATCCGTGGAAGCGGAAGCTATGTAGGTGATGTGAACCAGCCGAAGAGAAATCCGAGGTACATGTCTGTAGCGGTCATGCTGACCTATGTAGACAATTATATTTTCCCTCCGGTGCTGCAGGGAATCTCAGATACTCTCAACAGCAGAGGGTATTCAATGCGGATGTCATTTACAGACAATGATATCGAGAAGGAACGGAATACTCTCAGGAAAATAATTGAAAAGGATAATATAGATGCTCTGATAGCAGAACCGTCTAAGAGTGCTCTTCCGAATCCGAATATGAAGTATTACAGGATTCTGGAGAAGAGAGGTATACCTGTACTGTTTATAAACTCAGCGTATCCGGTGCTTGATATACCATGCATCAGACTCGATGATGAAAATATTGGCTACGAGGCTGTGAAATATCTGATTCAGATGGGACACAGGGATATCGCGGCAATTTTTCATTGTGAGGATCTGCAGGGAAGCAGGCGATTTGCCGGGTATGACAGGGCACTCAGGGATCATGATATAGTTCCGGATCCGAAGAAGGTCATATGGCTGGACACAGAGAGTGTTGCCAATGTTGAGCCGCTTATTGATTATATCCTTGGCAGGATAAAAGGAGCAACCGCCATTTTTACATATAATGACGAAGTAGCCTGCCAGCTGATCTGGGGACTGGATGCAAGAGGTATCAGGGTTCCGGATGATTTTTCGATCATAAGTGTCGATGATGCAGAGATAGCACAGAATGTGAAGCCGGCTCTGACCACTTTTCCACATCCGAAAAGGAGACTCGGTGAGATTGCGGCCGAAAATATAATTGCAAAGATAGAGAATCCTCAGGCGAGCGGAGATCATCTGTTTCTCCCGAAGATCATAGTCAGGGATTCTGTAAAGAATATTAATACGGAGGATTAAGCTCATGTTAGAAGAACTGAAAGAAAAAGTCTGGAAGGCTAATCTGCAGCTTCCGGCTCATCATCTTGTGACTTTTACCTGGGGCAATGTAAGTGCTCTTGACAAGGAGTCAGGACTTTTTGTCATCAAGCCGAGCGGTGTCCCATACGAAGACCTGAAGCCAGAGGACATGGTGGTTGTGGACCTCGATGGCAACAAGGTAGAGGGTGATCTCAATCCTTCGTCTGATACTCCGACTCATGCGGTTCTGTACAGCCGTTTCCCGCAGCTTGGCGGAATCGTTCATACACATTCTACATATGCTACTTCATGGGCTCAGGCAGGACGTGACATTCCGTGCTATGGAACCACTCATGCCGACTACATCTATGGACCAATCCCATGTGTCAGGAATCTGACAAAGCAGGAGATTGACGAGGCATATGAGAAGAATACGGGAATCCTGATCGCTGATTACTTTGATGAGAGCAAGCGTGATGTGATAGCAGTTCCTGGTGCTCTGTGCAAGAATCACGGAGTATTCACCTGGGGCAGGGATGCAGACGATGCAGTCTACAATGCAGTAGTCTTCGAAGAGGTTGCTAAGATGGCATACCTCACAGAGCAGATCAATCCTCGCGTTGGTACAGCACCTCAGGAGCTTCAGGACAAGCACTATTACAGAAAGCATGGTGCAAATGCCTATTACGGGCAGAAAGGTCATCATGATGGAAAATAAGGAAATAATAGAAAAAGGACTAACCTCTCTTGGAATCGAATTCGGCTCTACCAATATCAAGGCAGTGCTCATCGATGACAAGGGCAATGTCCTGGCAAAGGGCAATCACAGATGGGAGAATTCCCTGAAGGATGGCATCTGGACATATTCATACAAAGAGATTGATGACGGCATCAGGGATACATATTCAGACCTGAGAAAATCCGTTGAGGAAAAATATGGCGTCACGATAAAGACTATCGGGGCCATCGGAATCTCAGCCATGATGCACGGTATCATTCCTCTTGACACAAATGGTGAGGCTCTTGCAGAGTTCCAGACCTGGCGTAATTCCAATACCCAGGCAGCAGCAGACCAGCTGACGGAGTTGTTCAATTTCAATATCCCTCTCAGATGGACTATAGCTCATCTGTATCAGTATATTCTTGATGATGAGAAGTTCCTCAAGGATCTTGACTTTGCAACGACTCTTGACAGCTATATGACCTGGAAGCTCACAGGGCAGCAGGTCACAGGAATCGGAGACGCATCAGGAATCTTCCCTATTGATTCAGATACAAAGGACTACGACCAGAAGATGGTCGATGCCTTCGACAAACTGATCGCTGATAAGGGATATTCATGGAAATTAAGAGATGTGCTTCCGAAGGTCCTCGTTGCAGGACAGGAGGCAGGTAAGCTTACTGAAGCCGGAGCGGTGCTTCTCGATGAATCAGGAAATCTCAAGGCCGGCATTCCATTCGCACCACCAGAGGGTGATGCAGGAACAGGAATGGTGGCAACAGATGCAGTAGCACCGCGTACAGGTAATGTATCAGCCGGAACGTCTACTTTTGCAATGGTTGTCACAGAGGGACCACTGAAGTCTCTGCACAGAGAGATCGATATGGTCACAACACCTGATGGTGCGCCTTGCGCAATGAGTCATGCAAATAATGGTACATCTGATATCAATGCATGGCATGATATGTTTGAGCAGTTCGTAGAGACGCTGGGACTGGACCCGAAGCAGTATGATCTCTACACCATTCTCTGCAAGGCCTCTTTAGATGGCGATGCAGACTGCGGCGGGCTTCTCAACTACGGATACTATTCCGGTGAGGGAGTCACGAAGCTCAATGAAGGCAGGCCACTGTATGTACGTATGCCGGATTCAAAATTCACCCTTGCCAATATGATGCGTGCAAATATCTATTCAGCACTTGCAGCAGTAAAGCTCGGAATGGATATTCTGCAGAAGGATGAAAAGATAAAGATCGATCGCATCACCGGTCATGGCGGACTGTTCGGAACTCCTGGAGTTGCCCAGAAGTACCTGGCCGCAGCCATCAATACTCCGGTAACTGTTTTATCGACTGCTACGGAAGGCGGCCCATGGGGCATGGCTCTTCTGGCACTATACATGAAGGATGCTTCTGACAGGAGTCTGACGGATTTCCTCGACAATGATATCTTTGCCCAGATGAAGGGTGATACTATCGCACCTGATGAAGAGACGGTAGCAGGATACGGGAAATTCATAGACCATTACAAGGCAGGCCTTGCTGTAGAAAGCAGTGCAATTGACAATATCAACTGGTAGATTCAAAGGAGGAATCTATGGACAACAACAAGATACCTGAAAAGGGACCGATAACAGACGAACTCATCGGGAGGATGAACAGGTGGTGGCGTGCAGCTAACTATATTTCTGCATGTCAGCTTTATCTTCTCAAGAACCCGCTCCTCAAGGAGCCTCTGACCTGGGACTGCATCAAGAAAAAGATCGTAGGTCACTGGGGAACAGTTCCTGGACAGAACTTCATTTTTACCCATCTGAACCGTGAGATCAAGAGATATGACCTTGATCTGATCCTGCTCTCAGGACCGGGACATGGCGGCAACTTCTTCATCGCCAACGACTATCTCGACGGCAGCTACTCAGAGATCTATCCGAATATCTCTCAGGATGAGAATGGAATGCAGAAGCTCTTCAAGCAGTTCTCATTCCCAGGCGGAGTGCCTTCACACTGCGCACCTGAGACACCGGGATCCATCCATGAAGGTGGTGAGCTCGGATACTCACTCTCACATGGTTGCGGAGCAGTCTTCGACAATCCTGACCTCATCGCAGCAGTAGTTGTAGGTGATGGTGAGGCAGAGACAGGACCTCTTGCTACATCATGGCATATAAATAAATTCATCAATCCTATAAGTGATGGTGCCGTTCTTCCTATCATGAATCTGAACGGATACAAGATCGCAAACCCTACAATCTTTGGCAGAATGAGCCATGAAGAGCTCGTTGATTTCTTCCATGGATGCGGATGGGAGCCGTATTTCGTAGAAGGCGACGATCCGATCCCGATGCACAAGAAGATGGCAGAGACCATGGACAAGGTCATCGAGAGAATCAGGGATATCCAGAAGAATGCCCGTGAGACAGGTGACGATACAAGACCTGTATGGCCTATGATAGTTCTTCGTACACCTAAGGGCTGGACAGGTCCTAAGATGGTTGATGGCAACCGTATCGAAGGCAATTTCCTTGCTCATCAGGTACCTGTAATGATGGACAAGCCTGAGCATCTCCAGATCCTTTCAGACTGGCTCCACAGCTACAAGCCGGAAGAACTCTTCGATGAGGGCGGACATCTGATGCCGGATATTGCAGCACTTGCACCAGAGGGCAATCACAGGATCGGAATGAATCCTCATGCCAACGGAGGCAAGCTCCTTCATGATCTGCGTATGCCGGACTTCAGGGACTATGCATTCGATATTGGACATCATGGTGAGAAGGACAGCCAGGACACACAGAACCTCGGCGCATTCATCCGTGATATCTTCAAGCTCAATGCAGATGCGAAGAACTTCAGGATCTTCTCTCCTGATGAGAATAATTCAAACAGATTCCAGGATGTATTCGAAGTTGAGAACCGTGACTGGAATGCCGCACAGACCGATCAGGATGATCATCTGTCAAGAGCAGGACGTGTCATGGATTCAATGCTTTCAGAGCATATGTGTGAAGGATGGCTCGAGGGCTATCTGCTCACAGGACGTCATGGATTCTTCGATACATATGAGGCATTCTCACGTATCATCGATTCAATGGCAGCACAGCATGCCAAGTGGCTCAAGGTCTGCAACCAGCTCCCATGGAGAGAGCAGATCGCTTCCCTGAACCTCATGATGTGCTCAACAGTATGGCAGCAGGATCATAACGGATTCACACATCAGGATCCTGGATTTATGGATCATATCGCCAATAAGAAGGCAGATGTGGTACGTATCTATCTGCCACCAGATACCAACTGCCTCCTCTCAACGATGGATCACTGCCTGCGTTCAAGAAACTATGTCAATGTGATCATCGCTTCAAAGCATCCTAGACCACAGTGGCTCTCAATGCAGGAAGCTGTAAAGCACTGCACTCAGGGTATCGGTATCTGGGACTGGGCTTCAAATGATCAGGGTCAGGAGCCTGACATCGTATTTGCCTGCGCAGGTGAGACACCTACACTCGAGGCTCTTGCAGCAGTATCAATCCTTCGTGAGGAGATTCCGGAACTCAAGATCCGCTTCATCAATGTAGTAGACCTGTTCAAGCTCCAGCCGCAGAACGAGCATCCACATGGACTCTCAGATGCAGAGTACGATATGCTCTTCACCACGAATAAGCCTGTAATATTCAACTTCCATGGATATGCAACGCTTATTCATGAGCTGACATACCGTCGTCACAACAACCGTCTGATGCATGTCAGAGGTTACAAAGAGGAAGGTACGATCACGACTCCGTTCGATGTACGTGTTCAGAACCACATCGACAGATTCCATCTCGTACAGGCCGCTCTCAAGTATCTGCCAGAGCTCGGCAACAGAGGATCATATCTGTTCCAGAAGATGAGCGACAAGCTCGTTGAGCACAAGCAGTACATTCATGAGTATGGTGTAGATCTGCCAGAGATCACAGAGTGGAAATGGAAGGATTTTGACTAAGAACTAAGGAGTGATTTAGATGAAATTCTTTATTGATACAGCTAATATTGACGAGATAAAGGCAGCCAATGATATGGGTATCCTTGCAGGAGTGACGACCAATCCGTCACTCATTGCCAAGGAGGGCAGGGATTACAAGACCGTCCTCAGGGAGATCACCCAGATCGTTGACGGAGCTATTTCAGGCGAGGTAAAAGCTACCACGACTGATGCAGAGGGCATGATAAAGGAAGGCCGTGAGATTGCAGCCATCCATCCTAATATGGTCGTAAAGATCCCAATGACAGCTGAAGGTCTCAAGGCTATCAGGACACTCAGCAGTGAAGGAATCAAGACCAACTGCACCCTTATTTTTACAGCCAATCAGGCACTTCTCGCAGCCAGAGCAGGAGCTACATATGTATCTCCGTTCCTCGGAAGGCTTGATGATATTTCAGAAGCAGGCTTCAGGCTCATAGAGGAGATTTCAACGATCTTCAAAAACTATGATGACATCACAGCACAGATCATTTCAGCATCTGTCAGAAGTCCGCTTCATGTGACACAGTGTGCCCTTGCAGGAGCTGATATTGCCACGGTTCCTTACAAGGTAATCCTCCAGATGATTCATCATCCACTTACGGATGAGGGAATCGTCAAGTTCCAGAACGACTACAGAGCCGTATTCGGGGACTGATTGACTAATTGGGCGCCACCTGTACCTTGTGTACGGGTGGCGTTTTTGTGTTATAATGAAAGCTATGAAAAAACTGATAATAATCGCAGGGCCTACTGCTGTCGGAAAGTCCGAAGTCTCAGTGGCTCTCGCTAAAAAAATAAACGGTTCCGTGATATCTGCTGATTCCATGCAGGTATACCGCGGCATGGACGTCGGGACGGCCAAGATCACAAAGAAGGAAATGGACGGAGTCCGCCACTTCGGGATTGATATAATGGAGCCCACAGATGACTATGATGTGACCGGGTTTGTAGATATGGCGCATTCAGCGATGGATGCCATATATGATGACGGACAGGTTCCGATCATCTGTGGTGGCACAGGATTCTATATACAGGCGCTTGCATATGATATAGACTTCGGTGAGGAGCAGATAGATACAGAGTTCAGGGATGAGCTGTCAGCGTATGCTTCCAAGTACGGAAATGAAGCTCTGCATGATCGGCTTGGCAATGTGGATCCGGAGAGCGCTGATGCGATACCGGCCGGCAATGTGAAGCGAGTCATCAGGGCGATTGAATACTACAGGAATCATGGAGAGAAGATCTCAGAGCACAATGCGAAGGAGAGGCAGAGGAAGTCACCGTATGACCTGTATTTTTTTGTGCTGACAGATGAAAGGAAGGCTCTGTATGACAGGATCGACGCAAGAGTGGATACGATGATGCAGAACGGACTATTAGACGAGGCAAGACGTATATATAATGAGATAGGTGATAAGGACTGCACCGCTGCCAAGGCTATAGGATACAGAGAGCTGTTCACATATTTCCGCGGAGAATGCACACTTGATGAGGCAGTCGATAAGATCAAACAGGACTCGAGACACTTTGCCAAGCGCCAGCTCACCTGGTTCCGCCGTTACCAGGACGTCATATGGGTCGACAGGAGGCAGTACAGTGGGACAGAGGAGATAGTTGAGTATATCTGTGATAAGTGTAACAAAGTGTAACGAAGTACAAGATCAGATCGCAAGTACAAAATGTGCATAAGAATAGATAATATAAAGATAAGACCGAAGGATGATGGCAGAGATACGCTGATAAGGGAGGCCGCGAAGAGACTTCATGTAAGCGCTGACAGGATCGAAAAGCTGACAATTCTGAAGAAATCAATTGATGCAAGGAAAAAGCCTGATGTATTCCTGCTGTATCAGGTGGCTGTGTCAGTCTCTGCTAATGAGAAAAAGATATTAAGTGACCACAGGATAAAGAATATCGCGCCATATGAGAAAAAATCATACAGACTGGTGCATGGACTGACTCCGTCAGAAGGCAGAAGACCTGTGATCATTGGACTCGGACCTGCGGGACTATTTGCAGGACTTGTACTGGCTGAGGCAGGACTCTGCCCGCTGATAATAGAGAGAGGAAAGCCTGCCGCACAGAGACGAGAAGATGTAGAGAAGTTCTTTGAGACCGGGGTTCTCGAGCCAGATTCGAATGTGCAGTTCGGAGAAGGAGGAGCAGGTACCTTTTCAGATGGAAAGCTCAATACCGGAGTCCATGACAGGAACGGCAGGAACAGGTTCGTGCTTGAGACATTCGTCAAGTACGGTGCTCCGTCTGAGATACTTTATGAGGCAAAGCCGCATATAGGAACTGACAGACTGATCGAAGTCGTAAGCAATATAAGAAATGCAATCATTGAGAAAGGTGGAGAAGTCAGATTCAGTACTCAGATGAAGTCGCTGATACTGACTGATGGCAGAGTCATAGGAGTACATACTGATTCAGGAGATATCGCAACGGATACTGTAATCCTTGCAATAGGACATTCAGCAAGAGATACATTCTATGAGCTCTATGACGAGCACATCCCGATGCAGGCAAAGCAGTTTGCAATGGGCTTCCGTGTGGAGCATCCGCAGGACTTTATAAATGAGTCACAGTATGGCAAAGATGCTGCAGCGTATCTGCCAGCAGCTCCGTACAAGCTCGCATACTCGAAGGGTGAGCGTGGAGTCTATTCATTCTGCATGTGTCCTGGCGGATATGTAGTGAATGCATCATCAGAGGCGCTTCATCTGGCTGTGAACGGAATGAGCAACTATGGCCGTGATTCAGGCAACGCGAATTCGGCTATTGTTGTAGCAGTAGGTGCTGGTGAGTATGATATGAATGATCCTCTGGGAGCGATAGAGTATCAGAGGTCGATAGAGAAGAAATCGTATGATCTGTGTGATGGAAGGATACCTCAGCAGCTGTATGGAGATTTCAGGGAGAACAGGGATAGTACGTCGTATGGAGACTTCGAGTCACTGACGAAGGGAGCACATGCATTTGCCAATCTGCGAGGCATATATTCTGAGTCGATAGAGAATGCATTTATCGAAGGTATGTCATACTTCGACCACAGGATTCATGGATTTGCAAGGTATGATGCGATAATGAGTGGTGTTGAGAGCCGTACTTCGAGTCCGGTCCGGATACCGCGTGATGAGACATTCCAGTCATCTGTCCGAGGCCTGTATCCATGTGGCGAGGGTGCCGGATACGCCGGCGGGATCACATCTGCCGCGATAGACGGGATCAAGGTGGCAGAAGCAGTGATATCAGAAATGATTGAATAATGATTTTTATGGCGGGGCACAGGATGCCTCGTTTTTTGTCTGCTTTATTTGATAGAATCTATGAATTTCTGGAGTGCACGTATCTGTTCTGAGGATAGTCCTGTGACATCGATAGATTTCTGGGGAGAAGCTTTTTCAATGCCGAGGAGATAGTCGGTGGAGCATTTATAGAGGGTGGCGAGTTTCATGAGCGCTTTAAGCGATGGTTCGCCATATCCGTTTTCATAATCAGCTAGAGTGGAGGCGGAGATGCCGATATTATCAGCGACAATCTTTCGGGACAGGTCTAGTTCCTGTCTCTTTTTCTTTAATTTTGTAGCGAGTCCTTTTATCATTCTTCTGTAGCCTCCATAAGATAATTTACATAAATGCATTATGATAACAACGTAAATTATTGCGATGAAATCGTAATTATGCTATAATCTGGACTTGTACATAGATATGACACGGATTTATGAGAAAGAGGAATATTCATGCAGTTTACGACATCTGATATACATCTTGCGGAAACATTTGCAAAGAACCTGTCAGAGGCATGTCGTGAAATGCTCGATGCAGTGCCGGTATCGCAGGCATTGGCGCGTAATTCCGTGAGTCAGTCTACTTTTTCAACGCTTGTTCGAGGACTAAGAAAGTCAGAAGGTGAATCAGTTCCTGATGACAAAGATATAGAGAAATTCCGGCATCCGGCCTGGCAGGATGATCTGGTATACGACCTGTGCGGTGAGAAATATGTGTATATCCCTTCAGACTTCGATGAGATACTTGCAGGTATTGAGGATGAATATCTGGAAGATGATGAGAAGAGTATTGTGGATTCTTTCTATAAGGGCAGAAAGAGTGTGAAGGATATAGCTCAGAAGCTCGGGATCAATGAATCCAATGTCAGGGTGAAGAAGAATCAGGCACTGATGAAGCTGCGTGAGCATGTATCTGATCTGGTTGCAGGGAAGAAGTATCTGTTGAATCTCGGTCAGATGAAAGAGCAGTATCGCAGGCACCAGGATGAGCTGTCATGGATGAAGTCAGCTATTGCATTTATGGAAAGAATAGCGCCGGCATTTGATAATGATATATCTTCAGATGATTCACTGACTGATGAAGAGAAGAATTTCTATACAGATCACGGCGTCAGGCGGCTGCGTGATCTGATGAATGTGAATCCGGAGAAACTGCTCTTTGAATTCACTGAGAGTGCAGCAGGCTATGCAGCAGCACTTTCTGATGGAGTGCATGGAGGAGAGGAGGATTCAGAAAAGAAATTTCGGTCTTCAGATGGTTCTGAAACTGTTGATTTTGAGCGCGTCTATCCTGATACAGATCTGGGCGAACTCGGGTTCAGGAATAAGACTCTCGATGCTTTTCACAGTCAGGGGCTGGATACCGTGGGTGATGTATTGTCACTCGATGAGGAAGAAGTACGTTCAATCCCGGATGTAGGAGACAGACAGATAATCCACCTGTGCTGGCAGGCTCTGCATGGGATAGAGAAGAAAGGAAATACAGATGGCGAAGACTACTGAGAAGAATTCAGTAAAGCAGATATCTGATAATGTCACTGAGTCAGGTCAGAATTCCTCTGAATGGATTCCGGGACCAAGGACGTCGGCAAAGAATGTCAGAGATCCGAGGGTCAGAAAGACTGTTAACAAGCTGAGAGCAGTATATATCGAACTGCTCGGTGAGATGTCTCCAGACCGCATCTCAGTATTAAAGCTGACCGACCGGTCTCATATAGACAGGAAGACATTCTATCTGCATTACAGAAATATGGATGATATGAAAAATGATGTGTGCGATGTGAAAGCTGCAGATCTGATAGGCCGCCTGACAGGTGAAATTACTCAGGATATCCGCATAATATATAAATACCTTGATTCTCTTGAACCAGGAGTCTATTCTCTGCTGACATCAGTACAGGAACGCGATTTCAGGGACCGCTTCCTGCATCAGGTATTTACCTCCGACGCCTTCAGCAGCTATTATCAAGGCGATGATGCAGATATTGTAGAAGGCTATCTATATTCAATTTTCTATATCTATGAGGAAAACAGAATAAGTGCAGATCCGCTGGAATCATCAGAACTGGCAGATTATGCAGCAAGGCTGGTGATGAATGGGATCAGAGGGGTCAAATAAATCATCATTAGTCGTAAATCCCCAGCTCTTTCTCAAGCTCATTAGACTCGATCCAGCCTTTTTCATTAGCTTCATTGTCAGCTTTCTTCAGATCAGAAAGTAGTTCTGACATTGACTGTATTTTGTCTAGGGCATATAGCTTTTTGCTTGTATCATTATTAGTGCTTCTGTCCATAGTTTATGCTTTTTCATTATCCTGAACGCTTGAATGATATGAGAGCATATTTTCACCAAACTGTTCTTTCCACATTTTTATAATCACATCGGTGTTAGAAAGAATGAGTTCTTCGATGAATTTGATATCCGAATTTTTTAAGCCGTAGTCTGTGACATCTGCGTTGTCTGCTCTGCATATCTTGTTTTCACCTACCCACCACTTGGGAGCGCCATGTGATGGGCGGCCTTTGCATACATGAATGTGTACAGGCTCCAGGTTGTAAGCATCTTTGAATTCGTTGCTATAAAAGAAGAACCTGTATCCGAACAGGGTATAACTAGGCATAGATCAGCTCCAGTCTGTTCTGGATAAAGTTAAGGTTGTTGCTTATGAGATGTAGTATCCAGTCAAGCTCATCCTGTGTGAATCCAATTGAATGCTGCACAGTAAGGTCAGGATATGTAATTTTCGCTGTTTTGAATCCATATTTCTCATCAGGCAGTTCAGCGGTCAGGTATCCATTACCTTTTGAATCAGGTAAGGTGGTCATGATCTCGACCATGTCATCATCCATAGGAAATGTGCCAAATGGGACGATTTTCGGAGTTTTATTCATAATGTTCATCTCCTCAAGTGCTAACGATCATTGCACCTATATTATACTATCTTCGCTGTTTTTAATCAAATTGAAAAAATATTGAACCTTATTTATTGTATACAATCCGAATATGAAATAACTATCGGGAGATAGCCTACAATATCTAAATTTAATGTGGAATAAGCCCGATAGAACGTCATACTCAAATTTGTGGAAAACCCCTGAAATGCGTAAAGTAGAGACTGTCCAAAGGATGAATCCAGCGATGAGTCCTGAGGAAAGTGAATAGAAGTATGATACCAGTGCAAAGCTTTTCTAGCTGAGCACAGATCGTAATTCCTGCCGACGCATGGCAGTGAATTCGCGAACGCCTCGGTATCATGTGGATACGGTTTGGGAGGACCAGTTCACTTAGCACAATGAAAAACATTCCAACTAAAAAGGAGGAATAATACAAATTATGTTAAATCTTAAAAAAGGTTTAGCCCTGGTGCTTGCTGCAGCAACAGCATTCACATTCGCACCAGTTGCTAATCTTGGAGCTCC
>JAQYAY010000023.1 GCA_029338735.1 Lachnospiraceae bacterium | reverse complement strand
GTGAGCCAGCCTACCTTGTGTCCCATTACCTCGACGATGAACACCCTGTTGTGTGATGCAGCCGTAGTATGGATGCAGTCGATGGCCTGTGATGCCACATTTACTGCTGAATAGAATCCGAAGGTGATATCGGTTCCATAGATATCATTGTCGATTGTCTTTGGCAGATGGATGACATTGAGTCCCTCTTCACGGAGCAGATTGGCTGTCTTCTGGGTCCCGTTGCCTCCGAGGATCACGATACAGTCGAGTCCGAGCTTCCTGTAATTGGACTTCATTGCCTCTACCTTGTCGAGTCCGTTCTCATCAGGTACTCTCATGAGCTTGAACGGCTGTCTGGATGATCCGAGGATCGTACCGCCCCTTGTCAGGATTCCAGAGAAATCAGATCCTGTAAGCTTGCGATAATCTCCATAGATGAGGCCCTTATATCCGTTCAGAAAACCATAGATCTCAACGTCTCCCTTAAGAGTCTCCTCAAGTCCCTTTACGACTCCTCTCATTGCTGCGTTCAGCGCCTGGCAGTCTCCACCGCTTGTAAGCATTCCGATCTTCATGATGTCGCCTTTCTGTAGATAATCCTACTTATTCTTCCTGTCCATGTATGAGATATATACATTATCACCAGTCAGCTCGTCTACTCTCTCCCATTCCCATTTATTCTTCAGAGAAATCTTTTTTCTCTCGAGAATCAGCTCAGCCTTGCCATTGCCGCCTGTGAGCACCTTTCTCCGTTCACCCGATGGAGTCTCGAAGACTGTGAGTCTCATATCTGGTTTCTTTGCAAGAACTCTGATTCTGATCCTTGTGGTCGGAGTCTCCTCTATTATTGTGAAAAGAATCTTGTTGTTGTTCTGTTTCACCTGAACCTTGCTCTGGGTCAGTGTCCATACCTTTGAAAAATTGAACTCGTATGTATCTCCGTCCAGATAGACTCCGCCGATCACTTCATTCTCTGTATCAATTGGTCCGACCTGGATTCTCATTCCACGACCAAATGCAAATGCACCGTCTGTGAGCTTTCCCTTCTTCCTGCTTGTGAGATCAGAACAGTTGACGAATCCCCATCTGTCTCCCGGATTCCTGCCCCAGATCTTATCAGCTATACCATATGATGAATCAGGCTCCACATCGTACACTTCACCATTCCAGCTCAGCTCGCCAGAATAGCATGCTTTCATGCCCTCTGTGTGCCAGTATGCATTCATGATATCTGTGGTACGAAGCGGCCCTGAAGTACCGTATCCGATATTAAAAGCTATACGCTTGTCGATCTTTAAGTCCCAGATCAGTCTGCCGACATCAGGATATTCATCCGGATCATTCTCATGATCAGCAGCCGATACCTCTATCTTTCCCATCGTTCTAGTCTCTGACAGGAAGCAGTCCCCGGCACTCACGAGAAGGTCCATCTCTTCTCCCGTGCTCACCTCATCCCATGGGAAATATCTGATGAGTGTAGATCCGTCCTCACCGAGTACCAGCGCTCTGATGCTCATATATGATGGTGCGGCATCTTTTTTAGCGAAGACAGGCTCATCTTCACGTAGCTGCGGATTCACGCAGTAATACTCGAGTATGAAGCTTCTCTTCCTGCCGGTAGATCTGCTCTTACCCACGAAGCAGTGACGCCACATATCGAAGCCCTGCTTTGCGAGAGCTCCTTTCAGCATGAAAGAATCTCTCTTCCTGTCTGATTTGTTAAAACTCAGGTCTACAACACTTAGCGGATTCGGGATCATTTATCCTCCTGTAGAAATTTGCTCTTGTCAAAAATTAGCTCTTGTAGTAAAATAGCTGTTGCGTTCGGAGACGTATCGAAGCGGTCATAACGAGGCGCACTCGAAATGCGTTTGTCGCCTAATCGCGGCACAAGGGTTCGAATCCCTTCGTCTCCGCTATTTACCACCCCTTGGGGTGGTTTTTTAATACGAACTTATCTGGTCATCATCACCATCAGTACTCTGGTCGATATCCTTTATTACTACTTCATATGAATAGCTCTCATCTACCTGTACTGTGACTCTGTCTCCCACCTTTTTCCCAATCAGGGCCTTGCCAAGCGGGGACTCAATAGAGACATTGCCCTCGAGTGCATTGCTCCTGATACTCGTAGTGATCTTGACCTTCTCGGTCTCGTCATCCTCTGGCTCATAAATGGTGACTGTATTGTTCATGCCAACTACACCGTCTGCAGACTCCTCAGATACGATGGTCGCATTGGCCAGCATCCTCTCGAGATATCTGATACGGCTCTCATTACGGTTCTTGGCACTCTTGGCTGCGTGATACTCGAAGTTCTCCGAGAGATCGCCCATCGCTCTTGTCTCCTTGACTTCTTCGATGAGCTCAGGCCGCATCTCCTGCTTTCTCTTCTCGAGTTCCTCTTCTATCTTCTTTACGTCAGTCTTTGTAAGTCTTTCTCCCATTACTTGTTGTACTTCTTTTCTATTTCTGTGATCATATCAACCCTCTCCTGATGTCTTCCGCCCTCAGGCTTTGCATTCAGGAAAGATGCCACTATATCTTTGGCGAGTTCTACACCGACTATTCTGGCTCCGAGGCCAAGGATATTTGCATGATTGTGCTCTCTTACGAGATGTGCTGTCGTCGTATCAAAGCAGGCTGTCGCCCTTATTCCAGGCACCTTGTTGGCTGCCAGTGTGATTCCGATTCCTGTACCGCAGATCAGAATTGCGAGATCTCCTTCTCCTGCTGCTAGTGCTTCTGCTACCTTCTGTCCGATCTTCGGATAGTCGACCCTGTCTTTGGTATCTGTGCCAAAGTTTTCTACCTCGTATCCCTTATCTGTGAGATATTTCATTATCTCATTCTTGAGCTCAGTACCTGCATGGTCGTTTCCGATTAGAATAGTCATTTTGCTCCCTTCTTCACTTAGCTGAAAACTTGTATACTGTACGTGTGGCAAACGTCTTCCCCGCCTCTATTACTGGCTGATCAAACGTCGGAACATTGATGGCATTCGGGAAAAACTGTGTCTCAAAAGCCACTCCTCCACGTCTTGGATACATTTTACCACATTTTCCGAGATCGTGCCCACTGATATAATTGCCTGAATAGAACTGGAGTCCCGGCAGATCAGTATACACTGATACCTCTATAGAATCATCAGCTGCTTTGAACTTCGCTGCCTCGTATTCCTTTTTATCATCGTGATCGAACTCAGGTGCCCTGAATTCATCAGTCTTCTTCAGAACGTAATTGTGATCATAGCCTCCGGCCTGATTCAGTGCTTCATAATCAGCATCTACACGTTCTCCAACTGAATGATATGTCCTGAAGTCCATTGGTGTGCCTGTGACATCAATGAGCTGTCCGTCGGGTATTGATTCTGCATCTGAATGTGTGAATTCATCAGCATTGATCTGCACCTGTGTGTCAAGAATATCTCCATTGCCTTCGCCCTTCAGGTTGAAATATGAATGGTTAGTCGGGTTGAGAATAGTCTTCTTGTCTGAAATGCCCTTGTAATCAATGATCACTGCATTATCCTTTATCGTATAGGTAACTGTGATATCCAGATTCCCCGGAAAGCCCAGATCACCGTCAGGACTGTGATAGGTAAAAGATACATGATCTGCTGCTTCATCTACAGTCTTCCAGAGCCTTCGCTGAAGTGATGTCTTTCCGCTGTGGAGATTATTTTTTCCATTATCATTTTTCTCGAGAGTGTACTTTTCTCCATCAATGGTAAATTCAGCTCCGCCTATTCTGTTGGCGCATCTGGCTACAGTGCATCCGTAGTTCGGATCATTATCGAAATAATCCTCTATATTATTATATCCCAGAACCACATCACGATCAGAGCCGTCTGCCATCTTCACATGAAGCTCCATAAGATTGGCTCCGAAATTCATGATCTTTGCCTTGAGAATCCCGCCTGAGATCTCATAAGCCACGATATCTTCCCCTTTATCTGTCTTGCCTATTATCTGTCCCACTTTATCCTCCTTTTATTTTGTAATGAAAAATGTCAGTGGATTGTTGATATAAAGTGTATCAAGGAAACTGCTGCTGTTGATCTGTGACATCAGCTTCTGTCCGTTCGGCGTGATAGAAAAACATGTCACTAAATCCATAAACAGCCAGACCAGCACGAGCACTACAATGATCCCCCAGATACCTCCGAAGAACCTTGAGATCCCGCCTATCACAGGCGTATTTCCGAGTGCCTGTCCTATAAGGGCTATTATCCTTGTGATGATCACAGCCAGCAGGAATGATGTCAGCAATGCCAGGCCTCTCACCATAAGAGTTGCTATAGGTGTGGAAACTGTATTCACTATTGTATCATTTGCAGATGTGATCTTGTCCTGTGAATCGGCTGTGATATTGCTCACGAGTCTGGCTGCGGCATTTGTCGCACCGTCTACTGCCTGAGCCACTATGCGAGTCACCGCAGACGGCAGTGAAATGCTGATCCCCGACAGGAAATCCTTCATGCTCTCAGAATCACTCAGATTGATATCTGCCTTCTGATTGCCATCTGATGCAGTCTCCGTCGTAGTGTCCGTCGAATCGCTGTCATTTGCAGCTTCGATTGATTCGTTCAACTCATCAATTGCCTTGTTTTCTTTTGTGACGAGGCCATTTGATACGTGATCCGAAACCGTATTGTACATTTTTTCATAGACAGGTCCCTTGCTGTATGCCCTCTCTATCGCCGGTGTCGCCACATACATGACACCAAGTATGATGACCCAGGACAGAATTCCTGTCAGTATTCCGATGAGCCCCTTCGCCCATCCTATGACGAATCCCACAAATAGCAGGACTAGCGTTATGATCAGTAAGTAATTCAAAATGTTTCCTCTTTGCCTCTTAGCCTATCCTTATAATCCCGGTCGAATCCCTCTGTACCAGGAAGAACTCACGCTGCTCCTCAGCCGGAACAAATGCCACTACATCATCCGGGAATCTGTATGAAAATCTCTTATGACCATTCTTCCCGAATATCTCTATCAGCTTGCCGCTCTTCACGAGTATCTGGTCATTTTCAAGAATGCTGCACTTCTCATACGACTTGTGCAGCTTCATTGAAAAATTTTTCTTTCCATCCTCAGAATATACTGTAAGTATCTTCCTGTTGCTGCTGTCCCTGTGAATCAGTGCAAATCCGCTGTCTCCACTTATTACAGAGTCGATATCATACTTCACGCTGACCTTTGCATCTTCCTTGGCCGATTTCCCCGATGAAAAAATCCTGACTCCGCTGTCAGTAAATGCATAGGCTCTGCCATCAGAGAAGAATTCCACCTGCGGACATATCGTATCCCTGTACTCAAAATCCGCTATGATATTGTCCTTCTTCCTGTCACCAGCAGACGTGAAATCATATATATTGATCCTGGTCGCAAGCTTTGTCGAATCAGTATATGCAAATGATACGATGAGCCTGCTGCCGTCATCTGACAGTGCCAGTGACATCGGATATCCAGTCTGTGACAGATGAACCTGTCCTCCCGCAAGCGAAGTGCCGTCATCACTAAAGAGATTGATATACCCTGTATCACCCTCCTGCGTGAGCACTGCAACAGTGCCATCAGAAGCTACCGAAGCCATGACAATCGTGTGGTTTGTAGATATCACCGACAGCTCTTTGGTCTCGGACATCACAACCACTGAACTGCCATCCCTGTCATAGACGATTAGCCTCTTGCCATCTGTCTTCACGACTGGAGACTGCATATTGTATGATTCATTCCAGACAGTGAGCCCCGACGAATCATAATACTGGGCTCCATCCCTTGAATACGACAGCAGTCCTCCCGCAAACGGAAGGAAATTCAGTGTCTTAGTACCATCTATGCTGAACTTTTTATCTATATCGTATGTGTCATAGCTCCTTGTGCTGTTCCACACTGCCGCAATGATGATAACCACTACCAGTGCTATCGCAACGGCAATGGTTATTATCGTCCGCCTGCTAAAATTTTTCATCCTTAATAGTCAAATGTGAAGAGTGCTGCTCCGAAGCCCGGCAGCGGATAACTGATTGAATAATCCCTGTTATCGCATGGCCTTGCCTCCGGCATGAAGGTCTTCTTTTTTCTTGTCTTTGCCTTGTCCTTTCCGTAGAACTCCGGCTGTTCGCTATCAAGGATAAGCGTGTGCTTATTCTTCGATACTACACCTACTCTGTAATCAGAGTAGTCAACCGGTGTCATATTAACTACGAAAAGTATATTATTCTTTCCATCCTTGCTCTTACGGACAAAGCTGAAAATGCTCCTGTAATTATCATTTGCATTGATCCACTCGAAACCATTCCAGTTGATATCCTGCTCCCAGAGTGACGGATACTTCCTGTATGTATGAAGCAGTTCCTTCACCCAGTTCTGGATGCCCTTGTGGAGCGGGTTCTCGAGCTCGAACCATGACAGCTCTGTCTTCTCATCCCACTCATGTGTCTGGGCGAATTCCTGTCCCATGAACAGAAGCTTCTTGCCCGGATGGCACATCATGAACGCATACCCGGCTTTGAGATTCTTGAACTTCTCTTCTTCATCGCCAGGCATCTTTTCTATCATTGAATGCTTCAGATGAACTACCTCATCATGAGAGATGACGAGTATGTACTTCTCATACTCATTGTAGCTCATCGCAAATGTCATCTTGTTGTGATTGTCCTTGCGGAAGAAGGGATCGAGCTGCATATAATCGAGGAAATCATGCATCCAGCCCATATTCCACTTGTATGAAAATCCGAGTCCGTCATGATCCACATCTGTGGTCACCTTCGGCCAGGCTGTCGACTCTTCGGCGATCATCACAAAGCCCTTGTATCTGCCGGTCATGAGCGAATTGATATGCTTGAAAAATGCTATCGCCTCAAGATTCTCATTGCCGCCATATTTGTTCGGAACCCACTGGCCTGCTTCCTTGCCATAATCGAGATAGAGCATTGATGCCACTGCATCTACCCTGAGTCCGTCCACATGGTATGTCTCTGCCCAGTTGATTGCCGATCCTATGAGGAAATTCTTGACCTCTGTTCTGCCATAGTCAAAAATCTTCGTCCCCCAGTCCGGGTGCTCTCCCTTTCTCGGATCTGCATACTCATAAAGAGGCTCTCCATCGAAATCTGCGAGTCCATGCTCATCCTTAGGGAAATGTGCAGGAACCCAGTCGAGGATCACGCCTATATTATTCCTGTGAAAAGCATTCACGAGATACATGAAGTCCTGCGGCGTCCCGTACCTGCTGGTCGGTGCGTAGTATCCAGTCACCTGGTATCCCCATGAGCCATCATACGGATACTCTGAGATTCCCATCAGCTCCACGTGGGTATATCCCATATCTGCGACATATTCCACGAGCCTGTCTGCCAGCTCCCTGTATGTATAGAATCCGTCATCATCTGTGCCCGGGTGCCTCATCCATGAGCCCGGATGAACCTCATATATGGAGAGTGGCTTCTCGTAATACGGTGTATCGTCTTTTCTCCTGTGCATCCAGCTGCTGTCTGACCAGGTGAATCCCTGTACATCCCAGAGTCTCGATGCTGTCCCAGGACGGACTTCGGCATAGACTGCGTACGGATCTGCCTTGTAATGCTTCTCACCGTCACTGCCAAGGATCAGATACTTGTACAGCTGTCCTTTTCTGGCACCCGGAACGAAGCATTCCCAGACACCTATTTCGTCTGATGACACCTTTTTCATAGGTGCGGCCCATTCATCCCACCCATTGAACTCACCGATCACATGGATCTCTCTGGCATGTGGTGCCCATACATCAAAGAAATAGCCTTCCCTGCCATCCTGCTTCCCAGGATGTGAGCCGAGCTTCCTGAATATATCGTAATGTGTTCCCTGTCCGAATAGATACGAATCCAACTCTGTAAAATGGCTCATTTCCCTTCCTCCTTATGTCAGTAGTCTATGATATCCTTTTCCTGCAGCATCGGTCTGCCATCCTCATCTGTATACCTCGCTGACAGACGTCCAAAAAATCCCTTGCTGCGTTTCTTATATCTTGCTATAGCGTCGTCTATAACCTCCTTGACGGCGTTGAGTCCTACATTTTCATCCCCGCTGCGCATGATACTGATCCTGTCATACAGTGCAAGGATCCCCATATCTTCCATTGAGTAGCCACATTCGAGCACATATACTTTTGCAAAATTCACCAGCTCATCGAGTGTCATCTCAGGAATCTCTATATGCTTTGTGAAATATTTCCACAGCTTCGGCGTGCCTGCTGAGAGCATATCAAGGCTCTTCTTGCTGTCTTCAAGTATGAAAAGAGTACCGCTCTTGTCATTCTCAATGAGCAGCGCAAGAGACACCGCCGTATCGTGATTCATCCCTCCGGCTCTCTCTATCATCAGGCTGCCGCCCCTGACCTTCGAGATGATTGCGTTCATGTCCTTGGAATTGAGACTTGCTCCTGTGATTCGTCCTGCCTCACCCTTCAGTCCGCCTGTTGCCTTCTGCGTGAGCTGTACGAGACGGCTGGCCAGCGTTGTCTTGCCACAGCCATCGCCGCCGGCTATTGTCAGGTTGCCGGCTCTCATGTTGCCATGTGACTCTTCCTTGACCTTCAGGGTTCTGAGTGCCTGAAGCAGCTGTTCCTTCATGCCATGCACTTCTGTGAAATATGTCAGGACATCCTTCTCATCATCTGTAAAGTCTGTCTCGACCTTCTCATCATCAAGTGCTGCGCTCTCGATAGCATCTGCAAGTCCGGAGATATCTATTCCATGCCTTACTTCCTGAGTATCTTCTTTCAGATCTGACAGATTCTTAGTGCTGTCATCCTTTTCCTCAGGCTTATCTTCCTTCTCTGGCTTGTCTTTTTCTTCTGCCTTATCAGCAGGCTGTTCTTCTGGTTCCTGCTTCTCTTCAGGCTCCTGTAGCTTTTCCGGTTCTTCCTTCTTTTCCGGTTCCTCTTTCTTTTCTTCTGCTGGCTCCTCTGGCTTTTCTGGCTGCTTTTCTTCTTGTTCTTCCTCAGCCTTCTGCTCAGGCTCCACAGGCTTCTCTGCCGGTTCATACGACATCGTATCTATATCATGCTGGAGCATATCATTGACTCCGGCCATGATCTCTTCAGGTTCTTTTTTGTCTTCCTTGAGATATTCCTTCTTCAGGATCTCTTCTGGGGCAACGCCTGCCTCAAGCTGTGGAGAGATATCGACAAGCCTGTCCATGATCTGATTGGCTTCACGAAGTGCCAGCTCCTTGGCCTTGTCGAGTTCTTTCCTCCTGGCCTCGTTCAGAGCCGCTTCCATGGCTCTCTGCTTCCTGCCCCAGTCCTCCAGAACGTCATCAATCGTGAGCTGTCCCTCAATCTGGTCATCATCTGCATGTGCTGTCAGATTCAGGGCCATCTGCCCGTCATATTCCTCAGCGAGATACTGCTGATATGCATCTTCTATCGGAGTCTTCGACTCTTCCTGCTCAGGCTCTGGCTGCTTCTTGTGCTTGTCAAGAGCGCTCTCTGCCGTGACATACGGGATATCACCTACGAGATCTTTGATATTGTCCATATTGGCAGAGACCTCGCCCTTTTCAGTAGCGAGCATTATCTCTTCAATATTCTTCCTGATCTCCGCCTGGAGATTGACTGTATCAAACTTGTCAGGTGTCTCCTCTATCTTCGGAATTGTGATTGTATCAGACTTGTCCTTTTTATTCTGATCAGATGATTCGGCACTGGTGAGCTTCCTGTACTGCTCTTCCTGCTCTTTGGTGAGAGGCTTGTAGAGCATCTTCATCTCAAGTGCCTTCTCCACATACGGTCCGTCACCGAACCACAGTGCTATCTGATCACATACATCCACGCACTTCTTCTCATCGCCATGAGTCCTGTACAGGCAGGCTAGCTCAAATGCCCACTTGTCTATGAAATCCTCTCTGCACAGCTCCTCAAGGATACCGATGAGCTCTGCTGTATCTGCTCCCTGTGCCTTCCTGATTGTATACTGGATGATAAAACGAAGCCCGTCATGCGGTGCTAAATCTACGAATTCATGATAATATGTCTCCGCCTCTTCAAACTCCCCGAGCTTTACAGACAGTAGTGCAAGCTTGTATATGGTCATCCTTGCCATTGGCGACTTCTCATGAGCGATCTCAAGGATCTCTCTGGCCTTTTCCGGCTCACCGGCCATATCACATACATCACTCGCACGCAGGAGAACATTTATATTTCTTATCTTACGATAATTGAGGTCTGAAATGGCATCTACTGCTCCCTTCAGATCTCCCTGACGTACCAGATTCTCCATCTGGTCCATCCTGATCTTATACTCTGTCTTCTCCAATTTATTACCTCAAAAAAAGCTCTGTCGCTCTTCTTATAGTCAAAAAAATCCGCTCACTATAGTTTAGCATAGTGAACGGATACTGTCAAAAACTTTACTTTTTCTTTTTGAAATGAAAACCCTTGATAACCTGTCTGTTGTGCCTTATTTCATGTGTTTTCATAACAGGCTCCTTCGTCTTCGGATCTATGTAATTCAGCTTTCCATAATCCCCCGGTGCTACCGGCATTTTCCTGTGGCTCAGATAGTGATCTGCAATTCGCCTGATCACCCAGAGTATGAGCGACACCGTAGGAACGCCGATGATCATGCCCGGTATACCGAACAGACCGCCTCCGACTACAATGGCAAATACCACCCAGAACGGTGATACTCCTGTCGAATCCCCGAGGATCTTCGGTCCGAGGAAATTGCCGTCGAACTGTTGCAGCACGATGACAAAGATCAGGAAATAGATTCCCTGCATCGGGTTGTTGACAAAGATCAGGCAGACAGTAGGCACTGCTCCAATATATGGTCCGAATATAGGGATGACGTTGGTGACTCCGATGATGACCGAGCACACAATCGCATACGGGAATCCGAGTATGAGCATGAACACATAGCATATGATACCGATGATGATCGAATCGATGATTTTTCCAATTATGAAACCATAAAATATCTCATCTGCTTTTCTGACAGTTTCCACAATATGATTGGCCGGCTTCACAGGGAAGATCGCATAGATCAGCTTCTTGGTCCATGACTTGAACGATTCCTTGTCAATCAGTACATAGACACAGACGAAGACGCCGATGATCAGATTGATGACGGTCTTTCCGACGCTCATGCCCCATTTGGTGAGCGTCGAGACGATCTGGTTCTGGCTCTCGAGATTCAGGTACTTGCGGATGAAATCGACGAGCTCGTCCAGCGTATTGTCGATATTCTGATTGTCCCTGGCTGAATCCATGGCGTCCTTGAAACGGTACTTCGTGATCCTGTCCGCCCAGTCGATGACGCCGCGGACTTTTTCATGGATATTATTGATGAGCTCGTTCATAGTAGAGACGAACTGCGGTACGACGAGCACAAGGAAGGCTACTACCGCTGCGACCAGTACGAGTATTGCAAGGATCGATGACAGGACCCTGATCCATTTTACTGGTCTGCCGTTTTCCGGCTTTTTGCGCGGCTTCTTTCTCTTCTTTGCAACTGCATCTGCAATGCCATTGAATATCCGTGAGAAAAATTTCATGATCGGGTTCGTGAGATACGCCATGACAAAGCCGAACAGAATCGGCTGGAATACCTTCTTCACCGTATCCCATTCTGCCGACAGGCCGCTCCATCTCTTGATCACAAAATAAATGATTATGAGCGCAAGTCCTACCAGAAATGCTCTTTTGGCTATGACCCTGTATCTGGCATTTTCCTCATCCGAGAGGTATTCGCTCGCTCGCTTTTTTCTATGTGTCTGCTGTTCTTCGGACATAAACTGTTCTCCTGAAAATATATGATAACTATGGTTTATTGTTACATAATCTTTGGAAAGTTGCAAGATGGAAATATACCCATTTTTTTCAGACATTTATGCCGATATGTTGTCCTGGATATTGACATCAGATAATCGTGATATACAATTGAAAAAAAAGCTATGAAAGCGTGATTTTATGAAATCCAGGGAGAACAATATGGTCTGGCTTGTCTTTGCAATCGGTTCTGCGGTTTTTGCCGCGCTCACTTCTATTCTGGCTAAGGTCGGTATTGAGGGTGTTGACTCCAATCTCGCGACTGCCATCAGGACATGCGTGGTTCTTGTAATGGCATGGGGAATGGTTTTTCTCACCCATGTGCAGGGCGGTATATCCGGCATCAGCACGAAGAGCTGGGTATTTCTGATTCTGTCTGGTCTTGCAACCGGCGCGTCATGGCTGTGCTATTATCGTGCACTCCAGCTCGGCGAAGCATCCAAGGTTGTACCTGTCGACAAAATGAGTACTGTCATCACGCTGATTCTTGCATTCATTTTCCTGCATGAATCTTTTACATTCAAGTCAGTGATCGGAATGATCCTGCTGACAGCAGGAACACTTGTGATGGTGATGTGAGATGGAATTAGAAAAAGCTGATCATACTTTCGGGCCGTTCTATGACGACTCGTCCCATATTCTGATTCTCGGATCATTTCCATCGGTCAAATCGCGTGAGCAGGGATTCTACTATGGTCATCCGTCGAACCGGTTCTGGAAAGTAATAGCGGCTGTTTTTGAAAAAGCAGATCCTCATAGCATTGATGAAAAGAAACAGCTATTACAGGACTGTCATATAGCTCTGTATGATGTGATTGAGTCATGCCGTATAAAAGGTTCTTCTGACAGTTCGATAACTGATGTGAAAGTCACTGATCTGGAGCCGATTTTATCAACAGCCAATATCGATAGCAGAATCTTTGTAAACGGCAAGACCGCATATAATCTGTACATGAAGTACCAGTATCCGATATATGGAATCAAACCGGTCTGCCTGCCCTCCACATCTTCAGCGAATGCGAGATGGCGGCTTGATGACCTGTTGCGATTTTACCATAATGCGTTAAAATAAAAATCATGAGTGATACAGAGTTGCAGGCCGGGCCTGATATCAAAAAGCCTACGGAAAAACGAAGACAGCTACGCTGGTACCATCTGTTTCTGATGCTGATTGCAGATACCTGGTGCTTCTTTATAATAGAATATGTCAACAATCCGGATCTGTTGCAGATGAAATGGTACTATATGCTCCTGAACATCGGCGGCATCTTCATCATGAATCTGATCGCATTCTTCTGGTTCAACAGTCTGAAGCGTTCAGTCCTTCTGATCCATATCATCTGGTCTGCTATGACGATAGTCTTCTTCATCGTATACGCAGAACGTGGCGAACCATTTCAGCTGATCGACCTTTTCAGCATCAGAACAGCCGCCACGGTCGCCGGCACATATACATTCAGACCAACCCGTGCCCTGATCATTGATATCATAGCCGGAATCGGGCTGACTATCATATATACGCTCATCCCAATTGACTATGTCCTCGTAAAAAAGAATAAGGTAAAGAAAATCCTGATGCGCATTGGCGTCACCGCATTCATGATCGCAGCATATCCATTCTACCTGAATGTCAACTGGAATGGCGCTCTGGGAATCATGACCGACCTGTTCGCTCCGATCAGGACATATCACGAATATGGCACAACTGTCGGATTCTTCTGCGTGGCAAAATACATGCGCCTGACTCCGCCTGACGGCTATTCCGCCATAGAGACAGAAGAGATCGCAAGAAAAGCCCAACTGGAGAAAAAATCCAATGCCACAACTACCGTAAAGCCAGTAAATATCATCGCAATCATGAACGAATCATGGGCTGACTACAACTATGCCGGAAAGCTCAACACCCCGGATGAGATCATGCCATTCTATGATTCAATGAAGGAAAATACGATCAAAGGCCACACCCTTGTCTGCATCACGGGCGGCGGAACAGCCAAGACCGAATATGAATTCCTGACAGGCAATTCCGTCAAAAGATTTCCGGGAATGGTTCCGTATGTGAGCTACTTCACGCAGAAGGAATACTCCCTTGTATCCACTCTCGAGGCTCAGGGATTCCAGACAGCAGCCATGCACCCGTATAAGGGCAGCAACTGGAACCGTAAAGCCGCATACAGCCTGATGGGATTTGACAGATTCTATACACAGGATGATTTCGACAAAAATGTACTGAAGTACCATGGTCATATCAGCGATCAGGCCAATTATGAGAAGATCGTAGATGTGATAGCTCATAAGAAAAATAAGGACCAGCCATTTTTCCTGTTTGATGTGACAATGCAGAATCACGGCGGATATACAGCCAATGATCTGGGAACTGATCTCACCACAAAAGGAATCATGAGTACAGAGGCCAATCATTTCCTGACCCTTGAAAAGCTGAGTGATAAAGCCCTCAGATACCTGATAGAATATTTCAAAAATTATGATGAGCCGACTATCATAGTCATGTTCGGAGACCATTATCCGACGCTTCCGAACTATTTCACCTCTGTCGTCTCAGGCGGCAAAGGTGTAGACAAACTGCCTCTGGACCAGAAGGAAAAATGGTATGCAACTCCTTTCTTCATCTGGGCCAATTATGACATTCCTGAACAGCAGGATGTAGTCACCAGCACGAACTATCTCGGCACCATGATGCTGGAAAATACCGGATGGGAAATGGCTGACTACAACTATTATCTGAAAAACCTACAGAAGGACATCCCGGCTCTGAATCATCTCGGATACCTGGGAACTGACGGGCACTATCATTCATGGGAAAAGGGTGACAAAGATGTGCTCCACAAAGAATGGGAATATGAATGCCTGCAGTATACGAATCTGAAGGAACATGGAAAAGAACGCCTGCCATGGTTCTTCTCTCTGAATAGCAAATAAAAAGAGCCCTGACTGGGCTCTTCTTTACCACGTATTATTTTTCGCTTCGATTTCCACATCGAGAATTGCATCCTTCAGTGCGTCTCCGCCGCTCTTTGCCAGATCCTTAAGGATTGAAAGAAAGGCTGACCGGTCTTCCGGCGCAAGCTTACGGAGTGCATTGATCATTGCAACAGAGGTCTTTATCTTGTTTTTACCGAGCTCGCTTGCTTTGGTGACGCCTGCTTCCTTGAACAGATCAAAGAGGATATTGATAAACTGTTTCCTCTTCTCCGGAGACTCATTCGACACCCAGCGTCCAAGCGCATCATTCAGGATCTTGCTCGAACCTGTCATGTCATCTGCAAGCACCATGTGGTTGCGCATGACCTGCCAGCTGAACGGATCATGCTGATATGCACCGTTTCCGTCGCTCTTCACTACAACTGGCTCGGCATCATCTGCCATGAGGCCGCCGATAAACGAGAACTCTGGCGTGTACTTTATCATCTTGCTTCTGATCGCCTGATATTCCTTCGTGTGGATCACATCCTGCACGAAGCCCGGCCCGTCATTCGAATAAACAGTCTTTATCCTGTCCCTGATATGCTGATTGCAGAAAGCTGCCGCAAATACTGCAAAATTGCCACCCTTTGAATGTCCTCCCACATAGAGTGTCAGATCCTCCGGCAGGCACAGAAGAGTCCGGTCCAGATAATCGACCGATGCTTTCTGCCCCACGGTCATATCCTTGTATGCAAAGAGAAAATCCTCTTTCCACCCTATCAGAGTATCATCAGTTCCACGATACGCCACATAGACTGCACCATCTCCCGGAAGGATTGTGATAGCTGATACCTGAAGTGTCACATCTTCATTAACCGCATTGATATAGTGCAGCAGCTTCATATTTTTATATCGCCTGCTGCCGGCCATTTTCTGAAGGATAAAAGGAGCATCTGAGACAAAAGCATCCCTGGCCCTGATCTCTGATTCAGAATGACGTCTCCAGTATCTCTCATTCACTTCATGGACAGACAGAGGGTTGTCCCTATCCAGTCCCGGCACAACTCCATCGAAATCAATGTACGCCATCGTGGAAAAAACGAGATTGTCTACTTCATTGTAAGGGTCGACCGAGAATGGAATATCCGCTCTCCAGTCCAGGTAATCCATGATATTTGCCATATGCTCACCTCAGTGACCGGCTCTCGTGGCAGGTCATGTATATGATCTGGTACTTCTGTGACAGCTCCTGCATCAGCTTCTTCGCATCGGTTAATTTTTCTTCATCGAAATTGACGAACGGATCATCAAGAATGATCATCGGTTCCTCACGACGGAACAGCACATCTATAAGCGCTGCACGGGAGCAGAATGAAGCGAGATCCTGATAGCCTTTTGACAGATAATCGCTGCTTCTGGTACGGCCGCCACCGCTTTTTCCAGAAACAGATACCGCCAGATTCATATCAAGCTCAAAATCATCTGTCAGAATGGCGTCATCTGAATCCGGATACAGCGACTTCATATAGTAGTTGAGCCGCTCCCTGAGAGGTCCCATATATACCTTGAGGAAATTCTCTCTTGCAATCCGGAGATACTTCTTGGTCTCCTCATAGAGATCGACCTTTTCCTCATATGATGCCTTCTTCGCATTCAGATCCCTGAGTGTCTCACGCGCTTCTTCATATTCCACAAGTGTAGCAGAACGGGAATCAAGCTCTTTCACGTCTTCTGCTATAAACTGCTTCTGCTTCGATATATCGTCGTCGAGCTTCTTCTGCTCTTCCTGAAGCTCCTGAAGAGACTTGCCTGACTTGGCGAGATCATCAACATGCAGCGACTTCAGCTCATCCTGAAGTTCATCAATCTGCTTCTGAGTGCTGCCATAGAGCAGCATATTCTGCCTGATCTCACGCAGGCAGCCGGCCAGATCTGTGATATCCGTCTTCAGCGGATATGCCCTGAGCACAGCCAGAATTCCCTGAGTCTCACTGTTGATCGTGGCTACAAGCCTCTGATATTCCTGATTGTTCTCCTCAAATTCGAGATAATCATCGAGCTTGTCTGAAATCTTCTTTATCAGGTCATCCTCTTTGGCATCCTCATACAGATTAATTCCGAAGGCCTTGGCATACGGATCCAGCGAGGTATACAGCTTGAGCTGGAGCTCTGACAGCTCCTCAACCATTCCTGATGTATTCTCAGACAGTTTGGCTTCCTCTGCATTCAGAGTCTCGAAGCGGTCTTTTTTCCTATGGATCTCAAGAAGCGCCTGCTGCATGTCATCGGCTGAAACCGGATACTTCTCAATAAATGCGTGTGCCCTGTCGTGGAGCTTCTGGTACTCACTTCTGAGCTTCGACAGATCCTTTTCCGATTCGACCAGTTCATCTTCCATCGTCGACTTCGACTGCTTCTGCATTGCGGCCCGGTGGATTATCTGCATGATAAAGACTACTGCAGACACAACACCTGCCACGAAGCTGCCAATGAAAAGGATCATCCTGAGCGATCCGCGCTCACCGGCATTGAAAAAGAAGAGGCTCGCCATGAAGAATACTGCTGTGATAAATCCGAGAATCACTATTCCCGAGACACCTTCCTGAATGGACTGCGTCTCCCTGATCCCATTGGCCGCTTCTCTGTGCTTCTGATGTGTCTCTCCGAGAGACTTCATCTGCCCTGATATCTCATTGCATCTGCTGATATCTGAAAGTGTATTCTGGATCTGCTCATCGTCCGGTGTGCCTTTTTTGAAAAACTCCCTGAGTTCCGAGAGCTGGTTGCGCTCGTCATCGGACATCTGTACATGCTCACCCTTGATACGAAGGGACCTGATGGTCTCAGATTCCTTTTTCCATTCATCTATATCATCTTCGGAGATACTGCGGTCTGCAAAAAGATTCTCCAGGAATTCCTGCTCATCCTTCTCAGGCAGCTTCTCGCGAAGAATATCACGGCGGTTGCGATTGAGGCTCAGCTCACGCTCACGGTTCTCAAGGTCATCTATATCCTTTTCATCAGGAAGTCCGTTTGCAAAGAAATCATCGAGACCCTGCAGCACATCTTCCTGCTTCTTCAGTGAATCCTTCTTCGCCTGATATACTCCGACAGACTTCTCGCTTCTCGCGATCGCAGCGAGCTGATCTGACAGGGTGCTCTTCCTGTACTCGAGCTGACGGAGCTGTGCTCTTTTTTCAAGAAGCATATGAGCCTTGGTATCATAGGCCTCCTGCAGCTTCGGAATACGGTCGGCCTTTTCCTTCTCCTCACGGATCTTTTCATTGATCTGTTTAATGAGTCCCGGATTCACCTTGCTCGTCGCAGTATAGACCTTTCTCGCATTGTCTATGGCCTCGACTGCCTGGTCGTAACGGTTCATATCATCCTGTACCGAGCCCAGGCCTCCCATCTTGGCATTGAGCTGACTCGTGATCTTCGTCTCGAGTGCTCCCTGCGGGACGAAGATACTCTTCTCAAATGACTCCCTGTCTACCTCGAAGAGCTCTTCTCCGATCTTCTCAGAATAGTCTGTGGAAGCCTCTCCCGTATCCTCGTCAAAAAGTGCAAATGTATCTTCTTTGGCTGTACCGCCGAATGTACGCTCGATACGGTACTTCTTTTTCCCGACGAGAATGACTAGATTCCCGCCGAAGGTACCGGCATTCCATGGTCTGTAATGATCACGCTCCGTTAGCGAACTCTTCCTCGGAGAATATTCGAGTCCGTAAAACATTGATTTGATGAATACGGCAAGAGTCGTCTTGCCCTTACCATTTTCATCCATTATCTCATTCAGTCCGGGTTCAAAAGTGATATTCCTGTCGGTGATCCTTCCGAAACCGGCTATATATGCTGATATCAGTCTCATTCCTGAAGGCTCCCTTCCATTATTGCACGGATTCCGAGCTCGATGATCTGTGCCTTTCTCTCTTCATCTATATCAAGGCCCTGAACTGTACGCACGAATGTCCCCTTGAGTGACCAGTCATGAGCGAAATTCTCATAGTTGATCCTGACCTTTGTGTCATCCTTTACATCGTAAAAATAGAATCCCTGATCTGTCTGCATCCGTATCCATTCACAGTCGATCTCAAGATCCATATTTTTCCTTCCGACGAGATCAATACGGATCAGATCCTCAAGAGATGCTTTTTCCAGAACTGCTTTTATTTTCCCGATAATGGCATTCAGATCATCATCCGGCTCCACTTCCACTCTGATCTCATGGAACTGCCGCTTCGCAAGTGATACGAATTCATGCGACCTGATCCCGGTGCTGTCTATATCAAGGACTACAAAGCCCTTTTTCCCGCACTCATCAAAGCCACGTCCCTCCGGACATCCCGGATAGCAGTAGACTCCTCTGTCGTCAAGCTCTTCCCACTTGTAGCTGTGCACGTGGCCAAGAGCCAGATAGTCTATATAATGATTACGTAGCTTCGGGAGCTCTATGGTGTATGCATTGTCTCTGGACTGATACTCACTGTCCTGCCCATGGAGCATTACTATATTGACCTTGGACGGATCGAGCACCATCTCACTGATCAGATCAGATGATGACTTCGCATCCAGCTCACGACCTGTGATGACGATATTGTCAGGACACCGGTATGAGGTCCATTTGTCTGCAGAGAACAGATGCAGGTTCTTCGGTATCTCGTCCATATCATCAAGGAAATCCGTGATATCATGATTGCCTCTCAGATAATAGAATTCAATATCCTTGTGTGAGATGAATTCCTGCTTCACTTCATCCTTCACAGTCTTTCTGATATGCCTTCTGTCAAACAGATCACCTGCTATGAGCACTGTCTGTATGCCGTTTTCTTCGGCATAGTCGAGCATATTATGAAAGCCGGCGAGGATCTCCCCTCTCCGCTCCCTTGCCTGCTCCGAAGTGAGCTTGTTTTCCATTTTTGAATCCAGATGTATATCTGCACAGTGTAATATCTTCATAAATGCGCATTCCTGAGTTCTTCCAGAAACTCTCTTGATGATACCCTTATCGCGCCATTTCCGATGGCTATTGTCTGTTCTGCATTATCCGATGTCACGACCCTGACAGAATCTCTGTCCCTGTGATCGTGCGTAAACTTCTCTATATATGCATCAGCTGTCTGGTCTTCCTTCGTGAAGACGATCGTGATGTTGCCCTTCTTCTGGGATCTGCCTGCATTATTTTTCCGATTATAAGCATCGAAAACAATGATAGTCTCTGCACCGTCGAATCCCTGATAATTGGCCACCTCGTCCTCAAGACGAGTACGGGCTGCATCCATATTGTCCCTGAAGAGAGCCGACAGTTCCTTCGACGCGTGTATCACGTTGTATCCGTCAACTATCAGATATCGGTCCTTGATATTCTGATTCTTCCTCTTCTCGGCAAGATTCATATGCGTCTTTATATAGTCTTCCCTGGCATTGAGGATATTCTCATCACGGTCGTAGTCTCTCTCCGTGGAAAAATCATCAGCAAGCGGCCTTTTTATCTCTCCGAATTCTCTTACAAAAATCTCCTCGAGCTCGGCGCTCATGCCGCTGTAACCCTGGAACGAGCTCTTCTTCCGGGCCTGCTTCTCCATCGCACCACCGCCGGCGAGATGCTCCTCCTTCTGCTCATAAATCTCTTCAACTTCAGCGACTGCTGCATCTATCACTTCTCTGGTGTGATCCCAGTCAACACGAGGATCCCCCTTCAGAGTCGGTTCGCTACGGGCTATGCCATCCACCAGATACCATGGGACATTCTCTCCGACTCCATGGAAACAGAATACTGATGATGGTGAATTCCGCCTGTCACTTTCAGGGTCGTATGCCTTTTCTTCTATGATCTCCTCTGCATTATGGCACGGTCTGTAGCCTGCATTTGACAGTTCTATATCCTGTGGTCCGTTCGTATATACGAGAAGCTTCTTCGAATATTCCATGAAAGAGCTGACTGGCACTTCTCCACTGATCTCTGCCCTGTCACCGTATATCTGTGGCGGCTCGGTGGAACCACCCATCTGTACAAGATCATTCATGGCTTTGCCGACTGCATCACCCCTGATGATCAGATTGACCCTGTACCATGGCTCCAGTAGAACCGGATCAGCCTTCATGAGGCCCTGTCTCACAGCCCTGATCGTAGCATTCCTGAAGTCACCACCCATTGTATGAGCATTATGCGATCTGCCACCGACCAGAGTGATCTTCACATCTGTCAGCTGGCTGCCCGTGAGAACTCCTCTGTGTCTGTAGCCATTCAGCACAGACAGTATCTGCTGCTGGTAGTTCCTGTCGAGAATATCTGTTGAGCATTCAGTCTCTGCCACTATCCCGCTGCCAGGTTCACCCGGTTCGAGCAGAAGACGCACCTCGGCATAGTGTCTCAGCGGTTCGAAATGGCCTATGCCTTCGGCTGCACAGCCAATTGTCTCCTTGTACATGATGCGCCCGGCATCAAAGGTCACCACATATCCGAATCTGGTCTTTATCGATTCAGTGATGACAGACAGCTGAACCTGCCCCATCAGCCTGATGTGGACTTCTCTCGTCTCCTCAAGCCATTCTACATTGAGTGACGGGTCCTCCTCACCGAGCACCTGCATATCTTCGTAGAGTTTCTGAGGACTCACATCTGATGGAGGAATGACCCTGTATGAGAGAACCGGCTCCAGTATAGGCTTTCCGCTACCCTTACACTCTCCAAGAGCATCTCCGGCCTTCACATGATCGAGTCCCTCTATGCTTGCGACGTCACCGGCTTCAATGCTCTCCGCACTTTCAAACCGGTCTCCATTCATGAGCCTGATACGGGTGACCTTATCATCACCGATATTTTCCCTGACAGACAGTGTCCCGCCTGTCATCTTCAGATGGACAAGCCTCGTGCCGCCTTCTCTCGTCACCTTGTAGCAGTACGCGCCGAATCCGTCTGTATACGGCTTCGGCACAGCCAGCGACACTATCAGATCCATCAGGTCACTGACGCCATCCGGCGGCAGTTCCTGATCTCCCTCTGTCCTGTATTTCAGCGCATTCCCGAACAGAACCGGGAAAAATGCCCTTTGTGAAAAAGCCTTCCGGACTCCATCATCTGAAAGGCTTTTATTTTCTTCAAATTCTTGAAATAATTCATCACTGCATAGTGCGAGTTCTTCATCTCTCTGACTTTTCTCAAGAGAAAAATCAACGACAGAATCCGACAGGCTCTCCCTGATCTGCGCAAACAGCTCATCCTTTGAAAGTCTTGCAATATCCATCTTGTTGACAAAAATGACTGCCGGAATCCCATAGTCGGAAAGCAGCCTGAACAGACTCCTGGTATGATTGTCTACTCCTGAAATCGCACTTACCACAAGTACCGCAGCATCAAGCACCGGCAGGACTCTCTCCATCTCTGTCCCGAAATCCACATGCCCCGGTGTATCTATGAACTGGATCAGAGCCTCGCCCATCTCAAAACGGGCCTCACGCGAATATATAGTGATACCGCGTCTCTTCTCGATATCATCTGTATCAAGCGCAGTATCACCTGCATCTACTCTTCCATGATGTCTCAGGACTCCTGCGGCAAAAAGCATTGCCTCAGACAGTGTGGTCTTCCCGGCATCTACATGTGCTAATATTCCGAGTGTGATCTTACTTCTCATAGGACAGGACCACCCCCGAAAGACCGGACAGCCTGATATGAATAGTTCCCTGCTGTACCTGAATCTTGACAGGCATCAGGGAATATCCCTTGGATGTAGCGGCGAAGACCTGAGTCATCGTACACTCCATCGGTACTTCTCCCTTCCATACAGGTATATCCAGTTCCATACTGTCAGAACCCGAATTGATGGCAATTACCATTTTCTGCTCATCATTGAATCTGGCATAGCTGATGAAATTTCTGCCACAGGTCAGGAAATTGAGCGAACCGTTCTTCAGGGCCGCGTTCACTTTTCTCATGAAGATGAGGTCCCTGTGATAGTCCACAAGCTCGTAATCAGCATTCTCCCACGGATATGTACGCCTGCTGTCAGGATCTGTAAATCCTACTACTCCGGCCTCATCGCCATAATAGATGGTCGGTGCGCCCGGCCATGTCATCTGGATGAGTGCCGCGAGCTTCAGCACTGCCGGATTCACTCCTTCGCCTGCTGCATCACTGCCGAGCTCTGCCACACGACCCACCTTGTGATTCGTCCTCGTGAGAAATCTCGAATGATCATGATTGTCCAGCTCATTCATCGCACAGTAGAGTGATGATGGCAGGAATTCACACATGGCATGCCTCATCGTGACTTCGAACACACGGCCATCGCCATACAGATCACTTTCGAATCTGTCTGAGTGCTTCTCCATTCCTGTCAGGAAAAAAGATACCGGCTCCATGAACGCATCATAATTCATGATCGTATCCCACTGGTCGCCAGAAAGCCACGGAGTCGCGTCTCCATAATGCTCTGCAAAGATCACGGCTTCAGGATTGGCATCCTTGACCTCTTTCCTGAAACGCTTCCAGAACTGATGATTGTACTCAGGCGAATGCCCAAGATCTGCTGCTACATCGAGCCTCCAGCCATCACAATTGTATGGCGGTGAAACCCACTTGCGGCCAATCCCGATGATATAGTCTTCAAGCTCCTGCGAGCCCTCGTAGTTGAGCTTCGGCAGGGTATCATTGCCCCACCAGCCGTCATACGACTTGTTGTAAGGCCACTTGTCATCTCCGTCTTCATAGAAATGGAAAAAGTTATGATATGGGCTGTCCTTGGAAATATAGGCACCAGGCGCATATCCGCCCTTTCCCTCATATATCCTCTCACGGTCCAGCCATTTATTGAATGAACCGCAGTGATTGAACACACCATCGAGAATGACTCTGATTCCCTTGCTGTGAGCTTCTTCTACAAACTGTGCAAAATACTCATTCGATGCATCAAGATTGGCCTGCTCTGTGGTCCTCTTCTGATACTTCGTGGAATGAGTATTGTCGTAGTCTCCCGGATTCAGCGTGACTCCACCGTCATCCACAATCTTTGCGAGATGCGGATCTATATGGTCATAATCCTGAATATCATACTTGTGATTGGATGGTGATACAAAAAGCGGATTGAAATAAATGACCTCAACTCCAAGGCTCTTCAGATAGTACAGCTTCTGTCTTACTCCTTCGAGATCTCCGCCATAGAAATTCGGTACATCAAAATCAGCCGGCGGCTTTGACCAGCTGTTGATATGATGTACATAGGTATTGATATAATAATATTCGTTATTTTCTACGTCATTGGTCCTGTCGGCATTGTAGAATCTGTCAACAAGGATCTGGTACATCACCGCTCCTTTCGCCCAGTCAGGCGTATGGAATCCTGGTGATATTTTGAAAAAATATTGTGGTCTAAGTGTATCAGTGACTCCGAACCTGTCAAAGAATACGGTTCCCTCATCACTATATATCTTGAAATAATATGTGACCATCTCTGTGCCCAGAATCAGGTCACAACAGTAATAGTCGAAAACTCCGTCTTCTTCTGTTCTCTCTTCCCTTATACACTCCTGCTCGGCTCCGTCACCTTTTACAACACAGACACGCAGATCATCGCCCCTTGCAGTACGAAGGCGCACTGTGACCGTATCATTCTCTTCCGGCTCCGGAGGAGTAGTGTACGCTCTCGTACCATCTGAAAATAGGGCCTCTCTGTTCATTCATCCATCTCCATTACTCTTCGAAAAGAGCTTCGAACTCTTCTCTGCTGATCTTTTCCTTTTCCATAAGAAGAGCAGCACTTCTGTCAAGAATATCCCTGTGATCACTGATGATCTGCTTTGCCTTCGCATAGCACTTGTCCATGATATGCTTGACTTCCTCATCGATTGAGGTAGCAATTGCCTCTCCATATGGTCTTGCATGGCCCAGATCCCTGCCCAGGAATATCTCATCAGGATCACCATTCTGGTAATTGATAGGTCCGATCTCTGAAGAGAATCCATAGATCGTCACCATATCCCTTGCAGTCTTTGTGGCCTGTTTTATATCGTTTGAAGCACCCGTAGTGATATCATCAAATACCAGCTCTTCTGCTACTCTGCCGCCGAAGTCCACAATGATGTCATCCATCATCTGGCCTCTGGTATTGTACATGTCATCCTTTTCCTTGAGCGGCATGGTGTATCCGCCTGCAGGACCAGTAGGGATGATAGAAATCCAGTTCACCGGGCCCGCCTTCGGGAGCACCTGCATCAGGATCGCATGGCCTGACTCATGATAGGCTGTGATCTTCTTTTCTTCTTCTGTGATCACACGGCTCTTCTTTTCTGTACCTACACTGACCTTGACATATGCATCCTTGATATCCTTATCAGTAATATACTGCCTGTTGCTCTTGGCTGCGAGGATTGCTGCCTCATTCAGCAGATTCTCAAGGTCTGCTCCGGAAAATCCTACAGTAGTCTGCGCGATATTGTGCAGATCTACATTGTCAGCAAGTGGCTTGTTGTCCGCATGGACTCTGAGAATTGCCTCACGGCCCTTGATGTCAGGGCGTCCGACATATATCCTCCTGTCGAATCGGCCTGGTCTCGTCAGCGCCGGATCCAGGATATCCTCACGGTTTGTAGCTGCCATGACGATGATGCCTTCATTTTCCTCGAAACCATCCATCTCGACGAGCATCTGGTTCAGCGTCTGCTCTCTCTCATCATGTCCACCGCCCATTCCGCTTCCACGGCGTCTTGCGACCGCATCTATCTCATCGATGAACACGATACATGGAGAATTCTTCTTCGCATCTGCAAAGAGATCCCTGACTCTGGCTGCTCCGACTCCAACAAACATCTCTACGAAGTCTGATCCTGATATTGAGAAAAATGGTACTCCGGCCTCGCCTGCTACTGCCTTGGCCAGAAGTGTCTTACCAGTTCCAGGAGGGCCTACAAGAAGCATACCCTTCGGGATACGCGCTCCCATGTGTGTGTACTTTTCCGGAGCCTTCAGGAAATCAACTACTTCCTCAAGCTCCTTCTTCTCTTCCTCGAGTCCTGCGACATCCTTGAAACGTACCTTGACCTTCTCCTTGGAGATCATGTGGGCACGGCTCTTGCCGAAATCAGCCATCCGCGAGTTCTGTCCACCCATCTGCGCAGCCCTGCCATTGAACATGACTGCAAACAGGATAAAGAACATCGCAAATATGATAAGCATCGGAAGCAGTTCACTGACCCATGTATCATGAGGTACATCACTCACGGTGTAACTGACATTTTTCTCTGAAAGCGCCTGCTGGATCTCCCTCACGTCTGATACATAAAAATAGTAACTGGTGCTGTCTCCGTCGAGCTTTACATCCACCTCTCCTGTCGGGACTTCACGGTTCTGCTGGATTGTGACTGATGATACCTCATTCTTCTCTATCGCCTGATTCAGCTGGCTGACCGAGTAGTTCGGGCTCCTGTGCGATGTCAGTGCCATCCAGAATGCCAGCACTACGAATACAAGTATCAAATAAAACCAGATACCACCAAATCCTCTTCTCTTCTGTGGTTCCAAGGGTTACCTCTTTTCTTATTCTCCGGGGTTCTCTATAACTCCTATATACGGAAGATTCCTGTATTTCTGATCATAATCGAGTCCGAATCCTACCACGAACTCATCAGGTATTGTAAATCCTGTATAGTCTACGTCCACATCGACCTCACGCCTGTCAGGCTTGTCGAGCATTGTACACATCTTCACGCTCTTTGCATTTCTGTCCCTGAACAGGTGTGACAGGAAATTCAGGGTATTGCCACTGTCAATGATATCCTCTACGATCAGGACATTGCGTCCCTCCATCGGGAGATCGAGATCTTTCTTGATCTTGACCTCACCACTTGACACTGTACCTGAGCCATAGCTCGATGTAGCCATGAAATCCATTGTCACCGGCACAGTGATCCTCTTTGCGAGCTCACAGGCAAACATTGCTGCGCCCTTCAGTATACACACGAGAAAAATGCTCTCGCCCTCATAGTCCTGACTTATCTGTGAACCGAGTTCACGAATCCTCTTGTCCAGTTCTTCCTCGGTGATCATCACTCTGATCTTATCTGCCATTGTCTTCCTCCACTGATACTTTTATCTGCAGAATCCTCTTTGTCTGTTCCGTGATCTTCACATCCTCGCTGATACGGTATCCGACAGCCCAGGCTATATGCGAGCTGTCATTTGCCAGCAGTACTATTCCGTCACGGTCAGCCTCAGGAATCTTCTCATTCTTGCAGAAATCATTGAACTTCTTCCTGTGCCCCTGCGCATCTATTACGAAAAAATCTCCATCCCGTCTCGTGCGAAGACACAGACCTTGTTTTATTTTATCATAATCGAACCATTTTTCATAGTTATTTGAAGGAATTATTCCTCCATCGGCCTTGCAGACGCGTATCCTGAACGTATATCCGCCGGACTCAGCCTTCATTTCATCCATCTCATCAAGGCCAAAGAGACTAATCTCATTTATACCCTGATGCTTCTCATCCGGATAGCTGATGCTTAGAATGCCGTATTCAAGCCTGATCTCCGCTCCCTTGGGCAGGTCATACGAAAAATGCCTACTCTTACTGATGAGCCCTGACAGCCGGTTCAGGTGTTCCCTGCTCACATCCTTGATGCTCCTGAGTGTCAGTCTCAGGTATTCCATCAGAATCATGCGTCTGGCTGTGTCATCAAGCTGCTTTATCTCATCGATTCTGAGCCGGTTATCCTCAGGTCTGCTGCCTTTTATGAACGCACGGCGCAGTATATCTTTTTCTTCTGTGAAAAATCTGTCGTAAAGCTCCCCGACACTATCTGCTGATTCGCAGATATGCCTTACTGCGCCGTTATTGATCTGAGTGAGCTGGGGGATGACAATTGATCTGATGCGATTCCTGGCATATGTCGTATCTGAGTTGGTCGAGTCTATACAGTAATCCTGATGCTCTTTATCAAGCCAAGCCAGTATCTCCGGCTTAGTGGCATGCAGCAGCGGCCTCACTATATACCTGCCATTCATCTCTGTCACCGGTCTCATGCCGATAAGGCCCTTTACTCCGCTGCCACGTATCATGTGAAAAAGTACTGTCTCGGCCTGATCCTCCATATGATGGGCAAGCGCTATGCAGTCTCCCGCAGCAGTATTTTCGAAAAAAGCTTCATATCTCAGCTGTCTGGCCGCTTCCTCAAGTGAGATACCTTTTTCTGCAGCCCGCTTCGGCGCATCCACATGTACCACTCTGCATTCAACGCCATATCTCTCACAGAGCACTCTCGAGAAATCCGCATCCCTCTCGCTGTCATCACCACGGATGCCATGCTCCACCGTGACTGCCCTGAGCGTGATCCCCAGCCGGTCCTTTAATTTATTTAATTGCAAAAAAAGACAGACCGAATCCGCACCTCCCGAAATACCTACGGTTACGGACCCTTTCTGTCTAAACATTCCGCTTTGTCTGATAAAGCTGTATGTAGATTCAGTGAAATCCAATTTACTTTTCCTTGAATATCTTCTCGTTGTCATAGAGCAGTCCGAGCTTCGAACGGGCCGTGCTCTCTGTATATTCCCTGGTCTTCGTATACTTCTCGTAATCCTTTAGATCCTGCTGCTTCTCCTTCTGCTCCGCGATCTGTTCCTTCACGGTCGCCTCTCTGGCCTTGTATGAACTGTACTTGCCATACAGGCTGTGCAACTGTAAAAGCAGTGAAACGAGAATCACAGCAAAAAGAAACAACGCAAGTGTCTTGGCCATTCTGCGATGCTTGCGTGCCATCTGTCTCCTGCTGTTTGCTCCCTGTACTACTGTCATTAATCCGCCTTTCGCGTATCCGAAATAATTTATGTATTCTTAATTATAAAGCGGATTTCAGGGCTTTGCAAGTACTAAATATGGTATCTGATTAATAAAATATTTACAAATACTCGTACATCTCTGCGACATCTTCTTTTTTCGTGCTCTGGAGAATTGTCTTGACGCGTGCCTTCACGGTCTTGTTGCCGAAAGCTATCTCTATGACATCTCCTGAATGCACCTTTGTCGATGCCTTTGCCACCTTGTCATTGACGGTGATACGGCCTGCGTCTGCCGCCTCAGCCGCTACTGTTCTTCTTTTTATCAGCCTTGAGACTTTGAGGAATTTGTCGAGTCTCATGCCTTCATCTTTTTCTTCTGACATATATTCCTTTCCTGTATAAAAAAGGGAGCGCTCCGTAATGGGCGTTCCCTTTCATTTCATGTAAAAATATGATATGTAATTACTTGTTGACAGCGTCCTTAAGAGCCTTACCAGCCTTGAACTTAGGAGCCTTTGAAGCCTTGATCTTCATAGTCTTGCCTGTCTGTGGGTTACGGCCTGTACGAGCTGCCCTCTCTGAAACTTCGAATGTACCGAAGCCAACGAGCTGGATCTTCTCACCCTTTGCGAGCTCCTCAGTAACTGTGTCTGTGAAAGCACGGAGTACAAGCTCTGCGTCCTTCTTTGATACTTCTGCCTTGTCGGCAATTGCTGCTACAAGTTCTGTCTTGTTCATTTGAATTTCCTCCTCGTATTTTCTATACGATTTAATTTGTCTCTACAGGATATCCCTTTTTGTTCCTGCACTTACCTTTATAAGCTTTTTTCAATGAAATGTCAATACTTTTTAACAAAAACACCCCGAAGCTTCGCTGTTTCGGGGTATTTGTTACGTTTTTGTGTATGCTTTTATTGCATATGTTAAGATTTATTTAGTGAGCTCTTCTGCGAGGTCATCAAGTGCTTTCTTCATGGTTGCTGACTTCTTGTCGGCATCTTCGAAGCCTGAGCCCTTGATGCCATAATAGAACTTGATCTTTGGCTCTGTTCCTGAAGGACGTACACAGATCCAGGCGTCATCTGTCAGCTCATAATAGAGTACATTCGACTTCGGAAGTCCTGTAGGTGTTACATCACCTGTTGCAAGATCTGTGATCGTATCCTTGTCATAGTCTCTGATCCTGACTACCTTGTGACCGCCGATCTCCCTGATCGGATTGGCACGGAGATATGTCATGATTGAACCGATCTTCTCGATTCCTTCCTTGCCGGCAAGAGTAATTGCACTTACTGCATCCTGATAGTATCCGAGTCTCTCATAGAGATCGAGCATTGCGTCCCAGAGTGTCCAGCCCTGTGTCTTGTAATATGCTGCTGCCTCGCAGAGTGTCATTGATGCGTCTACTGCATCCTTGTCTCTCGCATAGGTTCCTGTCAGGCAGCCATAGCTCTCTTCCATTCCGAAGAGGTATGTACCATGTCCGGTCTTCTCGAACTCAAGGATCTTGCCACCGATATACTTGAATCCAGTGAGCACTTCAATCAGCTGGATGCCGTAATCTTTGGCAATTGCATCTGCAAGATTCGTTGTAACTATTGACTTGATAAATGCTCCATCCTCTGGAAGCCTGCCATCTCTTGCCTTTCTCTGGCCAATGACATAGTTTCCGATCAGGCAGCCGCTCATATTGCCTGTCAGGCAGTGATACTCGCCCTGCTTGTCCTTGACATATACGCCGAGTCTGTCAGCATCCGGATCTGTAGCAAGTACGAGATCTGCGTTTTTTTCTTTTCCAAGGGCAAGGGCGAGGGCAAATGCTTCCTTTGCCTCCGGGTTCGGGTATGATACTGTAGGGAAGTCACCATCCGGCTTCTCCTGCTGTGGTACTACATATACATTTGTAAATCCAAGCTCCTTAAGAACTCTGCGGACCGGGATATTACCTGTTCCGTGAAGCGGTGTATATACGATGGTGATATCCTTGCCTACCTCCTCGATTGCATCCTGATGGATGACAAGCTTCTTGAGCTCTGCGATATATGGATCATCTATATCCTTGCCAATGACCTGATACAGACCCTTATCAACTGCTTCCTGCTTTGGAATGGTCTTTGCCTTGTCTATCTGTACTGCCTTGACGCAGTCCATGATTCCTGTATCATGTGGCGGTGTGATCTGCGCGCCGTCCTCCCAGTATACCTTGTATCCGTTGTATTCTGCAGGATTGTGGCTTGCCGTAATATTGATTCCGGCTATACAGTGAAGATATCTGACTGCATATGAAAGTACCGGTGTCGGTCTGAGTGACTCGAATACATAGGCCTTGATGCCATTTGCTGCAAGGCTCTCTGCTGCTTCATCTGCGAATTCCGGCGACATGTGACGACAGTCATATGAGATTGCTACTCCTCTGTCTGCTCCGCCGACCTTATTGATATAGTCTGCCAGTCCCTGAGTTGCACGACGAACCGTATAGACATTCATCCTGTTCGTTCCTGCTCCAATGACTCCTCTAAGTCCTGCAGTTCCAAACTCCAGATCCTTGTAGAATCTGTCTTCTATTTCTTTGTCATTGCCTGCTATTCCACGAAGTTCTGCCTTTGTGTCATCATCGAAGTATGGATCTGAAAGCCATGCTTCATATGTCTCTTTGTAGCTCATATATCCTCCTTATCAGTTAAGGTTGCCTTATTTTCCGTCCCTATTATATACGATTTTTGCTGGTAGTGCCACCTGTTTTTTGCCGATCACATGTCAGTCACTTGATGACGACAGCGAATTCACGATGGAGTCAGCCAGTGTCGAAAGATAGTCTTCCTCGGCTTTATCTTTCTCCGATTTTGATGAAGAAGAACTGCCTGACGATGACGTATCTGCAGTTGTTCCGGTTGAAGTACTGCCAGAAGTCGTGCCAGTCGTACCACTTGGAGTCGTGCCGGACCTTGTCCCTGAAGATGTAGTTCCCGATGTCGTGCCTGAAGAAGATGAAGAATTTCCTTCTTTGCTGTCGGAAATATCCAGAGCGATCGTAGCTTTTTTAGAATTGACAACAAGAGTGCGGCTCCAGGTATCATAGCCGTCGGCGACAACAGTCAGATTATGGTCTCCGTAGTTTACGGACATTTCCTTATTTTTCCTGACTTCTTTGCCATCCAGATAGATTTTAGCGCCTTTCACGCCAATTTCAAAGGTCAGCCTGCACTTCTTCGGACCGCTGCCCTTCATGGAATCAAGACTCAGGTAAGAATCGACGTTCTTTTTTATCCTGACCTTCTTAGTCCCGCCCCAGCCATTGTTGGCGATTGTGACATTATATGTCCCGACAGGAAGCGCGATTGACTTGCCGTCCGAGACTTCTTCTATATCAGTGGTCCCGATCTCGATGAGACTCCCGTCAAAAAGCTTTGTATCCGTCAGAGTCAGATAGCCATGTCCTTTATCTACAGCTATTGACACGATCTCCTTGTCATTCCCGACCACGCGCAGAGAATCTACTCCGGTCTCTATATCATCAAGGCTCGTGATCGTATTGCCATCAAGAAAAAGTGCCGTCGTCGGAAGATGATACTCAGTATTGCCGATCTTCATCATCTCCTGTGATTCGTCGAATGAGTAATTGGTCACATCATCCCGTTCCCACAGTGAATCGCTTTTCTGGACTGTTGTGAGCGTTCCATACCTGCCACCGGCATCAAAAGTAATCGGCATACCCGGCTTGAAATCATCTACTGACGCTGTGTCTCCGTACTTGTCCAGAAACTCAGTCAGTACCGTATACGGATATCTGAACTCCTGCAGGCTCACAACATTCATGACGGTGAGCTTGTCATTTTTCCTGTCATTTTCTTCAATGATATAGACCTTGTTGAGGCTTGATGTATTTGTCGCTGATCCGCTCGCATCAGCGGAAGCGGCCGGAGTCCCCGGTGTCCTGTATGATACATTTCCCTGAGGAGCACTCTGAGTGCATGAGGCAAAGACGAGAATCACTGCACAGAAACACAGGAAAAGTTTCCCGGCTTTTGCCAGTCTGTCATATTTATGTGCCTTATCCAGCAGATTCTCTCTGGTATTCTCCTCAGGATTTTCGATCACATCTTCAAGGAGCCTGTCAATCACACGCCCCATCTGAGGGCCTTTTTCAATGCCTGCCTGTATCAGATCGCCGCCATTTACGGCAAGGAGCTTTTTGTCTGTGCACTGATTCAGATTTGCATTATACAATTTTTCAAAAGTATCAATATAGGCCAGCTTCTCTTCGCGCATATAAGTGCTCTGTGCCAGTGTATCAGCCCTTTTCAGCTCGAACAGATCAGCAAAATCCAGATCCATTTCATTCATGCATCTGCGCACCGTGATATCATTAAGCACCGGACGTTCGTCATGATATCTGACCAGCATGCGTACTTTGTGAATCGTGTCATTGTCATATTTCAGACGTCTCAGGATCCTGTCGGCCATTACATCTGACATCTGCGGATGCCCCTGAAAATGGCTGTGGTCCTTTTTGTCAGAACGCTTCACGACTGGCTTGCCTATATCATGAAGCATTGCTGCCAGCCGCATGGCCTTGTCCGGACGGACATTTTCCATCACATGAATTGTGTGCCATCCGACTGTATACATATGATGCTTCGTATTCTGATCGCATATCATCGCCTCATCCCATTCTGGGAAAAATACCGACGTGAGCCCTGTATCAAACAGGTCATACATCTTCTCCGGATGGTCAGAAGTGATGAGCTTCGTCAGCTCGACCTGAATACGTTCTGCCGAAACCTTGCTCAGATTGTCCTTCAGCATGGTGATGGCTCTGCGGGTTTCTTCTTCTATGGAAAAATCAAGCTTCGCTGCAAATCGCACAGCACGCATCATTCGAAGCGCATCTTCTGTAAATCTCTCCTCAGGATTCCCGACACATCGGATGACCTTTTTCTCCAGATCCTCCTGACCTCCGTACAGGTCCACCAGACCAGTACTGTCATTGTATGCCATGGCATTGATTGTGAAGTCGCGTCTCTTCAGATCTTCTTCGAGGCTCTTGGTAAAGGTGACCTCTTCCGGATGACGGCCATCCTCATACTTGCCATCTATCCTGTATGTTGTGACCTCGAAGCTCTTCCCATCCATGCGAACAGTCACTGTACCATGCTGGATGCCAGTATCTATCGTTCTCTGAAAAAGCGACTTGACCTGTTCCGGCTCTGCAGAAGTCGTGATATCCCAGTCATCCGGAGTCAGCCCGAGCATCACGTCACGCACGCAGCCACCAACAGCGTAGGCCTCATAGCCCGCGTTCTCAAGTGTATGTATGATTTTTTCTACTGACTCTGGCAGCTGCATGTTGACCTCCTTGTGATTTGTACTATTTTATCACATCGGGCAAGGGTTGTGGGAAAAAATGAAAAAAGTTGTGACTATCCTAGGCCGCAAAAAGCCCGCCTCTGCTGATATGCAGAGACGGGCTTGCTACTTGTTAAATTGTTTTAACCAATTTGACTGTGATTATCAGAAATCAGGCAGCATCTTTCTGATCTTCAGCTTTCTGACCGAGCTGTGATACATTCAGAGTAATGTAATCCGTGGCTGCAACCTTCTGACCGCTTGGATATTTCATTAATCTGTAACTGTAATCTTCTTTCGTATCAGGATCATATTTAAACTGGATGGAACTTATATTAGTAAAATCAAGTCCTTCTAGATCATTACAATCAACCTCTAGATATACCTTATCAAGTGTAAGTCCCTTATCCACTAAGTCATAAAATGGCGTTTTCATTGTCCAAATACTATCAGATTTTGATGATCTATGTTCTCCATTTTCATATTTGAACACAAAATTCCCTTCATATACAGAGCTGTTAATCAAATTATCGTCTTTATCATAGTTGGTCTCAATATACAGTTTATTCCTTGCTGGATCATAATAAGCATTACTGCCATATTCCAGCTTTTTATCCTGAACTACATCGCCCTGTAGTTTATCCTGTGGCACTTTGTCACCATCTGCATCATAAAGAACGATATCTTTGCCTGAAACCGACACCGTTTTCTTTTCTCCTGTGTATCCCGAAAGATTAAAATACAGAATTACATCACCTGTATCATAGTCGTCAACCTTATCCGCAATACATCTGTCGGATATATCATTTCCATCAAGTGTCACCTTGAGATCTGTATACTCTGCAGAAGAACGTGCAAGACTTAAAGGTGCTGTAACACACAGTGAATTGCCATCAAGACTCAGTGCTGCACTAAAGGCCGGGGCGTATCCAGAATCAATATCTAAATAATGGTTTGGCCCCAATTCCTTATAGAAATCGACTTCATGATCAGCAAGATTTCTCAATTTGTTATTTGCTCCTGATTCATACTCAAGAACATACCTGTCATTCTTATCAAGGGCCGAATCAAGCGTAAGAAGCATATATGAAAATCTCTTATTTCCCCGACATATTTTTACGTCTTCTACTTTATTGAGCACATCAACAAGTTTATACTCCCCTCCATCATATTCAGATTTCTGAATCTTAAAGCATGATGGATCCGGTATGCTTGTTGTATCAAGCTGACCCTTATAGTAAAGTGTCAGATATGTCCCTGAATTATCCTCAATCACAGAGTAGTCCATATGCCAATTCTGATCATCATAAGTACTATTAGCAGAGTTTATCTTCTGTATCGGTTTACCTGATGCGCCTACCAGATAATGACCCTGAATTGCTTCCTGCGTTGAAGCATTATCTGACAAACCTACAGGATCATATTCAACTGATATTCTGGAAGCCTTACTGAAGTCAATATGATGAATCTCATTGTCATCTAAGGTAAAACTGGTGACACCACCGTATGTACTAATATAGCCCATTCCTTTTGCTCTATATTCTTTGCTATCAACAATTATTTTGACATTATTGGCATAGAATTCAGAATACGTATTATCCCAACCATTCAGCTCAACTTCTATCCGGTTATAATTATTATCATATGTCACTTTGCTGAATGTGATACCATTTTCCACTTTAATACTGTCAGCCGGAATTGGGACATCAGACAGATCAATCTTGTCATGAGCTGCATTTTTAATATCACCCTGACCAACTACTCTTACACTGTCTATTTCCTTACCAGAAGGATTCACGAGATAATATCTGGTCTCGCCACCATAGTTATTATTGACATAACTCTGTGTCAGCTCTGTATCACCTGAATAGAATTTAAAACTATTATAAGTTTCACCAACTACATTGTCCGCTGGTACTATTACCTTTACAAACTTGTTGTCAGATGACTTTACCACTGTTGTAACAGTACTTATCGGTGTATAAATTCTTATTCCATCCTGAGATTCCAGTTTATAATCATAACTGGAAGATAAATGACTCTTTTCTGCAGCGAAGCTAATCTGATACCCTGTATCAGTATCTTCTGTCGATGTTGCTGTTATTGCTTTTGAAAGCGAAAGGACAGCATAAGAATAATCTCCATTTTCCCTCACGCTAACACCAGTGACTGTCGGAGCATCACTTCCAGATATTGTAAATCCATCAGATCCACTGATTTCAGTAGATTTCAGCTTGCCGTAGTAATATACGATAACCTCGTTACCCGTCTTATTTACATATGCTCTATAGTATGCGGTGACAGAAATATCTGTCGCTGACTTAGCACCTTCACATGTAATCTTAAGAGGCATTTTTGATATCTCATCGCCTGACTGCAATATGCTATAAATATTGTAGTTGGTATTCCCGTTGTCATATACATCACAGTTTACAGTATGCTCTTCATTATCTGTAATCTTAATATCTCCATAGCCCTCAGCATATCCGAGATGAGAAACATCTTTTCCTGTATGACCATAAAGGACCGCAATGCTTGATACTTCTTTGCTGTTGTACGGATCTACTACAAAATGTACCTGTACCGGATTTGTCTTGGATGCCTTGACAGAATCATCAAGTTTATAAGCAAGTTTAATCCGGTTATACTTCTGATTATTATAGTATTTCGTTATCGGAGTAACACTTACTACCCTTGCTGAGAACTGACCGTTAGACACAGATGGAGCTGGTTCGTCAGGAGTAGTTCCTGGGTCCTCTGGTTTTGTTGACGGTTCATCAGGCTTTGTTGATGGATTTTCTTCCTGTTTTCCTGATTCTCCCGGCTTCTCTTCCTGCTTTCCAGGATTGTCCTTTCCTCCTGGCTCGGTTGTCTGTCCCTGTTCCGGATCCTTGGTTGGTTCTGTTGGCTTTGTAGGATTTTCTGGCTGTCCTGTAGAACCACTTCCCGGCTTCGTCTCTTCACCTGTTGATGACCCCGGATTTGTCTGTCCGCCTGTTGAAGTACCTGGAGTTGATGGCCTTGATGGTGTGTCCGGAGTTGACGGTGTACTCGGTGTTGATGGTGTATCCGGTGTTGACGGTGTACTCGGTGTTGATGGAGTGCTTGGAGTTGATGGTGTTGACGGAGTGTCCGTTGCTGGTTTTGTCTCAGCCGGCTTTGTCTCGTCTTTCTTGCCATCATTATCAGGCTTCGTCGTCTCAGATGAATTGTCTGTAGTTTCAGGTTTTGAGACACCTTCTGCTACATTTACTTTTGCATCTGATATGGCTACTGTCGTATTATTAGCAGTGACATTTACAGTATCTACCTTTCCTTCGCCTGTAAGCTTCGCTGCAGAGCCCTCCATATTGACAGTAGTTACCTGTGTATCCTTGTCTACCTTAATAGCAGTTGCTATACCATTGACTTCTACCTGTCTGATTGTTGCAGATTCCAGCGAAATCTCCGCCTGATCAGCATTTACTGTCAGGTAGTCAAGCGGTCCACTGATACTGACCTTATCTGCGGCCTCTACAACCTTGAACGCAGCTATATTAGCAGAATCTGCAATATCTACACTGACAGGTTCATTTGTCTGTCTGATGTATGAACCTCCGGCTTCAGAATTACCCTTGATAGTAGTCTTTCCAGAACGGATAATGATTGCTCCTTTTACTTTTACATTATCAAGGACAACCTCTCCGTCACCTACACCATCTGCGATGATCAGATTACCCTCAATGGTCTTGTCCTTCAGGGTGACGCCCTTTTTGATTACGACATTACCTTTCTTGATTTTTGCATTGTCTGATGAAACTACTGTCGGAATCTGTTTATTGATAAATGAAGTTAGTGATTTCTTTGTGAGTTTAGCTGAAGAATCTGATTGTTTACCGCCACCCTCTATAAGATTTGAAACTACATCTGAAAGATATCTCTTTGTGACTTTTGTCTTCGGATTTACTTTTCCTGATTTGTCTGGTTTTACAAGGCCTGCCTTGATGGCGATTGCCATGATACTGTAGGTCTTCGTTCCCTTTTTTACATCCTTGACAGATGCCATTACATCATCATCTGCCTGTTCCGTCGCGCCGATCTTTTTCTCGATCTGCTCGAGTGCATACAGTCTCGTCATATACGAGGCTTTTTTCTTCTTCGCTGCAAATGCAGACTGCGGTGTAAGCATGGTAAATGCCAATGCTCCTGCCAGCACTGCTGCGGCAAATCGTTTTGCATTTTTCATTCGAAATCCTCCTTCATGAAAAAATACACGTTAATAAGTAAAGTGCCAAAACGCACAATTCGATTGTAGTCCCCTCCATTTCAGTTGTCAATCATTTTGTGATTTTAATTTAATTTTTCAAAAAAATACCGTCCCGGCTGGCGGAACGGTATAAATGCCTATAAAATTCTGTCTGTTTTAGTATGCTTTTCCCCAGATGACAAGCTTCTTAGCTGGTTTTCCGCAGCAGACGCAGGTGCCGGAGATCTGCTCCTGGTCGAATGGCATGCAGCGGCTGGTGGCTGTGGTCTCTTCCTTGATCTTGTCTTCGCAGGCCTGATCGCCGCACCACATACCGCGGATCATGCCTGGCTTGTTGGCTACGAGATCCTTGAACTCGTCATAGTTGTGAGCGTCGTAGATGTGTGAATCACGGAATTCCTTCGCACGGTTGAACATATCCTGCTGCTCTGTTTCGAGGATCTCCTTTGCTTTGTCGGCTGCCGAAACGAGCTTTACAACAGTCTTTTCTCTATTGTCACGGCGTACCATTACGCACTGGCCGTTCTGGATGTCCTTCGGTCCGATCTCGACACGAAGCGGAATTCCACGCATCTCTTCCTCTGCGAACTTCCAGCCCGGACGCTTGTCAGAGTCATCCAGCTTTACAGACAGACCTGCTGCCCTGAGCTGATCCATGACCTTGTTGGCAGCCTCGAGAACGCCTTCCTTCTGCTGCTGGATCGGGATGATCATGACCTGAGTCGGAGCGATATGCGGCGGAAGCACAAGACCTGAATCATCGCCATGAACCATGATGATGGCTCCGATAAGCCTCGTAGAAGCGCCCCATGAAGTCTGATATACAGGATGGAGCTTGTTGTCCTTGCCTGTGTACTGAACGCCATATGCCCTGGCGAATCCATCTCCGAAATTATGTGAAGTACCTGACTGGAGAGACTTTCCATCATGCATCATTGTCTCGATGGTGTATGTAGCCTCGGCGCCGGCAAATTTTTCCTTATCAGTCTTCTGACCCTTGATCACTGGGATTGCAAGCTCTTTCTCGCAGAAATCAGCATAGATATTGAGCATCTGGATAGTACGCTCCTCAGCCTCTTCTGCTGTAGCGTGGATCGTGTGTCCCTCCTGCCACAGGAACTCTGATGAGCGAAGGAACGGACGGGTCGTCTTTTCCCAGCGGACAACTGAGCACCACTGATTGTATACCATTGGCAGGTCTCTATAGGTATGACAGTTATTTTTGAAAAGTTCACAGAACAGTGTCTCTGATGTCGGACGGACGCAGAGTCTCTCCTGGAGCTGATTGCCACCGCCCTCGGTAACCCATGCCACTTCTGGTGCAAATCCCTCGACATGATCCTTTTCCTTCTGAAGAAGGCTCTCCGGGATCAGGACTGGCAGGTATACATTTTCTACACCTGTCTCCTTGAACATACCATCCAGCTTCTTCTGGATATTTTCCCAGATTGCGTAGCCATTCGGCTTGTATATCATGAAGCCCTTGATGGTCGAATACTCCATCAGTTCGGCCTTTTTTACCACGTCAGTGTACCACTGAGTAAAGTCCTCGTCACGGGAGGTGATCTCCTCCACCAGTTTCTTGTCTGCCATTATTTCCTCACTTTCCTAAAAGTTTAAAATCCAAAATAATCATCTATTCCGTCAGCGATACCTTCGGCCATCTTCGTCTGGTTTTTCGAATTCGCCATATAGGTATCATCAGACTTGTTGGACATGAAGCCCATTTCAATGAGTGTCACAGGTATCGTTGAAAAATTGGTGCCTGTCAGGTCGTCTCTGTACGAAATGCCACGGTTCTTCATTCCGGTCTTCCTGCAGTACGAAGCCAGAATCTTCTTCGAGAGCTTGTTGCACTTCGAATACAGACTGCCGATATACTTATTGTTCTTGGAAGAGCACTGCATCGATGCTCCATTTGCACTCGCTGATGCTGCGCCATCTGCATGAAGCCTGATAGCAATGTCACACTTCTTGTTGAGCTTCCTGGCACGCTTGCTATTGGAAATATTCACGTCATTCTTCGTACGTGTCATGACCACCTTGTATCCACGGGATTCAAGCTCTTTACGAAGCTTTTTTGCCACCTGAAGCGTCAGCTTGTACTCAGGAAGATGTGTGTATTTACCGCTCGTACCGCCTGTCACCTTGTACTTCTTCGTGCTGCTTCCAGGGGCGTCGGGCTCCTTCGAAGTATCCGCCCTGCTCTGGTGACCGGGATCAATACCGATTGTTATAGTGCTCCTGTCCTTTTTCTTTGCCGCATAAGCGGGGACTGCAACCGCCCCGAATATCAGGCACAGAGCAAGCGACAGCGTTACTGCCTTAATGATTTTCTTACCCATTGTCTTTCTCCTTAACTTGTCTATCTTATGAGAAAAAGCTCTGATTGTCAAGGTTTGCTGACAGTCCTGCCAGCCGCGATCCAGATCACGACAATCTCGAATATCATGTATACCGACAGCGGTATGATCTGTGCAAAACTCGCTCCGTTCATGCCCCAGTGAGCAATTGACTCTCTGACGATCACTGCAAAAAGCACGAAGTCCGCTATCATTCCGACTGCAAGCGCCACATTCTGTCTCAGCGCTACAAGCACTCCCTGGAACCAGTATATAAAGGTGTTGATAATTATTACGATCACAATTGGGATGAACAGATAGTAATATTCAAGAATTTCTTTTCCAAAGAAAAGTCCAAGCACCCATCTTCCAAGAAGTGAAGCCATTATGAGCACAAAGGCCGCAAACGCTGCAAGAATTCCTGTTACTTTCAGAAGAGTCCGCCTGAAGCCGGATGCATCTCTGGCTTTCAGCCTGTCTGCCAGTATAGGCAGAAACGGCGCAAATACTGCCGCGCCAGCCACCTGTACTGCATAGGTCGGATTCGTGATTGATGCGTATATGCCCTGTTTTTCAACGCCCATCACATTCTGCAGAACAGTCTTCGCATACATCATCTGCATATTCATGAATAGCTGAAAAAGCATCAGCGGCAGACAGTTGAGATACAGCGTGAGTATCCTTGAATCCCTGAGTCGCAGCTTTATGGATGTAAATCCGGAAGTAAGCCGCTGATCCCACAATACTGATATGGCAAAAACCAGGCATGAAATAACTGCAAGAGTGACTGCAAGATTGTGAGAAACCGCCATGCCAATGATGAATATCGCTATGATGGCTATACCCCTGATAAAATATGATTTCCCGATCAGGTCATATCTGTCATGCATCTGGTCAATCCCATGGAAGGCATCCGAATATGCCTCCGAAAGCCTCACCGGCATGAACGCGATGATGCAGACCGCCTGATATACAGAGCCGCTGAACATGGCTGCAACCGCGAGAAATGCGTAAGCCACGAGACAGCTGATCACCCTGCTCGACACATACTGGCTGTCCGAGTACACATGCGAGGCATCCGTGATCTGGTAATTGCGCATGGCAAACAGAGCTATCGCATTGTACGTGCTGCTCGTTGTCATTGCCAGCGACAGATATCCTGCATCTGTAAATGACCCCATCCGTACGACTATAATCGAGATGACCCAGGTGCAGAATCCATAAAAAATATTTCCAAAAGTATTCCAGGCGATGTCTTTTTTCATTTCTCCAATAAATCCCTGTATCTCTCTTCAGCTCTGGTAAGATTGATCTCAAAGTCCTGTCTGTTCTTTACTGTCATGGTCTTCAGGATCAGTCCACAGAAAAATGACAGAATCGCTGCAACAAGAATGAATCCCGAACCTATCAATGTCGGGAATCTGCCAACCATTCCTGTTTTGAAGTAATCGATCAGCACAGGAATCATAAACCCGATGCCTGAAACTGCCAGAACCAGTGCAATGATTCCAAAGAATCCGAACGGCTTATAAGTCCTGTACAGAGAAAAAATGGTACGCAGCACTTTAAATCCATCTGAAAATGTATTCAGCTTGGATTCGCTTCCATCTGGCCTGTCTTTATAATTAATTATAACATTTGCCACATGAAGATTCTTGTCTGCCGCATGAATGCTCATCTCCGTCTCAATTTCGAACCCCTTCGAAAGAACAGGAAAAGTTTTCACAAAGCCGAAACTAAAAGCCCTGTATCCCGTCATTATATCATTAATATCAGTTGCAAAAAGTCTGTTTATTGTACCTCGTACAAGTGTATTTCCAAAATTGTGGAAAGGTCTTTTATTCTCTGAAAAATAAGTTGATGAAAGTCTGTCGCCAACTACCATATCAGCACCATTTTTTAAAATCTGATCCGCCATTTTCCGCGCAGACTCAGCAGGATAAGTGTCATCGCCATCGACCATGATATAACACTTTGCATCTATATCACGGAACATACTCCTGACAGCATTTCCCTTTCCCTGAAGTCGCTCATATCTGACTACAGCACCTGCTTTTCTTGCAATCTCATCAGTACCATCCGTCGAATTATTGTCATATACATAGACCGTTGCTTCTGGAAGTTCACGCCTGAAATCTGTCACCACTTTTTCAATTGTCTGACTCTCATTATAGCACGGTATCAGTACCGCAATCTCATCAAGCTTTTCAGACATTATTAGAATCCTCACTTTTTGAATAAAAATGCACCAGTAATTTTGCTATCCAGTCAGGCCAGAATTTCTGATACATCTCATAATCTTCTCTCTCCCTTGCATGCGTTCTGACCGCAAGAGTGGTTGTTGAGTCAGGATGTATACGATGGCACATCAGTATATGTGAATCATAGAGAAAATCTCCCTCCAGCCTCGAAAGTTTTTCCCAGGCTTCCCAATCCTCTGAAGCCAGAAAATGGTTTTCAAATATCTGATCAGGCAGATTCCTCTTTGCAAAGGTAACAGACGGACACATGATCGGATCACCAAGAGACAGAATCCTTCTCCTCATCCAGACACTGCTTTTGAAACGATAGTCATTCATTGGATGCAGAAGCATTCGTTTAATCCGAAGAAGTCTATTATCCTCTACCACTTCACCATTCCGGATCTCCGCATAATTTGTGAAAAATATCAGCGGACGGTCTGAATGATTCATTGCTTTTAACATTGTCTCAGTATATTCAGGTCTGTAAGTGTCATCCTGATGGGCAATTGTCACATATGGTGTGTTTGCAATACTATATCCATAGTTCCAATCCTCAGTAATACCACCCTTACCAGGATTTGTATAGACACTGATACCATACTTCGAAGCCAGGCCCTGAATGAATTCATTCGGTGTAGAAGTTTCTATGATTATATCACTCCTGACGGTCTGCGCAAGAAGTGACTCTATCAGTTCTTCTATATAATGGCATTCCTTATATGCACATATTACAAATGTATGCTTATTCATGTGTCAGATCCTCATTAAACGAACAGTCAAAGCGTTTCAGAGTAAAATGCCTGTTGTAGCATGGATCCCCATTTTTCAGGATCTCACCCCATCTGTTCCTGAATTCTGTAATCTCATTATTGAATCTATCCTGTTTGTCAGGGGTATCATCAGCACCTCTCGATTTTGATTCATAATGATACAGTTCAGCAAATGGCGTAAACACAACTCTGTATCCGGCCTTCCCTACTTTCAGACAGAAATCAATATCATTAAAAGCCACAGCCAGTTCTTCTGTCAGTCCGCCTGCCTTTTCAAAAGCATCCCGCTTTACCAGCATACATGCTGCTGTTACAGCGCTATAATCCTGACATACAAGAAGTCTTCCCATGAACCCCGGATCTTTTCGTGGAAAAGATTTAAAGACATGTCCTGCAATACCGCCTAATCCAATTATAACACCAGCATGCTGAATAGTATTATCAGGATAATACAGCTTTGCCCCGACTATTCCGACATCTTCACGCAGTCCTATATCAACCATTTCTCTCATCCAGTCTGGTGAGATAACTTCTGTATCATTATTCAGCAGCAGGAAGAAAGCTCCATTAGCATAAGAAGCTCCAAAATTATTTATTGCTGAATAATTAAAAGTCCCCTCATACCTGACTACATGAATACGTTCATCTTTCTCTATCTCTCTATAATAGTCAAAGGTTTCTTTTCCCTCACTATTATTCTCAATGACAATAATCTCATAATCAGGGTAAGTAGTTTTTTCTATGATTGAATCAATACATCTCTTCAGATCACTAATATGATCTTTATTCGGTATGATTACAGAGACCATGGGATTCTTGTTCCAATGATAGTGAATTCTGTATCTTCCGTGAAGCGGGAGTTCCTCTACGGTACCCGGAATTCCTATTCTGTCAAGATGCGCCTGAATTGCGCGTCTTCCAGCTTCAAAGGCATACAGTTTGCTTTCCTGATTATCCGCTGTTGATCCAGGAGCACTTCTCCAGTGATAAAGGATTTCAGGGATATGCACGATCTGATCTTCTCTTAATTTCTCGGTGCATCTGAGTGTCAGATCATAATCCTGAGAACCATCCATATCAGGATTCAGATTTCCTGCCTCATCCAGCAGCGTCTTTCTTACAACAGACAGATGAGAGATATAATTCATACTGCGTAGTAAGTCAGGATTAAAATCAGGCTTGAAATTCGGATCGTATCTCCTCTTACCAGAAGCGTTTATTTTGTCTTCATCAGAATAAATATATCCGCAATCAGGATTTTTTCTGATACTCATATATACCTTGTACAATGCATCAGGTGACAGAGTATCATCATGATCAGCAAATACTATCCAGTCTCCCCTGGCATGACTAAGTGCATCATTCGTATTCGCTGAAATTCCGGCATTACGTTTCAGAATAAAGTACCTGATTCTGGAATCATTTACTGCCAGAATTGTATCGGTATTTAAAGAGTGTCCCGATTCATCTGCACCCGCATCTGAGAGTATCAGTTCCCAATTACCATATGTCTGTGCTTCTATTGAATCTATCAGAGCCTTCAGATACTTATTGGGTGTCTTATAAACAGGAACAACTATTGAAAATAATGGAAGCCCCTTATTTTTTTCTGATGCATATAATTTCTTTTCACGGGAAAGTTCTGCCTGGCCTGGCTCAATTCTTTCAATCCACTTCTGATAGGCCATAGCTCTTGCGCTCCTGGTCCTGACATAAAACCAGGTCCTGTATGCAAATGCTCTTATGCCTTCTTCATGCAGAGTTTCATACGAACGGGCTATTACCCTTTTTATCCCACCAGATTCTTTCCATCTTTCCTTTATTGACGTCCTGCTTGTGAAAATACGCTCTGCTTTATGCCCGTCTGCCCCATCAAAAGTTATCTTCCATGGAAATTCTGCGGCTTCTTCCTTTGTCAGTCTTACCTTGAATCCAGCCATGGTATCCTTAATCTCCGGAAATGTAGCCAGAAGATCCTTCCTGTCAAATTTTTCTGCCTTGATTTCCTGCTGTCCATCATTTACAAAAAAGCGTACTGAAACCGGCTCTCTATCCAGTGCCCATCCAATTACAGTTGCAGATCCATCATCAGCAAATGTAACTGCATCTACAAAATATAAAAGTGTGCCTGTCTTTTTATTCACAGACACTACTCTGGATACAGAACTCTTTCTTCCAGTGCCGTCAGTCATATGAAGTGTAACCCTGTACTTTTTTTCTTCTAAAAGATTTTCAGGAATGGTTATTATCCCACTTATTGTTTTTGATCTGACATCAGACAGAGACGCAACATTACAATTGCAGCCATTTATTTCTGCAGCTACACTGATATCCCTTGTATCTGAAACCAATTCCCCCGTATAAACCATCTCTGCCGGGTTACTTTCACTAATATGTATATTTCTTATTTCAAAAAATTTATCTGACATTCAAGCGCTCCATGTCATCAGACTTTTCCAGACAGAAAAAGCATTCGAAGAGCTGCTTCTCCTGCCAGACGTCTTCTAAGTCTATGTGGATAGAAAAGTTTCTTAAGATAGTTCCCTTTGCCAACAAATACCTCAAACATTTTTCGATCAGAATCAGAAAGCCTCGCCTTATACTCCGTATAGAACTCTGCAAGGCCTCTTTTCTCATTTTTAGCATTCACTCCCATCAGTTCATTCTTAAAGAAATTCTTCATCAGTGAACTATTTGTCGAATTGCCTGCTGTCACTGCATTCTGATGCCGTATATGATGAGCAGTCACCTTATTATCATATGAAATACAACCAAACAGCTCAGCTACTCTTATAAAACGTCTGTCATGATATTCATATAGTCCCTGTCCCTTTTCCGGTGTTGCAATATTCTTAAGAGCATCATTAAACACCAGCATAAAACCAGAACTTAATGAGTTGTATATACAGAGATACTTATTTATCTTCCCAGACTGATCAGACGATTTCCTTATGACTTTACCATAATTATCTACATAGTCATAATCAGCAAAATAAAGCTGAGGTATTGCAGTATCAGTCTTATCAAGAGTTTTTACTGCTCTTTCAATTTTATCATTATTCCACAGATCATCCTGATCTGCAAATGCATAGTATTTATACCCATCAATTTCCCTCAGACATTCATAAAAGCTGTCAGGCACACCAATCTTTTTTCCATCTGAGATATCTGTTACTCTTTTATCTTTTTTCACATATTCCCTGATAATATCATGTGTAGTATCAGTAGAATTATCGTCTCTTATAAACAGTCTTATGTTCTTGTATGACTGATTAAGGATGCTGTCTATCTGAGCACTTATATATTTTTCACCATTATATGATGCCATTACTATGGCAACTTCATCAAGTTGTGACATATGCAAAACCCAGAATAAATACTGGAACCAGAATATCAAGTCCAGCTGCAAAATAAGGAAGCCTGGCTCTTACTTGGGATGAAATCTTTACATGATCATTATTCAGGAGAATAAGGATCATGAACATAACCGGTATGAAATATCTGCCCTGTATCCCATTTACATAAAACTGATCGATCGGTGTCCATGTTAATAGCATACCTGCACAGATTGCAATAACCGTCAGAAGATTAATTCCAGCAAAAAACAGCTTATTTCTACGTGTCAGAAATATATTATCGCTCTCAGTCCTGAATGCTGACATAACAAGCAGTGCAAGAAATGCATAACTAAATATATCAGGTATTGGTATATCCATAAAACCAAGTGATGTACCTACCAGCGTACTTACAAAGTCAGCTCCAAACTGATATGTGAAAGTAGCACCCATTACTTTTATAAATGTCCATGGATGATGCAGAAGATATGTCACAGTAAATCCATCTTTTTGTGCCCAGTCTACATATCCCATTTTTGATGGGAGTATATTCGGATGTAATACTATAAATATCCATGCTGCTATGATTAATACAATCAGCGTTAAAACAAGAATCTTAATTGCTTTCCATATACTGTCTTTTTTATCTCCTGTGAACAGATGTAAAGCAGAATATATAGGAAGCAGAAACAGAAGGAAATATGCATGGCCTTTTATTGGAAAAATGAAGCCTGCCAGAATAGTCATAATCGCTATTGCTATAACCTGTTTTTTTAGCGCTATATTTTCACTATAATCAAGCCATAGGAAAATTCCTGTCTCTAAAATCGAAAAAGAAATCACCATGACATCGTATGAATATGACATACTTTGCTGAATCGTCATTGGCAGCATAAGTATGACAAATAACAGCTCTTTACCAATCGGAATAAGCTTAAGCGCAAATGCCATTAATATGACGAACATAACAAGATTACACAGTCTTCCAAGATTAAGTGTCAGCCACGGTCCGAAATGTAAAGCCCGACCTAATGTGATTCCAAGACTCGCTATAAAATACGGATAGAGATTATCTATTTTTCTCTGTCCGGCATTAACCATTTCGTCATTCACAATAGGATCATCTATGGTTTCCCAATACGCTTTATAATCATTCCAATTGTATCTATTTGTCCTGTTATAATAAGTATAATCATCTGATCTTTCTGCAACGCCACCTGCAATAACCACATCTGATCCCATCATATAATCAGATACTGCATATGCCTGTGCCAGGTGTAGTGGTTCGTCCGGTGTTGTCCTTACAGGAATAACCAGTGAAAAAAGCATTCCAAGTATCAGGCCACATATTATGTATATCTTATATAATTCAATTTTTTTAATCGTTTTCATATCATTTCTTCGATAAAATACCTGTTACAATTCTATCAGCTTTTATTTTCCTAAAAAACATCCAGACATGCACAGCTATATGATATCTTGCTATTTCACCATCAGGGCTGACCTTTATATATTTGTTCTGCTCATAATCAGGAAACGTCTTACCCAGCCATTGAAACAACTGTGTTTGCATAATAATATTTTCTCTCTTCGATGTACCTCTCATGACAAACAAGGTATACCAGACGCAATATCTGATAAAAAAATATTCTATAATATCTTCTGGCTCTGAGCCGTTTTCCGGAATTTCCCTCTGCAGATTATTTAATAAGAACAATGGATTCACTTCATTGCCTGCTGTTTTCTGGCCTGAATTAGAAACTGACTTCTTATTATCAACCCACTTGTAATCCATACAATGCTCAATCACCTTAACCTTAGGTGTCGTGCAATATGCGATAACGTTAAAAAATATATCCTCTCCTATTTTGGAATCCAGAAAATGAATATCGTTTTCAATAATGAATTTTTTTCTGTATAAGTGTGCCCATGGTGTAGGCACTACAAATTTGCTAAATTCACCTTCAGCAAGAGCAATATCATACAGCCTCTTCCCATCTTCTCTGACTCTCTCATATCCACTTACTACAATATCTGTATCTCTATCCATCACTGCCATCATATGCGACAGATATTCCGGTGTCACATAGTCGTCCTGGTCTGTAAATGCAATAAATTCCCCGTTTGCATACTCAATGCCGCGGTTGCGAGCAATGGCAACCCCGGCATTTTCCTGACGATACAGATGGAAACGATCGTCCTTGATCCAGTTTTTTATCACATTATATGAGTCATCTGATGAGCCATCATCAATCACAATGCACTCAAAATCCGAATACTTCTGACTCTGAATGCTTTCAAGGCATCGGATTATCCTGTCAGCTCCGTTATATACAGGTACGATTACTGATATCATACCTTCATCCTGTACCCTACGCCCCATACTGTCTCAATGTACTGAGGCTTGTCTTTGTTGATCTCGATCTTCTCACGGATTTTCTTGACGTGGACCGTGACGGTGGCGATATCACCGACTGAATCCTGGTCCCAGATCTTCTGGAAGATTTCTTCCTTTGTGAATACCTGGCCTGGGTGCTTGGCGAAGAATAGAAGGAGCTCGTACTCCTTGGTTGTGAGATTCTTTTCTACGCCATCTACCCATACCTGATGGGAGGTGTCGTCTATACGAAGTCCGCGGATGCGGATGATGTCGTCATTTGCAGTCGCATTGGCGGCTGTCATGAGTCTGTCATACTGGGCCAGATGTGCCTTGACACGGGCCACAAGCTCACTCGGCGAGAATGGCTTTGTGATGTAGTCGTCTGCTCCGAAGCCGAGTCCCTTGACTTTGTCGATATCATCTTTTCTCGCAGAGACAAAGATGATCGGAGTATTCCTCTCTGTCCTTATCTGACGGCAGATCTCGAAGCCATCAGTTCCCGGGAGCATGATATCAAGAATGTACAGATCGTATTCCTCATTCATGGCCTTCTCAAGTCCGGCCGTTCCATCATTCTCCACATCTACAGTATATCCCGAAAGCTCGAGATAATCTTTTTCCAAGTCTGCTATGGCCTGTTCATCCTCAATTATCAGAATCCTGCTCACTAGGCTCCTCCTTGTCGCTGCTCTTTCTCAGCAGAAAATAAAATATGCTGCCTGTTCCTTCATTACTTGTGGCCCATACCTGACCGCCATGATCATTGACGATCTTCTTTACAATCGAAAGCCCTATGCCGCTTCCCTTGATCTGGGTGTTGCGCGCCTTGTCGGCACGGAACAGCCTCTCAAAGACATGCGGCAGGTCCTCCTGGCTGATGCCGCGTCCATTGTCCGCTACCTCTGCCTGTATGAACTCACCTGCATCCGAAACCAAAAGCATCACCTTCAGTTCCGTATCATCTCTCCTATATTTTACCGCATTTGATACCAGATTGTGAAGTACCCTTTTTATCTGTGACGGATCAGCCACCATATTGGTGTCATCAGCCACTTCACACACATACCTGAACCCGGCATTCTGGCTCTCAAACTCCACCTCAGTCTCCTCCGCAAACTCTCCGAAGAATCCCTTCACATTGATATCCTCGAAGTTGTACAGAATGGAGTTGGTATCTATCTTTGTAAAAATAGACAGCTCATTCAGGAGATCGTTCATCTCCACTGCCTTGTTATGAATGGTCTGCACATACTTCATCTGCTTCTCAGGTGTTGGTGCTATTCCATCGAGCAGCCCTTCTGAATATCCGATCACCGAAGTCAGCGGAGTCTTCAGATCATGGGTGATATTGCTCAGGAATTTACGCTGCGCATCCTCATTCTGAATCTTCTGCATCGCGTCTGCACGAAGCCGGTTCTTCATTCTCTCGATACTCCCGGCAAGCTCTGACAGCTCGTCGGTTCCCTTGACATCAAGGGTAAAATCGAGATTTCCTCCCCTGATATTCTCTGTTGCCTCCTGCATCTTGCGGATTTTCCTGATGATACTGTTGTACAGCGTACTCACAATGATAAGCGCTGTAAAGAACAGAATAAGAGCCATCCAGAATACATATGTCAGGAGGATCCTCCCTGCCCCGGGAACTATGCTCCCCGTAGGCGTGATGACAAAGGCCTGACCATGATTATGGTCCCTGTAATTTCCGAAATCCACTTCCCTCAGCATTCCCGACTGATTCTCGAGCCTCACCACCAGGACATCTGTAGCAGAGAGCTTTCCATATATAGGGAGCTTTGAGTACCTCGGATGCATGCCGTCAGGCGCACCATCAAATATGATCTTCGTCCCCTGCTTTACGACGAGGAACGAATTTTTTTCACTGAGACTGCTATTGATATCTGACAGGATCTCCCTGTTCAGGAATCTCTCAGGAAATGCCTTTGACCACTGCTTGAGTCTGTTGACATCCGCATCGGTATTGGCCGTAAGTGCGTCTACCGTATTGGAAAAATATAACGGCCGCATCTCATTTCCGCCACGTCTGAATCCACCGAGCGCCACAAATCCATACAGCGCAAACGCCATCAGAATCGGCAGTATTATTATGAGCGTAAAACTCAGAAAAAGTCTCGTCTTCAGCTTCATCAGAACTGCTCCGCAAATCCTTTCTGCATCCTGTTAAAGAGAGCCACCGCGATAATAAACAGAATCAGCGACATCACAAACACAATGCCTATTGCCCCCATATCCGGGATCTGGTGATACATGAACACGTCCCTGTACGCATTCATTATCTTTGTCATCGGATTGATCTGAATGAGCGCTCCTATCTTCGATCCCTGTGGAAAAATATTTATCTCATAGATGATCGGAGCTCCATACATTGCCATCATCAGGATGAAATTCACTATATACTCGGTATCCTGAATATACGCATCAATCGCTCCGAATATCGTGCCCAGCGCGAGTCCGAAAAGTCCCTCGGTGACTGCAATCAGCGGCACCAGAACTATATGCCATGAGATTCCCATACCGAAGATCAGACAGAATACTACGATGATCACACACGATATGAAAAAATTAATCAGCCCCGAAAGAAATGCTGACAGCATCAGTATGATCCTTGGAAAATACACCTTTTTGATGATGCCTGAATTCGACTTGATACTTGTAGTACACTGGTTTACGACTGTCTGGAAAAATGTCCACGGAATAATTCCAGTCACCAGGTACACTACGTAGTGATCTGCAGCGCCTTTCATCATATATGGAAATACGATTGCATACACGAGTACCTGCAGCAGAGGATTGATAAATGACCAGAGCACGCCAAGAACAGAAGCCTTGTAACGGCCTCTGATATCCTTTTTTACGCTCGTCTTCAGGAGCTCTCTGTAGTCATATAGTTCCCGTATCATTCCACTGTCACCGTAATACTTTTCTCTGCTATCTGCCTGCCGTCTATCACTATCTGCCCCTCTATATCAAGTGATCCGGCAGAAAAAGCTGTATATTCTGCACTGAATCCCGGCTTCGTCCCCTCGACATAGCCGGCGTATTCCTCTTCATATACCGATATCACGTCCGGACGTTCCACCGGCTTTGTATCAATTTTCTCTCCATTTACTGTCAGAGAAAAATCAAATTCGTCGCTGTCTGCTATTCTCCACCCATTTATCGGGAACGGCGTTCCTTTTTTCACAGTTGAAAAATCTGACGGAGTGTCGATAAAGACCGCACCCTTATATTCAGCCTTGCCGCTTTCAATAGCGGCCTTTTTTTCTTCTTTATGGTCAATTGCCGACTGCTTCTTGTATGCCTCTATGACGTAGGCCGGATCGCCATCGAGTCTCAGCTCTCCCTTGTATATCCACACGCATCTCGTGCACAGCTCTCTCACCTGATCCAGAGCATGGGATACGATGACTATCGTCTTGCCTGAATTCTTCAGTTCTTGCAGCTTTGCATAGCACTTGTTCTGGAAATGCTGGTCACCTACCGCAAGTATCTCATCTATCAGAAGGATGTCTGCATCCACATTGATCGCCACCGAAAAAGCCAGACGCATATACATTCCTGATGAATATGTCCTGATCGGCTCATCTATGGCATCTCCGAGCTCTGAGAACGCTATGATATCATCAAGTCTCTCATCTATCTGTTTCCTCGTCATGCCGAAGATCGAAGCGTTGAAATATATATTTTCCCTGCCAGTGAAGTCAGGATGAAATCCTGCCCCGAGCTCCAGAAGGGAGGTGAGTCTGCCATTTGTCTCTACAGTGCCCTTTGTCGGATAGATGATCTTTGTCATCAGCTTGAGGAGCGTGGATTTGCCGCTGCCGTTGACTCCGATGAGGCCTACCGTCTCACCTTTCCTGATATCCAGGCTTATGTCCTTTAGCACCACATGCTTCTCAGCCTTGCTGTGCCGCCTGACGAGGAACTCCTTCAGGGTCTTCGCTCTATCATGTGAAATTTTGAATTCTTTGGTGAGATTTCTCACCTCGATCGCATTTTCCTTATTCATCACATATATATCAGCTGTCCGATCACGCGGGCCGGCGTGCTCTTGAGATACCCCTCATGTATCTGGGTATATATCCTTGACAGCTTGTTCCTGTCCCTGAGACCTATGAAATCTGTAAAAATCCTGCTGACTTCCGGAGACATTTTTTCACCATAACAATTGTAGAAACCTGCTGCCTGCTTCAGGAGATTGCCGCAGTTCGTGCGGATTGCCCTCCCATTGAGGTGTGAGCGGATATATTTCCCACTGTTCAGGTCCTTGGCACCGACTTCATTGTCCCCGTGCTGACGGTATTTCATCAGCTTATGAGGGATGTGGATCACCTTTCCGAATGCCTTCGCATATATATCAAGCCACCAGTCATGCATCTCCATCCCCGGATAGCTGCTGCGCAGCGCTCCATCAAGGAGCGTCCTGTTGACTGCCATAGTGCATCCCATGATATAGTTCTGCACGAGCAGCTTCTGCAGCGTCAGCTCTCCATGATAATATGTCTGCAGGCTCCGGTCATCTACTTCAATTATTTTAAGATTCTCATCTGCGATATACGCATCTGAAAAGACGAGCTCCGGAATGCCCATATCATCAAATGCTGCCACAGTCCGACTCACCTTGTCAGGAAGCCAGTAGTCATCCTGATCACAGAAAAAAATAACGTCTCCATCTGAACATTCCATCAGGTACAGAAAATTTTTCATTGCAGAACCCTTGCCTGATGACGGAAGCACAGAGATCATGGACGGATACCTCTCCTGATACTCCGTCAGTATCTCAGCTGTCCCGTCTGTAGAACCGTCATCTGAAATCAGTATCTCATACCCATCGCCTGCATTGTGCTGCTGCCTGATCAGTGATTCCAGCTGCGTCTCTATATACTTTGCTCCATTATATGTCGCAAGGAGTATCTGGATCCTCATTCTGCTTCCTGCTTCTTCAGGAGCGCATTGACCGCAAATCCGAGTCCGAGCAGTGTCCACATGACTGGCGATGTGCAGACATTTGAATCGTTGGCGACTCCTGCCACTGTGTGTGCGAGAATACCGGCAAACACACCAATAGAGATGATTGTCAGTGGATCTTTGATATCATGCTTTCTGATCTCGCCTGCTGCCTGTGCCAGATATCCAATGACTACGACCAGATAGAGAATCATAGCTACCATACCGTTCTCAACCCACTGCTGCAGGAACAGATTGTGCGGCTTGACATCGATTGATGTCGTCTCGCTCTCGATCAGGAGATCCTTCATGATGTAATTGTCCTGCGGATACTCCATGATAAAAGTATTCTGTCCGCTTCCGAGTATGATATGCTTTGGAAGCAGCGGAAGTGTGCGGTTCCAGATGATTCCTCTGTTACTGAAGAAATCCTCTGGGAATACACCTGCCGATTTTATATTATTATCGAGTTCTACAATCTTCCCTGAACCTGTGATATATCTGTAGCCTTCTTCGGTCTGGATGAACCAGAACTCTCTGCCGTCCACCTGAATTCCGACATATGGCTGATTGTCTGCCGTTGCTTTCGGTACTATTGCTGCAATTGATGAGCCGTCATTCTTCTGGATCTGTACCGCTGTGCCGTCCCAGGTGCAGCCGTACTCCGTACCGTCATCCCCAGTTGCAGTCACATTCAGCTGTCCATTTTCATCGAATGAAAATACAATGGCGCACTTCGATCCATCCTTGAAGTCAAGTGTCACATTGTCATCATTTGTCTCCATATACCTGACACTGCCTGTCGTAAGAGGTGTCGGCCGGGCATTGAGCATAGTGCTCACCCTGCTGTGAATCGATGGAACTGCAACACTCATTATGATTCCAGGCACGATCACCACTGCAAGGACTGTGCATGCAATGGCAAACGGCTTTTTATTTTTTGACAGAACAACGAGCAGAGTGACAATTCCTGATATTACAAGACACATGACACCTGTGATTGAGATATCTGTAATCAGAAGAATTACTGAGCAGACGATCACTGCTGCTGAGAGAATCCTTGCCGCTTTCTTTTTCAATGCAAAAAATGCTGCAACTGCTACAGGAAGTACAAGTCCCAGATACAGTGAAAAATAGTTCGGATTGTACAGTGTCGAATAGGAAGTGCCCTTCGGCATACGGATGATCAGGTTGTCGAGATTGCTCCAGAATGACGGTGTAGCGAAGAGCATTTTTCCAAACTTCGTAGCAAACAGGTCTGCTCCAAATCCCTGGAATACACCGATCAGCATGAGTATCAGAATGAAGATTCCGCTCCACTTCAGGAAGGTCCTGATCGTTGCCCCATTATCAACTGTCGTATATGTATAGAAGGCAAACATGATGTAGCACAGAACCACAACAACCGATTCGAACATCTCATATGAACCGCCGAACGCGAAGCCCTTCCACTTCGATGCGAGACCGCTTATCAGGACCAGTGCCCCATATGCAAACAGCACATAAAACAGCCTGTTCATTGGCAGCTTCTGGTGATCATATGCCCTGTATATCAGCACTATCGCCATCAGTATCCCGACAGTAATAATCGCGAATGACTTGTAGGCAAGGAAAATATCTACTACCGTGCCGTCTGACGGGAACCAGTCGTAGTCACTAAGCTTCGAGTCATATGTGAATGTCCTCATGATAAGAGGTATGATACCCGCCGATATTATCGATAGTATGATCGCAGGCGATGCCTTTTCAACGTATTTTTTCTTATTCTTCGCAGTACTGTTTGACATAATGAATCCTTTCTTAAACTTTTATAGTATAACATATTTTTAGAAAGTTGCCATAATTTTTGTTTTAAAGTATTATATAGGCATGAGAAGTGACATCGCAAGGCGATCGGAAGAAAAGGACCTGATCCGCAAGCTCGAGGGGATCATAGAAGTCCTGCTTCTGACCATGCTTTATTTTTATATATGGAAAAATGAATACAGCGTGATGTATGTCCGTACTTTCTATGGCCGTGGCCGTATCCTGCTGATGGGCATCTACTTCATCATTATGTATGTGATCATGCGGCTGACTGAGGGGCTGCGTTTCGGGAATCTCAAGATCTTCGATATCGTCGTGTCGCAGTGGATCTCAGTACTTGTGACCAATTTCATCACATTCTGGCAGATCTGTCTGATCCTGAACGTAATGTCTGACCCGAGGCCGATGTTTCGCCTGACGCTGTACGATCTGATCATCACAGTAGCCCTGCCGTTCTTTTTTACATGGCTATACCACCTGACATATGTACCGCGCAATATGGTACTGATCTATGGAAAGAGAAACGGGCTGAATCTGCGTTTCAAGATTCTTGAACGCCCTGACAAATACGCGATCACTACTACGATCAGCTCTTCTGAGCCTTTTGAAAAAATTACTGATCAGATAAAGAAGCATGATGCCGTGATCATCAATGATGTCCCGGCCGAGATCAGGAACGACATTCTGAAATTCTGCTATGAGCACGATGTGCGCACTTATATCGTACCGAAGATTTCTGATGTAATCATCGGCGGCGCTTCAAATATCAATCTTTTCGATACTCCGCTTCTTCTCGTCCGCGGAACCGGGCTTTCTATAGGACAGAAATTCGTAAAAAGGACACTGGATATAATTCTTTGTGCAATAGCTCTTGGCGTCCTGTCACCTGTTTTTATGATAGTCGCTATTCTCATAAAGGCTGATGATGGCGGCAGGATTCTGTTCAGGCAGAAGAGAGTCACAAGGGATGGAAAGCTTTTTACCATATACAAGTTCCGCAGTATGAGGGAAGATGCAGAGAAGGATGGTGCGCAGTTCACCATTGATGATGACCCGCGCATCACAAAAGTAGGCAGAGGTCTGCGCAGATCAAGGCTTGACGAGCTTCCACAGCTCATCAATATCCTGAAAGGGGATATGAGTATCGTAGGTCCACGTCCTGAGCGAATCGAGAACTATGAGATGTATGAGAGTGAAATACCGGAATTCAGGTACCGCACCAAAGTGAAGGCCGGGCTTACCGGATATGCACAGGTCTATGGCAAATACAATACCACAGCATATGACAAGCTGCGCCTGGATCTGATGTACATTGAGAATTATTCAATTATTTTAGATATCAAGCTGGTGCTGATGACATTCAGGACGCTTTTTCAGAAAGAACGTACGGAAGGTTTTTCAGATAATAAGGGAAATAATTTTCCTGATGATATGTCTGGAGGAGATTCAGAATGATCACAGCCTCCGTTGTACTTTTTCATACTCCACAGAATCTTATAGATACAATAATCAGAAGCTATCGGCCATCAGCTGAGAGGCTTCTGTTTTTCGTGGATAATACACCAGGAATGGAGAAGTCAAAGCGTTTCATGCCTGTGGCTGAATATTCCCCATATATCTATATATATCGGACAGGCAGGAATCCGGGCTACGGCCCAGCCCACAATATCGCAATTCGCGAATCAATCAGAATTCACAGCGAATTTCATATAGTCCTGAACCCGGATCTGTCATTCGAACCTTCGGTGATTGATGCGCTGGCCTCCTACGCCCGTGAGCACACAGATGTAGTCTACATGCTTCCAGAAGTAGTCGATCAGAATGGCGAAGTGCAGCATCTGTGCAAGCTGCTTCCGACTCCATCAGACCTGATATTCCGCAGGTTCTTCCCATTTCTTCCGGGAGCAGCTGAGAAAAACAACAGATATGTGCTGCTTGACAGCGGCTATGACCATATCATGAACCCGCCATGCCTGTCAGGCTGCTTCATGTTCATGCGCGTTTCAACACTGGAAAAATATAATCTGTTTTTTGATGAAAGATTCTTCATGTACTGTGAGGACTTCGATCTGATGCGCCGCCTGCACAGAGTCGGCAAGACAATCTACTACCCGTATGTCCAGATCACACACGCACATGAACGCAGTTCTTATCACTCATTCAAGATGATGTGCCACCATATCTCAAGCGCTGTAAAGTACTTCAATAAATATGGTTGGTTTAAAGATAAAGAGCGGGATAAAATGAATTCTGGAATGACGATATGATTTTGTAAATCTCGTGCCAGACATGCAGAGCCTTAGACGCACAGCGCCGTGAAATAAGCCTCTGGCATGTCTGACACGATCAATTATTTTTTACTTATTATTCTGCATGCTCGGATTTTCTACCGGTATATTCAGAGCATCAAGCACATCAGTCACTTTCTTGACAGGTGTGATCTCAAGAGCTTCCTTGACCTCATCGGCCACATCACGGAGATCATCCATATTTTCCTCAGGAATGAATACATGCTTCACGCCTGCTCTCTGTGCAGCCATGAGCTTCTCAGGAAGTCCGCCAATGGCATTAACAGAGCCATTCAGTGAAACCTCACCAGTCATTGCAACCTCAGGAGTAACAGCAGTTCCCGTCACAAGTGATGACAATGCAGTCGTCAGAGTGATACCAGCAGAAGGTCCGTCCTTAGGCGTAGAGCCGTCAGGTACATGAATATGGATATCGCTCTTCTCAAGCAGCTTTATCTTGCCCGGGTACATGGCCTTGACAAGCGAAAGAGCAATCGTAGCCGATTCCTTCATCACATCGCCGAGCTGACCAGTGATAGTGAGCTTTCCGGTACCCTTGGTCATCAGTGACTCGATATAGAGGATCGTACCTCCGACCTGAGTCCATGCAAGACCAGTGATGATACCCGGTTTGCCTTCTTTCTTTACCTTGTCCCTGTGAAGCGGATGCATATCAAGATAGTCACGAAGCTCGTCCTTGTGGACAGTCACGTGATCCTCGCCAGTCTCAAGCTTTACTGCTGCGATACGGCAGAGAGTGTCGATACGCTTCTTGAGTCCACGGACACCACCCTCCATCGTGTAGTCTGAGATGATCGTATCAAGCGCGTCATCATCGATATCAAGCTTGTCCTTCGGAATACCGGCTTTCTCATATGCCTTCGGGATCAGGTGATCCTTGGCGATATGCTCCTTCTCAATCGGAGTATATCCCTGGAATTCGATTACCTCCATCCTGTTCAGAAGAGGTGCAGGGATTGTATCAAGAGTATTCGCTGTGCAGATGAACAGTACATCTGACAAGTCATACGGTACATTCATATAGTGATCGGTGAAGCTGTTGTTCTGCTCAGGGTCAAGAACCTCGAGAAGAGCTGATGCAGGATCACCGTTGTATGATTCTGAGAGCTTGTCGATCTCATCAAGCACCATTACAGGGTTTGAAACACCTGACTTGTGGATGCCGTCCATGATACGACCAGGCATAGCTCCTATATATGTACGTCTGTGACCTCTGATCTCAGCCTCATCACGGACACCACCGAGTGCAACTCTGACATACTTTCTGCCGAGTGCACGAGCGATGCTCTTTCCGATTGAAGTCTTGCCGGTACCAGGGGCACCAACGAAAAGAAGGATTGAACCGGCCTGCTGCTTCTTCAGATTCATCACGGCGATCTGCTGGATGATCCTGTCCTTGACTTTCTTCAGACCATAATGGTCTTCATCAAGGACTGCACGGGCCTCTTTCAGATCTATTTCCTTCGGCTCTTCCTTTTTCCATGAAAGAGTCGTCACGAAATCCAGGTAATCATAGAGCATGCCGTATTCAGGTGAATTCTTGCCCTCCTGCTTCAGACGGCTGAGAACCTTGTCAGCCTCCTTCTTCGCATCCTCATTCATGCCATTATCCTTGAGAGCGATCTCGAACTTCCTGATGTCCGAGACATTCTCAGGATGCATGTCATCAAGCTCCTTCTGCAGATAATCGATCTGCTTCTTAAGGGCTGACTCTCTGTATATCTTCTGATAATCGGCTTCCTGGGCATTTGCAGCCTCCTGGCCTATATTGCTCATCTCGATATTCTCATAGATCATCTTCTCCAGAAGCTCTGTCCTCCTGGCCTTCGAATCCTCTTCAAGGACCTTGTACCTGTCCTCCGCGGAATTGAAGAGCCATGGGCTCATAGCTGCTGCAATCTCTGCGATTGATGAGAACTGGGCGATATAGCCACGTCCAATATTGGCCCACTGTGAACTGCTGAAATATGATACAAGTGCCTGTTTCAGCTTGTCGAGCCTTGCACGCTCCTCATCAGGATTGATCTCCTCACCAGGAGTATCATCACGCCTCGTTGCATTAACGCTTATCGTATGATCTGCCAGAATCGTGATATCTGAAATATCTGCTCTCTTCTTCGTGCGGATAGCTACATATCCGTTCTCATTGACCTCGGTAATGATAGCCGAAACACCGATCGGATACAGGTCATCCTCTGTGATCTCAGCTCTCTTCTTTGGTTCCTTCAGTGCTGCAAGTATCAGCCTCTCCTGAACCTCAGGATCTTTGCCTGCCATATTCTTGTAGGCATCTGTCTGTATGTACAGATTCGTCTCAGGTATCAGCATCACATTGTAAAGTGGTAAAACTGTCATAATCTTTTTCCTCCTTCGTTATCTGATAGCCATCTACGTTTTTTGCTTCTTTGGTAGCACTCATAATGCTAGAGTGCTAATTAAATTGTGCACAAAGTATACCACCGTTTGCAATATCTGTCAAGGCATGAGATAATGTTTTTTGTGAAAAATTGTGATTTCTGAAGGAGACCATATGACTATATATCTGACAAGACACGGACAGACAGATCTGAACAAGGCACATCTGATGCAGGGACGTACGAACGCCCCATTAAACGAGCATGGAATAGAGCAGGCAAGGGAGGCTGCAAAGCAGCTGCAGGGTATTCATTTCGATGCAGTCTATGCAAGCCCGCTGCAGCGTGCGATTGATACAGCGTCCATCATGACAGGCTTTGACAAAAAGGATATCATTACCGATGAACGTATCATCGAAGTTGACTTCGGCCGTTATGAAAAGAAAAAATACTGGACCCTCGGCCTCAGTATGTGGTCTTTCTGGCTCTTCCCGACTGTTTTCCCGGCACCGGACTCGGTCGAGACTATTCATGATATGAAAAAAAGAGCCCATTCATTTCTGAATGAACTCTCTGCAAAATCTTATGAAAATGTGCTTGTCTCCTGCCATGGCGGGATAATGCGCGTATTATCCGGTATACTGGCCCACAGGAAAAATGAACTGATGTGGAACCCGAAACCGAAGAACTGTGAGATAAGGATATTTACGCTATAGAAGCCTTCTGTCCTATCTTTCTGGTCTCTTCCATCATTTTGTCAGTCCGTTCCTTTACATCCCTGGCATTGTCGTAGAAATATTTTCCGGCCTCTGTCAGCGTAAAGGTACGATTGTGCCTGTCAAGGAGCTTTGTCCCTAGGCTTTCTTCAAGGGCACCGATCTGCTGCGATATCGCCGACTGCGAAACCCCACACTTCTTAGCTGCCTCTGTGAAACTCTTGTTGTCTACTACCGCAAGAAAATAATTAATCTGTTTCAAAAGCAAGGTAATTCTCCTTCCAAAGCATCTTCTTCATCGCTTCACCTTGCATTTATCCTACCACATTAATCTGATTTTGTCACCATTTTATAGGTATTTATTTTACTTATAGTAGTGCTTCTTTTATGCTATCGTAATGTAAAAACCGTCCCTGATCCGCAAGCGCTTTTATCTCTTCTGCCGTTGCAAACTCGTATCCGGCTGTCTCATCAGCCTGCAGCTGAATGTCCTCATCCTTCACATCAATAGTATATTTGTAGACATCTACAAAGTAATTGTTCTTCTCTTCCGGATTGTCACGACGATAGTCAAATACAAATCCGCCGTCCGTAGCATTCGTTACATCCACGCCGGTCTCTTCCATGACTTCCCTGCGCACTGCCGCTTCTGATGTCTCTCCGGCACGTACACCGCCGCCCGGAACCTCATATGCGCCCGGAGCCCATTCTTTTGTCTCTATACGCTTCGTGATCAGATATCTGCCATCCGGGCGCTGCAGCACGCCAAGCACCGTCAGATGGTAGTCACCATCTGCCATGTTCCAGTCGTTGCGCTTCATTGTGCGGCCAGTTGGCTTTTTATCCTTATCATAAATGTCCCAGATCTCATCGAGTCTTGCAAGTGCTTCTTCCATGTCTTCCTCCACTGTTTCTTCTGTTTCCTCGCCATATCCTTCAGGCAGGAACGGCTTTAATGCCTTTCTGAAAATAAATGCTGCTGCATATGCCACGCATCCGAACCATACCAGCACAAGCAGCGGAATAAAGAAAAATGCATGTGCCGGCGACATCAGAAACAGAATCCCCGGCGACAGGAGACATACAGCAATACACACGCTATACGGGAATCTGGCTATACTTATCATGAGGCCGTTCTTTATCATATTGCCAACGGTATTGTCAAAAATTGCCTGCATGGTGAGTGCATACCACGTAGTAAAAAGCACGAGCATCAGGGCAATTGATGATATTGCAAAATATGCTACAGCAGACCCGCCATTCAGATTCGAATGCAGACCTATTCTGAAGTCAAAAAACAGCAGAACAAACAGCACAAGCTGGATCAGCCAGATGGCTGTGCTTCTCTTGAAATTGCTCTTGAAAGATTTGAAAAAAGCCTTTGTAATGGCCGTTCCCTCTGTTCCCTTTGTCATATTCCAGGCTATATCCATCAGAGCCGTAAATGATGCTCCTATTGTAAAGACCGGAATCGAACAGATTATGAACCAGATATTGATGAGAGCCAGATTGGCTACCTTTGTCATCGTCTGGGCAAAAGGGCCTTCAGGGTCCGTGATACGGGACATTTATTTTCCTCCTTAAAATACATTTCTATATATCTTAAATGAAACTATCTGTAATTACAAGAAAAAAGAGGCCCGAAGGCCTCTTTTATATCTCTTTTACTGATTCTCTTTCGAGAAGTGACGCTGGGTAGAACAGCTGACTTGGCGTGTCATCGCCATTTATGGCCTTCATCAGGAGGTCAACAGATGACTTTACCATCTCGTCCTTTGGCTGTCTGACTGTCGTAAGTGCCGGTATTGTAAAACGTCCCAGGTCAATTCCATCGAAGCCCACTACCGATATGTCATCCGGTATTGAAAGTCCCGCTTCTGATATGGCCTTGTAGGCGCCTATGGCAATCATATCCGAGACACAGTACAGAGCTGTGAAATCCGTTCTCTTGAGAAGCTTCTTCGCTACTGCATAGCCATTTTCCGTCGTGAATTCGGGAATATCTTCTTCCATGTATCCTATCAGATCATCATCTAACGGAATACCTTCACTCTCAAGTGCTTTTTTGTATCCACGCAGGCGCTGTCCTCCAACGGCGTAATCTTTTTCACGACCGCTTATGATGGCAATCCTCTTATGGCCTTTGTCGATCAGATACTTCACAGCCTTGAAGCTCTCCATTGCATCGTCTATTGCCACGAGATTCACATTCGGAGTCGGTGTGTACATGCTGTGTGCAACTGTACAGAGTACATACGGGACTGCGAGCTGCTCTAAGTCCTCTCTCGGATTCTCCATCATACCTCCAAGGATGATGACTCCCTTGAGTCTCTTCTCTTTAGCCAGCTCAATAGCTGATATGGCTACATTTGACTTCTCATCCACGAGATGGAACAGGAAATCATATCCATTCCTGTACAGCTCCTTCTGAAATCCGTCAAGCATGGACTGGAAGAATATATTGTCAATACCTCTGACAATAAGCGCTACAGTATTGGATTCCTGCATCTTGAGATTTCTGGCACTATTATTCGGAACGTAGTGAAATTTTTTCACTACCTTGAGGACCCTTTCCTTGGTCTTCGGACTGATGCCTGGATCATCATTGATGGCACGTGAGACAGTACTTACCCCTACTCCGCAATATTTAGCGATATCCTTGATTGTAAGCTGGTCTGACATGCTTTTCAGTGCTCCTTTACTGTTATCTAACCTAATCTGCCATATATTTTATTAAATTTCCTTATTTTTCCAGCTTTTTCTGAATTCAGAGCTTCTGAATTCATTCTCCAGATCCAGTTGTTGCCAAGAGTGGACGGGACATTGATCCTCGCACTGTTGTCGAGTCCGAGATAGTCCCACATAGGAATGACTGCCATGTCTGCTACAGAACCCAGTGCCTGACGGATCAGCAGTTCAACAATGTTATCTTTTCCTATAGACTCAGGAATTCCGAGATATTCTCTCACGTTACCGAGCTCCTGCTCCGTAATGCTGTCGAGCCAGCCACGCAGTGTCTCATTGTCATGTGTGCCTGTGTATACAACACAGTTTCTGTTGTAATTGAACGGCAGATACTGGTTGTCTGAGCTGCTGCCCGACGATGAATCTCTCTCATCAAAAGCAAACTCGAGCACCTTCATATTCGGGAATCCGCTGTCTCTTACAAGCTTCTTAACCGTATCGGTAATGAAACCAAGATCTTCTGCGATGATCCTTACTTCACCAAGTGATTCTTTTATGGCGTTAAAAAGCTTCATGCCAGGGCCCTGTTCCCAGTGTCCGTTCCTGGCTGTTGTATCACCTGCTGGTATCGAAAAATACTCATCAAATCCCCTGAAATGATCGATTCTGACCACATCATAGATCTCAGAGCACTTTTTTATCCTTTTTATCCACCATGCGAAGCCTGTCTTCTCATGATAGTCCCATTTATATAATGGATTGCCCCAGAGCTGTCCGTCGGCTGAAAATCCGTCTGGAGGACACCCTGCTACTGCTGTCGGTCTGAAATTCTCATCCATCTGGAACAGTTCCGGAGAACACCAGACATCCGATGAATCAGCTGCGACATATATCGGTATGTCACCGATTATCTCTAGGCCCTTTTTATTGGCATATGCCTTCAGAGCTTTCCACTGTTTCGTGAATTCAAACTGTATAAAGCTATAAAAATCTATTTCTGCCGAATTTTTTTCTGTAAAGTCCGAGAGCGCCTTAGCATCTCTCAGCCGGTACTCGTCTTCCCATTCTATAAAACTCTTTCCGCCATGAGCATCCTTCAATGCCATGAACAGGGAATAGTCACATAGCCAGTCTTTCTCTTTTTCTTTAAAAGCTGCGTACTCTGTATTATTTTTATCGAATCTGACAAATGCCTTCCTGAGAAGCGTAAACCTCTCATTATACTGCATCTCATAGTCTATTCTGTCTTCTGATTTTACTGGAAAACTTTCCAGGTCCGCCTGTGTCAGCAGACCATCTTTCTTCAATGTGTCAGGATCTACGAAATATGGATTACCAGCAAATGTAGAAAATGACTGATACGGAGAATCTCCGTAGCTTGTCGGACCCAGAGGCAGGATCTGCCAGTATGACTGTCCCGCCTCTGCGAGGAAATCTACAAATCTGTACGCCTCTACAGAGAAGCAGCCGATGCCGTATGATCCCGGAAGGGAGAACACAGGCATCAGTATTCCTGCACTTCTCATGATATCAACCCTTTACTGCTCCTGCAACGACTCCGCCGATGATGTACTTCTGGCATATAGCATAGAAGATGATGATCGGGATGATTGCCAGGATGATGATAGCCATCATAGGGCCCCATTCTACCTGGCCATGGCTGGTCTGAAGGAACTGGATGGCAATAGGTACTGTCTTGTAGTTGGAGTCAAGTACAAGATATGGAAGAAGGTAGTCGTTCCAGATCCACATTGCCTCAAGTATTGCTACAGTGATATATGTAGGCTTCATGATCGGTACTACAATCCTGAAGAAGATTCCGCATGCGCCGCATCCATCGATCATTGCTGCTTCCTCGATCTCAAGAGGTATGGACTTTGCAAATCCTACAAACATGAAGGTTGCAAGTCCGGCTCCAAATCCGAGGTATACAGGTACAAGTCCTAATGGATTTGTGAGATTCAGGTTCTGGGCTACATATGCCAGTGTATACATGACCATCTGGAATGGGATTACCATTGAAAATGCATACAGGAAATAGATGAGCTTAGTTCCCTTACTGTTGACTCTCGCGATATACCAGCCGCACATTGATGTGCAGAGGATGATCACAAATACTGAGAGAACCGTGATAAGTACTGTATTTCCGAATGCTGACCAGAAATTAGTATCAGCGATACCCTGTACAAAGTTTGCAAGACCTACGAAGGTGTCCTTTGCCGGAAGCTGGAATGTATTCGTGCCTCCGATTGCACTCGTTGTCTTTAACGAGTTCATCAGCACTTCAAATATCGGGAATATGAAAAACAGTGCTAATACTGTAAATCCTAATGTCCATAACCAGCCATGCTTAACAGGTCTGTCTCCTGGTTCCAGGCTGATATTTGCTTCTTTATTCTTTGCCATATTACATCTGCTCCTCTCCGCTTCTTGTGAAGTGCAGCTGTGCGAATGCTATGATCGCAACAAGTATCGTGAACAGGACTGCTTTCGCCTGCCCGACTCCTTGCCAGCCTACACGGCCATAGAAGGTATTGTAAATATTAAGTGCGAGCATCTGTGATGCCTTGCCCGGCTTACCTGCTGTCAATGCCAGGTTCTGATCGAACAGCTTGAAACCGTTTGTCAGTGTAAGGAAGGTGCATATTGTGACAGTCGGACGAAGGATAGGGATTACAACGCTCTTGAGACGCTGCCAGCTCCCAGCTCCATCAATCTCTGCTGACTCAATGAGCTCCTGTGGAACTCCCATGATTCCTGCAATGTAGATGATCATTACATAACCGATCTGCTGCCAGTTCATGAGGATTACGAGACCCCAGAATCCATATGAAGCTTTACTTACGATTGTTGTGCTCCAGTGAGCGAGAATTCCGTTGAAGATCATCTTCCAGATGGTACCAAGTACAATACCGCCGATCAGGTTCGGCATGAAGAAGATGGTTCTGAATGCCCTGGTTCCTCTGAACTTCTTTGTGAGAGCGAGCGCGATCAGGAATCCGAATACATTGATCGTCAGCACACTGATCACTGCAAATAGTGCTGTGTACCAGAGTGAATGAACGTAGTCATTCTCTGTGAAGATCTTCGCATAGTTCTGAAGACCTACAAATGTGGTGTTGTTGATAACTGTGAATTTGTTGAATGATAGGTAGACGCCCCAGATAAACGGTACTATGAACCCTATTGTGAATGCTATGAGGGTTGGCAGTACAAATAACGGGAACGCTCTTCTGACTGTCCTTTTCATTTGTCATTTCCCTTTCATAAAAACATGTTTACGTGTTACTTTAATATTATACTCAATAATATTTTTCCTGGAACACGGCTTATTTTCTCCCCCGGACCCCTGGAAACGCATTATTGATACAGATAAAACACGGGCGGATGACGGTGGTTGTCATCCGCCCGTATTTCTAAGCTCTGGTTCAAAGGAGGAGAACCATCGCTTTTAATATGAGATATTGTTTATGAAGAAGAACGCTTATTAATTATTGAGCTGTTGCAGCTTTCTCTGTCTTCCAGTTGTCTACGAATGCCTTTACGACGCCGTCCCACTTTCCTGAGCCATCAGCGTATGCTGTCATAGCAGAACCAAGCTGATTCTTCCATTCCTCTGAAGGCATTGTTGTGAAGTTCCATGATACAGGTGTCTTGCCATCTGCAACATACTGGTTAGCAATCTTTACAAGTGGGTTTGATGTCTCATACTTACCTGTGAATGTATCGAATGGTGTTACAAATCCCATCTTGTTGGCAAGTGCATCACGTCCCTGATCTGAAGTGATAACCCAGTTGAGGAAGTCGTATGTAGCCTGCTTGTCAGCATCGCTTGCCTGGCTGTTTACGCACCAGTAGTTCTCTGAACCTGTGCAGAGACCCTGATTCTCTTCGCCGTCTACACCGATGTAGATAGGAAGCATTCCGAGCTCATCATCCTTGAGCTTTCCAGCCTTCTGGATATCTGAGTAAGCCCATGTACCATTCTGATAGAATACTGCTTCTCCATTGTTGAACTCTGAGTTGGCATCATCGCCTGTCTTTGCAGCGATCTCTGATGGCTTGCATGTTGAATCTGTAAGGTAGAGATCCCAGATCTGCTTGAAGTTGTCAAGGTACTCACCCTTGATAGCGTCTGTATCTGTCTCTCCTTCTTTCTGATACTCATAGTAGATAGGAAGGTTTGCAAGATGTGTCTTAAATCTCCAGTCTGAAGATGAATCCATACCTGCTGATGTAAATGCACCCTTTACTCCGAGCTCATCTTTTCTTGCCTGAATATCATCAGCTACTTCCTTGAGCTTTGCGAAGCTGTTGATGTCTTCTGGCTTTGAAATCTTTGCTCCATCGAGCTTGCAGTACTTGTCAAGTAATGTCTTATTGTAGATGATTCCATAAGTCTCAATAACGTATGCGATTCCGTCTACCTTGTCGCCATCCTTGAGAACGAATGAATCTGTGCCATCTTTCATGTGCTTGTAGAGCTCTGACTGTGACATATCATCGCAGTAATCTTTCCAGCTGGCAAGACCTACAGGTCCGTTAACCTGGAAGAGTGTAGGAGCATCTTTCTTAGCCATCTCAGATGTGAGCTGCTGCTCATATGTACCAGATGCTGCTGTAACTACCTTGACCTCTGTTCCGGTCTCTTTTGTATACTCTTTTGCAAGAGCCTGCCACTGTTCGTCTGCTTCTGGCTTGAAGTTCAGGTAATAAACCTTGCCGCCTGAAGCCTTCTTAGCTGTTCCTGAACTAGCAGCTGATGATGAGCTGCTGCTCTTTGATCCGCCGCAGCCAGCTAATGCTGTAACTGCCATTGCTCCACACAGAAGCACTGTTACTAACTTCTTTTTCATGTTTCGAATCCTCCATTCTGATTCAAAGTTATATTGATAACGTTTCTTTTGGAAACGTTACTTTGCTATAATCAAGTGCTTGGAAACGTTTCCTTTGATGGGTCTAATGTACCACGATTCGGAAACGTTTTCAATACCCTATTTGCAACTTTGTTAAATATGTGCAAAAAAATAAGTCAGAATTTGTGCAAGTTGCACAAACCATTTTTTATTATTTAAGTGACAGCTTGTCCTTGATGAATCACGGGCTGACGCGTAAAATATGATGTAAACCTACTATAAGATGAAAGGCATAAATATGGCTATCGAAGATGAAATAAAAACTGTTGAAGAGATCGGCACTGCTCTGGCTCAGATGATACAGCTGCAGGCAGGCATGATCAAGGATCTGCAGCAACAGGTTGCTGATCAGAAAGCCCTGATTCTTCAGCTTGGTGAGAATCAGAAACAGCTGCTGACTGAGATCACTCTGAACCGCTACCAGATCAATGCAGCTCAGGATAATATATACAACCTGGTCGCAGGAACCATCGGGTATTCAGAAGATGCAAAACGGCAGATTTTTCTAGACATGCCTAAAGCCGCTGGAAAGAAGCGTATCTGGCAGCTCATCACCGCTGAGACAATGTATGAGCTTGACAGGGAAGCAAAAAAAGCCGGCAGGCCAGTATTCCTGATATTCGGAACTCTTCTTGGATGCCTGCGCCACCATGGTTTTATTCCATGGGATGATGACATTGACACTGCAATAATGGATGATGATTTTGCAAAGCTCTATGATTTTATTGCAAAAGATGCTGACAGCCCTATCAGACTTGACATAACATATGCTCCCAAGTCCTTTGCAATCCAGTGCCGGGCCGTATTTAAAGACTCTGTTCTACCCGACTGCAGGGCTTTCTCCGATGTCTTTCCATTTCATTATATTACCAGGGATACTCCGGAATCATTCAATAAATTTGCAGAAGTCAAGGGACATCTGACAGACCGGTTTACAGCAATAAACGAAAAATATGCGTCATTCCTTGCTGAGAATCCGGAGCCGCCTGTACCTGTAGGTGCAATGCTTCTGGACAGAGATCTGGAAACTGCAGGATATTCTGACGTAGCAATCGAAGCTGCAAAAGCTTCAAGAGCTGCGATTCAGGAACTTATAGATACCGGTCTCATGGTACCTGATTCCCAGAAATATGATAGCCAGGACAGGCACACTGACCACTTTGGTGCAGAGTCAATCAAATACAGCATTTACAGTTACAGGTCTCACGGTTCGCCGCTGCTGTCTGTAGACAGGGTATTCCCTTTGCAGAAGGCGGAGTTCGAAGAAGAGTATTATAATGTGCCTTACGATGCTGACTGGGTAATCCGTCACACACATGGTGATTATCTGACTCTGCCACATGATATTCATATGTCACATGAGGATCTGCCACAAAGCGCAGAAGAACTTGAGGCAATACTGGACACAGCCAGAAAGATACGAAATAATTAAAAAATACCCTGCCGGTCTGACAACGATAGCCAGACCGGCAGGGTATTTATTTTTTATCAGCCTTTATTTCCGTATATCTTCTTGCCGTGGCAGTTCTTGTACTTAAGACCGCTGCCACATGGGCATGGATCATTCGGATAGATCTTCGGAGCCTTGCGGCGCTTCGGGCCTGACTGTGACGGGCCGTCATCCTTGTTCGTGCCGGTAGGTTTTGCTACCTCCTCACGCTCGATCTGCTTCTCAAAACGTACACGGAACATCATCATGACTGTATCATGACGGATTGCCTCATTCATGGCATCCATCATCTCATATGACTGGGCCTTGTACTCATCGATAGGATTCCTCTGGCCGTATGCCTGAAGACCGATGCTCTGGCGCAGCTGCTCCATATTGTCGATCTCTTCCATCCAGTGCTGGTCAATGGCACGGAGAAGAACTACACGCTCGATCTCGTGGAAATCAACTTCTTCAGGTGCATCTGCTTCCTTCTGGTCATAGAGCGCATCTGCATCCTCAATGAGGTGTTCTTCGAGATCTGCTACATTCTTGATTGAATGCTGCTCCAGGTACTCCTCTGTGACAGGCTTCATCGGTATCTCATCAAGGAGAATACGGTTCAGCTCGTTGAGGTCCCATTCATCACGGTTGATACCGTCATTGATGACCTTTTCCACGAGAGATCTGATCTGTTCATCGATCATCGATCTGATCTGCTCATGCATATCCTCACCATCGAGAACCCTGCGTCTCTGCTTGTACACGAGCTCTCTCTGGTCATTATTGACTTCATCATACTCGAGAAGATTCTTACGGATTGAGAAGTTGTTGCTCTCGATCTTCTCCTGTGCATGCTCTATGGCGCTGGTCAGCATCTTGTGGTGGATCTGCTCACCTTCTGGAATTCCGAGAGAATTGAACACCTTGATCAGTCTCTCTGATCCGAAGAGTCTCATCAGATTGTCTTCAAGAGAAATGAAGAACTGTGATTCACCCGGATCCCCCTGACGTCCTGCACGTCCACGCAGCTGGTTATCAATTCGTCTTGACTCATGACGCTCTGTACCTATGATCTTCAGACCGCCTGCTGCACGGGCTTCATCATCGATCTTGATATCGGTACCACGGCCAGCCATGTTGGTGGCGATCGTTACATGACCATGGATTCCGGCCTGAGCTACGATCTCAGCCTCTTTTTCATGGTTCTTCGCATTCAGTACTTCATGAGGGATACCCTCTCTGTCGAGCAGCTTCGATACATGCTCTGATACATCGATCGTGATAGTACCAACAAGTACCGGCTGTCCCTTCGCATATGATTTCTTTACTTCCTCAACGACTGCTGCAAATTTTTCCTTCTCGGTCTTGTATACAGCATCATCATGATCTATACGGATGACAGGCTTGTTCGTAGGAATCTCGATAACATCCATTCCGTAGATATCACGGAACTCCTGCTCCTCTGTAAGAGCAGTACCTGTCATACCTGCCTTCTTGTCATACTTATTGAAGAAATTCTGGAATGTAATGTCGGCAAGAGTCATGCTCTCACGCTTGATCTTGACATGCTCTTTGGCCTCAATAGCCTGATGCAGTCCATCTGAATAACGACGGCCCGGCATGATACGTCCTGTGAAATCATCGACGATCAGGACCTCATCATCCTTTACCACGTAGTCCTGGTCACGATGCATGAGCTCATGAGCCCTGATTGCCAGGATCACATTGTGTTGAATCTCGAGGTTCTCAGGATCTGCTAAGTTGTCAATATGGAAAAATTCCTCAACCTTCTTGATTCCACGCTGGGTGAGGTTTACGACCTTGTCCTTCTCACCTACGATGTAGTCTCCGGTCTCTTCCTGCTCGATTCCCATGATAGCATCCATCTTGGAATACTCCGGAAGATCCTTGCCTCGTTCCATCTGGCGGACGAGTACATCGCACATCTCATAAAGCTTGGTTGATTTGCCGCTCTGGCCTGAAATGATAAGAGGTGTACGTGCTTCATCGATAAGTACCGAATCGACCTCATCGATGATGGCGTAATGAAGACCTCTCTGAACCATATCCTCTTTTCTGACTACCATGTTGTCACGAAGATAGTCAAATCCGAGTTCATTATTGGTAATATATGTGATGTCGCAATTGTATGCTGCCTGACGCTCTTCCTTGTCCATGTCATTTAAGACACAGCCTACTGTAAGGCCAAGGAATTCATGAACGGCACCCATCCATTCTGCATCACGCTTTGCCAGGTAGTCATTGACTGTGACTACGTGTACACCCTTGCCCTCAAGAGCATTCAGATATGCCGGAAGTGTACATACAAGTGTCTTGCCTTCACCGGTCTTCATCTCTGCGATACGACCCTGGTGAAGAATAACGCCACCTATCAGCTGGACTCTGAAGTGCTCCATACCAAGTGTACGTCTGGCAGCCTCACGGACTACTGCGTACGCCTCAGGAAGGATATCATCAAGGGTCTTGCCATTTGCAAGCTGCTCCTTGAAGTATGGAGTCTTAGCTTTGAGTTCTTCGTCTGAGAGACTGTGCATCTCATCACGATAGCTCTCAATCTTGTCTACTATAGGGCGGATACGGCGCAGCTCATGCTGGCTGTGCGTACCAAATATCTTGCTTGCTATACTCATCTGTGTATCTTATCTCCTTTATAAGAAAAAGCTTTACCAAAGAAGCCAATTAGGATATATGATAACACGTTTGATAAAAATATACAAGTAACTCAGATCACGAAGTCGTACTGCCCGATCTCTGTGCCTGCGAGATCCCTGATAGTCACTGAATCCAGATAGTCTGTGATCGCCTTGTACAGGCCTCTCCACATATCCATCTCACGACAAACGGATGCACTCATGCCCTCATCCGCATTGTCAAGATTCGGTACCGGCGTCAGGGATCCTTCTGTCACTTCAAGTATCTCTCTGACCGTATACTCTTCAGGCTTCTTCGCAAGCCTGTATCCGCCGCCCTTGCCACGCAGTGACTGCACGAATCCGCTCTTTGAGAGCATTGCAACTATTGACTCGAGATACTTCTCCGATATCTCCTGCCTCTTGGCTATATCTGAAAGCGGTATGAACTCTCCATTGTCATGCTCTGCAAGGTCTACCATGACTCGCAGTGCATATCTTCCTCTTGTACTAATCTGCATAAAACATATCTCCTATTAATCCTATTTATTCTATGGGTTTAGCAGTCATTGTCTCACGTTTATGCAGATTTGTCAAGTATATCTTATGAATCGGCTGGTGACATTGTCCTGTGCTTTATTTTTTCACTATACATACGCTGATCGGCTTCACGGATGAAATGCTCGAGTCCCTGATCCTGTCCGGCACCTGTCACACTGATACCAATGCTCACCGACAGATTATACGGCAGATCTTCTCTTGCCTTCAGGCGGATAAAATTTTTCTCAATAGACATCTTCATATCAGCGATGTCATCTTCTGTCGTATATCTGGCGATTACCACAAACTCATCACCGCCCATTCGTGATATCACGGAATCATCACCGATGACCTTCGTCAGGGTATCCGCAATGTCTTTTATTGCTCTGTCTCCAGCTTCATGCCCATAGTTGTCATTGATGTACTTAAGATGATCCAGATCACAGAACATCACAAATACACGCTTTCCATGGCGGATCATCCTGTCATAGAATTCCTGCCCTTCCTGCCTGTAGCCTTCACGATTCAGCACTCCGGTCAGCGCATCAGTCTTGAACAGCGTTGCAAGCTGTTCATACATATTCCTGATCGTTTTTTCCCTGAATATCTCCTGCATCCTCTTCTGAACCAGAGTCTGCACTTTAAAGTACATCTGTGTGGACAGATAGTCACACACATTCTTGAACACCATATATCCTATATCTGCTGCCTCGAAATGCAACGGCAGAAACAGGAAATTGTCTCCGGACCTGTCGGCTTTCAGAAGCGGAAAGATATCCGATATGACCGTATCTTCGCAGTCAGCATGCCTCATTCCTTCTCTGGCATATGACACTTCCATCTGATGTGGATATGTCCCGCGGCTGAAGCCAAAGAGCATATCTCCGTCATTATCAGGACCCACTTTTTTCTCATATGCTATTCTGTACAGCTTCGGATCGATCACCATGTAAAAAGCTTCGCCGCTCAGATGCGTGAGCTTTTCATTAATGGCATCAGCCACCTGTCTGATCGTTGCACACCTCATGAGTACAGATTCCAGGTCCAGTAATTCGTTGGAATAAATATCTCCGATTATATTTTCAAGAACCTGCTTTTTCAGAACGCTCCTGATGTCTGATGCCGGTGGATGACAGCCGCAGCTCTCCTGCTTCAGGAAAGTGACCTTGTTGTAGACGATATCAGGCACCTGTTCTCCATTCCAGATCTTTTCAAGGCAGTCTACCGCCAGAGCACCCATATCCTCACGGACATTTTCCATGGTAGTGATCCTGGGATCGTAGAATCCTGCCTTGTCAAAATTGTCAAAGCCTGTAACTGCGAAATCATCCGGTACTTTAAGTCCCTCGCGTGAAGCCTCTTCGCATACTGCTATGGCCTGATTATCATTTACGCAGATGATCGCATCAGGCAGATCATCATGTGTCCTTCGAAGCTCCCTATAAGCCAAGGCTCCTGCCTGATAATCAAAATCAGCATGGACTATGTCGTCCGGACCGGGAACTATATCTTTTTCCCTGAGATAATCAAGAACAGCTCTTTTCCTCTCGTTGCTCTCATAGTTGTCCTCAGGACCCATCATGAGCCAGAATTTCCTGTAACCATGGTCCTCATAGAGATGCGCTGCAATCTGTCTCATGGCTGCATAATTGTCCACTCCGACATAGACGCTTCCCTCGATCCGTTTCTGCAGCGAAATGACAGGCTTGTGTGTAGAGCGCAGCCTCTCCATCAGCAGATCAAGCTCTTTGCCTGGTCTGGTATTGCTGATATCAACTATCAGACCGTCAAGCTCTTCCATATTAGGAAGAGAAAAAATTCCTCGTTCGCCTTTATTATACTCCTCATCCTGATTCCAGTTTCCTGCACAGCAGAAGTCATAGAGTACAGCATCCAGGTTCTTCTCCTTTATCCTGCCTACTATACCTATAGCCCAGGCTGCAACCATGTATTTTTTCCAGCCGTCAGAAATCAATGCGATCTTCTTCATAAAAGTCACCCCGGTGTCTCAAGCAAAGGTTATCGTATTCAGTTTATCACAAATCCGTATCAGATACGATATAAATTCCCTCCTTTTAAAATTATTATTATAAGCCATATCTAATACCAGAACGAGCTGCGACGGTATAAAGGTGAGATACGGGCTGAATTCCTCTGCCACCTCCGGAATTCTCGCTCCGTCTATTCTCGCCTTTTTCCAGAATGACAGAGTTACTTTGCTGTCAGTCTGCCTGATCTTCGTGATATATGCCCGGTGAGCCGAAGTGCGCAGCAGAGCCACATCAAGCAGATTGGTCACAGGCTTGCCCGGCTCTCCGAATCTGTCTATCAGCTCATCAAGCAGATCCTGCTTTTCTTCTTCAGTCTCAATTGAGCTGATACGCTTATACATATCAAGCCTCGTCTCATCGTCCCTGATGTACGATGAAGGAATGTAGGCATCCAGCGTAATATCCACATTCGTCTCGAATTCGTCATCACCGGTCGGAATACCCTTCTCCCTTGCGACTGCTGTATTCAGCAGCTTGCAGTACAGCTCATATCCGACCGATGCCATGTGGCCGGACTGCTCTTCGCCGAGCAGATTGCCGGCGCCACGGATCTCAAGATCCCTCATTGCTATCTTGAATCCGCTTCCGAGATCCGTAAATTCCTTAATGGCCGCAAGACGCTTCTCTGCCACTTCTTTCAGCATCTTGTCACGCCTGTACATGAGAAAAGCATACGCTGTCCTTGAGCTTCTCCCAACACGGCCACGGAGCTGGTACAGCTGTGACAGACCCAGCTGATCAGCATCATGGATGATGATGGTATTGACATTGCTGATATCAAGTCCTATTTCTATTATGGTCGTGGCCACAAGCACATCTATGTCACGGTTCACAAAGTCCGTCATTATCTCTTCGAGTCTTGTCTTCGGCATCTGTCCATGTGCATATTCAACCGTCGCATCAGGTACAAGCGCCTGGATCCTCGCAGCCACATCTGCAATCTGGCGGACCTTATTGATCACATAGTATACCTGTCCTCCTCTTGCGAGCTCACGCTCAATGGCCTCTCGCACCATTTCATCGTTCTGCTCGAAGACAAACGTCTGGATCGGCACCCTGTCCGTTGGCGCATCCACAAGCAGGCTCATATCGCGGATTCCAGACATGCTCATATGAAGGGTTCGCGGTATAGGAGTTGCAGAAAGAGACATCACATCGACGTTTTTCTTCATTTCCTTTATCTTTTCCTTGTGAGCTACGCCGAATCTCTGCTCCTCATCTATGATCAGAAGCCCCAGATCCTTGAATCCCACGTCCTTCGACAGCAGTCTGTGAGTTCCTATTACGATGTCTACCCTGCCTTCTTTCAGTCGCTGGATCGTCTCTTTGTTCTGGGCAGCAGTCCTGAAACGGCTCAGCATCTCGATATTTACAGGGTAGTTTTTCATTCTCTCCTTAAAATTATTATAATGCTGCTGGCATAGGATCGTCGTAGGTACCAGATATGCCACCTGCTTGTTCTCCTGAACCGCCTTGAATGCAGCCCGCATGGCTATCTCAGTCTTGCCGAATCCTACATCACCGCAGATCAGGCGGTCCATGATCTTCGGGCTCTCCATATCTGCCTTGATGTCATCAATTGCCTGCATCTGACTGTCGGTCTCTTCATATGGAAAAGAATCCTCGAATTCCTTCTGCCATACTGTATCCGGGCCATAGACATAGCCTGTATTCTGCTGTCTTAAGGCATAGAGATTCACAAGCTCCTTTGCCACTACTCCGACCGCCGACTTGACCCGCGACTTGGTCTTTGCCCAGGCGCCATCACTCAGGGAATTGAGCTTCGGTTTGCGGTCTCCGACGCTGCCATACTTGGACAGGACATCGAGATTCGTGACCGGCACATACAGATTGGCCCCACCGGCATACGAGATCTTGAGGAAATCCTTTACCACATTGTCTACTTCAATCTTCTTGATCCCTTCGTAGATTCCGAGACCGTGATTCTCATGAACCACATAATCGCCCGGCGAGAGCTCTCCGAAGCTCTGAATAGCCTGCCCAGTCCTGTGTTTTTTCTTCTTCTTTTTCTTCTTTACCGCTGTACCGAAGATATCCCCTTCGGTAATGTATACAAAACCGATATCAGGGAATTCATAGCCTCTCCTGATGAATCCTTTTTTCACCATTACCTGGCCCGGCAGAATATCGGTCTCATCCTGCTCGGAGTAAAAGACATTCAGACCCTCTGCTATCAGGTCCTGGGTCATCTTCCTGCCTCTGGTCTCGGAAGATGTGACTATGCAGATGCGGAACTTTTTCTTCTGATAGGATTCTATCTCTTTTTCAAGCAGTTCTACGGAGTTCTGGTAGCTCGTAACAGAGACCTGATGGACATAGTACTCGTCATTGGACTTCATCGAGCCGGTATTTCCGGCAATCTGTGCAAGCATTACACCTGTCCGGTTTGCCAGTTTACCGATTACTTCATGCGAGCCGAACAGGATATGCTGCTGGGAGGGGAGTGCCGAACCGCTGTCAACACGCCTCAGCATGCTCTCACTGACTTCTTTTTCGATAGTCTGTGCCTGCTCGATGATTCTTGCCGGCTCATCTATGAAAATAAATCCGTTATCTGGAATATAGTCCAGGAGCCCCGCCTGCTCATCTTCGAAATACATCTGGAATCCGTCTGCCTGAGAATAATCCCCTGACATGGAAAGATCCCTGAACTCCTCATAGACTGTCTTCAGGCGGAATGCCTCTTCAGTCTTCATGGCATCTCGAAGCGCCTTGTGCCTCTTCTCATACTCTTTCTTCAGCTTCTCAAGGCCTGCTGCCTTTTTATCCTCTGTCAGCACGAATTCCATTGCTGGATCAATCCTGGCATAGTCTACGTTTTCATCGGATTTCTGGCTCCCGATATCGAAGGTCCTGATCGTATCTATCTCCTTATCCCAGAACTCTATCCTCACCGGAGTATCTTCTGTCAGGGAAAAGACATCAATGATCCCGCCTCGTGATGCAAACTGTCCTGGCTCATCCACCTGTGATACAGACTCATATCCCAGTGCCACCAGTCTCTTCAAAAGCTCTGACGGATCCATCTCATCTCCCGGGTGCAGCTCTATTACAGCATCTGCGAGTTCCTCAAGTGGAGGCAGAATATTCATGATGGCATCCACCGTCGTGGCGATCGTCATATGATCATTCTCTGACAGCGCACGGAAGGCCTTCATTCTCTCGCGGGTCAGAGTATTCCCCCTGACATCCGACTGATAAAACAGCACATCCTTTGCTGGAAAATACTCGGTATTCTCATCCACATGCCTGTACTCATCCACAAACTCAAGGGCCTTTTTTTCTCCATCGAAAATAATGAGCTTCCACGGAATATCCCACCCGAGGGCCTCGACTGTCTGCGCCTTTGCCTGATCCAGGATACCGGACAGTTCGTACATTCCGCCTTTATTTAATTTTTCTCTGAGTTCCTGAATTTCGCCTAATTCGTATAGCGGGGAATTAAATGATCTCATAAATTCTCTTATAAACCAGAAAACCCGACCACGAGTGGCCGGATTAACTGGAAAAGTATGTATGAAAAGTATGTAGTGGAGGCAACTATGTTAGTCCTTACTAACGTTAGCTGTTTCTAACACAATATACTATACTCAGGTAAAGATTACAAGCACTTTTTTAAAAAAATATAAAGTCTGAATATTCACCGTGCTACACACAATTCACTTTACATACAGCCTCTGGATCAATATCTAGTCGCATTGATCCTGTCTTTACATTATCTAGATCTGCGCTTCTATTTTCTCGAATCAGCCCGTCAATGAGAGATGACCTCATATCCGTCTTCTGTCACAAGGACCTGATATTCCCACTGAGCCGATGGCATACCGTCAAGAGTGTAGACTTCCCAGTTATTTTCCTTGTCTGTGTAGATATCTGCTGATCCCATATTTACCATTGGCTCAATTGTGAAGCACATACCAGGAACCATCAGCATATCCTCGCCACGGTTTGACAGATATCCTACCCATGGCTCCTCGTGGAATTCTATTCCACAGCCATGTCCGCCGATCTCTCTTACGACACTGTAGCCATTCTCCTCTGCATGAGTATGCACAGCCTCTGCCATATCACCCAGGAATCCCCAAGGCTTCACCTGTGCCAGACCGAGGTCACAGCACTCTTTCGTGACTTCCACGAGTCTCTTCTTTTCCTCGGAGACATTGCCTATCATATACATTCTCGATGAGTCTGAGTAATAACCGTCAAGAATTGTTGAACAGTCTACATTGATGATGTCTCCATCCTGAAGTACCACATCATCCGACGGGATTCCGTGACATACCTGATCATTTATTGAAGTACATACACTCTTCGGGAATCCCTCGTAGTTAAGCGGTGCCGGGATGCCTCCCATACCGTAGGTCACTTCATTTATGATATTATCAATCTCGAGTGTGGTCATGCCTTCATGAATCTGCTTTGCCACTTCATCGAGGCAGGCCATATTGATGACGGCACTCTTTTTTATCTTCTCGATCTGCTCCGGAGTCTTGATCATTGTCCTGTCTGGGACTTCGTGTCCCTCGAGTCTGATCCGCTCGATCTTCCTGTCAAATGCCTCGTGGCACTGCTTGTATTTTTTGCCGCTGCCACACCAGCATGGATCGTTCCTGCCAATTTTAGTGATTTTTTTCTGTTTTGATGCCTGACCTAGTCCTAATGCGTTCATTTGTCTGTCTTCCTATAATACTCTGTATGTTTTGATGCAGAATAGTCCGGCTGATTCCTGAGAGTTATCCGTCCCATCCGTATCCGGTTCCATGAATCACTGATCTTTATCTTATGCTTTTCCTTAAGCTTCAGATATGCCCTGCCATCATAACCGTAGCTCGCAAATGTATCATCATGGTCTTCAGCAAGAATTCTCTGATACTTTTCCGATACAGCTATGTCTGACATTGTCCGGCTCAGGACATCATAAGAGACCGGAAGGTTGTCCTTCTGGTCATCATAGAGGTCTTCATAAAAATCTGTGATCCGCTCCTCCAGTCCGTCCTTTTCATCTGTGGAAAGAGCTACGCCCTTTTCCTGTGCCATCCGCAGCAGAATCCTGTCGTGAATGGCCATCTCCATTGACACTTTTCTGGCCTCGGAGATGATGAAGATGCCATTGACGTGCGAATTCCAGTAGTCCCATGGCTTCTCCTGATTATAGATAAGAGCTGCCTTCTGGACCTGGTTCTCTTCGTATACCACATAAAAGGCCACGTCCCTGAATGTCAGCTTTTCCCCATCTATTGTAACAGCGGTGTCATCCAGATGATCAGTGTAAATAAAAGCCCTGCCTCTGGTAATGCCCTGGTACAGTCCCAGCGCAAGCAATGCTGTGATGCCTGCTGCAACAAGTATACAGATAAGGGCTTTCTTTGCTTTTGCCCGGAATCTCGCCAGCCGGCTCTTTACCCTGTCTGTCATATCACTCTTCTTATTGCAAGTACCGTTCCGTGATTCCATGAACGGTTGTGGGTGATTCCTGTCCTTGAGCTCTGAGCCTCTACGATCATTCCGTCACCTGAGTATATTGCCACATGTCCCGGATAGCAGACTATGTCTCCTGCCTGTATATTGTCAGGACTCACTGCCTGACCTACAGACCTGAGTGCCGCTGAATTCCTCGATCCTGAGAGATCTATTCCGAAATGCCTGTATACCTGAACCACGAATCCTGAGCAGTCGCATCCGTTCGTCAGGGAATTGCCGCCCCATACATATGGATTGCCGACAAACTGCATTGCGTAGCCTACTACTGCTGAACCGCTCACATTTGTAGCCGGTGAAGGATCTGCATCCTGCGAATACGGGCTTGATCCACCGCTATTGCCCCCGCTGCCGCCTGGGCTCCTGTTCGCTGCTGCCTGCTGCTCGGCTCTTTCCTGTCTTGCTGCTGCAGCTGCCTTGGCCAGATTTCTCTGTCTGCGCTGCTCTTCGAGTCTCTTCCTTCGCTGCTCGGCTTCTTTTCTGGCCTGCGCCTTTGCTTTTTCAACGAGAGCATTGATATCGGAGACCTCATCTTTCTTGGAACTGATCAGCGATTTCAGATTCTTTTTCTGACTCTTGAGGGTATTCTTTTCTTTCCTGAGTTCTTTCTGTTGATCTTCGAGGTCATCTTCCATTCCCTGAATCTCGACTCTTGTGGCCTCATATGAATCGAGCAGATCCCTGTCATAGCTGTAGACAGCATTCATATACTGGACCTTGTTGATGAAGTCAGTCAGACTCTTGGATCCGACCAGAATATTTAATACATTATTGTCCGTATCATTCTCGTAAAAATATCTGATACGTGACTTCATGGAATTGTACTGCTTTTTCTCAGCCTTTTTGGCGTCACTCAGGTCTTCCTTCGTGTCCTCGATGTCCTGGGAATTGTTCTTGATATCCTCCTCCAGAGCATCAATCTGTGAAATGATATTGGAAAGACGTGATCTGAGATCATCCACTTCTGCCTGTTTTGCAGCGCCCTGCTTCTGCAGCTTCTTTATCCTGCTGTTGATATTAGACGCATTGGCAGTCACCTGTGGACTTGTGACAAGCATCACTGATGCTAAAACAAACGCGATAAATCTTTTCATTAATACCTCTGTCAAAAACCTATTTTTGTCAATTATAGCACAAAAATAGAGGGCATTAAAGCCCTCTGAAAAATCTATATTCAGTTGTATAAATCATATCAGCAGAGCTTCATTCGAATCTCTTTTGTGATAACGTCCTTATAGCTGAAGGACAGCAGCTGGTCCGGATGATCCTCGTCATCATCTGATACCAGAACGGTAAATACACTTGGATAAGCCTCTTTGATGATACCCTCCTGGATATCAACCTTGTTGCGGCCTCTGTCAAGCTGTATCATGACCTTATTGCCACAGTGCTGCTTGATTGAATAGCGTACTTTATTGTATTCAGCCTGTTCCATTTATTGATCTTCCTCCAGTCTACTATATCGCGTCTTTCCGATATAGCAACAAATACAAGATGTAGTATATCACCTTTCGCAGAATATGTCAAAATAGTTTTGTATACTTTACATATTTTTTACATAATTTAGAAATAACACTTTTCCCCAATCTCGAACAATTGTCGTATTAATACATGATAAAATCACTACAGGCTCCATTTGTTTTTATACGGAGGATGGATTATGGAGGAACGAAACACATACCACGGGTACCAGGCTGCCAGTGGTCCGTCAGGCATGATGCTGCGGGATATGAGAAACACCCTGCATCTGTCGCGGGAGGCAATGGCCAAGGGCATCTGCTCTGTGACAAAATATGCAAGGATCGAATCCGGTGAGGACGTGCCCACGGAAATTGAATTTTCCGGATTCATGAACAGGCTCGGCGAGCCATCCCTGTACTATGGCGATCTGTTCACCAAAGGCAACGAAGAATGTCTCGCACTCCGTGCGCAGATCAGGGAAGAAGCACTTCTTGACAACTGGGACAAGGTGAGTGAATATCTGTGCAGCTACAGTCAGTATTTCCCGCCCGTTCTGCCTGAAGAGAAGCAGTTTTTCGGATTCTATGAAACTGTGTACTGCTATATCACAAATGACGATATGGATGGTCTCGTTCTTTCCGAAATGTGCCATGATCTCCTGATGCTTGGCAGGCCAGATTTCCATTCTTCTACTGACATCACCTTCGTACCGACTCAGGCAGAATTTCTGTTAATGAATGCAATAGCCGTTGGTTTTTCTGAATGCAGTGACCATGCATATTATGAAAAAGCACGCAGCATGCTGATTTCTCTGCTTCTCATCAATAAAAAACGTTACATCCCGAATCTGTGCCGGAATACCCGGATCGGGCTGCTTCTGAATCTCTGCATGTACGAAGTGGAAAATTCTGACCTGTACAGAGCAGAACGCCATCTCGATCTGCTGTTCCACAACTTTTCCTATACCGGAGGTTCCCACCTGTATGCACGCGCTCTCATGTGCAAAGCTGATATTTTAGAAAAGACCGGCAGGGCTCTTGAAGCCTCTGAGCTCAGGCACAGCATGTATTCCGTTTTTCATGTAAAATGCAAAAAAATTGATCACAAAGTACTCGTTTTTTAAATCCTATTGTGTTATACTTAGTACAAGACACCCGTCAATATGTGGGACAGTTTTCCACCCACATAGAATTCAATAGCAAAGGGGGTTTTCATCATGAAGATCAACATTACAGGAAAAAACATCGAACTCACAGATGGTCTCAAGACCGCTGTCAACGACAAACTGTCGAAGCTGGACAAGTACTTCACAGATGACACAACTGTTAATGTCACTCTCTCAGTTGAGAAGGACAGACAGAAGATCGAGGTTACTATTCCTATCAAGGGGCAGATCATCAGATCAGAGCAGGTTTCCAACGACATGTATGTGTCTATCGATCTCGTAGAGGAAGTCATCGAGAGACAGCTCCGCAAGTATCGTACGAAGCTTGTAGCAAAGCAGAATGAGCCAAAGGAGTTCTTCCAGGAAGACTTCATCGAAGAGGACAATGACGACGATGAAGATTCACAGATCAAGATCAAGAGGACTAAGCACTTCGGTATCAAGCCTATGTATCCAGAGGATGCATGCGTACAGATGGAGCTTCTCGGACACGATTTCTTCGTATTCAGGAATGCAGAGACTGACGAAGTCAATGTAGTTTACAAGCGTCGTGGCAATACCTATGGTCTTATCGAGCCTGAGTTCTAATTTCTGACACCGGCGGCAAGGGGACTTTTTCCTCTTGCCGTTTATTTTTTTGGAGATTTTCATGCGAACAGTACTAACCCTTATTTATGTTGTAGTATTTCTTATCATATCCCTTCCTGTACTCGGCATTGGCCATCTCATGACCCGCAGGGATCCGCACAGGCTCGACCGCTTCTATCTCCGCTTTGTCAGGTGGGGTTTTCACTGCGTGGAATGGCTGTCCGGATCAGAAGTCACTGTCAGGGGACTCGAGAACATCCCTACGGACCGACCTGTACTCTATATCAGCAACCACCAGAGCTTCTACGATATCGTAGTCACCTATGGCAGGCTGCCTGAAGTCACAGGATTCATTGCCAAGCAGTCAGTATTCAGTGTCCCTGTTCTTGGTATCTGGATGCACCGTCTGTACTGCCTCGGAGTCGACAGGGGCAGCATGAGATCGGGACTCGACATGATCCTCAAGGCAATTGACGAAGTGAAGCACGGCATCAGTATCTTTATCTATCCTGAGGGCACACGTTCCAAAGACGGCCAGGTGCATGATTTCCATCCAGGCAGCTTCAAGGTCGCCACAAAAACCGGCTGCCCGGTAATCCCAGTCGCCGTCACCGGCACAAGGGATATCCTCGAATATCACTTCCCTAATGTGAAGAAGTCCCATGTGACACTGACCTTCGGGAAGCCGATTGAGACAAAAGGTATGTCGAGAGATGAGCAGAAAGAGCTGCACAATACCGTACGTAATGAAATCATAGAAATGATGAAAAAGTAAAAAAGAAGAGCCCCCATGCGGGGGCCCTGTAAAAGAGGGGGAGTATGAAAAACGAAAACAATTTCCGTCTCAAAAGGAACTGTGATTTCCTTTTGATGGTTTATATAATACAGGGAAACTGTGAACAAATTGTGAACAACCAATGAAAAGTTTATTAAATACCGAAAATAATCAAGCCCAGTCGAAATATGGAATAGTAACCGGCGCATCGCGCGGAATCGGGCGTTCAATAGCTATAAAATCAGCTGATAACGGCGTGAATCTGGCCCTGTGCTGCCAGAATAACATAGACGCACTCAATACACTTGCAAGCGATCTCCGTGAAAAATACGGGATCACCGTTATGACTTTTCAGGCCGATGTAGGAGATCCGTCTGCTGTCCAGTCAATGGCTGACCAGATCCTGCAGTCATTTCCTCACATCGACTATATGGTAAACAACGCCGGAATCTCAATCATTGGTCTGATCACAGATATGTCTGTTGAAGACTGGAACCGCATGGTCTCAGTCAATCTGTCGTCACTTTTTTATATGACAAAAGCCATTGTCCCTTCCATGATTCACCAGAAGAATGGCTCAATCCTTAATATTTCATCTATGTGGGGCACCGCCGGTGCTTCATGTGAAGTTGCGTATTCTGCCACCAAGGGTGGTGTCAACCTTTTTACAAAAGCTCTTGCCAGAGAACTGGCCCCGTCCGGAATACGTGTAAATGCCGTGGCTCCCGGCTGCGTAGATACTGATATGAACGCCGGATTTTCTGAAGAAGAAAAGAGAGACCTCTGTGATGAGATCCCTCTTGGTCGTTTTGCTTCACCTGATGAAATTGCCGATGCAGCCTGGGCACTCATGAACCTATCCTATGTGACCGGACAGATACTCGGCGCCGATGGGGCTTTCATCTAATCTTCATCCTTTTTATTGTCGCTGTCAATGCCTCTGTGGTCCATATACTCCACAAGTGCATTGGCTATCAGCGCTGAAAAAGAAATACCGCGCCGCTCAGCCTCTTCACATGCCTGCGAGTACATATCCGGACGCATCGTAAGTGTATACTGCTTTTTCTTGTTGGCGACTCTCGGGCGACCGCGCCGTTTCGGTTCAGCCTGTTCCTGAATATCTGAAGTGTTCATCTGTTCCTCCATTAATTATTTCATCTCCTTTTACAATTTTATCCTCTTAAAGAATGTGGATGATTGTTCCCTCTCATATTACTATAACTTATAAAAAAATTTATGTCAACACTCTTTTGAATACTTTTTAATAAATTGTAATGGAATCGTTATCGGAAGCTCTGAACATGCAAAAAAAGATGAAAAAGGGGACCTGCCTCTTTTTCATCCTATAAAAATCAGTCATTACGGGTTGCTATGATATCAACTCCGGTATCGCATACATTTTTCACGATCACATCACCGATGTGTACCGGTGATGAAACCCTGACATCTTTTAATGCATTTACGATATCAAATATTTTCCCTTTCGGGATATCAGACGCTGTCTTCACCGAAACAACTGCATCCTTTCCGCCTTCCACTGCAACGGTACTTGTCACTATCCTGGTCGGGTTCGTGACCTCTTTTCTGCCATAGATGTCTCCGCGCTTGCAGGTATTTCCTGTGACAGAGACTACTTCTCCATTATCAATTGTGACTGTAAGGGCGCATCCCATCGGGCAGCCGATACAGGTAAGATGTTTTTCTTCCATGGTCATGCCTCCTCTATCCCAATCTCTACTTTATCAGCGCTTGCCAGATCTGCTTTCTTCAGCACTACCTGCTCCATCTCTCCAGGAGCCATGATCTGCTTCTTCCTGCGGATCAGTTCCCTGCCACCGGCCTTTACTACCACTGACGCATTCTTGTAAACATTTGACACGCGGAACCTGACTGTCAGTGTATCCTCCATTGCTTCCGGTCTTATCATCTGAGGCACTGTATAACGGACCTTTCCATCGCAGATCACGTCTATGGTCAGCTCCGACTGCTCGCCGTTCTGGATAAATGCTGCCGCATAATGTCCGGCGTTCTTTGCTTCCATTGATACGAAGTCCACGAGATCATGTACATGAAGCACATTGCCGCAGGCAAATACTCCCGGCACATTTGTCTCAAGAGCATCGTTTACGACCGGTCCGTTTGTGACTCTTGAGAGCTCTACCCCGCACTCCTTCGACAGTTCATTCTCAGGGAGAAGTCCGCATGACAGAAGGAGTGTATCGCACTCGTATCTCTCTTCAGTTCCCGGAATCGGCTTTCTGTCCGGTCCGACCTCTGCTATTGTCACAGCCTCGACTCTCTTTTTTCCTTCGATATTTACGACTGTATGTGAGAGCTTGAGCGGTATTCCGAAATCATCGAGGCACTGGACTATATTTCTCTTGAGTCCGCCTGAATACGGCATCAGCTCGGCTACTACCTCTACCTTTGCGCCTTCGAGTGTCATTCGGCGTGCCATTATGAGTCCGATATCGCCGGATCCGAGGATGACTACCTTCTTGCCAGGCATCTCGCCTTCCATATTTACAAGTCTCTGGGCACATCCTGCTGTATAGATGCCGGCAGGTCTGTAGCCAGGGATATTTAATGCTCCACGGCTTCTCTCACGGCATCCCATTGCAAGAACTACAGCCTTTGCCTGAATCTGGAATAATCCGTCATGAGAATTCATGGCTGTGACAACTCTGTCATGGCTTATATCCATGACCATCGTGTTCAGCCTGTATTCGATTTTTTCATCTAAGAGCTGTGATATAAATCTGCCTGCATATTCAGGGCCTGTCAGCTCCTCATTGAATGTATGGAGTCCGAACCCATTGTGGATACACTGGTTCAGGATTCCTCCGAGTCTGTCATCACGCTCAAGAACGAGGATTGACTGTATTCCATCTTTTCTTGCAGAGATTGCAGCTGCAAGTCCTGCCGGTCCGCCGCCGACAATTACGAGATCATAATTTTCCATTGCACTGCCTCCCTTACTTTGTCTTTCCATATACTAGTACACTGTCTCCGCCGGACTTCGTGACCCCTTCCGGTGTGAGGTGTGCATACTTTTCCAGTAAATCCATCTGACGAGGTGTGCAGAATCCTGCCTGGCAGCGTCCCATTCCGGCTCTTGTACGTCTCTTGATTCCATCAAGAGTCTTCGCGCCGAGAGTTCTCGTGATCGCATCGATTATCTCACCTGCCGTAACTGATTCGCAGCGGCAGATGATCTGACCATATGCCGGATTCTTCTTTATGAGTTCATTTCTTTCTTCGAATGACAGTTTCTTCGGATCGAGGATTCCTTTTCTAGTACCGTTAAATAACGGATTCTCATCCAGTCCGAGCCAAGCGGCTACCATCTGGCCTAAATCCTTACCAATAGCCGGTGCGCTTGAAAGCCCCGGTGACTCAATGCCTGCTGCATCGAAAAATCCGTTACAGTCGTCACACTCACCGATGATGAAATCTCCTCCATCCTCGTGTGCACGAAGTCCTGCAAATGATGTAATTACGCTTCTGTACGGAATATTTTTTACAGAGAGAGCACTCATCTTCTCGACCTGAGACAGGCCGTCGGCAGTTGTGTTCGTGCCTTCCTTGTCATCGATATCTGTAGCGGTAGGTCCGACGAGGAGATTCCCGTGAACAGTTGGTGACACGAGAATTCCCTTTCCGAGCTTCGATGGAAGCTGGAAGATGGTATGTCTCACATGGTTTCCTGCTGACTTGTCGAAGAGCTCGTACTCACCTTTTCTGGCGGTGATGTGAAGCTTTTTCTCTGAAACCATATTGTGGAGCACATCTGCATAGACGCCTGCTGCATTCACTACAGCCCTTGTCTCATAAGTGTCCGTATCTGTCTTTATGGAAAAATGGTCACCGACTTTCTCGATCGATGTAACCCTTGAATTGAAGGCGAATTCCACGCCATTATCTGCTGCATTCTCTGCAAAAGCGATATTCATCCCGAAAGGGCAGACTATTGCTGCTGTCGGAGCGTACAGAGCACATTCGATATCATCTGCAATATTCGGCTCCATCTCTACGATCTCATCGCGCTCTATGATACGCAGATCCCTGACTCCGTTCTTCTTCCCCTGTTCAAGCAGTCTCTCAAGCTCCGATCTGTCCTGATCCTTGCGGCATACTACGAGAGAGCCAATCCTGCTGTATGGAAAATCCAGCTCCTTCGACAGAGCCTCCATCATCTCAGAACCCTCTACATTATACTTTGCCTTCTTCGATCCTGGCACTGCATCATAGCCCGCATGCACTATTGCACTGTTGGCCTTGGTCGTACCGGAACAGACATCTGCTTCTGCCTCTAATACCAGGAATTTCCCTTTGAACCTCGAAAGTTCCCTGGCTGTGGCTGAGCCTGTTGCACCGGCTCCAATGATCACCACATCATACATATGACTTTCCTCCTAAAAAATATTTCCAAGCCCTCACGAAACTATTATATTAGTTTCCAGTTTCCATTATAGCACGCTACTACCAAATGTCAAAGACATTTTTTGCAAAAAAACAGAGCCGTTTTTCAATGACTCTGAATCTGAGTTATTTTCAGAATTTTTTCAGACTGCGTGCACTGCGTCTGCCATTTCCTTTACGAATTTCTTCACCTCAGGGACACAGTCTTTTCCATACTTTGCGCAGATCTTGACTATGGCTGAGCCTACGATCGCTCCGTCTGACTTAGATGCCATATCTGCTGCCGTCTGAGGATTCGAGATTCCGAATCCGACTGCACATGGGATATCCTTTGCTTCTTTTACGAGCCCCACCATGGCTCCGATATCTGTCGTGATCTTTGTTCTGGTACCTGTGACTCCGAGCGATGATACACAATAGACAAATCCGTCGGCTTCCTTTGCTATCATGCGGATCCTGTCATGTGATGTCGGTGCGATAAGAGAAATAAGGTCGATTCCGTACTTTTTACATACGCTTGAGAACTCTTCTTTTTCTTCATATGGTACATCCGGAAGGATGAGTCCCTGCATTCCGATTCCGGCCGCTGTCTTTATGAATTTCTCTGTCCCATAATGGAAGACTACATTCGCATATGTCATGAAAACCATTGGGATATCACAGTTCTTGCGGATCTTTTTTACCATTTCAAAAATCTTGTCGGTTGTGACTCCGCCTGAAAGTGCCCTGATATTGGCCTCCTGGATCACCGGTCCCTCTGCCGTCGGATCTGAAAAAGGGATTCCAAGCTCGATCAGGTCTGCCCCGGCCTCTGCCATTGCATATACGAGCTGCTCCGTGACTTCAAGCGACGGATCGCCGCTTGTGATGAAAGGTATGAAGGCCTTTCCGTTCTTATTTTTAAATGCATCTGCTACGCTTGCCATTCTATACCTCCGTATTAGTCATAAATCTCTTCGCCACGATATCTTGCGATTGCTGCTACATCTTTGTCACCACGGCCCGAAACTGTCACCACGATGATCTGGTCCTTGCTCATCTTCGGTGCAAGCTTCATGGCATATGCTACTGCATGAGCACTCTCGATTGCCGGAATGATTCCCTCAGTTCTCGACAGATACTCGAACGCATCTACAGCCTCATCATCCGTGATCGGTACGTATTCAGCTCTGCCGATATCATGCAGGTATGCGTGCTCAGGTCCGACACCCGGATAGTCGAGTCCGGCTGAGATCGAATATACAGGTGCGATCTGTCCGTACTTATCCTGACAGAAATATGACTTCATTCCATGGAAAATTCCAAGACTTCCGGTATTAACTGTGGCCGCAGTTTCGTTGGTATCTATGCCTCTGCCTGCTGCTTCACAGCCTATGAGTTTTACCGATTTGTCATTTATAAAGTGGTAAAAAGAACCAATTGCATTGGATCCACCGCCTACACAGGCTATTACTGCATCAGGGAGTTTTCCTTCTTTTTCCATGAGCTGCTGCTTGATCTCACGTGAGATGACAGACTGGAAATCTCTTACTATTGTTGGGAATGGATGAGGTCCCATGCAGCTGCCAAGCACATAATGTGTATCTTCAATTCTATTTGTCCACTCACGCATTGTCTCCGATACTGCATCTTTCAGTGTTGCTGTACCACTTGTTACAGGGTGTACCTTTGCTCCGAGCAGCTTCATACGATATACATTTAATGCCTGACGCTCAGTATCCATTTTTCCCATGTAGATCTCACACTCGAGTCCCATATATGCTGCAACTGTAGCTGTTGCGACTCCGTGCTGTCCGGCTCCAGTCTCGGCGATGACTCTGGTCTTGCCCATTTTTTTAGCCAGAAGGCACTGACCAAGAGCATTGTTGATCTTGTGGGCGCCTGTGTGGTTTAAGTCCTCACGCTTCAGATAGATCTTCGCGCCGCCCAGGTCCTTTGTCATATTATCTGCATAGTACAGAAGCGATGGACGGTTGGCGTAATTGTTCAGCAGGTCTGTAAACTCTGCATTGAACTCCGGATCATCCTTATAGTGATTGTACGCTTCTTCAAGTTCTATTACGGCATTCATCAGTGTCTCAGGTATGTACTGACCGCCATGTATTCCGAATCTTCCTTTACTATTGCTCATTTTATCCTCCGATTTAACAAATGAATTTGCAATCTCTTATTCCCTATGTCCTGACCCCTATCCCCTTACTATAGAAACTACCTCTTTCACCTTCTCCTCGTCCTTAACTCCATTGGTTTCTACTCCGCTTGAGATATCAACGCCCCACGGATGGACGGTATCTATTGCCTGCTGCAGATTATCCACAGTCAGTCCACCGGCCAGGAACCATGGTCTGTCAATTTTTTCTGTGATAAGGCTCCAGTCAAATGTCTCGCCGCCACCTTTTCCCTGGTCTAATAAAAGGTAGTCAGCCGGCGATTCAAGTGCTCTTTCGATATCTTCTGAAGTCTTTACTTCAAAGGCCTTGATGACTTTCTTACCTGTAGATTGCTGAACTTCATTGATATATTCCGGTGACTCTTTCCCATGAAGCTGGGCGAAATCTATCGTTCCATCTGTCAGAAGATTAATTACTTTCTGTACTGGTTGATCTACAAATACACCAACTGCAGGTATCCCGTGATCCAGATTTTGTCTGAGATTTTTTACCTCTTGTCCTGATATGCTTCGGTGACTCTTTGGAAAATTAATGATAAATCCGGCAAAATCAGGCTTATATCTGTTAGCTATCAAGATATCCTGGGGTCGCCTCAGGCCACATATTTTGATTTCTGGCATTTGTCTCTCCTATTCAGTTGTAAGTTCGAACGTTTAACTCGCCAACTCCTTCAGCCTGGCTTTCTTATCGCAAGCTCTCATCAGTGTCTCGCCTATCAGCACTGCATCTGCGCCCATTTCACGCAGCTTCTGCACATCTTCTGAAGTCTTTATCCCGCTTTCTGAGACAAATACTGTGTCATCTGGAATCAGGTCGATGAGCCTCTTAGTATTATCTGTATCGACTGTGAAGTCCTTCAGATTGCGGTTATTGACTCCGATGATTTTTGCCCCGCAGTCGATTGCTGTACGGATTTCTTCTGCATTATGTGCTTCAACCAGTGCATTCATCCCCAGTTCTTCTGCACGTGCCTTGTACTTCCTGATCTCATCCGGTGTGAGGATCGCACAGATCAGAAGCACCGCCGATGCACCGAAGACCCTGGCCTGATCCACCATATATTCGTCTATGGTAAAATCCTTTCGCAGAACAGGAATACTGACTGCTGCCGTAATTTCCTTCAGATATTCATCACTGCCCAGAAACCAGTGAGGCTCGGTGAGACAGGAGATGGCCGAAGCACCGGCATCCTCATATTCCTTCGCTATCTTAAGGTATGGAAAATCAGGAGCGATCAGACCCTTTGATGGAGACGCCTTTTTTACCTCACAGATAAATGATATGCCCGGCTTCTTCAGTGCCTCAAGGAAAGAGGGAACTGTTCCTTCTGATGCAGCCTTATCAGCCATTTCATGCATCTGCCTGGGGGAAATCTTTTTCTTCTGTCCGGCTATTCTTTCTCTGGTCTTTGCTGCTATTTCATCTAATATATTCATGGTTGTTATTACTTATTCGTTTCCTCAATAAACTGCTGCAGCTTCTCTGCTGCCGGTGCCTTGTCGATGAGCTCTTCTGCCATCTTCACGCCTTCGTTCATATCCTTTGCCTTGCCTGCGATGTAGATTGCAGCTCCGGCGTTGAGGCAGACAGCCTGGCGCTTTGGTCCTTTGTCTTTTCCTTCGAGGATATCTCTTGTGATCTTGGCATTCTCCTGTGGAGTTCCGCCGCGAAGCTCTGACTTGTCGCAGGTCTTGTATCCGAAGTCTTCAGGCCTGATCTGGTATACGCCCTTCCTGTCGCCATTGATCTCGCAGATTGCTGTTGGTGAGCTCATAGAGATCTCATCGAGACTGTCGAGTCCGTAGACAACCATTCCACGCTTTACACCGAGATTCTCAAGAACCCTTGCAAGTGGCTCTACAAGGGACTCTTCATAGACTCCCATTACCTCGTATGCTGCTCCGGCCGGAGAGGTAAGAGGCCCAAGGATATTGAAGATTGTACGGATCCCAAGCTCTTTCCTTACTGGTCCTACGAATCTCATTGCTGAATGATATTTCTGAGCGAAAAGAAAACAGATATTGATCTTCTTCAGGATTTCAAGGTTTCTTGCCGGGTCGATATCGATCTTTACTCCAAGAGCCTCGAGACAGTCGGCTGCACCTGACTTCGATGAAGCAGCCCTGTTACCATGTTTTGCTACAGGAATGCCTGCTGCTGCGATGATGATAGAGGCTGTGGTAGAAATATTAAATGAATTTGAACCATCTCCACCTGTTCCTACAATCTCAAGCACATCCATATCATTCAGGAGCTTCATGCCTGCTGCCCTCATTCCTTCAGCCGATGCCGTGATCTCGTCAATTGTCTCACCCTTCATCGACATTGCGGTGAGATAGGCGGCCTCCTGCACCTGGCTGGCATTTCCGCTCATGATCTCGTCCATTACCTGTCTGGCCTCATCATAGGTCAGATCCTGCTTCTTTACTACTTTCCTGATAGCTTCTGCAATCATGTTCTGCCTCCTTGCCTGAGTTCTTAGTTCCCGGTTCTAAGTTATTAGTCATAACTTCCAACTCTGAACTTACACTTTAAAAAAATTCTCCATTATCTCTCGTCCTACATCCGTCATTACCGATTCCGGATGGAACTGTACCCCGAATATCGGGTACTCTTTATGCTCAACTGCCATTATCTCTTCACGCTCATCATCTGAAACTGCCGTTATCTTAAGGCAATCTGGAAGCCAATCTTTATCTGCTTCCAGTGAATGATATCTGGCTGCTTCAAAAACCTCCGGAAGTCCGTTCAGCAGTGTGCTCGCGCCGACTCGCTTAATAGGCTTTTTCTTGCCATGCATGAGTTCCCTGGCATAGGTTATTTTTCCACCAAAAGCCTCTACAATTGCCTGATGCCCGAGACAAACACCCATTATAGGAATTTTCCCAGCGAAGTCCTTTATCAGATCAATACAGATTCCAGCGTCTTCAGGTCTCTTAGGTCCAGGTGACAGAAGCAGGTAATCTGGATTAAGCTTTTCCACTTCTTCCACAGTCATATCATCGTTTCGTATCACCTGAATGTCCGGATTCACCGAACCGGCCAGATGATAGAGGTTGTAGGTGAAACTGTCGTAGTTATCAACAAGAAGTACCATTTATAAACCTCCTTCTGCTTTCTGAACTGCCAGTACCACGGCCTTTGCCTTGTTCTGGCATTCCTGGAATTCTTTTTCAGGAACCGAATCTGCCACGATTCCTGCTCCTGAACGGATCGTGAGCTCACCCTTTTTCTTGTATGCAAGCCTTATTGCTATGCAGACATCCAGGTTTCCACTGAAATCTATGTATCCGATTGCTCCACCATAGATGCCTCTCTGGTTGTGCTCAAGCTCTTCTATAATCTGACATGCCCTGAACTTCGGTGCTCCGGAAAGAGTTCCTGCAGGAAGGATCGCATCTACTGCATCTATCGCATCCTTATCATTCCTTATCTCACCAACTACTGTGGAACCGATGTGCATAACCTGTGAATACTTCTGCACTGTCAGGTAATCAGTGACCTTCACGGTTCCGAGCCTGCTGATCTTACCGACATCATTTCTGCCGAGATCCACGAGCATATTGTGCTCTGACAGTTCCTTTTCATCGGAAAGAAGATCGTCAATCAGCTTCTGATCTTCCTCATCATTTCTGCCTCTTGGCCTTGTGCCTGCAAGCGGGAAGCTTGATACAACACCGTCCTGAAGTCTTGCAAGTGTCTCCGGAGAAGCGCCTGTCATCTCGATATCATCGCTCGAGAAATAAAACATATACGGACTCGGGTTTGACGTGCGTAAAACACGATATGTGTCAAACAGGTCTCCCTTTGCTTTTGCCTGCAGCGGATCCGAAAGCACTACCTGGAATATATCACCTTCATGGATATAATGTTTTGCTTTATTGACCATGCCTGCATATTCTTCTTTACTGAAAAGCGGCTTGATTTCAGACTCGAGCTCTATCGGCTTGAAATCGTATGACTCATCTCCGGTCAGGATATTTTTTATCTCATTGAGTCTCTTCTGTGCTCTCTCATATGAGGCATCCGGATCAGATGTATCAACTCCGCTTATCAGGAAGATCTTCTGCCTGTAATAGTCGAACGCTATCACATCGTTGAAAAGCATCAGATCCATGTCCTTGAAATCGCCATCATCGCTTAACGTAAGCTTCGGCTCTGCGTACCTTATATAGTCATAGGAAAAATATCCGACCAGCCCGCCTGTAAAATACGGCAGCTCCTTGATGACAGCGCTCTTGTATTCCTGAATGATCTTTCTCAGTTCATCGCCCGGATGAGTCACTTCTTTTTCAATGACTTCCTCAGTACCATCGTCATGGATCATCTTTTCCCTGAGATGCCCCTTCTGACAGGTGATCTCCATTGATGGCTTGTAACCAAGGAATGAATATCTGCCCCAGGTCTTGTCCTGGCTCGCGCTCTCGAGGAGATATACGTGATTGCTGTATGCTCTCAGCTTCTTCATTGCCATGATCGGTGTCAGCATATCCAGATACAGTTCTTCATACACTGGGACACGTCTGAATCCGCTGTCAATGGCGATTTCTTTTACCCTTGATAATTCCGGCTTCATCTTACTCCTTTCTGTCTTCAGGAAAAAGAAAGGACCCGTTCCTGAAAACATTACACTGAATGTCTTCAGGAACGAGCCCTATAATAATCTATAGTCCCGCGGTGCCATCCTGATTCGTGGAAGCCCACACACTTAGCGAAGTACCAACATACCTCCGACAACTAACGTATGCCTCACGTCATAGAGTACTCAGATCGAATCCTTTGACTATGCCCTCAGCGGTCCATTTGGCAATCTGCCTACGATCCCGCTCTCATCATCCGGGACTCTCTGTGCGCGCTCAATTACTTTGATCTCCGCTTCATCGGTTTGTTCTTGTTTAATTGATCTAAATAATACTACGCATGAAATGATTTTTCAAGTGAAAAATTTTCACATATTCCTGTTTTACGTGCTTTTCAAAAAAGCATTGACAAATATATATAAATTTAGTAAAATAGAAAAGCACGTTGAGTACGGAGAGTCTTATATGTGCCTTGGTATAGGGCATTTCAGAGAAATGCTTTTTGGAGAAGTACTCAAGAGGCCGAAGAGGTGCCCCTGCTAAGGGTATAGGTCGGGAAACCGGCGCGAGGGTTCAAATCCCTCCTTCTCCGCTTTTTATGGAACCTCATTCGTGCGGTTCCTCATATGGCGCCATAGCCAAGTGGTAAGGCAAAGGTCTGCAACACCTCTATCCCCGGTTCAAATCCGAGTGGCGCCTCTCTTTTAAAGAACTCAGGTAGTTACCTGGGTTCTTTTTAATGAAAAAAGACAGGGGGACGGTTCTCCTGTCTTTTTAATTAAATAAATTTATCTAAAAAGACAGGAGAACCGTCCCCTTGTCTGCCCTTGTCTGTTACTGTCTGGCCTCGTAGAGCATCCTGAGGTTGTCGTAATAGTCTCCGATTGTCACTCCGAGCCATGGATTCACATAGAACAGATCAAGAATTCCAAAAGTGCAGGCTCCGAGAAGCTCCCATCCAAGAAATGACAGAAGCAGTACAAAATACTCCATCTTATGGCCGTCCATCATCTGCTCAGAAAGCGCTCTGGCCTCTGTTCCTGACATCTTCGGATTGTCTGCAAGGATATACTGGACCATTGCCCAGCTGAACGCCTTGTAAATCCCCGGTATTACAAGAAGAAGTGACCAGAGTCCTATAAACAGATTCGTCATGAACATCGCACCGAATACATTTCCAAAGTCATCAAAAACATTGAATATATCGCCTGCCCTGGCCTGCTGATAGCCTCTTACGAGCTCGAGAATCAGGAAATATCCGCCGACAAAAAGAATTGGAGAAAAGAACCATGATATAAATCCACCGACAATGGGAATCATGCTGATTCCTCCTGCTATAATCGATGGAAGTATTGTAGCCGCAAGCGAATTCCCATAATTAGCCCTGAATATTTCTTTTGATTCCTGCTTGAGAAGAGGTCTGTTCAGTATCCCATTGTAGAATACCGGCTGTCTCTGCACTGGCTGTGGCCCCTGCTGATAACCATTATCCCACTGATTCTGATCGTTCCACTGATTGTTGTCCCATCCATTGTTTCCACTATTATCCATAGTCTTTGTCCTTCCTCTCATTTAGAGATAAATTGTTTCTGTCTGAGTCCATTCTAACAGATTAATTATTATTTGTCATTAAAAAATCGCCCCGGATTAAATCCGGGACGATCCTTATCTTTTTCCTTTTTCTTTTTCCTATAAAAATTATTCAGCAGCTGCTGCCTGAGATATCTTCTGTCTTCTGAACTCAAGCAGTGACTTGAAGCACATCACGATGACGAATGCTCCAAGGATGATCAGGAAAGCTGCTACAATGAGCTGCATTCCGTTGATCAGGAATGTGCCTGTGCCTGCTGCGAATGCTCTGATATTGCCGATCACGTTCTGGATGATTGCTGTATAGGTAACTGCGATCATAACGAACATTGGTGGGAAGAGCATTGCGTTCTTGCGGTTCGTAGCCTTGAGGAATACTGCAATTCCGAGGAGTACTACTGCACCGAGCATCTGGTTAGCTGATCCGAAGAGAGCCCAGATGTTCTGATATCCGCCGAGGCAGAGAATGTATCCAAATACGAGAGTGATGACTGTTGCAACAACAGGATTCGTAAAGAACTTCTCATAAGCTGGCTTCTGATCTGCCGGGGCTTCTGTACGCCAGAAATCCTGGAAGAACATTTTTCCAAGACGGGCAACTGAGTCAAGTGTCGTAAGAGCGAGAGCTGAAACGCACATTGTCATGAAGACATTTGCGACTCTGTTCGGAATTCCGAAGAGCTCGAAGAATCCTGCAACACCGCTTGAGAAAATTGCGAATGGTGTCTGTCCAGCTGGAGCATATCCACCCTTGGCAACTGCACCTACAACGATCAGTGAGATGACACCTACAAGAGTCTCAAGAAGCATAGCGCCGTATCCAACGAACTTCATATCTTTCTCATTCTGAATCGTCTTTGACGATGTACCTGATGATACAAGACTGTGGAATCCTGAAATAGCTCCGCAGGCGATTGTTACGAACAGTGTCGGGAATAGGTACTGCTTGGCACCTGCTGCATTGATTACTGCAAATCCATTGAATGAATTCAGTTTCATTGATGGATGTGCTACGATGATTCCTACAAATGCTCCGATGATCATGAACAGCATTGAGAATGTCGTCATGTAATCACGAGGCTCCATAAGAAGCCACATAGGAAGGAGTGCTGCTACGAAGATATAAGCCATGATCACGAGATTCCACTGGCTGGCACTCAGGTAGATTGGGAACTGCATTCCGATTGCATACATTGCAATTACCATTGCGATGGCAATGATTGCCTTGACTATTTCGTTCTTGAGCTTTGTATACTTGAAAAGTAATCCGAGAACGATTGCACCACCTATGAAGAGCAGTGAGATAGTACCAGCTGTTCCGCCATTATATAGTGCTGTCTGTGCAGCTGCCTTCGTTGTTCCATCCGGGATAACCGGGGTAAATGTGCTTGAGCACATCGATGTGAATGCTGCAATTACGAGGAGACAGAAGAGCCAGCAGAACATTGTGAATACCTTGCTTCCTGTCTTGCCGATATATTTTTCAATGACAAGGGTAATTGACTTACCGCTGTTCTTGACTGAAGTGTATAGCGAACCGAAGTCCTGTACTGCTCCGAAGAAAATGCCTCCGATCAGGAGCCATAGGAGAACCGGTACCCATCCGAACATGGATGCCAGAATCGGTCCCTGCACCGGACCTGCACCAGCTATTGATGAGAACTGGTGGGCAAATACTGTGAACTTCGATGTAGGCACATAGTCCTGTCCATCGTTTTTCTCCACTGCGGGAGTCTTTCTGTCAGGATCGATGCCCCAGGTCTTAACGAGGAATCCGCCATAGAAGACGTAACCTGCGATCAGACATACAGCAGCGATCAGTAAGATTACCAGACTGTTCATTTGTTAAAAACCTCTTTTCTTTTTTGATGACTATACAATAGTCCCATAATGAAAAAAAGTCAAGTATGCATTGAAAAACATTCAACAGAATGGTAATTTTGTATACAGGAAAATTATCAGGAAATCTGGTATTCCTGCTGGGCTGTGGCATAGAGGTTATTGCCGTGGTCGTCGGCTACGACGATGACTGGGAAATCTTCTACTGTGATGAGGCGGATGGCCTCGGCGCCTAAGTCTTCGTAGGCTATGATTTCCGATTTTTTGATGCACTGGGAGAGGAGTGCGCCTGCACCGCCGATTGCTGCGAAGTAGACTGCATGATTTCTGACTACTGCGTCAAGGACTTCCTTCGTACGCTTTCCTTTTCCTACCATTGCCTTTTCACCGAGGTCAAGAAGAGTAGGTGCGTACTTGTCCATACGGCTCGCTGTTGTCGGACCGGCTGATCCGATTGGACGGCCTTCTCTTGCTGGTGATGGCCCCATGTAGTATATTGTGCAGTCCTTTATATCTATCGGGAGCTGTTCATTTTTTTCTATTAATTCCATTAGCCGCTTGTGTGCTGCATCCCTGGCCACATACATCTGACCACTCAGATATACGAAGTCCCCGGCATGCAGGCTGTTGGCCTTTTCCGCCGTAATCGGCAGTTCCATATGTATTTCCATAATCTTAATTATCAGACAGGGGGACGGTTCTCCTGTCTTTTAACTTATAACTTATAACTTTTAACTTCTATTCTATATCTCACGAATAATATGTCTATTCACATGGCAGCAGATATTGACTGCTACCGGGAGTCCGGCGATGTGGGTAGGGTAGGTATTGACATTTACTGCCAGAGCTGTAATCCTGCCACCAAGTCCTGCCGGGCCGATCCCAAGATTATTGATCTTTTCGAGCATCTCTGATTCAAGGTCAGCTACCCATTTCTTGTCGGAATGAATTCCGACCTCACGGGTCAGGGCTTCCTTCGCCATTTCAGCTGACTTCTCGAAATCGCCGCCGATTCCAACGCCTATCACCATCGGCGGGCAGGCATTTGGTCCGGCATCATTTACGGTCTGAAGAATTGCATCCTTCACACCTTCGATGCCCTGGGCTGGCTTCAGCATATAGACTTTGCTCATATTCTCACTGCCAAAACCCTTTGGGGCAACCTTTATTTTAACCTTATCACCAGGTACGATCTTTTCATGGATGATAGCAGGAGTGTTATCACCGGTATTCACTCGTTCAATCGGGTCTCCTACAACGGACTTGCGCAGATATCCATCAGTATATCCCTGACGGACACCCTCATTTATCGCATCCTCAAGACTTCCACCAGTGAAATGCACATCCTGTCCGATTTCCAGGAAGACAACCGCCATTCCGGTATCCTGACAGATCGGAATCTGGTCATTTTTTGCAATGTCCAGATTCCTCTGAAGTTCTCCCAGAATCTGCTTTCCAAGAGGACTTTCTTCCTTCTCATGAGCATCTGAGAGCACCTTTTTCATGTCATCAGATAGTTCATAGTTTACGGAGATGCACATCTCACGGATGTTTTTTGTTATTAATGAAGTATCAATTTCTCTAATCATATAATCATATACTGAGAGTCTGAAAATCATGTTGGCAAGACAACAATAAGCGGAATGAGCGTCGTGAGGAGCACGATGTTGCAGCGCTGAGGACTGTTTGAAGAAAAACGCTTCCTTGCGGCCGCCAGGCCGAAAGAATTGAAGCGTTTTTCGAGTTACCGCAAGCGCTGCTAACAGACGAGTGCGACGAACAGCGAATGAGCGCCGTTGGATTGCCAACTATGATTTTTCAGACTCGCAAATTCAGTCATTACTCATCTTTTTTGTCCTGCTCAGCTCTGTCAAGCAGTCTGTTGATATCGTTCTGTTCAAAATCACTGTCATCTGATACATTTGATGCAGCTGGCTCAGATTCATCCTGATTTTCTTCAGCAGCAGCTTCCTGTGCTTCCTCAATCAGATAATCACGACGAACCTTTGCAATAGATGCCACTTTTTCACCAGGCTTCAGATCAATAAGCTTCACTCCGGTTCCGTAGCGGGACTGAAGCGTTGTCTCTCCGACCTTGATACGGATGATAGTGCCGCTAGTATTGATGATCATGACCTCATCATCCTGATTCACGACTTTGACACCGACCAGATTGCCGGTACGCTCAGAAATCTTGTAGCACTTATTGCCCTTTATTCCTCTGTTCTTCAGAGGGAATTCGTCAAGCTTTGTGCACTTTCCAAGACCTTTTTCAGAGACGATAAGAGCTGAATCACCCTGAGAATCAAGCTGCATTGCTATGATCTCATCACCGGCTGACAGGTTCATGCCTCTGACACCTGTAGCTGTACGTCCCATTGGTCTCACATCTGTTGACTTGAAACGGCATGACTGACCAAACTTTGTGAAAAGAAGGATCTGGTCATCATCTGTCACTTTCTTTACAGTGATCAGCTCATCGCCATCCTTCAGATTTACAGCTATCAGACCATTTTTATTGATATTGGCAAATTCCTTTACGCTTGTCTTCTTCACAGTGCCGTTCTTTGTCACCATGAAAAGATATTCTCCATGCTTGTCAGCAGGGTCCTCATCACGCAGGGCAATGGTAGATGTAATCTTTTCATCACCAGCCAGCTGCAGGAGATTAACAATAGCCGTACCTCTTGCAGTACGTGACGCCTCTGGAATCTTATATGCCTTCAGTTTGTATACACGACCCATATTAGTAAAGAACAGTAGATAATGATGATTTGTCGTCATCATCAGCTCCCTGATATAGTCATCATCAAGAAGCTCAGTTCCCTTGATTCCTTTGCCGCCACGTCCCTGAGCCTTGAAATTGTCAATGCTCATACGCTTGATATATCCGACATTTGTAAATGTGATGACAGTATTATCATCCGGAATCAGATCTTCATCATCGAGATCATCATCACCGCCTGCAACGATCTTGGTACGTCTGTCATCACCATATTTTTCTTTGTAAACGACGATTTCCTTCTTGATCACACCAAGAAGAATTTTCTCGTCACCAAGTATTGCCTGATATTCCTTTATCTTTTCCTCGAGACTCTTGTACTCATCCTCGAGCTTCTGACGCTCCAGTCCTGTCAGGGCACGGAGTCTCATTTCTACGATATTCGTAGCCTGGACTTCATCAAGTCCGAATCTTGCGATAAGGCTTGCCTTTGCAGTAGCTACATCCTTCGAACCCCTGATAATCGAGATGACTTCGTCAATATAGTCAAGTGCTTTCAGCAGTCCTTCGAGGATATGAGCTCTTTCCTGTGCCTTGTTGAGATCATATTTTGTACGTCTTGTGACTACTTCCTTCTGGAAATCCAGATAGTAGTCAAGCATCTGCTTCAGATTCAGGATCTTCGGCTGATTATCAACGAGAGCAAGCATTATTGCTCCGTACGTCTCCTGCAGCTGTGTATGCTTGTACAGCTGATTCAGCATGATCTGCGGGTTTACATCCTTACGGAGCTCGATTGCTACACGCATTCCTTCACGGCTTGTCTCATCACGGAGGGCAGTGATTCCTTCGAGCTTCTTGCTCTTTACAAGCTCAGCAATATTTTCAATAAGTCTTGCTTTATTTACATAATATGGAAGCTCAGTGATGACAATACGGTTCTTTCCGTTTGCCATCGGTTCGATATCCGTGATTCCACGAACCCTTATTTTTCCACGGCCTGTACGATAAGTGTCGTTGATTCCCTTGTGACCAAGAATCTCAGCACCTGTCGGGAAATCAGGTCCCTTTATGATCGTCATGAGTTCATCGATATCTGTGTCACGGTCTTCATTAACCTTGTTGTCAATAATCCTTACAACAGCATCAATTACCTCATTAAGATTGTGAGGTGGGATATTTGTAGCCATTCCGACCGCAATACCCTGGGCACCGTTCACGAGAAGATTCGGGTAACGTGATGGAAGCACTACAGGCTCTTTCTCGGTCTCATCATAGTTTGGAATGAAATCAACAGTGTCTTTGCCTATATCCTGGATCATTGCCAGAGAAATCTTTGACAGGCGCGCCTCTGTATAACGCATGGCTGCCGGGCTGTCTCCATCGACAGATCCGAAATTTCCATGACCATCTACAAGAGGATATCTCGTGTTCCAGTCCTGAGCCAGATTGACGAGAGCTCCATAGATTGAGGAATCTCCATGAGGATGATATTTACCCATTGTATCACCGACGATACGGGCACATTTTCTGTGAGGCTTGTCAGGGTAGTTGTTCATCTCACTCATCGAGTAGAGTATACGCCTCTGAACAGGCTTCAGACCATCACGCACATCAGGCAGCGCACGCGATACTATAACGCTCATTGAGTAGTCGAGATACGAAGACTCCATGGTCTTCTTCAGATCGACCTCTCTTATATTGTCAAAAATTTTGTCATCCATATAATTTCCTTATATTCTAAGTTACAAGTAATCAGTTTGAAGTTCAAAGCTGCATATTTTTTTGACTTAGAACTCAAAAGTAATAACTTTCAACTATACGTCCAGGTTTTCAACCTTATTGGCATTTTCTATGATAAATTCACGACGCGGCTCTACTTCATCGCCCATCAGTGTTGAGAACACCTTGTCAATTTCTGACAGATCATCATCGTCCATATTGACACGCTTGAGGATTCGCCTCTCAGGATCCATTGTCGTCTCCCAGAGCTGGTCAGCATCCATCTCGCCAAGTCCCTTATATCGCTGGACCTTGTTATTGCCGTCACGGCCGATCTCATTCATGATCTGATTCAGCTGGTCATCATTGTATGCATACCAGACCTTCTTGTTCTTTTCAACCTTGTAAAGAGGCGGCATTGCCAGATACACATAGCCCTGCTTGATGAGTTCAGGCATGAATCTGTAGATAAATGTCAGCATCAGTGTAGCAATATGAGCACCATCGACATCGGCATCAGTCATTATAATAATCTTATGATATCTGAGCTTTGTGATATCAAAATCATCGAGGATTCCGGTACCAAATGCCGTGATCATGGCCTTGATCTCTTTATTGCTGTAGATACGGTCCTCACGTGCCTTTTCAACATTTAAAATCTTGCCACGAAGCGGCAGAATAGCCTGAGTTGCACGGCTTCTTGCAGTCTTTGCAGAACCACCAGCGGAATCTCCCTCAACGATAAAGATCTCACAGTTTGCAGGATCCTTGTCAGTGCAGTCTGCAAGCTTTCCCGGAAGGGAAGTAGAATCAAGAGCAGTCTTACGACGAGTAAGATCTCTTGCCTTTCTTGCAGCTTCACGTGCTCTCTGGGCGAGGAGTGATTTTTCACAGATGATCTTTGCTACCTGTGGATGCTGCTCGAGATAGTAGGTCAGCTGTTCACTTACAACTGAATCAACTGCAGTCTTTGCTTCACTGTTACCGAGCTTCTGTTTCGTCTGGCCCTCGAACTGTGGCTCCTCAATCTTAATGCTGATGATTGCAGTGAGTCCCTCACGGATATCATCACCAGTCAATGCAGGTTCATTATCTTTTATCAGCTTGTTCTCATGAGCATAGTTATTAAAAGTCCTTGTAACTGCGGCCTTGAAACCAGCTACATGAGTACCTCCTTCAGGTGTAATTATATTATTTACAAAGCTGTATGAAGAGTCATTGAACGAGTCATTATGCTGCATTGCAACTTCTACCATGACACCGTTCTTTTTTCCTTCACAGTAAATGACATCGGGATAAAGCGGCTCTTTTCCACGGTTTAAGTATTCTACGAACTCCTTGATTCCGCCTTCGTAGTGGAAAACATCTGACCTGTCCTCGTCACCTCTGTGATCTGTGAGAGTAATCTTCAATGCTTTTGTGAGAAAAGCCGTCTCACGAAGACGTACTTTCAGAGTATCATAATCGAATTCAGTCGTTTCAAAAATGGTCTCATCAGGCTTGAAAGTAACTCTTGTACCAGTCTGGTCCGGCTCGCATTCACCTACAACCTTCAGAGAATACATGGTCTTGCCCTTTTCGTACCTCTGCTTGTATACTTTTCCATCACGACGGACTTCGACTTCGAGCCAGTCAGAGAGAGCATTAACAACAGATGCACCTACACCATGCAGTCCACCAGAAACCTTGTATCCGCCACCGCCGAATTTGCCGCCGGCATGAAGAACTGTAAATACGACCTCAACTCCCGGCTTTCCTGACTTATGGTTGATATCTACAGGAATTCCACGGCCATCATCGGTAACAGTGACTGTATCACCCTTATTGATCTCGACCTGAATGTGATGGCAGTATCCTGCAAGAGCTTCATCAACAGAATTATCCACAATCTCATACACAAGATGGTGGAGACCCCTTGCAGATGTAGAACCGATATACATTCCAGGCCTTTTTCTGACGGCTTCGAGACCTTCAAGAATCTGTATCTGGTCTCCGCCATATTCATGTTCAACCATTCTATCTACTCCATTTCCTTAGACGTCACAACGCCATTAACTACTTCAAAAATTTTATTGACCCTGTATCTGCTCTTTACAAAATCATCGAGTCCTGTACAGGTGATCATCGTCTGCGTATCCATAAGGCTGCCTAGCAGGTCCTGTTGTCTCTTGCTGTCAAGTTCTGACAGTACATCATCTAAGAGAAGCACCGGTTTCTCGCGGGTCTCTTTTTCCATCATAGTGACTTCCGACAGCTTGAGTGAGAGAGCAGCCGTTCGCTGCTGACCCTGTGATCCGTACTTTCTCAGATCCACTCCGCCGAGATCAAATCTCAGATCATCCCTATGAGGACCCTTGGTCGTCGAACCAAGCCTCATATCATTGTCATAGGCAAAATCAAGAGCTTCCCTGAATCCGTCCGCAGACACATTATTCTCATAACTCAGCTTTACCTCTTCCTTTGCCCCTGATATTTTGTGGTGAATCTCACTCACGACAGGTGCTATCTCTTCGATAAAGCTCTTTCTCCGTCTGATTATCTTTGCCCCGAATTCAGCAAGCTTGTCATCCCATACAGAAAGAGTATCAAGAAGCTTTTTATTCCTGTAAATTTCCTTCAGGAGGCTGTTACGCTGACCGAGAGCCTTATTGTATTCTGTGAGATTGTACAGATAGATCCTGTCAATCTGGCACAGCTCAGTATCAATGAATCTTCTTCGCTTATCCGGACCATTCTTGATAATTGAGAGATCGTCCGGCGAGAAAAAAATGATATTCAGGATTCCAAACAGATCAGAAGCCTTCTTTATCGGAACACGGTTTATGGCTATTCCCTTGGAATGACCTCTTTTCAGGTGAATATCTATCTGATATTCAACACCTGACTTTTCAACAATGGTCTTGATATGACCCTGATCCGTACCGAAACGGATCATTTCATTATCACGGCTGCCTCTGTGTGAACGGCTCGTACCGCTAATGCACAGTGCCTCGAGGATATTAGTCTTGCCCTGGGCATTGTCACCATAAATGATATTTGTTGATGGATCAAACTGTATACTCAGAGCTTCATAATTTCTAAAATCCTTGAGATCAAGCGACTTTACGATCATCTGATGACCTTTATCTCTTCTCCATCAAAGCTCACTGTATCTCCGTCATAGAGCTTTCGCCCGCGTCTCTCCTCAGTCTCACCGTTTACCTTTACTTCTCCGTCAAGGATCACTTCTTTGGCTTCGACTCCGGAACCCACAAGACCTGCCTTTTTTAAGAGCTGACCGAGCTTAATAAACTCATCTGTTTCTCTTATCTTAACTTCCATTTTATCTCACATTATTGAAATTAACCGGAAGAACCACATAATTATAAGTCTCTGTATCATTTCTGATAAAGCATGGAGACTTTGCATCATACAGATACATAGTGATCTCTTCGTCATCAATAGCTCTTAGAGCATCTACCAGGAACTTCGGATTGAATCCGATCATCTGGTCAGCTCCTTCCTTTACGATCGGAAGACTCTCATTCATGCTTCCTACTGCAGAATTGCCCATAAGCTCCATCTGGTCATCTGTGATATTTACAATGACAGGTTTCTTTTCTCCTTCTTTGACGAGAAGGGTAGCACGGTTCACACTCTCTATGAGTTCACGTCTGTTGACTGTGAGCTTCGTATTGAATTCATTTCTCATCATCTGCTCATAGTTGAAATATTCACCGTCAATGAGCCTGATAACCATCATTGTATACTCTATATCAAAAATCATCTGTGATGAAGTGATATAGATCTGAACCATATCATCAGTATCTGAACTCAGGATCTTATTGATCTCAGACATCTGCTTTCCAGGTACTATGACCTTGTAATCAGGATATGAATCACGGAGCTCAATGACTCTGATGGAAATACGGTGTCCGTCAAGAGCAACCATCTTCATCGTGTTGTCATGAATCTGGACGAGCATTCCTGTCATCATCTTGTTGGCTTCGTTTTCTGCTACTGCAAAAGATGTCTGACGGATGATATCCTTAAGGGATGCCTGCGACATCTCTATAGGATCTGAAATCTTTATCGGGTCGAGTGCTGGGAAATCCTGACCTGACTTTCCGATTACCTTGTACAGTGCCTTGTCACACTTTATAGTAGTATGAAAAAGTTCATCAGTCTCGATATACACTGTGCTCTTAGGAAGGTTCCTCACTACATCAGAAAAAAGCTTGGCATCAAGAGCTACAATCCCTTCTTCTTCTATTTCTCCATCCTTTACAACATTTTCGATTCCCAGATCCATATTGCTTGCAGTAAGGATTATCTGACCACCTTCTGCCTTTAGTAATATACATTCAAGGATAGGCATTGTAGTTTTTACAGGAACTGCTTTTGATACTACATTTACACTTTCAAGAAGTGCTGCCTGTGAACATGAGATTTTCATTTTTCTGATGAGCTCCTTTCGCATCATTATTATCTTAAGATAATAATCTTATTATTAAGGCCTGTATATATGTGGAAAACTGTTGTATCGGCCTTAAATACTGTTTTCTCAGCTCTTTAGTTAAAGTGATTTTATGTTGAATCCGTGTGAGATTGTCTTGACAGATTGTGAATATAATCACTATGAGTTCGGGTCAATTTTCTTTTTGATCGTATCTATCTGCTTTTTCAACTCTGCATTGTTCTTATAGTCATCTGCAACTTTGTTGGCACCGTAGATAATTGTCGAATGATCCCTGCCACCAAGCAACTGACCGATCGCATCAAGTGGATAATCTGTTAGTTGTTTGCACAGATACATTGCAATCTGTCTCGGTTCTGCTATATTCTTGCTTCTGTTCTTCGAAGTCATCTGATCTATAGTGATGTCATAATGATCAGCTACTACTTCAATTATCAGCTGTGGAGTGATCTCTCTTGGCTTTTCTGGAGCTATGATATTGACCAGCTCCTGCTGGGCGATATCCATGGTGATCTCAGTATGCTCTATATTGGAATAGGCAATCAGCTTGTTCAGTGCACCTTCAATCTCACGGACATTCGTTGTGATGTTGGTTGCTATATAGTTCAGGATATCATCATCAAGAGAGATATTTTCATCCTCTACCTTCTTACGAAGAATTGCCATTCTTGTCTCATAGTCAGGATTTCCGATATCAGCCATGAGTCCCCATTCGAATCTCGAACGGATCCTTGCCTCAAGTGTCTTCATTTCCTTAGGTGGACGATCTGAGGTTAGTACGATCTGCTTTCCAGCTGAGTGGAGAGTGTTGAAAGTGTGGAAAAACTCTTCCTGAGTAGATTCCTTTCCTATTATAAACTGTATATCATCAATCATGAGTACATCTACCTTACGGTACTTGTCTCTGAACTTGCTCATTGATGATGTATTGTTAGTACTTCTGATGGATTCGATGACTTCATTCAGAAATTCCTCTGAAGTCACATAAAGTACCTTCTTATCTGGATTGTGCTGCAGTATATAGTTGCCGATTGCATGCATCAGATGTGTCTTGCCGAGTCCCGGGCCTCCATATATATAGAGGGGATTGTAATTCTTGCCAGGTGTCTCAGCGACTGCAAGGGCTGCATTCTGTGCAAAACGGTTATTATTACCTACTACGAAGGTATCAAAAGTATACTTCTCATTGAGGTTCGAATTGACATAGTTCGGATTGGAGAGAAGATTCTCGTCTATATGGTTTTCTTCCTGAGGTCCCTCGTTAGCCAGGATAAAGTGGATATTGTATTCTTTACCTGTCATATCTGCGATCTTTGTCACAAGTGGCTTCTCATATTTCTTTGAAATGTAGTTTATCGCCATCTCATCTGTTTCGTCCGATGCCATTAGCGTCAGGTCATTACCATCCACTGAGACAATCTTCAGAGGTGCAAGCCATGTGTTGAAAGAGACGTCAGCTATCTCATAGTCATTCTTGACTGAGAGAAGTATTTTGTCCCATATTGACTGTATATCTTCCATTACCTTTCTTACTCCATACAACTATATATTATAATAGGAAGAAACTCATTTCTTCCTGTGTGATTTCGATAAAAAACCACTATCTATTTTACCTAAAATAACGGAAAACTTCAACCATCTGGGCACAATTCGATGAATTTTTGTTACAATATATTTAAAGTTAATCTGTCAGTTATGTTTATAAAAAAATGAGTTATTAACAGAGTTATCCACATTATCAACATCTTGTATTTGCAAAAATTAAGTATTGTTATCTTGTGGCTTGACATTAACCTATTTTTTGTTAAAATATTATTCGATATTCTGTCCACAGTAGGAAATTATAAGGAGGTGCATATATATGAAGATGACTTTTCAGCCAAAGAAGCGTCAGAGAGCCAAGGTTCATGGTTTCCGTTCAAGAATGAGCACAAAGGGCGGCCGTAAGGTTCTTGCTGCAAGACGTGCAAAAGGCAGAAGAAAACTTACAGCATAAGCTGTGATATATGAAGTTTTCAGAATCATTAAAGAAGAATTCAGATTTTAGGAGGGTTTACAGAAAAGGTCATTCCAAGGCCAATGGTCTTCTTGTCCTTTATGTACTCCCCAATGATCTGAATAAAAACAGGATTGGTATTTCTGTCAGTAAGAAGGTTGGCAACAGCGTAGTCAGGCATCATCTGGTCAGACTCCTGAGGGAGAGCTATCGTCTTTCAGAAAATAGTTTTAAATGTGGATATGATATGGTTGTGGTCGCAAGGCCATATGCGAAAGACGCAGGTTTTCATGATGTTGACAATTCATTTCTTTCTCTTATGAAGTATCATCATTTATTTTTAGAGTAATTTTTATGATGAAAAGATTTCTAATCTTTCTGATTAAATTCTATAGAAAATATATTTCTCCATTTAAGACAACAAAATGTCCTTACTATCCTACATGTTCCACATATGGTCTTGAAGCTGTGGAAAAGTATGGTGCTCTGAAGGGTGGAGCATTGGCACTCTGGAGAATTATCAGATGCAATCCATTCTCAAAGGGTGGATATGATCCAGTTCCATGATTGGAGGATTTGTTTTGACACCACTTTTTCTAACGGCCTATAAGGGTACATTTATCGGGCCTATTGCCAGAGGACTCGGATGGATAATGGACAAGATCTATTATCTCATTTATTCAGTTCTTGGAATTCATAATGGTGCAATTGCTATTGCAATCATGCTGTTCACCATTATCATCTACATGGCTCTCCTGCCTCTTACGTACAAGCAACAGAAGTTCTCAATGCTTCAGCGCAAGATGCAGCCTGAACTCAATGCTATCCAGAAGAAATATAAGGGTAAGAATGATCAGGAATCAATGCAGAAGATGAATGACGAGACCCAGGATCTGTATGCCAAGTATGGCGTATCTCCTATGGGCAGCTGTATCCAGCTTCTGATCCAGATGCCTATTCTTTTTGCATTGTACCGTGTATTCTACAATATTCCTGCATATCTGAGCAATGTAAAGTCAATTTTTACCGGACTTGCAAATAGTATTGTTCATACATCCGGTTATGCAAAAGTGATGACTGATCTTGCAAAGACTGCAAATGTTACAGGAACTACATTCAAAGGAACTGGTACTACTTCTCAGAACTATATAATTGATGTGCTGTATAAGCTTCCTGACAGTGGCTGGACTAAGCTGAAGGATAGTTTTACTTCACTTGGAAGTCAGATTGATTCTACACATGCAGCCCTTCATTCGGTCAATTACTTCGGTAATCTGAATATTTCAGATACACCATGGAGACTTATCACTTATGGTTTTGGTAATCATATGGTGGGTCTTGGAATCGGAGCTCTTCTCATCCCTATAGTTGCTTATGGAACTCAGGTTCTAAACATGAAGATGACTCCTCAGTCTGATCAGAATGACCAGATGGCCCGTCAAATGAGAAGCATGAGCCTGATGATGCCTCTGATGACACTGTTTATTTCTTTTACAACACCTGTTGGTCTTTCACTTTACTGGATAGCAGGTGCACTGATCAGGACTGTTCAGCAGCTTGTACTCAACAAGCATTTCGATAAGGTCAATCTTGATGACATTATCGAGGCTAACAAGGAGAAGGCTCAGAAGAAGAGAGAAAAGCGTGGTATACAGCGTGAGAAGATGATGCAGTACGGTACAATGAGTACCAGAAGCATGAGTAATAAGGCTAATGTCGAACAGCATCAGGACCAGGTCCAGCAGCTTGAAAAAGCCAGGCAGACTGCATCTCATGCCAGAAAAGGAAGCATGGCATCAAAGGCCAACCTTGTAAAAGATTTCAACGAACGAAATAATAAGTCAAAATAAACAGGGAGGAAATTATAATGGAGGAATTCAGAGAGTTTACTGGCAAGACAGTTGAAGAAGCTATTACCAATGCATCTGTTGAGCTTGGCGTTCCATCAGATGAGCTCGATATCGATATCCTTGAAAAGGGTTCAAATGGAGGATTATTCGGTATCGGTGCAAAGGATGCAGTAATTAACGCGAGAGTCAAGGCTACTTCATGTGAGGACCTAGCCAGGAATTTCCTTGATTCAGTATTTGATAAGATGGGAATTGATGTCGATCTTGAGATGCTCTATAATGATGAAGACAATGTACTGTCAATCAATATGAGTGGTGACAAGATGGGTCTTCTCATTGGTAAGAGAGGACAGACGCTTGACAGTCTTCAGTACCTGACAAGTCTTGTTATCAATAAGGATTCAGATGAGTACATCAGGGTCAAGCTTGATACAGAGGACTATCGTCACAGAAGAAAAGAAACACTTGAGAATCTCGCACGTAATGTGGCATACAAGGCAAAGCGTACACATCATGCACAGTCTCTCGAGCCAATGAATCCTTATGAGAGAAGAATCATTCATTATGCACTTCAGGATGATGACAGAGTGACTACTTATTCTGAGGGAGAAGATCCATACAGACATGTAGTTATTGATCTTAAAAGATAAGAGGATACGATGAGCCTCCCGGATGGGAGGCTTTTTTTATAAAAAAATTATATTATTATTTTATCAACTTTATCAACAATTTAAGTTGATAACCTGGTTAATACACGTTAATGAAGAGTGAATATGATACAATAGCTGCTCTTGCAACACCGCTTTCTACCGCTGGTATAGGCATTATCAGGGTTAGTGGAGATGAGTCGGTAAGTCTTGTGGATAAGATTTATAAAGGGAGAGCAACTCTTACTTCTTATGAACCAAATACCATAAACTATGGTCATATTGTTGATACGAATGGGGATACTGTTGATGAAGTTCTTGTATCAGTCTTCAGGGCTCCACATAGTTATACAGGAGAGGATTCTGTTGAGATAAACTGTCATGGTGGAATCTATGTACTAAAGAAGGTTCTTGATCTGGTATATTCTACAGGTATCAGGCCTGCGGAGAAAGGTGAATTTTCAAAGAGGGCTTTTCTGAATGGTAGGATGGATCTGTCTGAGGCAGAATCAGTGATGGACCTGGTATCAGCTGGAAGCCAATCATCATATAAGAATTCAATTCGTCAGTTATCAGGATTTCTTTCAAAAAAAGTTAAGAAAATCCGCTCTGAAATAATTCATGAGGCAGCATTTGTTGAAGCAGCACTCGATGATCCCGAGCATTATGACCTGGATGGTTTTGATGAGAAGTTCGAGATCAATCTGAATCTCTGGATTGATCAGATTAAGAATCTTATTGATTCTTATCATCAGGGATCACTAATCAGAGATGGTATCAATACTGTGATTTCAGGCAGACCTAATGTGGGCAAGTCTTCACTTCTCAACTTCCTGTCTGGTCATGAAAAGGCCATAGTTACTGATATTCCGGGTACTACAAGGGATATGATTGAGGAGAGAGTATCACTGGGAGATGTAGTCCTGAATCTGGTTGATACTGCAGGAATCAGAAAGACTGATGATACAGTTGAATCAATAGGTGTACAGAAAGCTATTGATGCTCAGTCAGAAGCAGATCTCAATCTGTACTTAATTGATTCTTCTTCGTCTCTGAATGAAGAGGATAAGAAGTTTCTTAAAGATTTTGATCCTGCTTCGACTGTAGTACTTTTAAATAAGTCAGATCTCGATACTAATGTCGATTCTGATACTATTCACCAATTTTTCAACGGAAAGGTGGTAATTTTTTCCACAAAGACCGGTGAAGGTTATGATGATCTGAAACTGGCAATCAATGATCTATTCTTTAATGGTGGACTGGATAAAGACAGATTTTACATTACCAATGAGGATAACTATAATAATCTGTGTGAGGCAATGAAGTCACTTAATCTGGTGAAGAGGTCTATTGCCGATGGTATGTCAGAGGATTTCTTTACCTCTGATCTGTATGATGCATACAGGTCGCTTGGATATATAATAGGAGAAGAAGTCGAAGAAGATCTGGTGAATAAGATCTTTTCGGATTTCTGTATGGGAAAGTGAGATTACTTTGATCGAAGAAAAATATGATGTAATCGTAGTTGGTGCCGGTCATGCCGGTTGTGAAGCAGCACTTGCGTCTGCCAGGATGGGACTTTCTACGATTATTTTTACAGTTAGTATGGATTCAGTTGCTTTTATGCCATGTAATCCTCATATAGGTGGTTCGTCAAAAGGGCATCTCGTAAGAGAAATTGACGCTCTTGGTGGTGAGATGGCAAGAAATATTGACAAGACTTTTATTCAGTCCAAGATGCTCAATTCATCAAAGGGTCCAGCAGTTCATTCTCTCAGATGTCAGGCTGATAAGATGGCATATTCCATTGAGATGAGAAAAGTGCTTCAGTCTACTCCTAATCTCGTTCTGCGTCAGGCAGAAGTCTGTGTTCTGATGATTGAAGATCATACGATAAAAGGTGTAAAAACCATATCAGGTGCGACTTATTATTCTGATGCTGTAGTTCTGTGCACAGGTACATATCTCAATGCCAGATGTCTGTATGGTTCTGTCATTGAACATACCGGACCTAATGGACTAAAGGCTGCAACTCATTTGAGTGATTCACTTCGTGCTAATAATGTTAGTCTTCTCCGCTTCAAGACAGGGACACCTGCAAGAATTGACAGGAGATCCATTGATTTTTCTAAGATGACAGAGCAGTACGGAGATCCTGTAATTACACCATTTTCATTTGCTACGGATCCTAGAAAGATCCAGAAACATCAGATTTCCTGCTTTCTTACTTATACCAATGAACATACACATGATATCATAAGAGCTCACCTCGATGAGAGTCCTATATATTCAGGAGTGATTGAAGGTACAGGTCCGAGATATTGCCCGTCACTTGAAGATAAAGTGGTAAAATTCGCCGAAAAGAAGAGACATCAGCTGTTTATTGAGCCTGAAGGACTTCAGACTAATGAGATGTATGTCAGTGGTGCATCTTCTTCAATGCCTGAAGATGTACAGTATGAATTCTATCATTCTATTGCTGGACTTGAACATTGTAATATCGTACGTAATGCATATGCTATCGAATATGACTGTCTGGCTTCGCATCAGCTCAAGGCGTCACTTGAATTCAAAGCGATAAAGGGCCTTTTCTCTGGTGGACAGTTTAATGGAAGCAGCGGATATGAAGAAGCTGCTGCACAGGGACTCATTGCAGGTATAAATGCTGCAAGGTCTGTACAGGGTAAACAACCAATCATACTGTCCAGATCTGATGGATATATAGGAGTTCTGATTGATGACCTGGTCACTAAAGAACTTGCAGAACCATACCGAATGATGACTTCCAGAGCGGAATATCGTCTCCTTTTACGACAGGATAATGCAGATATCAGGCTCTCAAAGTTTGGCCATGATGCTGGTCTCATATCTGATGAGAGATATACAAAAGTAGAAGATAAGATAAAAGAAACCAAGGAAGAAATTGATCGTGTCAGCAGGGTATTTGTTGGTGAGAACCCTCATACCAATAATTTCCTCGCAGCATATCATTCTGTACCTGTACAGTCAGGTATAGGACTTTCAGAACTTATCAGGAGACCTGAATTGTCTTATGATATTACAGCACCTATAGATGAGGAAAGGCCATCTTTACCTGCGACTGTCAGGGAACAGGTCAATATTCAGATCAAGTACTCCGGATATATAGACAGGCAGGAAAAGCAGGTTCAGCATTTCAAAAAGCTTGAAGACAAGCTGATACCTGAACAGCTCGATTATGATAAAGTTCCTTCATTACGAATAGAAGCCAGACAGAAACTTAAGGGTGCCAGACCAGTTAGTATTGGTCAGGCTTCAAGAATTCTTGGAGTATCTCCATCTGATATTTCTGTACTTATGATTTATATAGAGTCAGGAAAGTATCTGACAGACTGAGGTGTATATGGACGATAAATTTTTACGTGATTCATTTGATCAGATTGGTATAGAGCTGACTGATGATCAGGTCAGCAAATTCGACAAATACTATAACTTGATCCTTGAGAAAAATAAAGTCATGAACCTGACCAAGATCACTGATTATCATGATGCAGTCACAAAGCATTTTGTTGATTCATTATCATTAGTGCTTCTTGATGATGATATTTCTATTATAAAGAGATTCCATAATGGTGCGTTAGTTATAGACGTCGGGACTGGCGCCGGCTTTCCTGGAATTCCTCTTAAGATTGTTTTTCCAGAGATCAGGCTTACTCTTCTTGATTCTGTCAATAAGAAGCTTGATTTCTTACGCCATGTCTGTACTGAACTAGGATTTAATGATGTAAATATTATTCATGGAAGAGCAGAAGATATAGCTCATATAAAAGGCAAGCGTGAAACATTTGATTTCTGTGTTTCACGTGCAGTTGGAAATCTTGAGACACTTTCAGAGTACTGCCTTCCTTTTGTAAAAAAGAACGGATTCTTCATTTCATATAAGTCAGAAAAGGCAGATGAAGAATTGTCCTTATGCAAGCATGCATTTTCTGAACTTCGTGGAAAACTGGTTCAGGAGGCAACTTTTGAACTACCATATTCAGATATTTCAAGGACTCTTCTTCTTATTATGAAAACTGGCAATACACCAAAGATATATCCACGCAAGGCAGGAACTCCTTCCAGGAATCCTTTATAATTTTTTCAGGAGAATGATATGATAGAACAGTATCTTAGCAACAGACTTGATCTTCTCAATAATAAGAAAAAAGATCTGAAAGATTCTCTTATTGAGATTCGTGCGTCACTGCATGAGTCGAAGCGTGAGCTTGACGATTATATGTCTTCTACTTCTCGTCCATTTGAGCCATTCAGTCCGAGACGTGATTCAAAAGATGATGAGCATCTGATTTCTTTAAGTGATAAGATCAAATCACTTAATAGTCAGTTCGAAGATGTGTCACAGAACCTGACCTCTGTTGAATCAGAGATTGATCAGGTCAATCAGTGCCTTGATGAGTTTTATTCAGAATATAAAGACCACAACGTTTAGCTTAATGTTTCACGTGAAACATCATTATCTAGTAGTCAGATTCTGACCACAATAGATAGTGGAAATAATGTTTCACGTGAAACATTATCTTGTATATGGAAAAAATAAAGAGTTAATGCTATAATACATGGCGTGACAGAAAAGACTGAATAAATATTGGGAGTAAAAATGAGCAAAGTAATAGCTATTGCTAACCAGAAGGGTGGAGTAGGAAAGACAACAACTGCAATCAACCTTTCAGCATGTATGGCTGAAAGAGGCAAAAAGGTTCTGATCATAGATCTCGATCCTCAGGGTAATACGACAAGTGGATTCGGAATTGACAAGACTGAGGTCGAGAATACAGTTTATGAGCTGATGCTCGATGAATGTACAATCAAGGAAGCTATTGAAAAGGTAGATATAGACGGTGTAGATAATCTCTATATTATCCCGTCAAATGTAAATCTGGCCGGAGCCGAGATCGAACTTCTCGGAGTCAAAGAAAAGGAATACATTCTGAAAAATGCAGTTGACTATATTGCAGATGACTATGACTATATTTTCATAGACTGTCCGCCATCACTGAATATGCTAACAGTAAATGCTATGACGACAGCAGACAGTGTACTCGTACCAATCCAGTGTGAGTATTATGCACTTGAAGGAATCAGTCAGCTGATGCATACGATTGATCTGGTTCAGCAGCGACTGAACAGCAAGCTGACCATAAACGGTGTAGTATTTACAATGTATGACGGAAGAACGAACCTTTCAAATGATGTAGTAGCTACTGTCAAGGAAAATCTGAATACCAGAATTTACAAGACGATCATTCCGAGAAATGTAAGACTGGCCGAGGCTCCATCGCATGGAATTCCAATCAATATTTACGATCCGAAGTCTGCAGGTGCAGAGAGCTACAGGAATCTGGCAAAAGAGATAATAGAGAACGAATAAGAGGGACAAATGGCAGGCACAAAAAAGCATGGTCTGGGAAAAGGACTCGACAGTCTGATACCCGACAAGGCAACTCCGCTTCAGAAGGCAGAACGAGAAGAAAAAAAAGACGGAGTCACAATAGTAAAGATCAATAAGGTTGAGCCGAACAGAGAACAGCCGAGAAAAGTCTTCAATGAAGACGCGCTTCAGGAACTGTCCGAATCAATAAAGCAGTATGGAATCATCCAGCCACTGCTCGTGCAGAAGAAGGAGGACTATTATGAGATAATAGCCGGAGAGAGAAGATGGCGTGCTGCAAAGAAAGCAGGACTTGAAGAAGTCCCTGTCATAATCAGGGATCTGTCCGAGCAGGAGATAGTTGAGATATCACTGATCGAGAACATCCAGCGTGAAGATCTGAACCCGATTGAAGAAGCACTCGCATATAAGAGACTTCTTGAAGAATTTGACATGAAACAGGATGAGGTCGCTGAAAAAGTCAGCAAGAGCCGTGCAGCAGTCACGAATTCACTACGTCTTTTAAAACTTGATGACAGAGTTCAGCAGATGCTGGTCGACGAGATGATCAGCCCTGGTCATGCAAGAGCACTTCTTTCTATAGAAGATCCTGACAAGCAGTACGAATTTGCCCAGCGAATCTTCGATGAGAAGATGTCAGTACGTGATGTAGAAAAAGAAGTCAAGAAACTGCAGAATGGCAACAGACCTGAGAAAAAGGAAGAAGAACCACTCAGTGAAGAACTTCTGACAGAATATGCAAGTATAGAGGAAAGTCTCAAACAGAAGATCGGAACAAAGGTTCGTATACAGCCAAAGACTTCACAAAGCGGTAAGATAGAAATAGACTATTATTCAGCGGAAGAATTCGAAAAGATAATGAACTATTTCAATAGTTGAAAAGGATAAAAAGATGATCGAACGGTATTTAGGAATACAGACAGACTATGTGGTAATTGGGATAGCAGCATTTGCAATTATTTTGCTCATCATACTGATAGTACAGGCAGCAAGAATCAGCAGGCTTCAGAAAAAATATGCACAATTCATGCAGGGCAAGGATGGAGCATCTCTTGAGGATACCATTATTAAGAAGCTTGAAAAGGTAGAAGATCTCGACCAGAAGAATGAACTGAATGAGGCGAAGATTGACAAACTGAACAGAGACATCGAACCATGTTTTCAGAAGATCGGCCTTGAAAAATATGATGCACTTGATGAAATGGGAGGAAAGCTGAGTTTTGCACTTGCACTTCTCAATGAAAAAAATAATGGCTTCATAATCAACAGTGTACACAGCAGAGAAGGCAGCTACAGCTACATCAAGGAAATCATTGATGGAAACTCGATAATCGGATTATCGCCAGAGGAAGACAAGGCTCTTTCAATGGCACTGAATGGAACTGATGAATGAATACATGAGTGCAGTCGGCCTCGGCGGACTGAGCCTGAATGAACTCGAAGATATATATAGAATAGTAGAAAAAAATCCTGATCTGACACAGGAGGCCAGATATCTGGACGGCCACAGCTATCAGGACAGGATATTTGAACTGACGAAATACATCACACGTCGGACAGGAATCAGGGAGAGAGGATTTCTGGACAGAGATGGCAATTTTGTCAGACAGGAAGTTTTTCCATTTGTAGAATCACAGGAAAAGGCAACAGAAAACGGGATTACTCTCGAGAGACTGAAGAGCCTTCCTGGCTGCATGGCGAGGACAGAGATTCCACAGCTGGGATGTGTACTTTATTCATATATCCAGAATCTGTATGAGATATCTGATGGCAGAGAATTTACAGAACAGACAGATGCACTTTATGATGGCCTGTCACTCAGTGGTCTGTCATATACAGGAATGATTCTTCTGCCAAAAGGCGATGCCAATGATAAAGAACTCAGCAGAATGGAGGGTCATAGGAACAGACTCAAGAATGAACTGTATAATGGCAATGATGATGCATATGATCAATTGACATTGACAGAAATGCAGATTTATACTACAATAGACAAGCGGGCCAGAAAGGACAGCATTTACGGAGTAGTCGAGACGACATTCATGCCTCGTGGAATCGAAGATGACATGTATTACTGTATCGGAGTCATCGAGGATATGAGTGAAGACGAGATCGGTTTTACAGGACAGAGTATCTATCACTTGATGCTCAGCTGCTGTGGAATCAGATTTGAAGTGACTATCGGAAAGGATTCATTACTCGGAGAACCGGAGATAGGACGAAGGTTCAAGGGAATGGTCTGGATGCAGTCGAAGATATTAGTCTGACTCACAACTGAATAGATGTTTCTGTAGCTCAGCAGGATAGAGCGTCCGCCTCCTAAGCGGAAGGTCGGGGGTTCGAATCCCCCCAGGAACGTGGTATGCAAGGAAGTCGTGATTT
>JAQYAY010000022.1 GCA_029338735.1 Lachnospiraceae bacterium | reverse complement strand
ATCTCTCAGTATCATAAATGGCTTATAGACAAAACAGTTACTGATAAGTACAAGATAAATATTGTAACTGTCTGTGCAGAAGACTTCAATAAAAACGAGTATCCAAATGGCAGGGAAAAGAGGACTATAGAAAGAGATGGTTATGAATATACCATTGAGTCAGGAAAAGATATAAATCTCGATGCCTATGATATGATAATCCTAGGTTTTTCGGATATGTATCAGTCTCTCGACCGGGATTCATGCTACAGGATCCAGGATTTTGCTGATTCAGGAAAGTCTGTCCTCTTCACTCATGATAACTCATCCCATGCTTATCTGACAAAGAATAATACGACTGTATTCGGATGGTACATTAAAAATAGCCCAGATCCAAACGATCATGCTCATCCAGAAAATAAGAATGCCTATGCCTGGGCTGCCTTTGATTTCAATACTACTCTCCGGTCTCTTGATAAGATGGATGTATATGGAATCACAGATACAAAGCTGGGTTCAGGAGGCGTTAGACAATGGAATGTGAAGGACAAGGAGGGCAATTATGTAGGGAACGGCTTCCTTGCCAATCTTAATCCTCAGGCAGGAATGACAGAAAATGAGGCTTATGGGAATAAATTTAAAAGGAAAATAACGACTGATCAGCTGACGGCTGAACAGATAAGTATGCTTAAGAATGCTGGATATTCTATAGCCTATAAGCCAGAGGCTCTTACTTACCCGACAGGAGTGGTTAAAACTGTTCCTCAGACACAGGGCTATACCGATGGACTTCTGGACAGATGGAAATTCAACAAGGGAGATATTTATTACCATACAGTTGATGCTTTTGGTATGCTGAAAACTGATCACGTAAAACAGGTAAATAAGGGAACTATCACTACCTATCCTTATTATCTGAATAGCGAGGATCTGCTGCAGGTATCTCTTACGCACTGTCAGTACAGTCAGCTGAACCTTAACTCTGACAATATTGTTGTATGGTATACACTTGATAATTCATATTATCGTGATCAGGATGTGGCTAACGACTATTATCTGTTCAGCTGTGGCAATATCTTCTATACAGGTGCCGGACATTTGGACAACCCTACCGATGCAGAGGCCAAGCTCTTCATCAATACTATGATAGCTGCCTACAGACAGCAGGCCTCCAAGCCTAAGGCCTACTTTACAGGATCTGCAAAGAGCACGAAGCAGGTGTCGAGCTATCTGGTTCAGACAGGCGGAAAGACAATGTCGGCAATCGATGTGCTGAGGAACTATATCGAGGACTTCACAGGGTATGACACCAGTAGTATTACAGATAAGGAACTGCTTGATAAGAAGCCGTGCGATTCCTTTGGAATTTCGCTTGAGAATCTTGATATTGCAGCAAAGGCGGCCTGCACAAGGATGGCATATGCGATGACTGAAAATAAGAATGGTATACAGTATGCTACTATCGCCAGGAACAATGCGGATAATCTGAAGTATGGCCCCGCAGTAGATGATGATAAGTCTAATACCACAAGTGCACCGGTAAGTGGTGTAAAGTATCTGACTAGGAATTCTACCGTACGAGAGATATGCTGTGGTATTAACAGTATCCTTCTTGATAAGAAAACGCAAGAGTATGATGTAGCTGTACGTGGACTTACTCCTGATAATAGTATCCTTAAGGATCAGAAGTATTACTTCACCATAAAGGATGATAATACCGGAAGCAGCAAGGTTATTACTCCTCGTTTCTATCTATTCAGTAAGAAGCCGATAGATGAGATAGATAATAAGTATAAGGATAAGATGACAGAGGAACAGGGGACGGACGGTACAACAGGATATTACTATGATATCACAGATGGTGTTGATGTGTTTGATTCCTTGTCGTCTGATAAGATTGAAAAGTACAGAAGCAACAGGATCTATGCTATGAAGTTCCAGGAAGACAATCCTGCACTTACTGAACTTCTGGATAAAGGTACAGTGACTATTGCCATTGAACCGACTGTTACAGTACAGAAGAAGACATTATCAGGACAGAAGACAAAGGTGACTATTAACACAGCAGGTCTTCTGAAGCTTGGCTGATAGGTATAACGGATTCATATTAATCTAATTCAAAAATTTGAATAAAAGAGTCACATGTACGTGTGGCTCTTTTTTTTTGCATGTATTGAGTGAAGCTTTCACATGATCCTCTCAGTGATAAATACTGCCAGGCAGGCGAATGCTGCAACGACTGGCAGGCTCTTTCTGTAGTAGCCCAGGATCACGGCGACGATGAATCCGACGGTGGCGCTGATGACGCTTGCTGTCGAGGTAAAGATGGCCGGGATCGTCATCACGGTAAGACATGTGTATGGCACGTAGTAGAGAAAGCTCTTTATGAATCCGCTCCTGATAGGCTTCTGGAAGAGCACGAGTGGCAGCATCCTGATCAGATATGTGGTCACCGCCATCAGTATGATGTATAAATAGATCTTCATGCTGCATCACCTCCATCATCTTCAGGAACCGGGAACAGCCATGCAGCAAGAGCACTGGCGGCAATTGTGCAGATGATAATGGTAAATCCGCTTGAAATAGCCTTAAGCCCTGGTACATAGTGGAATGCAAGCGACAGGCATGCGGCCAGGATGACTGCGATAGCCACACTCTTGTGTGATCTGGCGACAGGCATCACGATAGCCACGAACATGCCATAGAGAGCTATTCCAAGAGCGCTTGAAACAGCGGCCGGCAGGAGATTGTTGGCCACGGCACCGAAAAATGTCCCGAGCGCCCAGCTCAGTATAGGGAAGATCTCAAGTCCAGCCATATATGAAGGAGAGACCTTGTGCGGCTTCACGACGGACACAGCGAAGATCTCGTCCGTATTGGCGAAGGCAATCAGCAGTCTCTTGCCGGTAGTGGCTTTTTTGTCTAAATGCTGTGAAAGTGATAGTGACATGAGCCCGTATCGAAGGTTTATGACGAGCTGTGTCAGAAACATCTCGAGATATGAGCTCTGCGCGATTATGAGATTAAGTCCTGCGAACTGCCCGGCACTCGTCACATTGGTCAGTGACATAAGTGTTGCAAGGAATGGCGACAGTCCGGCCTGCGCAGCCACAATGCCAAAGGTAAAACTCACAGAAAAATATCCGACCACTATAGCGACCGAATCTTTTGCTCCCTCTACAAAATCTTTTCTATCCATGCCTATTATTCTACTCTGTTGCCTTCGCCGCGTCAAACTTTCTTCGGACATCTTTTATCACATAGTGATATGCAATGGCATCGAAAATACCGGTTACAACCCAGGCGGCCGGATCGCCGGCGACACCGAGCAGGTAGCTGTTGAAATGCATGGACAGCATGGCAGTCGTGAATCTGGCACAGAGTTCCAGGACACCGCCCATCATAGGCAGGAAACCGTAACCGCAGCCCTGCATCATATCCCTGTAGATAAACAGGATTCCGAGTGGTATGTAAAAGATGATCGACAGGTATGTATACGGCTTTGCCCATGGCAGGATAGTGCTGATATCAGCATTTGATCCAAGGAAAAGAGGTATTGCCGGGCGCAGCAGCAGAAGCGCCAGTCCTGCTCCGATCAGCGATGCAATAACAGCAATCACAATAGCCACATGAGAGCCCTCATGAATTCTGTTGATATCACCCTTGCCGTAGTTCTGTCCGGTATAGGTGGCCATAGACTGGCCGAGGGCCGGGAAGGCCTGGGTCAGCAGGTTTCCGACCTTTGAAGAAGCGTTGAATCCTGCAATGGCATTGGAGCCGAAGCGGTTTATTGAAGACTGCATGATCATCGTACCAGAGGCCGTGATACCGAACTGCAGTGCCATCGGGAATCCGACAGCGAGCTGTTTCTTAGCATATGAAGGAACCAGTCTCCATTCATTGCGGTGAGGGACGAGCATTTTTACCTTGAAGAGAATGTAAAAAATGCAGAGCACTGCGGAGATAGCCTGTGAAGCAATTGTTGCGATCGCGGCACCCTTTACCTCCCAGTGGAATCCGATGATGAACAGCAGATCAAGGAAGATATTGAGCGTCGCCGACAGAATCAGGAAGAAGAGCGGTGCCTTTGAATTGCCTACAGCACGCAGCAGTGCCGAGAACAGATTGTAAAAGCAGACAGCACCTGTCCCGCCGGTGATGATAATGATATAGTCATATGCGTAGTGATATATATTTGACGGTGTATTCAGCAGATGCAGCAGGCCGTTCATCGTTGTAAGTGACAGCACTGTCATGACGACAGACACTATGACAGACAGAATGATGGCATTGGACACAGACCTTCTCACGCCTTCCTCGTCCTTTGCACCGAATCTCTGGGACGTGAGGACTGTAAATCCAGTGGACAGGCCGTTTGCGAAACCGAGCACGAGAAACATGATGGTTCCTGTACTTCCAACGGCAGCGAATGCCTCAGTTCCCACATATCTTCCAACGATGATGGAATCCACCATATTGTAGAACTGCTGGAACATATTTCCAATGAAAATAGGAATAAAGAACTTCAGGATAATAGGCATCGGGCGTCCAGTAGTCATGTCGAGCTGCATTTTATAACCTCCATAAAAAATCGCATTGCAACTATTCTACGCTTATGCATTGAAAAATCAATATAAATTCTATTAAAAATATGATAAAATTGTTTTTTATAGAAAGGAAAATATAGGTGAACTCTGATGAAGACAGCAGCAATCTGTATCTGCAATTACAACAAGCGAGAAATGATATCCCAGTGCCTTCAGGCTGTGGCAGAGCAGAAATGCACGGATTTCGATGTGTATGTCTGCGACAATCATTCGACAGACGGATCAGAGAAGGTAATAGCTGATTTTATCAGAAAAAATAAACAGCTTCACATCGAGCTGATCATAAACGACGAGAATTTCGGCGGGGCAGGCGGATTTGATACTGCATTGAGGGCTGCACTTGATTCTGATGAGGAATACAGATATCTGATGTGTGTCGACAATGACTGCCTTCTCGATGAGAACTGTGTGGGAAGCCTGGTGGATTTTCTGGACAGGAATCCTGACAGCGGTATGGCGGCTGCGAAGATATATTTCCTTGACAATCCTGATCTGATCCAGTGCTATGGCCTTGATATCAGTTATGATCTGTGCGGAACCGTCTCACCGTATCTCGGGAAAATTGAGGATGGCAGCGCTCCTGCAGTCGTATATTCGGATGCTGCGCCAGCCTGCGCCCTGATGATACGTACTGATCTGGCTGAAAAGACTGGCCTGCTCCCGGAAGAAAACTATATCTACTGGGATGACACGACATGGTGCTACCGTGTGAGACAGGCCGGATACAGGGTGGCAAATGTCGGTGCGGCAATGGCTCTTCATGGCCTTGGTCAGAGAGCAGAGGTCAGGAATACATTCGGGACCTATTATGCATGGAGAAATCAGATCAGATATTTCATGCTGACTACTCCTGAGGAAAAGCTTCCAGATGTCGCAATAAGGATACTCACTGACATTTATCTCGAGGCAGCAGGCGACTATGAGTGCGGCAGGTCCGAGAGGTGTGCGGCAGTAATGGCGGCCCTTGATGATGCAGTTCATGGAGTTACAGGCCGGGCCAGAGATGGGATCATAAGAGATATCGCTTCCACGGAATCGGACCTGGTCTATGAGAGTGTGGATTCGCTGCCGGAGAAATATCGCGCAGGCGCGGAGATTTTTATCTACAGCCATTATGAATTGTTTATGGAAGGTTGCGGAAAGGTGCGGACTTTAGTATAATAAAGAATTGGAAATGAACAAAGTGAAAGGAGGAGCCATGACGGAAAAGGAAAAGAACAGCATGCTCTTCAGGGAGCCTGATACATATAAGATAAATGTACTGATCAATTCAGCGATGCTTGCTATCCACCTTAGCCTGATGGTGCTGTATATTCTGGCACATGTGAAGGTCATGATCATAGCGAATGTAGTGAGCACCATCTTCTACCTGCTGGGGTATATCTTCATTAAGAGGGGCAGAACAATCGGATTTTTCTCACTGGTCTTTGTTGAGGTAGCGATACATGCTATTCTCGCCTGTCTGTATATAGGCTATGATGCAGGCTTCCAGCTATGGTTTTTCGCGCTTGCGGCACTGTACTTCTATCCGCAGTTTTCGAACCCGAACAGAATACCAAGAAGGCTGTCAGTTACTTTTCCTATATTTTCGATCATTCTGTACTTCGTGCTGTTTTTCGCACATGTACACGGTGTCATTCCCGACTGTCTGGTGAGCCAGAGAATGTACTATGTGATGGATGGATTCAATTCACTCGCGGTCTTCATAGCTATTTCATCCTTTACCTATCTGTTTGCGACGAGCATTATCAGGTCGAGGAACCGGATGACTTACCAGATGAATCATGATGCACTGACCGGGCTTATGAACCGTTATGCTCTCCACCAGGTGACGGATGATGCAATAGCCCGTTCTGACAGGACAGGCGAGCCGTTCTCGATGGCAATGGTTGATATTGACAATTTCAAGTATATCAACGATAATTACGGCTATGAGTTCGGTAATTTCGTGATCTTCAGCGTGGCTGACGAGATCAGGAAGATTACTGATGATCACGGATTCTTGGCAGGAAGGTATGGCGGGGAGAAGTTCCTTTTCGTTTATACCGGTGAGCCGTCATCAGAGGCCATGAAATACAAGATGGAGAAGTTCCGTTATGCCGTAGAGCACATGGATCTCAATTCCGGAGGCAAACAGGTTCACATCACCGTTTCAATCGGTGTTGCAAAATTTCATAAGGGCGATGACTATGATGTCGTTCTCAAACAGGCACATGACAATCTATATAGAGCCAAGAGAGAAGGGAAAAATAAGGTAATCTAATGAAAAACTGTATAATAATCCAGTCCGGGGGACCAACGACGGCCATCAATGCTTCACTTGCGGGCGTGATACATGCAGCCAGGGAAGCGGGATATGACCATATCTATGGGGCAGTGAACGGGATAGTAGGAGTTCTGTCACAGAATGTGATAGATCTCTCTGAAAGAGTCGCAGCAGATGACAGATTCCTCGAGAAGCTGGTACGCACGCCTGCAATGTATCTGGGGTCGTGCAGGATGAGGATGCCAGATCCAAAGGCGGAGCCGGCAATCTATGATACTCTCTATGGCTATTTCAGAAGCCTTGATGTCAAGGCATTTTTCGGTATTGGTGGCAATGATTCGATGGATACGGTAGCGAAGCTGTCATCGTATTTCAATAGCAGAAATGCTGATATCAGTGTCATTGGAGTTCCGAAAACCATCGATAATGACCTGTTTGCCACAGATCACACGCCTGGTTTCGGTTCGGCGGCCAAGTATGTCGCCACGTCAATGCGTGAGATGGCATATGATACTATGATCTATCCTGTCAAGAGCATCACGATCGTAGAGATCATGGGACGTGATTCCGGATGGCTCACGGCAGCATCAGCTCTGGCAAGGACTGAGGGACTCCCGGCACCGCAGCTGATATATCTGCCAGAGGTTCCTTTTTCCGTGGAGAACTGCATAGCTGATACAAAGCAGATCCTGAAAAAGAGAAATTCCGTAATGATAGCTGTTTCAGAAGGTATCAAGGACAAGGACGGAGAGTATATAGCATCAGCAGATGCCAAGGAAGACAAGTTCGGTCACAAGATGCTTTCAGGCACAGGCAAGGCCATTGAGCATATACTGGGTAATGCACTTGGAATCAAGATCAGGAGCGTAGAGCTGAATATCCCTCAGAGATGCGGGATCCATCTGGCATCGAAGACTGATCTCGACGAGGCATACCAGCTCGGTGAGGCAGCTGTCCTGCTTGCCAAGGAAGGCATCAGCGGACGGATGGTAGTGATCGAGAGAAAGGATACCTTTGATTATCAGGTAGGCTACAGCTCGGTTCCTGTATCAGAGGTTGCCAATGGAATAAAGAAGGTTCCACGCGAGTGGATCAATGAACGAGGCAATGATGTCACGGAAGAGATGATCAGTTATCTGTCCCCGCTGATCCAGGGAGAGGTAAAGCTCACGTATAGTAATGGTCTGCCGGAATTCCTTCCGATAGACCATCTCACAGATACAATTCAGGACTAAGAAAAAGGAGTTACTAATGAGCGTAGAATACGTTAGTACAAGAGACAACAATGACAAGGTAACGGCCTCACAGGCCATTCTCCGCGGACTCGCACCGGATGGCGGACTGTATGTGCCGACACATATACCCAGGCTCGACCGGACTCTTGATGAGCTGGCCGCAATGGACTACAGGCAGGTAGCATATGAAGTCATGAAGCTGATGCTCTCTGATTTCACAGAGGATGAGCTGAAGGTGTGTATCAACGGCGCATATGACAGCAAATTCGATACAGAGGAGATTGCACCGCTTACGTATGCTGACGGTGTATATTATCTCGAGCTCTATCATGGCAAGACGATAGCATTCAAGGATATGGCACTTTCAATTCTTCCATATCTGATGACTACTTCTGCGAAGAAAAATAATATAAAGAATGAAATAGTTATTCTTACCGCTACATCAGGAGATACAGGCAAGGCTGCACTTGCAGGATTTGCAGATGTTCCGGGAACGAAGATCATAGTATTTTTCCCGAAGGACGGTGTGTCTGACATCCAGAAGAAGCAGATGGTGACACAGACCGGAGACAATACCTTTGTAGTCGGAATCAATGGCAATTTCGATCAGGCCCAGACCGGTGTGAAGCAGATGTTTAATGACAGGGATCTGGCAAAAGAGCTTGATAATGCAGGCTTCCAGTTCTCATCAGCCAATTCCATCAATATCGGCCGTCTGGTTCCGCAGATCGTATACTATGTATATGCATACACCCGTCTCGTGAAGGAAGACAAGATCAAGGCTGGTGACAAGATTAATGTCACTGTTCCTACAGGTAACTTCGGAAATATCCTCGCCTGCTACTATGCCAAGCAGATGGGACTTCCTGTTGACCGCCTGATCTGCGCATCCAATGAGAATAAGGTGCTTTTCGATTTCTTCACGACTGGTACATATGATAAGAACAGACCATTCCATCTGACGAGTTCTCCATCTATGGATATTCTTATCTCTTCGAATCTCGAGAGACTCATTTATCGTATCGCTGACTGCGATGATAAGAAGGATAATGAACTCATGAAGGAGCTTCGTGATGATGGAAAATATACCATTACGCCGGCCATGAAGGACAAGCTGTCCGATTTCTATGGCAATTTTGCAGATCAGCAGGAGACAAAGGACGAGATAAAGAGAGTGTTCGATGATACAGGATATGTTCTTGATCCTCATACAGCTGTAGCAAGTGCTGTATACCAGAAGTTCCTTAAAGATACCGGAGATGACAAGCCTGTTGTGATCGCATCAACTGCAAGCCCGTACAAGTTTACCCGTACTGTCATGCAGGCAATCGGACACGATGATCCGTCGAAGACAGATCTTGAGCTCACCGACGTGCTCTCAGATGTGTCAGGCATGAAGATACCTCAGGCAATCGAAGAGATCAAGACAGCACCTGTCCGTCACAAGACGACATGCCAGGTAGATGAAATGCCTTCAGTTGTGAAGAAGTTCCTTGGGATCTAGGATATAGGGGTTAGGGTATAGGATATAGGGAATAGAAAAAGCCATCCGGGATATTGCTCCTGGATGGCTTGATTTTTGTTAGAAATCTTTGTTCTCTGGCCCCTGAATCCTGGTTCCTAACCCCTATTTATCCGGACTAAGTATCAGATATACAGTTCCGAATGGATAGATCACTGGAACTACAAATGCGTCATCTGAGAGCGCAAGTGTCTGATGATCCGTGTATTCAGGAGGCGAGAGCTCTGCTTCTTTGGAATATGTATTTGACATATTGACGGAGAACAGGCCATTATTAAGATTCAGGAAATCCTCAAGGGAAGCCTTTACATATTCATCGCATTTGTCAAAGTCCATCTGAGCATATCTGCTCGCAAAGGCTATTGCTGCATCAGGCTCCATATCAATCCCTGTGTGCATCGGGAGAACGCCGGTGAGCACCTGAGTGATGGTGCAGTTCGTATCATACTCCTTAGTGAAAACAGGAGTGAGCGGAGTGAAGTCCCCGCCGACGAATCTCACAAGATTGTTGAACAGGAGATTCATGTACATTGTCATATTGTCTGAGAGAGTCTTGCCGGCCTGATAGAAGAAATTCCTGACAAGTCGTGTGGTCTCTTCAGGTATGTCATTTTCACTGCCTGGCTCTTCGATTTTGTTCTCCTGCTGATATCCTACGAGAAGCGTCTCGAGCTGTGCATTCGTGAGAGCACCCATGTCAACAAGATTCTGCCCCAGCAGCAGATAATCAGGACTCTGTGACTTCAGCAGATAATTCAGCTGGTCATCAAACAGGTAATTCCTATCGAGTGCGATCTGACCGAAGTGCTTGTCTTCTCTGGTCTGCAGAAAACATACCTCATCTACTTCTTCAGCAGTCATATATCCTTTGTGCATGGCAAGAGTACCGACGCGGATATGTGAATCTGACAGATGTGAGATAGCCTCTGTGAGCTGCTGAGGTGTAACAGCATTTTTACTCAGCAGATAACTTCCAAAAAACTGTGCGTACATTACTTGTCCCCCAGGTACTTATCCAATATCTGCTTCATCAGATCCTCACGGACAGGCTTCTGGATGAAATCCAGGGCTCCTGCCTCGATTGCTGCACGCAGCTGGTTCTTCGTGCCGACAGATGAGACGATGACTATCTTTGCATCCTTATACTGCTTGGTAATCTCAATCGTCGCCAGAATTCCGTCGCGCACTGGCATTACTATATCGAGAAAGGTGAGATCGGGCTGCTCTGTGGCAAACTTTTCAACTGCCTCTTTGCCATTTGCAGCTTCGATGAAGGCTGGATCATCCACATATTTCGATACTACATCCTTCAGCTGCCTGCGCGCGAGAATGGAATCATCGCCGATTAAGATTTTTGCATTTTCTTTCATGTATTTTTCTCTTTTTGCTCCGTAGCTTTCAGGATAGTTTCCTGACTGCTCCATTATATTACATACTGAGGTCAGATGCAAAGTATTTCACCCTGGCATTCTTCATGCTGGATGAGAAGATCAGCCATATAGTGAGGAATACAAGAAGCATGGTCACCCCGAAGATGCTTCCTGCATGCTTGCTGAGTGGGAGAACCTTCAGGTCTGCAAGGAAGCAGAGGACTCCGCTTGCCATGCTGCCTATTGCAAAGATAAGTGTCCTCGGCAGCATGTAGTTGATGAAGCCGTCCTTATCCTTGCATTTCCTGATCTGTTCCTCAGCTACGAAAGCAGATGGAATCTCCCTGTCTTTTTTCATAATGATGTAAGAATAGAGCAGATATACGCCGACTCCGGCAATGATGATGTCGAAGATCAGCATTATATTGAAACCTTTCATGCCATCTTACCTTTCGTCAATTGGTACATATTTTCTATGCTCAGCAACTGTCATGTAGGCAGGTCTCATGATCTTGTCGTGATGGCAGATCTCCTCCATGCGGTGTGCTGACCATCCTGCGATTCGAGCAATTGCGAAAATCGGTGTGAACAGCTCCATTGGAAGACCGAGCATCTGATATACGAATCCACTGAAGAAGTCGACATTAGGGCTGACCCCCTTGTACATCTTGCGTTCCTCAGAGATGATCTGCGGAGCAAGCCTCTCAACGAGAGAGTAGAGGGCGTATTCTTTTTCATAGCCCTTGGCCTCTGCGAGCTGCTCTACATATCCCTCGAAGATGACTGCACGTGGGTCTGAGATCGAGTATACGGCATGTCCGATTCCGTAGATGAGACCGGCATGGTCGAATGCCTCTTTGTGTAAAAGTGCACGCAGGTAATTCCCGACTTCTTCTTCATCGGTCCAGTCCTTGACGTGCTTCTTCATATCTGCAAACATTTTCACGACCTTGATATTGGCTCCGCCGTGACGCGGTCCCTTGAGTGAACCGAGCGCTGCTGCGATTGCAGAATATGTATCGGTACCTGATGAAGATACGAGATGAGTCGTAAATGTCGAGTTGTTGCCGCCGCCATGCTCTGCATGAAGGATCAGTGCTACATCAAGAAGCTTGGCCTCAAGAGGGGTAAAGCTTGAATCGTCACGCAGACAGTGGAGAATGTTCTCAGCTGTGGAGTATTCTTTCTTCGGTCTGTGGATGATGAGCGAGTCGCCCTTGCTGTAATAGCGGTATGCCTGATATCCATATACGGACAGAAGCGGGAACATTGCGATGAGCTGCAGGCACTGTCTCAGGACATTCTCTTCGCTGATATCATCAGGATTGTCATCATATGAATAAAGAGCGAGCACCGATCTGGCGAGAGAATTCATCATATCATTTGAAGGCTTCTTCAGAATTGAATCTCTGACGAAGTTCTTCGGAAGTGAGCGGTATGAAGAAAGAAGCTTGATGAAATCATGAAGCTGTTCCTTCGTAGGAAGCTCTCCGAACAGCAGAAGGTAGGTGATCTCTTCGAATCCGAAGTGATTGTCAGGCTTGATATTCCTGACTATATCCTGGACATTGTACCCTCTGTAATAGAGTTCGCCGGGGATCGGGACATTTTTTCCATCGATCACTCTCTGCGAATTGACTTCTGAAATATTGGTAATGCCGACAAGGACACCTTTACCATTTACATCACGGAGACCTCTCTTGACACCATACTCTGTATAGAGTTCAGGCTTCACATAGGATGCCTTTTCGGTAAGAGATGCGAGTTTCTCAATTTCGGGTGTGATTTTGCTATAACTCGATGGCATTTTTACCTCGCTTTCCTTTTCTTAAAAATTTACAACAATTCCATCATATTTTACCATTTTAACAAAAGTTTTACAAGAAAGAGTATGACATTTCGGGATTTTTGTGCGGTTTTTAGTTGATTTTTAAATAGAATAATGTATAATGGTTGGCGGTACCTAATTAAATACAATTCACGAAAGAGGTTATATTAATGGCTAACATTGATCTGACACAGTACGGAATCACAGGCACAACCGATATCGTGTACAATCCTTCTTATGAGGATCTGTACGAGCTTGAGACGGACCCGTCTCTTGAGGGATATGAGGTTGGACACAAGACAGAGCTCGGCGCTGTAGACGTTTTCACAGGAATCTACACTGGCCGTTCTCCAAAAGATAAGTTCATCGTAATGGATGAGAATTCAAAGGACACTGTATGGTGGAATACTCCTGAGTATCCTAACGACAACCACGCTGCTTCACAGGAAGCATGGGCTGCAGTTAAGGACATCGCAAAGAAGGAGCTGTCAAATAAGAAGCTCTATGTCGTTGATGGCTTCTGTGGTGCCAATAAGGATACAAGAATGGCTGTCCGCTTCATCATGGAGGTCGCATGGCAGGCTCATTTCGTAAAGAACATGTTCATTCGTCCTACTGAGGAAGAGCAGAAGAATTTCAAGCCTGATTTCATCGTTTACAATGCATCTAAGGCAAAGGTAGAGAACTACAAGGAGCTCGGACTCAATTCTGAGACTGCTGTCGTATTCAATATCACAAGCCATGAGCAGGTAATCATCAATACCTGGTATGGCGGCGAGATGAAGAAGGGTATGTTCTCAATGATGAACTACTACCTTCCTCTGAAGGGCATCGCTTCAATGCACTGCTCAGCAAATACCGATTACAACGGCGAGCATACATCCATCTTCTTCGGACTTTCAGGAACAGGAAAGACTACTCTTTCTACTGACCCTAAGAGACTTCTCATCGGTGATGATGAGCACGGCTGGGACGACAACGGCGTATTCAACCTCGAGGGTGGCTGCTATGCCAAGGTTATCGACCTTGATAAGGATGCAGAGCCTGATATCTATGGCGCTATCAGAAGAAATGCTCTTCTTGAGAACGTTACAGTTGATGACAAGACAGGTAAGCTTGACTTCACAGACAAGTCTGTAACAGAGAATACACGTGTATCTTATCCTATCGAGCACATCGAGAAGAGAGTTTCACCTATCTCTCACGGACCAGCTGCAGAGAACGTTATCTTCCTTTCAGCTGATGCATTCGGAGTTCTTCCTCCTGTATCTATCCTCACACCGGAGCAGACAAAGTACTACTTCCTGTCAGGATTCACAGCAAAGCTTGCTGGTACAGAGCGTGGTATCACAGAGCCTACTCCTACATTCTCAGCTTGCTTCGGACAGGCATTCCTCGAGCTTCATCCTACAAAGTACGCTGAAGAGCTCGTTAAGAAGATGCAGAAGTCTGGCGCTAAGGCTTATCTTGTTAATACAGGATGGAATGGAACTGGTAAGAGAATCTCAATCAAGGATACCAGAGGCATCATCACAGCTATCCAGAGCGGTGACGTTGACAAGGCTCCTACTAAGAAGATCCCTTACTTTGATTTCGAGGTTCCGACTGAGCTTCCAGGCGTAGACCCGGCTATCCTCGATCCTCGTGATACTTATAAGGATGCATCTGAGTGGGATGCAAAGGCTAAGGACCTCGCACAGAGATTCATCAAGAACTTCAAGAAGTATGAAGGCAACGACGCTGGTAAGGCACTTGTACCAGCAGGCCCTCACCTTGACTGACCGAAAGCTTGTAGATTAGAACAAGCGATAGCGAAGTTCGAATCACAAGCGAGGCCGTTCTGTGAGATTAGTGAATGCGAGCCGTAGGCGATGCATGAACTTAGCGAACAGAACCTCCTTACTATAATGATCCGGGACCGCCAGATAATTCTGGCGGTCCTTTTTTTGCGCCCGGAGACCGTTTCTGTCCTGAAATAAAAATAAACGAAGCCTTTCCGGCGCCCACAAAGAAGGTACCGCTGGCGAAGATCTAAGAGAGAAAAACTCCGCTGTGAGGGAAACCCCGCAGCGGAGCGTTCTGTTTTTATCAGAGTGTTGAAAGCTCTTCAAGCTTATCCTTGATCTGTGCCGCAGTTTCGAGAAGCGTCTGTACTGAAGCCGCTATCTGCTGAGCGGCTGCTGCCAGATCTGTAGTCTTGTCATTTACGCCATTTA
>JAQYAY010000021.1 GCA_029338735.1 Lachnospiraceae bacterium | reverse complement strand
AGAGACTTTTGTTATAGTATATTATTCAAGTCGGCAATTTAATAGCCGCAGATAAGCTGGCGTGGCACAGTAGGTAGCGCACCTCATTGGTAGTGAGGAGGTCACCGGTTCGATTCCGGTCGCTAGCTTTTCGCGTAATAATTGAGCGGTGCAAATGGAAAGAGCTGTTGTGGCTGCAAGCTTGCTTGCACAGCCTACAACAGCTCTTTTTATTTATAGCGCGAAAGCGCGAATGAGCATGGAGCGAAGCGGAATGCGAATGCACCGCTCAATTAATTGTTTCACATTTGGAAGAAGGAAAAATGAACAAGACACCATTTGCTACAAAAGAGAAGCTGGAAGAAATAGCCGCGAAATATCCTACCCCTTTCCACATCTACGATGAGAAGGGCATTCGCGAAAATGCCCAGAAGGTAAAGGATGCTTTTGCCTGGAACAAGGGATACCGTGAATATTTCGCAGTCAAGGCAACACCGAACCCGTTCCTGATGGACATCCTTCATGAATATGGATGCGGAGCTGACTGTTCATCACTTACAGAGCTGATGCTTAGCGATGCAGTAGGCCTGAAGGGTGAAGAAATCATGTTTTCTTCAAATGATACTCCTGACGAGGAGTTCAGGAAGGCAGCCGATCTCGGAGCAATCATCAATCTAGATGATATCACTCATATAGATGCCTGCCTCAGGGCACTTGATGGCAAGCTGCCGGAGACGATGTGCTGCCGTTACAATCCGGGCGGGGTATATACACTTTCAAATGGAATCATGGACAATCCGGGTGATGCCAAGTACGGTATGACTCATGACCAGATCCTCGAGGCATACAAGAGACTTCGGGATCTCGGTGTGAAGAGATTCGGACTTCATGCATTCCTCGTGAGCAATACAGTCACAAATGATTATTATCCTGAGCTCAGCAGAACGCTGTTTGAGCTTGCGGTCGAGATAAAGGAGAAGCTTGGTATTTCTCTTTCATTCATCAATCTCTCAGGTGGAGTCGGAATCGCATACAAGCCAGACCAGACACCTAACGATATAACTGTCATAGGTGAAGGAGTCCACAAGGTATATGATGAGATCCTCGTTCCGGCAGGACTTGGGGATGTCGCACTATATACTGAGATGGGAAGGTTCATGATGGGCCCTTATGGAGCACTCGTGACAAGGGTACTTCATGAGAAGCAGACATACAAGGACTATATCGGAGTTGACGCCTGTGCAGCCAATCTCATGAGACCGGCAATGTACGGCGCATATCATCACATCACGGTCATGGGCAAGGAAGATGAGCCTTGTGATCACAAATACGATGTGACCGGATCACTCTGTGAAAATAATGACAAGTTCGCAGTAGATCGCATGCTCCCGAAGATAGAGCGTGGAGATCTGCTCTACATTCATGATACCGGAGCACACGGCTTTTCAATGGGTTACAATTACAACGGCCGTCTCTGGAGTTCAGAGATTCTTCTCCATCCAGACGGAACCTTCGATCTGATCCGGAGAGCCGAGGAACCGAAGGATTATTTTGCAACCTTCGACTGCTTCCCAATCTGGGAGAAGCTGAAGAAAGAGTGGCCTTAGGATATAGGGGATAGGATATAGGGGATAGGATATAGGATATAGGAGTTAGTCTGATCCCTATATCCTGGTCCCTTTGAATACGCAGGAGTGGCGGAATGGCAGACGCGACAGACTCAAAATCTGTTATGGGCAACCATGTGTGGGTTCGAGCCCCATCTCCTGTACTATTTTTTAATGCAATTGTAAAGACGTGCAGATGATTTTTTTACAATAAGCGTAGCGCCGTGAAATACTGCTCTGCACGGCTGACATGAAGAGATTGTAGTATTCAGGGGATTGTGTTACACTAGGGATAGAGGGTAATGAAGCGGAAAGGAGGACGTACATGCTGATCAAGAAAGAAAATAAGAACAGTATCACGTGCAGGGTTTCAAAAGAAGAGCTCGCGGCACATGGTTTCAACAATATGGAAGACCTGATGCATGATCAGTCAAAGGCCAGACAGTTTCTGAATGAGATTCTGGTCGAGGCCAGGGAGACATTAGACTTCAAAGCAGATACAGGTTCGATGAGTGTCCAGCTGGCAGGACAGCCGGATGGCTCAGTCAATATCAGGATTAATAAGGACAAGCCAGCAGATGCACTGGCATCGATCATGGCCAAATGCAAGGACGCCCTCGGCGATCTGAGCAAGGAATCGGACCCGCAGTCAGACAAGAATGACGATGAAAAGGATCCATATGAAGGAGTAGAAGTAGATACCATTGCGCCAAGATTTGATGGCAAGCAGAATATTTCCACACTTGGACATAAAGAGGCATCGGAGCTTCTGAAGAGTGTTTCCAATGATACGCCAATCCTGCTTCCGGTGGTTATAGCGCTTGACGATCTTGAGAAGTGCATCAGTCTGTGCAAAGAGCTGGCACCTGCCAATAAGTATGCTATTTCAGATCTGTACAAGTATGATGGCAGATATTATCTGTCAATGAATCTGACAGATACGAAGCAGACACTTGCCAATTCGGTTTTTGCCATTTCGGAATTCTGCGATGACGTGGCTAATCATGGCAATATGGCAGCAATTCTCAAGGAACATGGTGAGCTGATCATCGGTGAGACAGCCATTGAGAAGCTTGCAGAACTATAATTTTCACTGAATTTGAAAGAGGCCCGGAAACAGGCCTCTTTTTTGTTGAATTTTTTTAAAGGATACTTTATAGTAAATAAAGATTGAAAAGAAAGAAGGTATACTGATGAAATACAACATTGGTGTGATCGCAGGTGACGGAATCGGCCCGGAGATCACAGACGCAGCGTGGACTGTTCTTGAAAAAGTTGCCGGGAAGTATGGTCACGAGTTCAACCGCACAGATATCCTGATGGGCGGCTGCTCGATTGATGCGACAGGTGAGCCGCTGACGGATGATGCAATAGCATCCGCAAAGGCTTCCGATGCAGTACTGATGGGAAGCATCGGTGGCAATACATCCACATCCCCGTGGTACAAGCTCCCGCCAGAGAAGAGGCCTGAGGCTGGACTTCTGAAATTAAGAAAGTCACTCGGACTCTTTGCAAACTTACGTCCTGCATATCTTTATCCACAGCTCAAGGAGGCCTGTCCGCTGAAAGAGGAAACGGCCGACAAAGGATTTGACATGATTATTGTCCGTGAGCTGACAGGCGGTCTCTATTTTGGAAAGAGACATACAGAGTCCTGCAATGGCGTGATTCAGGCAACTGATACCCTCACATACAATGAGAATGAGATCAGAAGAATTGCGATCAAGGCATTCGAGATAGCGAGAAAGAGAAGAAAAAAGGTCACTTCTGTAGATAAAGCAAATGTTCTTGATTCTTCGCGTCTCTGGAGAAAGGTGACCGAGGAGGTCTGGGCTGACTATCCTGATGTGGAGCTCGAGCATATGCTGGTGGATAACTGCGCAATGCAGCTCGTCAGAGATCCGGCACAGTTCGATGTGATACTCACTGAGAATATGTTCGGCGACATCCTCTCAGATGAGGCTGCAATGGTGACAGGATCCCTTGGAATGCTTTCATCCGCTTCTCTCAATGAGACGAAGTTCGGCCTTTATGAGCCAAGCGGCGGATCAGCACCAGACATCGCAGGACAGGATATTGCAAATCCAATAGCTACTATCCTTTCAGCAGCAATGCTCTTAAGATACAGTCTCGATCTCGACACCGAGGCAGATGCAGTCGAGAATGCAGTACGCAAAGTTCTCGACGATGGAATCCGTACGCGTGATATTCTTCCTCGTGAAGGAGTATCATCAGTAACAACAGTAGGATGCTCTCAGATGGGCAAAGAGGTCGCAGCCAGAATCTGATAATATTTTTCAAACGTTTATATAAACCAGGCAGGGAGATGAATCCCTGCCTGGTTTTTTTGACGAATTATTGTTGTAAAGAAAGTGCTATTATTTGTGCTTGTATGGATCAAGAAGAAATGCAAGTATGATGCCTGTGATAAATCCACCAATATGCGCACTGATGCTGATTCCAGAGTTGAAGAAGCCAGGCATGATCGAGAAGAACACGCCGGCCAGAACATTTTTTAATGGAAAAAATCTCCTGGTTTCAGGCTTGATCGCAAATAGTACGAATGCAGACATGATGCCGAAGATGGCTCCGCTTGCACCTGCTGAGAGATTGAAGTCTCCGGAATGCAGCTCCAGGAGTACAGTCAGGATATTTCCGCCAAGACCTGACACAAGATATAGAGCGAGAAATCTGAAATGACCATAGTACTGCTCTACAATCCTTCCAAGGATGAAGAGTGAGAGCATATTGTTTGCAATGTGACTGATTCCGAAGTGCACAAACATTGATGTGAAAAGCCGCCACCACTGTCCCTGCAGTATGAATGGCGTGAACGCGGCACCGAATGTCAAGGCAACATTGTTGCTGGTGCTGCCACCTGACATCTCCTCAGCAAAATAAACTATTATATTGATTACAATGAGGACAATTGTCACTGAATATCTGTGCTGTCTCCTGCTTTCCAATCTATATGAACCTCCGATTTTCTGCCTGTCAAACGTGCAATTATGGGACACATATCATTTGATGCGTCCAGACCAGACATTATTTTCACTATATACCATTTGATGCGTCCAGACCAGACATTATTTTCACTATATACCATTTTTATGTAAAATGACATCAACAACTTAGTCTATCTGTACCCGGATTTCGCAATATCGGCACTTTTACGTAAATGACATCAACAACTTAGTCTATCTGTACCCGGATTTCGCAATATCGGCACTTTTACATAAATGACATCAACTATTTCCTGCAAGTAAAGGGGCAGAAATGTGGCTTTTTCGCATGAGAAGATGAGATGATTGTTTTGTGCAAAAACCGTTGATGCAACTTCAATCAGAATTGTCATAATGTGAGAATCTGAACAGAAAGTACATGGATATTGATGCCGATTCTGCATAAATTTCCGTTATGCGATAATTGAAAAAGAGCGTTCAATGGATTTACAATTGAGTGAATTTCTTTCAGTACAGACTTGAATATTTTTCATATATGTACTATAGTATAGCCTATCCAATACGCAAAGGGACTTTTTGTTGTTGAAAAACAACAGTTCAGATTTTATAATAGAAACATTGTAACAGTTTTTTAGAAAGCATTACGACAGCTTTTTATGGAAAGGAATAAAAGTATGCAGAGTGACAACATGAAGCGTGGCATGCAGCAGGCACCGGCAAGAAGCCTTCTGAATGCACTCGGATTTACAAAAGAGGAAATAGACAAGCCATTAGTCGGCATCGTGAGCTCATACAACGAGATCGTGCCGGGACATATGAATATCGACAAGATTGCACAGGCAGTAAAGCTCGGAGTAGCAGAGGCAGGCGGCAATCCAGTCATGTTCCCTGCAATCGCAGTCTGCGACGGAATCGCAATGGGACATATCGGCATGAAGTATTCACTCGTGACCCGTGACCTGATCGCCGATTCCACAGAGTGTATGGCAATTGCCCATCAGTTCGACGCACTTGTCATGATCCCGAACTGCGACAAGAATGTACCTGGACTGCTGATGGCAGCAGCACGTATCAATGTGCCGACAGTATTCGTGTCAGGCGGCCCGATGCTTGCAGGACATGTAGAGGGACGCAAGAGATCACTGTCTTCGATGTTTGAGGCAGTAGGTGCCAATGCAGCAGGCAAGATGACTGACGAAGAAGTCCGTATCTATGAAGAAAATGTCTGTCCTACCTGCGGCAGCTGTTCAGGAATGTACACAGCCAACTCAATGAACTGCCTTACAGAGGCCATTGGAATGGGCCTTCGTGGAAACGGAACCATCCCAGCTGTGTACTCTGCAAGACTCCGTCTCGCAAAGCAGGCTGGATATGCAGTAATGGATATGCTCAGGAAAAATATCCGTCCTCGCGACATCATCACTAAAGATTCAATTATCAATGCCCTGACAGTTGATATGGCGCTCGGATGCTCAACAAATACTATGCTTCATCTGCCAGCAATCGCTCATGAGATAGGCTTCGATTTCGATATCAGCTATGCAAACCCTATTTCGGAGAGAACACCGAACCTCTGCCACCTGGCACCAGCAGGTCCGACATATATTGAGGATCTGAACGAGGCCGGCGGTGTATATGCAGTCATGAAAGAACTCGGAGATGCGGGTCTTTTAAATCTCGACTGCATGACAGTCACAGGCAAGTCTATAGGAGAGAATATCAGGAACGCAGTCAACAGGAATCCTGAGGTCATCAGACCGATCGACAATCCATATATGCCAAATGGCGGACTTGCAGTATTAAAGGGCAATCTCGCACCGGATGGCTGCGTGGTAAAGCGTTCTGCAGTAGTACCTGAGATGATGGTACATACCGGCCCGGCAAGAGTTTTTGATTGTGAGGAAGATGCAATTGCAGCCATCAAGGGCGGCAAGATCGTAGAGGGTGACGTCGTAGTCATCAGATACGAGGGACCTAAGGGCGGCCCGGGAATGAGAGAGATGCTCAATCCTACATCAGCAATTGTCGGAATGGGACTCGGTTCATCAGTAGCTCTGATCACAGACGGACGATTCTCAGGAGCCAGCCGTGGAGCTTCAATCGGTCATGTATCACCGGAGGCAGCAGTAGGCGGCCCGATCGCACTCGTAGAGGAAGGCGATACGATCACAATCGACATCCCGAATATGACTATCACACTCGAGGTATCAGATGACGAGCTCGCTCGTCGTAAGGCTGCATGGAAGCCTCGCCAGCCGAAGGTAACGACAGGATATCTCCGCAGGTATCAGGCAATGGTGACATCAGGTAATCGTGGTGCCATCCTTGAAGTGCCAGGAGAAAAATAAAACAGAATTAAAGGAAAGAGAATAAGATGGAACTTACAGGTGCACAGATAGTTATAGAATGTCTCGTCGAGCAGGGAGTCGATACCGTATTCGGCTACCCGGGCGGCGCCATTCTCAATGTGTATGATGAATTATATAAGAATAAGAACAGGATCCACCATGTCCTGACAAGCCATGAGCAGGGCGCTTCCCATGCTGCAGATGGCTATGCCAGAAGCACAGGTAAGGTCGGTGTCTGCATGGCGACATCAGGCCCGGGCGCTACAAATCTCGTGACAGGGATAGCCACAGCATATATGGACTCAGTGCCTGTAGTAGCAATCACCTGCAATGTCACAGTGCCTCTCCTTGGAAAAGATTCCTTCCAGGAGGTTGATATCGCAGGCATCACAATGCCAGTCACGAAGCACAATTTTATTGTAAAAGATATCGCGCAGCTCGCACCGACGATCAGGAGAGCATTCAAGATCGCAAAGTCAGGAAGACCAGGGCCGGTTCTTATTGATATCCCAAAGGATGTCACTGGAGCCACGACAGACTACGAATACGTGAAGCCAGATCCTATTCCGAGGATGACAGACAAGATCACGGAGTCAGATCTCGATACAGCAGCAGAGATGATCCGCAATGCTAAGCAGCCATATATCTTCGTAGGCGGCGGAGCAGTCATCTCAAGAGCAGCAGATGAAGTGAGAAAATTCGCAGACCTGATTGATGCACCAGTCTGTGATTCACTCATGGGAAAAGGCGCATACCCGGGAACCGGAGACAGATACACAGGAATGCTCGGAATGCATGGAACCAAGGCTTCAAACCTTGGCGTATCATCATGCGACCTTCTGGTAGCAATTGGTACGAGATTCTCAGACAGAGTCCTTGGCAATCCGAAGACATTTGCGTCGAATGCAAAGGTACTCCAGATAGATGTAGATCCGGCCGAGATCAATAAGAATATCATAGCAGATGCCGAGATCATCGGAGATGTGAAGGAAGTCCTGAATCGCCTGATGCCAAAGCTCACCCAGCAGGATCATCATGACTGGATGGCTCACATGAAGGATCTCTGTAAAAAATATCCGATGGAGATTCCAAAGGACGGACTCACAGGCCCATATGCAGTAAATAAGATATATGAAGCCACAAAGGGAGATGCGATCATCACGACAGAGGTCGGACAGCATCAGATGTGGACGGCACAGTACTATCTGTTTAACAGGCCGGGACAGCTCCTTACATCAGGAGGCCTCGGAACAATGGGCTACGGACTGGGAGCATCCATCGGTGCAGCAGTCGGTAATCCGGGAAAGAAAGTCTTCAATATCGCAGGCGACGGCTGTTTCCGCATGAATATGAATGAGATAGCCACAGCCACGAGAAATAAGCTGCCGATAGTAGAAGTAATCATGAATAACCACGTACTCGGAATGGTACGTCAGTGGCAGGATCTTTTCTATGGAAGGCGCTACTCCAATACAGTTCTCGATGACGGGGTAGACTACTGTGGCATCGCAGAAGCAATGGGAGCAAAGGGACTCCGCGCCACGAGTCAGAAGGAATTCGACGAAGCACTCGCCATCGCCATGAAGACCGACACACCGGTAGTCATAGACACGATCATCGGAAGCGACGACAAAGTATGGCCAATGGTCGCACCAGGCAAGCCTATTTCAGAATGCTTTGATGATAAGGATTTGAAATAGTAATTACATAAACATACATAATACAATACTTGTCATCACCAATTTAAAGTGCTATAGTAAGAACAATGTTTTTGTAATCCAAAGGAGGATATAGTAATGTCAAGAGTTTACAACTTTTCTGCAGGACCTGCAGTGTTACCTGAAGAGGTGCTGAAAGAAGCACAGGCCGATCTGCTTGATTACAAGGGATGTGGCATGTCAGTAATGGAGATGTCCCATCGATCACAGATGTTCGACGACATCATCAAGACTGCAGAAAAAGATATCAGGACATTACTCAATATCCCTGACAATTATAAGGTACTGTTCCTTCAGGGCGGCGCATATCAGCAGTTTGCAGCAATCCCGATGAACATGATGAACAAGCATCATAAGGCAGGATATATCCTGACAGGACAGTGGGCAACAAAGGCCTGGAAAGAAGCTAAGATCTATGGTGACGCAGTAGCACTTGCATCATCAGAGGACAGGACCTATTCATATATTCCGGACTGCTCAGATCTTCCGATCACAGATGATATGGACTATGTCTACATCTGCCAGAACAATACTATTTATGGAACAGAGTACTGGGAGCTCCCGAACACCAAGGGTGTGGACCTCGTAGCAGACGTATCAAGCTGCTTCCTATCAAAGCCAATGGATGTCAGCAAGTACGCAGTAATGTACGGTGGAGTCCAGAAGAACGTAGGACCAGCCGGACTCGTAATCGATATCATCCGTGATGACCTGATCACAGACGAGGTATATCCAGGCACACCGACAATGCTAAAGTGGAAGACACAGGCGGACAAGGATTCCCTCTTCAATACCCCGAACTGCTGGGCAATCTATATGTGCGGACTCGTATTCAAGTGGCTGCTTAAGAACGGCGGACTTGAGGCAATGGAAAAGAAGAACGCAGAGAAGGCCAGGATTCTTTATGATTTCCTTGATCAGTCCAAGCTCTTCAAGGGAACAGTTGAGAAGAAAGACCGTTCTGTCATGAATGTTCCTTTCGTCACAGGAGACAAGGATATGGATGCGAAGTTCGTTGCCGAGGCAAAGGCAGCAGGCCTTGAGAATATCAAGGGACACCGTACAGTAGGCGGCATGAGAGCTTCCATCTACAACGCAATGCCAAAGGCAGGCGTAGAGAAGCTTGTAGAGTTTATGGCTGATTTCGAGAAGAAGAATCTTAAATAAGGGGATAGGATATAGGGGATAGGGAGCAGCCTTTTAATCTAAACCCAAATCCCTAAATTCTAATAAAGAAAGAAGGACACATGTTCAAATACCATACACTTAATGCCATTTCTCCAAAGGGACTGGTAAAGTTTTCAAATAATTATGAGCAGACCGATGATGCAGATGACGCAGATGCATTTATCGTAAGAAGTGCCAAGCTTCATGAAATGCAGTTCTCTGACAAGCTCTCATGTATTGCAAGAGCCGGAGCCGGAGTCAACAACATCCCTCTCGACAAGTGTGCAGACCAGGGAATCGTAGTATTCAATACCCCGGGTGCTAATGCCAATGCGGTAAAGGAGCTTGTATTTTCAGGAATGCTCCTTGCAAGCCGTGACATAATCGGATCAGTAGACTGGGTTCTCGATAATAAGGATGATGCCGATATCTCCAAGGACATGGAGAAGGCCAAAAAGAATTTCGCAGGAAATGAGCTTGCAGGCAAGAAGCTCGGAGTCATCGGACTCGGAGCCATCGGCCAGCAGGTAGCCAATACAGCCACACACTTCGGAATGGAAGTGCTCGGTTATGATCCGTATATTTCAGTAAATGCAGCCTGGAATCTTTCAAGAAATGTCAAGCATATCGCAAATGTAGATGACATCTATCGCGAGTGCGATTTCATCACGATCCACGTACCTCTTCTTGATTCTACAAAGGGCATGATCAATAAGGATGCCGTAGACAAGATGAAGCAGGGTGTAGTAGTACTGAACTACGCAAGAGATCTTCTTGTAGATGAGCAGGCAGTGCTTGACGGAATCAGGGCAGGCAAGATAAAGCACTATGTGACAGACTTCCCGAATCCTACAACAGCAGGACAGCCAGGTGTCATCGCAACATCACATCTCGGAGCATCTACAGCAGAGGCAGAAGAGAACTGCGCAATGATGGCAGTAGATGAGATCATGGACTTCCTTGAGAATGGAAATGTGACACATTCAGTCAACTATCCTGACTGCAACATGGGTGTCTGCACAGCAAAGGGCAGACTCGCAATCCTTCATCACAACAATCCGGGCCTCATCGCAAAGTATACAACCATTCTTGGCGATGCCAATGTCAATGTATCAGACCTCACCAATAAGAGCCGTGGTGACTATGCATACTCACTGCTCGATTTAGATTCAGAAGTATCACAGGATGTCGTAGACAAGCTCAGCGCAGTACCGGATGTCATTCGTGTAAGAGTAGTTAAATAATATAAGTTTATACATGCCAGAGACAGCCAGCGGTGACAATACAAAGGCCGCTCGTTCACTGTTCAGTCGCACTCGTCTATTTGCGGCGTCTGCGGTAACTCAAAAAACGCTTCCTATTCCCTTGCGGGTGCGTCCTGGCGGACGCAAGGAAGCGTTTTTTTCAAACAGTCCTCGCCACCGCACATCGTGCTCCCTCACGACGTTCACTTCGCTGATTGTTGTGTTGCCACCGCTGTCTGCTCTGGCAACCTCACATATATCCTGTAATGAAAAGGAGAAAAATATGGCTACAGTAAGACCCTTTGCTGCAATAAGACCTAGAGTAGATATGGCTCAGACGATAGCAGCGCTTCCATATGATGTATATAATAGGGCGGAAGCAACAGAGCATGTCCGCAAGTTTCCGCACTCCTTTCTCGCGATAGACAGGGCAGATACAGCATTTCCTACGGATGTGAGCGAGTATGATCCGCGAGTGTACCAGAAGGCACATGATCTGCTGTGGCAGTGGGTGGATGATGGCTCATTCGTCCGTGACGGCGAGCCATATTACTATATCTATGAGGAAAATATGGACGGCCGTGCCCAGACAGGAATCGTGGCCTGTGCTTCAATAGACGACTATCAGAACGGAGTTATCAAGAAGCATGAGAATACCCGTGCTGAAAAAGAGCAGGACCGTATCAATCATGTGGATGCGTGCAATGCCCAGACAGGACCTATTTTCCTTGCTTACAGAAGGAACAATACGATAGAGAATATCGTAAGCAGATACAAGAGCGCAGAGGCTCCGGTGTATGATTTCACCACACTTGACGGAATCTCTCACAGAGTATGGATCATTAAGAATCCAGATGACATTCAGACGATCAGGGATGCGTTTGCAGGAATCGATTCAATCTATATAGCAGATGGTCATCACCGTGCAGCATCAGCTGTAAAGGTTGGGTTGAAGCGCCGTGCAGAGCATCCTGGATATACAGGCAATGAAGAGTTCAACTTTTTCCTGTCAGTGCTGTTCCCGGATGAGGAACTCAAGATCTTCGATTACAACAGGGTACTGAAGGACCTGAACGGACACTCACCGATGGAAGTGCTGTCTGCTGTGAAGGAAGTCGCAGAACTCAGACGTCAGGGAAGGGCCCCGATCAAGCCACAGTTCAAGGGATCATTCAGCATGTATCTCGATGATACCTGGTACAATTTCGCATTCAGGCAGAATCTGAGAAGCTCCGACCCGGTAGACGGACTCGATGTATCGCTTCTTCAGAATCTGATCCTTGATCCGGTATTCGGTATCAGGGACCCGAAGACAGATCCGAGAATCGACTTTGTAGGAGGGATCCGTGGTCTGCATGAGCTCGAGAAGCGCTGCCACAGAGACTGTCAGGCAGCATTTGCGATGTATCCGACATCCATTTCAGAGCTCTTCGCAGTCGCAGACGCAGGCAGGCTGATGCCTCCGAAGTCTACGTGGTTTGAGCCGAAGCTCAGAAGCGGACTGTTTATTCATGAACTAGACAGATAGAGTTATGGCAGTAAAAGACGACGTTAAAGAGCAGTGGGACAGGCAGAAAGACAAACCATTAAAGCAGCGGGCAGCATATTTTATGCGCTACTATTTCATCAGAGTGGTGATAGTTGCGGCTATAGCTGTTTTTGTGGGAGCACTCGTGTATTCACGAATGAGTGTCAGAAAGCCTGTCCTGACTGCTTATTTTATTAATTCAGAAAATAAAGATGAAAATGTAGCAGCAGATATCAGGAAAAGGTCAGCTGCAGCAGCCGGTATCAGATCGAAGAAGGAAACGGCAGTCATCAACCTGTCGATGGAGCTGACTCCGGGCGGCACACAGAGCGAAGAGGACATGGGAACCATCACCGAGCTCGCCGCAAAGATGAGGGAAAAGGACCTCGATGCAATGGTCTGTGATGCCTGGAATTTCCATCATTTCACTGAACAGATGATGTTTAAGGACCTGCGGGATGTGCTAACGGATGCTCAGCTGAAGAAATACAGTGACCAGATCTATTATGTGGATCAGAAAGAGATAGACAGGATCCAGAAAGAGATGGAAGACCCGAACTATGACGGGAATACCGAAGATGAGGATACAGCTGCGGCCAGTGAGACATACGACGGATTTGTACGGCCTGACCCGACTGACATGGATGAACCCGTACCTGTTGGCATCATACTTTCTGACAGTTCATATTTCAAAAAAAATAATCTCTATAAAAAAGCAGTTCCCGTTTTCGGCTTTGTAAAGAACTCACAGCATACCGATGAGGCGGGATCTCTTCTTAAACTCCTGACTGAATAAATAAGTATTGCAAGTTTACAGAGAACATGGTATAGTAATTTCTGTAAATAAATGTAAGCGCTTACACACAGAAGGGGCGCGGTTAATGCAGACTTTATGTAATAGTCAGTAAAGGAGAAGAAATGTCAGGAAGAGTAGTAACGTTCGGGGAAATAATGCTTCGTCTGAGTCCGGAAGGATATAACAGATTCCGCAAGGCAGATACATACAAGGCATACTATGGCGGTGCAGAGGCCAATTCAGCAGAGACTCTCGCAGAGCTCGGTATCGAGTCACGTTTTGTGACAAAGCTGCCTGATAATGCGCTTGGTGATGCAGCGATCAGCTCACTACAGAGCCTCGGTGTAGATACATCAGAGGTAGTCAGAGGCGGAGACCGCATAGGTATATATTTCCTTGAGAATGGTACTGCACAGAGAAGTGCCCAGACCATCTATGACAGGGCAGCATCATCTATGGCGAAGGCCGCTGCAAGTGATTTCAACTGGGACAGGATATTTGATGGAGCCGACTGGTTCGAGTTCTCTGGTATCACGCCGGCTCTTTCTGATGAGATGGCAGAGGCTACACTAAAAGCCTGCCAGAAGGCAAAGGAAAAGGGAATCACGATTTCCTGCGATCTCAATTACCGCTCCAAGATGTGGAAGCCGCAGAAGGCAAGAGAGGTAATGGGCAGGATTCTCCCATATGTAGATATTTTTATTGCAAATGATAAGGATGTTCTCGGAATCTACGATGATCATCAGTGGAAAGAGACAGATCCGAGAAAGCGTTCTGAGGAGATCGAAGTCTGGATGACTGAGAAGTTCGGCTTCAAGGCAGCTTCTATTATTCTTGTGGTATCCAATGGCCCGATGGACAAGGGTACCTGGGGCACTCTGTACAGGGACGGTCAGATCTACCGCTCGAAGTCATATTTTGCCCAGATGGTAGAGTCAGTCGGAGCCGGTGATACATTTGCCGGAGCTCTCATAGCCGCGATCAGGAAGGGAATGGAGCCTGAGGAGGCGCTGAATTTCGCAACAGCCACCTCTGCTCTCAAGTTCTCAGTTCCGGGAGATGCCAATATCATCAATGAAGCAGAAGTCAGAGGTCTCATGAACCGTTCTGCAGATGACTGGATCTCACGCTAATCCGTGTTTTTTCAGACTGTTTTCAAGTATATTATCGGTGTGTCCACGCTCATTTCTGTATGTACGGGGTGACACACCGTACATTTTTTTAAAGGCATCTTTGAAATAATTGCTGTCCGAGAATCCGCAGTCCATCGCTATCTCAGTGATATTGTGCGTAGTTGAACGCAGCTGGTTCGCGGCAGCGTCGAGCCTCATATAGCTTAAGTACTCTTTCATGCCAGTTCCGGTCACCTGTGTGAATTTCCTTGAAAAATAAGACGGCGTCAGTCCGACCATCTGTGCAAGGGATGACAGGGTGATATGCTCATTATAGTTCTCGCTAATATATTTTGCGGCCTTCAGGATATCCTTGTCAGAATCGCTAGTCCCTGCAGGTTCGGTCATTTGATCATAATGGAAGATCCCGTATCTTGACAGATTCAGCAAGAACTGCTTCAGCAGCAGCTCCATCATTACAGGTGTATTTTCATCATCCATTTTTTCCTCGGCAAGCATATTGTCAATTGACTGCTCGGTGATCTCTTTGTATGCAGACGGGACATGTATCTTGACGAGGCGCAGAAGGCGGTTGTCGAGCTCTGGAAAGTACGGTTCACCGTTTCTGTGCAGATCCTCATCTTTGAAATATATATTTATCCGGACTGAATTGGTCAGATACTTGTTGAAATGTACGGTGCCTGGCGGGATGATCAGCATATCGCGCGCTTCGAGATCGCACAGTGAGTCATTTACGAAGAAGCGGCACGACCCCTGCCTCACATAGAAACACTCGTAGTAATGATGAAAATGGTTCTCTGCCATATTGTATGAAGGCGACCGGGACAGGCTGTTTATATACACACGGTCGATGTTTAAGTCTGATACTCTCATGGCATCCTCCTTTAGTGATTTTTCCTAATGAAAATACTTACATTTAGAATTAATTGCTATTATATCACAAATGAAGTAAAAAAATCAGTAGTTATTTTGTAAATCTGTATAAATTTAGGTATTTTTTATGTCTTTGTTGTTGTATTCTAATACTCGTAAAGAAGAACGAAACAATTTTATGTAAACGCTTACACGGTACAGACAAATAGAAAAGGAAACGAAAAGGATGCAGTCAGTACCGGGTGGGGGCGGGGAAATTGTTTCAGGGAAATTTTTTAATGGAGGGATTTATCCAATGAAGAAGAAGGTACTATCAATCATCCTTGTTTCAGCCATGGCGGCTGGAGTACTTGCAGGCTGCGGAAGCTCAGCAAGCACATCATCAAGCTCTAAGAGCTCAAGCGCATCATCAGGCAGCAAATCAAGCTCAGGAAAAGACTATGAGGACTGCACAATCAAGTTCGACTGGTGGGGCGGCGACACAAGACATGAAGCAACACAGAATGCAGTAAAGGCATTCGAGGAGAAGTATCCGGGAATCAAAGTTGATGTCAACTTCGGAGCATGGACAGACTGGGAGACAGCCAAGGCTATGGAGTATCAGTCAGGAACAAACCCTGATGTACAGCAGACCAACTTCGACTGGATCGGCAAGTATGATGCTGATGGCAGCACATATCTCGATCTCAATACAGTATCAGATACAATCGATCTCACACAGTGGACAGATGACGAGCTCAATATGTGCAAGGATTCAAAGGGCGGAATCGCAGGAATCCCTGTAGCAAACACAGGACGTCTCTTCTACTGGAACAAGGCTACATGGGAAAAGGCAGGACTTGATCTTCCTAAGTCAGTAGATGATCTCCTTGCAGCAGGCCCAGTATTCAAAGAGAAGCTCGGCGATGATTATTATCCACTTGTTGTAGGAAGCTATGACCGTGCAATCCTTATGACATATTATCTCCAGAAGGAAGTTGGCACACCTATCATTGATGAGAACAACAAGCTCACATATTCACAGGATCAGATCAAGCAGGGTGTTGATTTCATCCAGAAGCTTGAGGACAATCACGTAATTCCTACTATCGAGTATACAGATGGTGAAGGCGTTGACTCAATGGACAAGTCAGCAAGATTCATCGATGGACATTATGCAGGTATCTTCGAGTGGGATACAGCAGCTCCGAAGTATGTAGCAGCTCTTGGTGATGCAGCTTCTGATTTCGTAGTTGGCGGTGAGCTCGACGGACTTCAGTCTTACAGCAAGGTATCACTTATGTTCTCTATCTCAGCAAAGACAAAGCATCCTCATGAGTCAGCTCTTCTTCTGAACTATCTCCTCAATGACCCGGATGGTGTCAAGGCTATGGGAACTGAGCGTGGTATCCCGAACTCACAGACAGCATATGATACACTGAATTCAGCAGGCGCAATTGACCAGATGTCAATCGATGCACACAATGCAGTTTCAGATTCTAACCCATTCTACTGGAATCCTCTCTTCGATGATGCTACTATGAAGGGTGATTCAGGTACAGCTTACTATGATGCATTCGTAAATCTTTCATATAAGAAGATCGACACAGCTAAGGCTGCAGAGACACTCTACAATGCATATGCAGCAATCTGCTCATAATCACTACAGTAAGTAAAATCCTCTAACGTAAATCACAATGATAAACGGCGAGCCTGCCTGATTGCCGGGCAGGCTCGTACTATCTCAACAGATACTTATCAGGAGGTTAAGGATCTTGACTAAGACAAGAAAATTTTTAAAGAACAACATAGGATTCTGGTTCATTCTCCTATGGTTGATCGGATTCTGCGTGTTCAAGGCGTATCCGTTCCTATCTTCACTATATTACAGTTTTACAGATTACAATCTTTTTAAAGGTATTACCAGATTTACTCTCGACAATTATAAGAATGTATTCGTAAATCCACCAGAGCGCCAGGCGCTGTTCATCACATTCAAGTACGCATTCATGACAGTACCTCTGAAGCTTGTTGCAGCTCTGTTCATCGCATATATTCTTAATTTCAAGCTGAAAGGTGTTAATTTCTTCCGTACAGCTTATTATATTCCATCAATCCTTGGTGGTTCAGTAGCAATCTCAGTTCTGTGGAAAGCTCTTTTCAATGATGACGGACTCATCCGTACAGCATTCGGAAAGATCGGAATCGAAGCTCCTCATTTCTTTACAGATGCTTCATGGGCACTGTTCATGATCTGCCTGCTTCGTGTATGGCAGTTTGGATCAGCAATGGTTATCTTCCTTGCAGCATTAAAGGGTGTTCCAGAGGATCTGTATGAAGCAGCTGAGCTCGATGGAGCCGGAAAGTGGACACAGTTCTTCCACATCACAGTACCACTTATCACACCTGTTATTTTCTACAATCTGGTAACACAGCTTGTTCAGGCATTCCAGGAATTCAATGGACCATACATCATCACAAAGGGTGGCCCTCTTGGCGGAACAACACTTATGTCACTGCTGATCTACAACAACGCATTCACCTCATACAATATGGGCAAGGCGTGTGCACAGGCATGGGTACTGTTTATCATTCTTATGATCTTCACTGCTATAGCATTCTGGAGCCAGAAGCACTGGGTATTCTATCAGGATGATGAGGGGAGGTAATTAGTAATGGCAAAAGTAAATGCATCAGTTGCAGAGACTCCTGAAGAGATAAAGAGAATTTCTGAGCAGCAGCATAGAATTCTCGTCAGGAATCAGAGAATTTCAGCAACGATCAGATACATAGTTCTTATAGTTGTTGGTTTCTTTATGGTATATCCTCTGATCTGGATGGTCGGAGCTACATTCAAGACCAACAATGAGATTTTCACGACTCTCAATCCTATTCCTATGCATCCTACTACAAAAGGATACGTGGATGCGATGAAGAGCTACGGTGGAAATATCAATATCTGGAGATCAATGCTCAATACATATTCATATGTCATCCCGGAGGTTATTCTCACAGTTATTTCTTCCACACTTACGGCATATGGATTTGCAAGATTCAAGTTCAAGGGTCATGATATTTTCTTCACCCTTATGATGGCTATGCTTTTCCTGCCACAGGTTGTGCTCAATGTACCTCAGTACCTTCTGTACAACAAGTTCGGCTGGGTTGATTCACCACTTTATCTTGCACTCATCGTTCCTGCTGCTTTCGCAACAGAGACATATTTCATCTTCATGCTGATCCAGTTCCTGAGAAATATTCCGAAGGACATGGAAGAAGCAGCAGCTATCGATGGATGCAATGCTATGCAGACACTGCTCAAGATCATAGTTCCTATGCTGATGCCGGCTATTGTATCCTGCGCACTGTTCAAGTTCATGTGGGGTTCCAACAACTTCCTTGGACCACTGCTCTATGTCAAGACTCCTGCCAAGTATCCGGCAACAATCTTCGTAAAGCTGTCAATGGATTCTGATTCAGGATTCAACTGGAACAGAGTACTTGCAACTTCACTGATCTCTATCATCCCGAACATATGCGTATTCTTCGCAGCTCAGAACCAGTTCGTTGATGGTATCAGCGCCGGCGGAGTAAAAGGTTAATAGTTCAGGCCGCTGCCCGGCCATGCTGGGCAGCACATTTTATTTTTGGAGATAGTATATGAAAAGTATATTCAGTCCGGACAATCCGGTAGTAAAAGTTATTTTAAAGATCGGGAATATATGGATTTTAAATATTTTATGGCTTGTCACAAGTCTGCCTGTTTTTACGATCGGAGCTTCTACGACCGCACTGATATACAGCGTTGTGAAACTCCAGCATGATGAGGGATATACGTGGAAGAATTTTTTCCATTCCTTTAAGGAAAATTTCAAACAGTCTACGGGGATCTGGCTCATATATTTAGCTGTAGGAGCCCTGCTTGCCGTGGATCTCGTATACTGGAACAAAAAGGGAGTAGGATTTTCAAATGTGAACCTTCCATGGGCCATATCAATTGCGGTATGCATTCTCTATGGGATTTCACTTTCATATGTATTTGCGATCCAGTCTAAATTCGTAAATACAGTTAAGAACACAATACTTTATTCGATCCTGTTACCATACAGGAATTTAAAACAGACAATACTCATAGCAATAGTACTGATTGCTGTCGTGTATCTGAATGTCACGACAGTGTTTGCAGTGAATTTTTTTACAATTAATGTAGGGATAGGATTCATAGCATATCTGCTCGGAATCTTTTTCTCAGATGTATTCAGGAAATATATACCAGAAGAAGATGATATTCCGGAGGAGGCGCTCGAAGAATCCTGATCAGTTGAAGAGGGACGAAAATGATACAGATAGGGCTCAGGTTCCACGATAGTGAGGAAAAGCCATTTGAACAGAGACTTGAAACAGTAAAAAATCAGGGATTTTCCTGTATTCATATAGCATTGAAAAAGACAAAGGGGCTTCCGTATGAAACAGAATGCCTGACTCCGGGATATGCGTCCTGGATGAGGGAAAAGCTTCAAGAGGCGGGGCTTTCAATAGCTGTTCTTGGATGTTACCTGAATCTGGCGAACCCGAACAGGGCCAAGCTGTCACAGATCCAGGATACATACAGGGCACATCTCAGGTTTGCTTCTCTATTAGGTGCAGAGGTCGTCGGTACGGAGACCGGTGCGCCTAATGAGACGTATACCTGCGAAGAGAGTGCGCATACACAGCATGCGCTGGATCTTTTTATATCAAATCTCCGCCCAGTGGTGCGTGATGCGGAGAGAATGGGTCAGATCATTGCAATCGAGCCCGTAGCAAAGCATATAGTTAATACACCGAAGAGAGCCAGAATAGTTCTGGACTCTATAGGATCGCCAAATCTGCAGATCATCTTTGATCCGGTGAATCTGCTGGATGTAAATAATGTGGACCACGCGGATGAAGTGCTCGATGAAGCAATGGATCTGCTTGGAGAGGATATCGCAATAGTGCATCTGAAGGATTTTGTACGTACAGGCGAAGGCCTCGCAGCCGTAGGATGCGGACAGGGAGAGATGGATTACAGCAGGATAATGGAATTCCTGAAGGAAAAGAAACCATATATCCAGGCGACACTTGAGAACACAAGGCCTGAAAATGCGGTGAGCTGTCGTGAATTCATAGAAAAAGCCTATGAAAACGCCGGTAGGACCGCTGCTCCGGAGAAGAAACCATGATTTCTGACAAGAACAGAAAAGATATAAATGATTTTATCGAATATCTGATAGACAATTCCACGGCTGAAGAGCCTGTGTGGAATCTTGAAAAGGTGAGAGGCGGTAAGCCAAATAAATGGAACTATATTGATGGCTGCATGATGACCGCCATCCTGTCACTGTATGAGTACACAGGTGATGAGAAGTATCTCGATTTTGTCGATTCATTTGTCGGATATTATGTGCAGGATGATGGTTCGATCAGGACCTATGACCCTGAAGAGAAGAATCTGGATAATATCAATATGGGAAGATCACTTTTCCCATTATACAGATATACAGGCAAAGAAAAGTACAGGCTCGCCTGCGATACGGTACGCCATCAGATAGATATCCAGCCGCGCACCTCAGAGGGCAATTTCTGGCACAAGGAGATATACCCGTATCAGGTATGGCTTGACGGACTGTACATGGCCCAGCCATTCTACGTGACATATGAGAATCTGTACAACCAGATGGGCGGATGTATAGATTCATTCAGGCAGTTCAGGAATGTCGAGCGGCTCATGAGAGATCCGAAGAGCGGGCTCTACTATCATGGATATGATGAGTCGAGACAGATGTACTGGGCTGACAGGAAGAGCGGATGCAGCAGCAATTTCTGGCTCCGCGCTGAGGGCTGGTTTGCATGTGCCCTGACTGATACGGCTGACTGTCTCGACGAGCAGCTGTACTACGAGAAGAGATATCTGGAGAAGATGCTTCAGGATCTCATGGATTCTCTTGAGAAATGGCAGGATGAGGACGGACTGTTCTATCAGGTCATTGACAAGCCTGACTATACAGGCAATTACGAAGAGACTTCCGGAAGTGCCCTGATAGCATATGCCGTGCTGAAGGCCGTCAGGCTCGGGTTCATTCCAAAGAGATATGCATCGATTGGCGAAAAGGCCATGGACGGGCTGATCAGGAAGAAGCTTCTGCGCAATCCTGATGGCACTCTCGGTCTCGATGGCATCTGCCTTGTGGCGGGGCTTGGAGGCAGGGACAGGCGTGATGGTTCTGTTGACTATTATCTGAGCGAGCCTGTTGTGAAAAATGATGCAAAGGGAACGGCTCCCTTTATCATGGCTTATACTGAGCTTCTGAGGAGCGGATACGGAGAGCATTAATGATTTATTCGGTAACGGCGGTTTTCTGCCGGAGTGTGACAATAGAGCTTTTAAATGATGATATATACAGGCCTTCTGAGGCTGTAGATGTGTATCTGAACGGTGTCTTTGTGAAAAAGGCTGATACCAATGTCTTCTCAATCTATAATCTGACTCCGGATACAAAGTACAGGCTCTCAATCAATGGAATTGAAGAGACATTTGTCACAAAGAGGGAGAGCGTATTTCTCGATGTGCGCAGGTTCGGGGCTTGTGGTGATGGTGAGAAAAATGATACAGCCGCTATTCAGGCCGCTATCAGCTCGTGCCCGCCAGACGGAACAGTTTATATACCGGCAGGGAAGTATCTGTCCGGACCGTTATTCCTGAAGAGTGAGATGAGTCTTTTCCTCGATGAAGGTGCAGAAATAAAGGGACTTACAGACCGTAATGAATATCCTGTACTGCCAGGGATGACTCCGACGACAGATGAGAAGTGTGAATACAATCTCGCGACATGGGAGGGCAATCCTCTTGATATGTTTGCTTCACTCATCACTGCGACAGGATGCCATGATCTCGATATCATTGGGGAAGGAACGATAAATGGATCCGCATCAGAGTCAGACTGGTGGGTCGATCCGAAGGTGCGTCATATCGCATGGAGGCCGAACCTCGTATTTATCAGTCACTGCTCGAATGTCAGGATGCAGGGTGTCACAGTTACGAACTCTCCGAGCTGGACAGTGCATCCGTATTACTCAGATCATTTACAGTTTTTAGATCTCCGGATCAGCAATCCTTATGATTCGCCGAATACTGACGGATTCGATCCAGAGAGCTGCAACAGCGTAATGCTTTTAGGAACTGTGATATCTGTCGGAGATGACTGTGTAGCAATCAAGAGCGGCAAGCTCTATATGGCCACAGAGCACTTCATGAGGACAGATGGAATTGAGATCCGGAACTGCCTTTTTGAAAATGGACATGGATCAGTGACGGTTGGTTCGGAGATAGCTGGCGGTGTGAACAATGTCCATGTGAGCCAGTGTATTTTCAAAGGGACTGACAGAGGCGTCAGGATCAAGTCGCGCAGAGGCAGAGGAGAGAAGAGCATCCTGGATGGCCTCTTCTTTGAAAAGATAATAATGGACGGCGTCCATATGCCGCTCACTGTCAATATGTTTTATTTCTGTGATCCGGACGGGCATTCAGACTATGTGCAGAGCATGGAGCCGGTGCCTGTGGATGAAAATACTCCGGTGATCGGAAAGATTGAGCTGTCTGATATCAGATGCACAGGAGTGCGTGGCTGCATCATCTGCGCTTATGGACTCCCGGAGCAGAAGATACGCTGCATATCGGTCAAGAATATGACTGTCACATTTGCGGATGCAGCCGACAGGGAGCCCGAACAGGTGGTAATGGCTGACAATGTGCCACATATGACGGGAAGAGGATTTGTCCTCCATAATGTGGCTGAAGTGAGATTAAAGAATGTATCTGTTACCGGCTGCGATGATTCAGAGCCTGAGATGATTGGCCTTGAGTCATCGGAGCTTGATAATGTGATCATAGAGTAGTGTGAAAGGAGCAAAAAATGGAACTTAGAACTGCATGTTCACCAAAGGACGAAAAGCATTATGATACCGACAGGATCAGGGAAGAGTTTCTTGTTGAAAAGCTTTTTTTCGAAGACGATATCAAGCTGGTATACAGCCATATTGACCGTATCATTTTTGGCGGAGCCGAGCCTGTGAACAGGACTCTGAAGCTTGAGGCCGGAGAAGAGCTGAGAGCTCAGTATTTTCTTGAGAGAAGGGAACTTGGAATCATAAATATAGGCGGAGATGGAACTGTTACTGCAGATGGTGTGGTATATGACATTGATGCCAGAGACGGAATGTACATAGGACGTGGTACGAAGGACATTGTATTTGCCAGCAGGGATTCTGCAAATCCGGCAAAATTTTACATGTGCTCAGGACCGGCCCATATGACATATCCTACAAAGAGAATCCTGAAGGATAAAAAGGCTGAGCATGACTATGATGTAGAGATCAGGCCAGAGAATAAGAAAGAGCTCGGTACTCTCGAGGATTCAAATCACCGTACAATCAATAAATATATCCTTCCTGGACAGGTCGAGTCATGTCAGCTCGAAATGGGAATGACTCATCTCGAGCCAGGCAGCGTATGGAATACAATGCCATGCCACACTCATGACCGTCGTATGGAAGTATATCTCTACTTTGATCTGCCAGAGGATGCATTCGTAATGCACTACATGGGAGAGCCACAGGAAACCCGCCACATAGTAGTCCGCAATGAGCAGGCAGTCATCAGCCCGTCATGGTCCATCCATGCAGGCAGCGGTTCCAGAAACTATACCTTTATCTGGGGCATGGTTGGTGAGAACCAGGATTTCGATGATATGGACGAGGTCAGAATGCAGGATCTCAGATAACACAGGTCTCCAACAATTTTTTCCAATAGGGGACAGGGGGACGGTTCTCGTGTCTTTTTGGGGACAGGGGGACGGTTCTCCTGTCTTTTTAAGTAAAATAATTTATTTAAAAAGACACGAGAACCGTCCCCCTGTCTCCCCTGTCACCTGTCTGATTTCAGATCACTTCATGTTTCAGCCATTTCATGGTCTTGTATCTGTGTGTGAAAAATACTCCGCGCAGGAACCAGTCAGAGAACATGCCAATCCACACGCCCATTGGACCGATATGGACTACTCTTATGAGTATTGTGGCGAGCAGCACCCTGCACATCCACATCGTGCAGGATGACAGTATCATTGAGAATCTGACATCACCGGCGGACCTGAGACCGTATGCGATGATGAACGCCGGAACCCAGATGATGGGTTTTACGAGTGTGATCCATGATATCATGTAGAAGCAAAGATCACCTGAGTACTTTTCCATTCCGGCGAGCCAGATGATAGGCCTGGCCAGAGCGAATACGAGCAGGCAGGTGATGATGATCACGATCTCGCCGATGTCCATCAGATGTGCAATATAATACTTGGCTTCTTCCTTCTTGCCGGCACCGAGCGTCTGTCCCGTCACAGTCATCAGACCGATTCCAACACCAATCGCGCCGACACCGTTTACATTTTCCATTATATTGGTCATTGCCTGAGCTGCAATTGATGCGGTGCCGAGAGTTGAGACACTCGACTGGATCGCGAGCTTTCCGAACTGGAACATGCTGTTCTCAATTCCTGAAGGAATGCCGATTGAAAGGATCTTTTTTATCAGCTTCCAGTCAGGCCTCACCAGATAATGCCTGATCACAATTTCCTGCCTGGGTCTGCGGAGAAAAGCGAAGATCACAACCGCACAGAAGACACGTGAAAGGAGTGTGGACAATGCTGCACCGGCGACTCCCATATGCATGACAAACATGAAAATCGCATTTCCGACTATATTGAGACAGTTGGAAATCACTGAGACAGTCATTGGAAACCGGCTGTTGCCACCCGCCCTGAAAAAAGCGCTTCCCGACTGGTACAGAGCAATGAATGGAAATGAGATGCTCGTATATGCGAAATATATGACAGCTGCGTCCATTACATCTTTTTCTACGGAGCCGAATACGAGGCGCAACAGAGGACGTCTGATGAGAAAGCAGATGAGTCCTATTGTAAAAGACAGGGCAAAGCAGGTGATCATGACCTGCTCTGCGGCCCTGTTGGCGTCACGGTCATCTTTTCTTCCTATATACTGTGAACAGATGATGGTTCCACCGGTGGAGAGGGCTGCAAATGCCTGTATTACGAGATTGTTGATCGAATCCGACAGCGAGACTGCTGATACCTCGGCAGAGCCGAGTCTCGAGACCATCATTGTGTCAGCCATACCCATCAGGGAGGCCAGCAGCTGCTCAATCATGAGCGGGATCAGCAGCTTCCACAGAGCCGGTCCTGTAAACATCAGGTGATCCCAGTCGATCTGTCTGCTGTCAAATGTTTTTGAAAAAAGCTTAACATAAAGGCCACGGGGAGCCTTACTTTTCTGATGTGACATATTAATACGCATTCTGTAAAAAATATAATGTAACCCCTTACATAGTATCACGAACAGACGGCTTTTGCAAATAATATTTATATGAAGAAAATACTCTACAAATACCTATTGACAAAGGAAATAAATCATTTATAATATAAGAAGAAAACAAATGTAAGCGCTTTCATCAAGCTTACAAAGTGAGGTAAAGAAGTATGGCAAATTCACCAAAGACAAAGGCAGTTCTTGATCGTTTCAGTCAGATAGGCATTATACCTGTTGTAGTTTTAAATGATGTGGCAGATGCTGCTCCACTTGGGAAATGTCTCATGGATGGCGGCCTTCCGGCTGCTGAGGTTACTTTCCGTACAGACGCGGCTGAAGAGTCAATACGTATAATGGCAGAGAAGTATCCAGATATGCTGGTTGGTGCCGGCACAGTTCTCTCGCCTGAACAGGCTAAGCGCGCTGCTGATGCAGGTGCGAAGTTTATCGTGAGTCCTGGATTTGATCCGGCTGTTGTTCAGTACTGTCTCGACAATGATATTCCGGTTTGTCCTGGCACACAGTCTTCATCAGAGATGATAGCTGCAATGAATATGGGACTTGATCATGTGAAGTTCTTCCCGGCAGAGCTTTCCGGAGGTCTTCCAATGATAAAGGCTATTACGGCAGCACTTGTAAATCTGAAGATCATGCCTACAGGCGGTATCAATCCGACAAATGTAGTTGATTATCTGAAGTGTGACAAGATCTTCTGTGCAGGAGGATCATGGATGGTCAAGGGTGACCTGATCAGGGCTCATGACTGGGACAGGATCACATCACTGGTTAAGGAAGCAGCGGATATCGTAAAGAAGGTCCGTTCATAATAGTTTTCAAAAGGAGGAAAACATAAATGGGAATCATTGACAAATTCAGGCTTGACGGCAAGGTGGCATGGATCACTGGTGCTTCATACGGCCTTGGTCTCGCATATGCAGAGGCAATGGCAGAGGTCGGAGCACAGATCGTTTTCAACGATATCAATCAGGACCTCGTAGACAGAGGCCTTGCTGAATACAAGAAAAATGGCATCGATGCCTTCGGTCAGATATGTGATGTCACAAATGAAGAGCAGGTAGATGCTTTCGTAAAGGAAGTAATAGATAAATACGGTCACATTGATATTCTGGTAAATAATGCCGGAATCATCAAGAGAATCCCGATGGTTGAGATGACTGTAAAGCAGTGGGATCAGGTCATCAATGTCGATCTGACAGGACCGTTCATCTGCTCCAAGGCTGTAATTCCTTACATGATCAAACAGGGCGGCGGCAAGATCATCAATGCCTGCTCAATGATGTCAGAGCTCGGTCGTGAGACTGTTTCAGCATACGCTGCTGCAAAGGGCGGTCTCAAGATGCTCACAAAGAATATCTGCTCTGAGTATGGTCAGTACAACATCCAGTGCAATGCCATCGGACCTGGATATATTGCTACTCCTCAGACCGCACCTCTTCGTGAGAAGCAGGCTGATGGTTCAATGCATCCGTTCGACCGTTTCATCCGTTCCAAGACTCCTGCACAGCGCTGGGGTACAACAGAGGATCTTCAGGGGCTTGCAGTATTCCTTGCAGCACCTGCTTCTGATTTCATCAACGGACAGGTCGTATATATTGATGGCGGTATCCTTGCATATATCGGACAGGATCCTTCACAGCTTGATGAATCGAAGTTCAAGGATGTTGAAGAGACAGCCGATGTCAAGGTAGCTGATAAATAAATTAAGTTTCTCCTTCATTCATGCAACCGGGGCTGTGGAATTTTTTCACAGCTCTATTTTTTAAAGAAAGGATTTCACAATGAGAATTGCATTAATAAATGAAAATTCACAGGCTGCGAAGAACAGCATCATATACGGTGCATTAAAGAATGTAGCCGATGAAAAAGGTTTTGAAGTCGTAAACTATGGAATGTATACGGCCGATGATGAGGCACAGCTCACCTATGTGCAGAATGGTATTCTGGCTGCAACTCTTCTGAATTCAGGTGCAGCAGACTTTGTAGTCACCGGATGCGGTACTGGCGAGGGCGCAATGCTGGCACTCAACTCTTTCCCTGGTGTCATCTGCGGGCATGTAGAGACACCGCTTGATGCGTATACATTTGCACAGATCAATGATGGAAATGCCATCGCAATTCCGTTTGCATTAGGATTTGGATGGGGTGGAGACCTGAATCTACAGTATATCTTCGAGAAACTCTGGAGTGAGCCGTCAGGCGGCGGATATCCAAAGGAGAGAAAAGAGCCTGAGCAGAGAAACAAGAAGATCCTCGATCAGGTCAGAAAGACAGCATATCGTCCGCTTGCTGATATCCTGAAAGAACTCGACCCGTCACTCGTAAAGGGCGCCTATGCCGGCGAGCATTTCGACGAATATTTCTTCAGGGATGCAAAGGATGAAGAACTCAAGGCCCTCGTCAGAGAACTGAAGTAAGACAGGGGAAGACAAGGGGACGGTTCTCCAAGACAGGGGGACGGTTCTCCCGTCTTATTATCTAAATAATTTTAATTAAAAAGACAGGAGAACCGTCCCCCTGTCTTTTTTTATAGGACTACGCCGTCCTTGAATATTGAGATTTCGCGGCAGCCATGCTTTTCAGCAAGGGTCTGTTCGCCGGAGGCTATACGCAGTACATACTGCAGAAGCCTCTCACCAGCCTGGTCGAGGGTCTCTTCGCCATCGGCTACTGTACCGGCATTGAAGTCAATCCAGTCACGTTTCTTGTTGTAGAGAGGTGTGTTGGTCGAGATCTTGACAGTCGGAGCCGGAGCACCGAATGGAGTTCCGCGTCCGGTTGTGAAGAGGATCAGGTGAGCACCAGATGCTGTCAGGTCTGTGGCACTGACGAGGTCATTTCCAGGTCCCGAGAGGATGTTCAGCCCTTTCTTTGTCACCGGATCTGCATAGCGCAACACATCAACGATCTGAGCGCTGCCGCCTTTCTGGACACAGCCGCATGACTTGTCCTCGAGAGTAGTGATACCGCCTTTTTTATTTCCAGGTGATGGATTCTCATATACTACCTGACCATGGTCGGTGAAATATTTTTTGAAATCATTGACCATAGCTACGGCTTCATCAAATGTCTCTTTATCTTTGCATCTGGAGAAAAGTATATTTTCAGCGCCGAACATCTCAGGTACTTCGGTGAGTACGGTGGAGCCGCCAAGTGCAATGAGTCTGTCTGAAAAACGTCCTACCGCCGGATTGGCAGTGATACCGGACAGTCCGTCAGAGCCGCCGCATTTCATACCAACTACGAGTTCCGAAGCAGGAACAGGCTCACGACGGAATGCAGAAGCATATTCTGCAAGCTTACGGAGGAGTCGTGAACCTTCTTCAACTTCGTCTTCTACATCCTGACAGATGAGAAATTTCACTCTGTCAGAATCATAATCGCCCAGCGCCTCTTTGAACATATCGAGCTGCAGATTCTCGCAGCCGAGTCCGAGGCAGAGCACGCCGCCTGCATTAGGGTGACGCACAAGGGCAGTCAGAAGCTTTTTGGTCTGTGCCAGATCATCCCCGAGCTGAGAACAGCCGAAAGGATGAGGATAATAGTAGAGCCCGTCAATAGTACCTGTTACCAGGTCCTGATTTTCCAGGACGAGCTGTTTTGCGATTCCATTTACACAGCCTACAATCGGTATGATCCAAAGTTCATTCCGGATGCCGACGTGGCCGTCTTTTCGCCTGTAGCCGTTGAAAGTCATCTGGGCTTTCTGCTCGTCCGTATAGACAGGCAGATCATATACCTTGTGATCATATACATAGTCAGCGTGCTCACAAAGACCGGTATGCACATTGTGGGTGTGGACCCAGCTGCCTTTCTTTATATCGGCAGATGCGATTGCAATAGGATTGCCATATTTGATCACAGGATAGTCTTTTGCAATATCTGTAAGAGCAATCTTATGACCGCGGGCTATTTCTTCAAGGGCTGTTACTTCGATACCATCCACGGTAACAGTGTCGCCCCTGGGAATTGTCTCAAGGGCGACTGCCACATTATCGGATGGATGAATGTGGATTAATTTCATAATACATTTTCCTTTGGATTCCTGATTAAAGGACAGAGGCATATGCAGCCTTTGCGCCGTCTTTTCTGATGAGCTCGAGATCCTTTGCTACGGTTTCTTCGAGATCCTTTACCTGAGTGAGGTCCTGATCCCACATCTCTGTATTGGAGAGGACATCATGTACAAGTGTCCTGTCATCAGAATCCCTGTGATCCCAGTAGAAGTCGAGAACCCAGCTATCATCCTGAATTCTATACTCATTGCCGGAAGAACGCTTAGCGACAAGTGCATCATCTTCACGTCTCTGCAGATCTGTTGAATAAAATGCAATGTATGCTGCAAATCCCATGCAGAGAGCCTCAGGCAGCTTGCCGAATTTCTCCTCGTACTCGAGCAGTGAAGGGAGATCCCTTGCCTTCCACTTGGAAGTAGAGTTCAGGGAAATGCTCATAAGCTGATGATCCACGAACGGGTTGTTGAAACGGTCCGTGACAGCTGCAGCAAAGTCTTCACAGTCTCTCTTGTCGAGAGGAAGGATTGGGATGACTTCATCGAACAGGAGCTTGTTCATGAAGCCGTGGACATAATCATCATGCATGCAGTCACGGACAATGTCGAATCCGGCGAGATATGCACCGAGGACGAATCCTGTATGTGCGCCATTCAGGATCCTCACCTTACGCTTCTTGTATGGAGCAACTTCTGGAACTACATGTACATTGAGACCTGACTTCTTGAATGGAAGCTTGTCTTCAAGCTCCTTAGGTCCTTCGATATACCAGACACCGAATACTTCTCCGACATCCTTGAGTCCGTCTTCATATCCATTTGCCTTGTCAAGCTCTTCATTTTCCTTAGGATCACGGATACGTCCAGGAACGATACGGTCTACGAGGGTAGAGCAGAAGAGATTGTCATTTTCAATATATTTAGCGAAGTCATCACCGAGACCCCAGTCTGCAATATGCTTCTCAACGCATTTCTTTAATTCTTTTCCATTGTCATCAATGAGCTCGCAGGAGAGAATCGTGACACCCGGCTGACCTGCCTTGAAACGCTCATACAGAAGAACTGTGAGCTTTGCAGGAAAAGATGCTGGGGGATTCTGATCAGCCTTTGAATCATGATCATATACTATTCCGGCTTCTGTAGTATTGGAAGCGATGTACTCCAGGTCTTTGCTTCTGGCGATTTCCTTTATCTTTTCCCAGTCGGCATTGTCATATGGATTGTAGCAGGCATCAACGACTGAAATGACACGCTTGCGGTCAACCTTCTCTCCGTTTTCTGAACCACGGAGATAAAGGGTATAGAGACCTTCCTGCTCATTTATATACTGAGTGAGGCCCTGTGCGATTGGCTGTACCAGAGCGACCTTGCCGTTCCATCCGGCTCTCTCGTTTGACATATCAAACCAGTAATCAACAAATGCACGAAGGAAATTGCCCTCGCCGAACTGCAGAACCTTGACAGGAGCAGCACCTTTTCCAAGAATATATCCGTCATATCCGGACTTCTTCAGCACTTCATAGTTAAGCTTTTCCATTGTATGATCTCCTTACTTTATATTGAAATATCTCTCGGCATTGTAATAGCTGATTCCCTGAACGATCTTCTTTAAAGATTCCTCATTGTCAGGGTACTCGCCATCCTCGACCCATTTTCCGATCAGGTTGCACATAATCCTTCTGAAATAGTCATGTCTCGTATATGACAGGAAAGAACGTGAGTCTGTGAGCATTCCCACGAAATTGCCGAGCAGTCCGAGACGTGCCAGTGACTTCATCTGTGATTCCATGCCATCTCTGGTATCGAGGAACCACCATGCAGCACCGAGTTGCATCTTGCCAGGGATCTCATCTGACTGGAAGCATCCGAGGCAGGTAGTGATCTGGTCGAAGTCTGATTCATCGAGAGAAAATACGATCGTCTTCGGCAGTTCACCTGTCTCATCGAGTGCTGAGAAAAATTCTGCGAGCTCGTTGTAGCACTGTGACTTCGCGATCATATCGAATCCGGTATCAGGACCTTCGAGCTCATACATTCTCTTGTTGTTGTCTCTTGTGCATGAGTAATGGATCTCCATTACGATATTTTCTTTGTGATATTTGCGGGCCAGTGACAGCAGAACGGTGGTCTGATACTCATCAATCTCTTTCTTTGTGAGAGTCTCGCCATTTATTGCCTTTGTGAAAACCCTGTTGGCCTCATCAATGCTGCATGGCTCGAATGGTACGTAGTCAATACCATGATCACTTGCGCGGCAGCCGTGTTTTTTGAAAAAGTCGATACGCTCATTTAAAGTATCGCAGACATCCTGTGCGGATGTGAGTTCTCTGCCAACAGCTTTTCCAAGTTTTTCAATATATTCTTTATAACCCTTCTTCTGGATATTGATTGCCTTGTCAGGACGGAATGACGGGCATACCATGAACCCGAGATCTCTGATCTCTGCAAGCTTCTCGTGCCATTCAAGAGAATCAGCAGGATCATCGGTGGTGCCGACATATTTTACATTTGACTGCTTTATGATACCGCGTACTGAGAGGTTCGGATCATGCTGGAGCATATCAGAAGTCTTGTCCCAGATCTCTTTTGCATTGTCCACGGTCAGAGGCTCATTGATTCCGAAATATGTCTTGAGCTCGTAATTGCTCCAGTGGTACATTGGATTTCCGATAGCCATCTCGAGAGCTTTTGCGAACTCCACAAACTTGTCATACGGATCAGCATCGCCAGTTACGAGATTCTCAGGAACCCCATTTGATCTCATGACTCTCCACTTGTAGTGGTCGCCGAAATATGTGCCATCAGGATTCTTTCCTCCGAGCCAGACCTCAGCGATATTATTGTAGCGCCTGTCCTCGTATATCTCCTTCGGGGAAATATGGCAGTGATAATCGATAATCGGCATATCCTCTGCATAGTCGTGGAAGAGATGCTTTGCTGTGTCATTGTACAGCATGAAATCCTTATCCATGAATTGTCTCATGTCTTTTATAACCTCCTGTGAAAAAAGTTACGGTCTGTGTAAAAATAATGTAACCGCTTACATTTGGTATAATACCACTTCCACAGCAGATGTCAATAGAAAAAATGTAAATGCTTACACTTTAAAAATCTGTGGTATTGCGCTTGATGAGCTGGCATGGCAGAGACAGGCATTTTTCGATGTCGTCACAGCCATTCAGGACTTTTATGAGATTGTCCACGGTATCGTGGCAGAGCTGTCCGCTGCGGCCGTCGATACTTGTGATCTCAGGCTCTGAGCAGATTGAAAGTAAAGAATTGTTGTAACCGATTATAGATACGTCATCCGGGATATCGAGTCCCTTTACATTGGCGTACTTTACAGCACCGACTGCGATGCTGTCATTCGTTGCAAAAATGGCATCACAGCTGAGCTTCGTATACTGGAGCAGGATGTCACGGACGTAGTGAGGCTCGCTGCGTTGCAGCTTGATATTGAGATCGCCTGATACAGGCAGTGAGTTTTCTGAAAGAGCTTCTTCATATCCGGCTCTTTTTTCTGAAGCGCTGTATGACAGGGAGTCTGTGAGGAAAAGAATTTTTCTCCGGCCCTGCGCTATCAGGTCACAGACGGCATCGTGTGCAGCCTTGCGGTCTCCGCAGACTGATGAATATACATTGTCTCCTTCTACTTCACCGTTGATGATGAAGACAGGAACCTGCTTTCCTGCCTCACGGATATAGTCTGTCTCATGCTCGTCAAGACCGTGTCCGGAATAGGTGGAGCCGACGAGGATGAGCCCGTCAATATGCTTTGAGATGAGCATTCTCGTATGCGCTTCTTTCTGTTCCTGTGAAAAACCGGAGCATGACAGAATGCAGTCGTATCCATGCTCAGCCAGATGCTTCTCGAGAATGGATACGGCCGTTGACATATACATATCTGCGATATCCGGAACGATGATCCCGATGGTGTGCATGGTGTTGAGACCGAGTCCCTGTGCGAAAACATTGGGAGTGTAGTCCTCCTGCTCTATCACAGACATGACCTTCTGTTTTGTCTTCTCGCTGACTTTTTCACTGCCGTTCATGACTCTTGAAACGGTTGCGATCGAAACCCCTGATAGTTTTGCTATGTCATATATATTCATAATTGTCCTCTTGCGTGAAAGCGCTTACATTGTTATAATCTCATAATAAAACTTTGCAAAAGTAATTGCAAGTAAAAAGGAGGTTTTTTAAAAATGAGTAATGCAACTGAACATCCAGACTGTTCGTACTGCGCCGAAGGGGATCTGCTGGCAGAATTCGGTGTGAAGATCTGTGAGCTGCCGATGACGAAGGTCATATATATTTAGCGGGGAAACCCACAGGAAAAGCCTGTGGGAGGAACCGCCTTTAACCTACCTTTCTTTGTTCTATAAGATAACTACTACGCATTTTTAACAGCTTTAGATTCTTGTATCCCACAGATGCATTAATATGTGTTCCGTCTAAAAGCCTCAAATCCATGCGCCCGGTTGCCCTGCGGCCAAAAATAAAGCACTTCTGACCTTTCCACATGACTTGATCGTACAATCTAAAGCCTTTAACTTCATATGGTGCTTGATTTCGTTTACGATAGCCACCTTTAATAAAGTTTGTCTTATGTATCTGCCTATTGTGGCAACGGACTTTTTTGTAATAATAGACGTTTCCATTACTAACAGCATTAGGATTGCCACTAATGCAACGAGCATCTATATAATGATCCTTTGGCAAGCCGTTTTTTATACGAGTGTTTTTAGTAATATATCCATAAGTAAGTTTTACATCTGAATATATAGCTTTAAGTTTCTCGAACAAAGCCCAACGCATGATACCCATAAACGTAGCATCCTTAAAAGACATTCCTCTATGTATTGTTTTGGGCAGTTTCACCGTTCCCTTATGATATCCAGTATGACAGGTTTCACATAGCGTAATCAGATTGTTAGGTGCATCACCGCCTGTTTTGCGACTCTCTATGTGATGGACATTAAGGATCTTGTCTTTGGACTTACCTTTGCAACACTGACACTTGTGTCCATCACGAAAGAGGACATATTCCCTGACATTCCAAAAACCTAACTGTTCGCCCTGCTGATAATCCATACCACTTATGGTAGGGGCTTTAATCTTTTGGATATCAAAAGAGGCTACTTCTACTACGATATTTGAGATAGGCAGTATTTTGTGTACCTTTGCTATCATCGTAATGTGAGAGTCTACTTTTTGTTTTACAGATGGTGCTAACCATCCATCATTACGTCTGCGATTATTAAATCTTGGCTTACGATGACGGAGTTTACGATTCCTACGAGAACGTCTTAATTCTCTACGAGTAGAAAGCAAATCTACAATATCGTTCCTAAGCTCTACATCAGATTCAAATAATCCTTTATCCTTTGTAGTCGCTGAAAGACCGATGTGCTTACTTCCGCTATCTACACCTAAAGTCACCTTTTGTGTATAGTTCGTGCTACTATACAACAGTTGTATTGTAAACGGACACCTATTTACTACCTTTGCTTTGCCTTGCTTTAAAAGGATACGCACTTTAGCATGGTTTTCTGTAGGCATTAAAGGCTGTCCGGTTTTTGATAATACATAGACCATAAGTCGTACTCCTTTCTTAAAACCTTGAAAGGTTTTAGTTACTCACCCCGAAGGGTGGTTAGTGTACCATCGCCAATGTTAATGAGAGGTTTTTGTCTGCAACACTGTTCCTATACCTCAGA